>NZ_JBITCM010000017.1:0-285307 GCF_044453205.1 Streptomyces sp. NPDC051738 | reverse complement strand
AAACGCCCGGTTACATTCCGAACCCGGAAGCTAAGCCTTACAGCGCCGATGGTACTGCAGGGGGGACCCTGTGGGAGAGTAGGACGCCGCCGAACTCCTTTTAGTAGGGTTGGACCCGGAACTTCGGTTCTGGGTCCAACCCTTTTTTGTTGTGCGTCACCTGAAGTTCACGTTGCGCAACCAACATCCCCCGTATGGGTACTGCTGCAATGCTCAGGGCCGCCGGCGTCGGAGTCGGTGACGAGGTTGTCGTACCGGCCTTCGGGAACGTCGAAGTCGCCGAGGCCGTGATCCTGGCCGGGGCGCTGCCGGTGTTCGCCGACATAGACCCGGTGACCTATTGCCTGGACGCCGTCGCCGTCGAGGCGGCTGTCACCCCGCGGACGGCTGCCGTCGTCGCCGTACACCGCTTCGGGCGGTCGGCGGATATCGCACGGTTGCACGAGATCGGGCAGCGCCATGGGCTGCTGGTGTTGGAGCAGGGTGAGTCCGAGGCTCCGTACGACGAGATCGCTCAGCGCCGGCAGCGGGCCTCGTATCTGGACGCGAAGTTGAAGGGCGTACTCACGCCCGATGGTGGTGATGGGCACACTTACCAGCAGTATGTCGTGCGTGTGCCGGGGAACGGGCGGCCGGATCGTGACGCTTTTGCCCGGGCCGTGCGGGCCAGGGGGGTTGAATGCAGGGTGCCGGTGAAGACGCCTGTGCATCGGCTGCCCGAATTCCGGCGGTGTGTGGTCCTGCCGGAGACCGAGCGGGCCGCTGATGAAACGTTGGCTCTGCCTGTTGACGCCGCGCTGACCAAGCGGGACATGCAGCGGATCGTGTCCGCCTGCAATGCTCTCGGGGGACTGCTCCAGCCCGCTTTCTGAGCGGGTTTTGGAGCGCGGGTGTGTTCGGGGTATGATCTATTCCGTTGCCGCGAGGGAAACTTCGCAAAAGGTAGCAGGCCCCTATAGCTCAGTCGGTAGAGCGTCTCCATGGTAAGGAGAAGGTCAACGGTTCGATTCCGTTTGGGGGCTCCACGTAGAAGGCCCCGCCCATTCGGGCGGGGCCCTTCTCATGCCCTTTTGCCGATCCTGGCCTCAGTCCTTGTGGATGCCCGGGACGCGCATGGCCAGGATCGCCATGTCGTCTGACGGTGCGTCGGAGGCGAAGCGTTCGACCGCGCGCATGATGCGGGCGGCCACCGCGCCCGCCGTGAGGCCGGTGCAGGTGGTGAGGACGTCGGTGAGGCCGTCGTCGCCCAGCATGCGGCTGCCTTCGCGGCGTTCGGTGACGCCGTCCGTGACGCATAGGAGGACGTCGCCGGGATCGAGGGTGACCGTCTGCTCGTAGAGCTCCAGGTCGTCCATGACGCCGAGGAGCGGCTGGGGTTCGGCTGCCGGTTCGACCGTGCCGTCCTGGCGCAGGCGGAGCGGGAGCGGGTGGCCGGCGCAGACCACCTTCAGCTCGGCGCTGCCGTCCTGCTGCGGCCTCAACTCGCCGTAGAGGAGCGTCAGGAAGCGGCTGCGGGCGCCCTCGTCGAGGATCGCTGAGTTCAGGCGCTCCAGCACCGCCGGGCCGCTGAGGCCCTCGCGGGCGAGGAGACGGAGGGCGTGCCGGGCAAGGCCGGTGACCGCCGCCGCGTTCGGGCCCGTACCGCAGACGTCGCCGATGGCGAAGCCGTAGGCGCCGTCGCTGATCGGGAAGAGGTCGTAGAAGTCGCCGCCGACCTCGTTGCCCTCGCCGGCCGCGCGGTAGATGACCTCGACCTCGACGCCGTCGATCTCGGGCAGCTCGGGCGGCAGGAGGCTGCGCTGGAGTGACTGGCTGATGGCTGTGCGCTCGGAGTAGAGGCGGGCGTTGTCCAGGGCGAGGGCGGCCCTTCGTGAGAGGTCCTCCGCCAACTCCAGGATTTCCTGGCGGAAGTGTTCGTCGGTCGGCTTGCCGAGCGTCAACATGCCGATGACTCGGTTGCGGGCCACCAAGGGCAGTACGACCGTCTCGCCGCCCACCGCGGATGCCGTCGCGAGGGTGGGGCCGATGCCCGCGCTGATGCGGCCGATCGGCTCGCCAAGGCCCAGGCTGCGCATGGAGGTGCGCAGGGCCGCCTGGTGGGCGGACTGGGCGGGAGCGGACCAGACGCGGGCGCCGGGGGTGGGGACCGGGTCCGGCGGCGCGATCTTCGAGAGCAACGATTTGATGCCGTCGATGAGTTCCTCGTCCTCGTGCAGGACGTAGGACAGATACGGCTCCGAGGCCTGGTCGGCGATCGTGTAGACCGCGCACCAGGTGGCCAGGGTGGGGACCGTCATCTGGGCCATCAGGGCCAGGGTCTGGTCGCGGTCCAGGGTGCCGGCGAGCAGGTCGGAGGCCTCGACGAGGAAGCTGAGCGAGCCTCGGCGCAGTCGCTCCAGTTCACCCAGACGGGCCGATTCCACGGCCAGCGCGATGCGGTCGGCGGCGAACTGGAGGCGCAGCGCCTCTTCGTTGGAGTATCTGTTGGGCGCCTCGGCGGCGACGCCGAGGGAGCCGGTGAGGCGGCCCTCGACCTTCAGGGGGACCGTGACGACCGAGCGCATGCCGGTGCCGCTGAGCAGGGGTACGGCGCCGGGGACCATGGTGAGGTCCTCGTGGACCGCCGGCATGCGGGCCGAGCCGTAGCGGCCGGGTCCCGCTTCGACGGGCACGCGCGCGAAGCGCTGGCGTGCGGAGGGCAGGCCGGTCGAGGCGCGGACCTCCAACTCCGTTTCGTCGTCGGTCGCCAGGAGCAGGAACGCGGAGTCGCCGTCGAGCATGTCGCGGGCGCGCTCCACCGTGCGCTGGAGGAGGCCGTCGAGGTCGTCCGGGGCCGGGGAGCCGATGAACACCTCGAAGGGGTCGGTGCTCTGGGCGTCGCCGGTCGCGCCGGTGTCGGAGGCGGGGACGCGCAACGGTGTCTGCAGGACGGCGCGTTCGTGGTCGCGGACCAGGAGGCAGACCGTGGACGGTTCGCCGCCTGTGTCGCGGACGCGCAGGTGTGAGGCGTACACCGGTGTGACGCGGCCGTTGGCGCCCCTGATGCCGTAGCTGCCCTCCCAGCGGGAGAGTTGGAGCGCCTCAGCGATGCCGGTGCTGGTGCCCGGTGTGTGCGGCCAGGCCGCGAGGTCGGTCAGGGGCTTGCCGGTGACCTGCTCGGCCGCATAGCCGAAGAGGTCCTCCGCGTCCTCGTTCCAGGACGAGACGGCGCCCTTGCGGTCGATCTGGACCACGGCGACGCGGACGCGGCCGTCGGCGAGGGGGAGAAGGTCGGAGGGCAGGGACGGGCCTGCCGCGCGGGTGCCCACCGGGCGTTCGGGGAGGTCGAGTTGGAACCAGACCTGCTTGTGGGTCGGCGTGTACTCGACGCCCCAGCGGCTTGCCAGGGCCGCGCACAGCTGGAGGCCGCGGCCGCCCTCGCGGTCGGGACTGCCCATGTTGACGGGCGAGCCTTGGAGGGGGATCTCGCGCTCCGGATACCGGTCGGCCACCTCGATCCGTACACCGTCGTCACTGCGCAGACACAGGACGTCCGCGGAGGTGCCCGCGTGCACGACGGCGTTGGTCACCAATTCACTGGTGAGGACTACGGCGTCGTCGACGATGTCGGCGAAGCCCCAGCCCTGGAGTGTGTCACGAACGAAGGAGCGGGCGCTCGCGACCGATCGCCCGACGGGATCGAAGCTGGCTGCCGCGCGCGCGGTGATCACAGAACTCCTCGTCCGGTTGTCGACGTGCAGGGCTTCGTGGCCGATCGGGTCGCGCCGCTGGTGCGGCACCTGGGTGCCCGTCGGCCGGTCCGGGGTTGGTCCCCCCGGGATCAGTCCGGTGGTCATGTCCGGCTGCCCCTCCGATGCCCGCTCGTGCTCCT
Source organism: Streptomyces sp. NPDC051738 (assembly GCF_044453205.1). Lineage (NCBI taxonomy): Bacteria > Bacillati > Actinomycetota > Actinomycetes > Kitasatosporales > Streptomycetaceae > Streptomyces > Streptomyces sp. NPDC051738. The sequence continues at coordinate 281,436 of NZ_JBITCM010000017.1, read as the reverse complement.
CCTGCCACCGCCCAGGCCGGACGCGACCGGCGAGGCTGGACAGCCGCATGCAAGGTTACTTACCTTCGCGGTCCGTGAGGATGCCGGTCTGCAGTGTTTCCGTCCGGAGGGTGTGCGGACGATGTGCGAAGCTGCCGAACTGTTATGGCCGGGTTCAGCCGGGGTGAAACACTGGGCAAGCTTCTTGTGAAGGTCCGGTCAGGCTGAGTGTCATTCGCGTACCGCGGGCAGCAGCACGTGGTGTGGCCTGGTATATCCGGCAGGAATACCCAGCAGTAACGGGTACGCGCAGAAGTAGAAGCCAAGCACAGCAGTAACGGTCGACCCCTGCGGGAGGGACACAGTGGAGTCTGGCGCAGCGACGCGGGGCACTAAGACGCGCGCGAAAGGCGGACAGTCCCTGAGGAACGAGCGCAAGACGCGTGGCGGGACCACCGCGGTGGATACGGCTGCCCTGAACCGGCTGCTGACGGCGCTGGTGTCGATGCGCGACGGAAACTTCCGGAAACGGCTCACGGTGTCCGGCGACGGCGTGATGTCCGAGATCGCCGCGGTCTTCAACGAGGTGGCCGACCGCAATCTCCACCTGACGGGTGAGCTGGCGCGTGTGCGGCGCATGGTCGGGCGGGAGGGCAAGCTCACGGAGCGGCTGGAGACGGGTGCCTGCGAGGGCTCCTGGGCGGCCGCCGTCGACAACTCCAACGCCCTGGTCGACGACCTCGTACGGCCCGTCTCCGAGGTCGGCCGGGTGCTGTCCGCGGTGGCCGAGGGCGATCTGTCGCCGCGGATGGAGTTGCGGACGCAGGCGTCGGACGGGACCGGGCATCCCCTGCGGGGCGAGTTCCTCAAGGTCGGGCGGACTGTAAACAACCTTGTCGATCAGTTGTCCACGTTCACCGACGAGGTCACGCGCGTGGCCAGCGAGGTGGGCACCGAGGGCAAGCTCGGCGGGCAGGCACGCGTGCGTGGCATGTCGGGTTCGTGGAAGGACCTCACGGATTCCGTCAACACGATGGCGTACCGGCTGACGGCGCAGGTGCGGGATATCGCGCTGGTGACCACAGCGGTCGCCAAGGGTGACTTGTCCCGGAAGGTCACGGTTCATGTGGCCGGCGAGATGCTGGAGCTGAAGAACACCGTCAACACGATGGTGGACCAGCTGTCGTCCTTCTCCTCCGAGGTGACGCGAGTCGCCCGCGAGGTGGGCACCGAGGGCGAGCTCGGCGGTCAGGCGCAGGTGCCGGGTGTGGCCGGTGTGTGGAAGGACCTCACCGATTCGGTGAACCTCATGGCCGGCAACCTGACCGCCCAGGTGCGGGGAATCGCCCAGGTGACGACGGCGGTGGCCAACGGTGACCTGTCGCAGAAGGTGACCGTGTCGGCGCGCGGTGAGGTCGCCCAGCTCGCGGACACGATCAACCAGATGACCGAGACGCTGCGGATCTTCGCGGACGAGGTCACGCGCGTGGCCAACGAGGTCGGCGCCGAAGGGCGGCTGGGCGGTCAGGCGAACGTGCCGGGCGCGGCGGGGACGTGGAAGGACCTCACGGATTCCGTCAACACCGTGTTCCGGAACCTCACCATTCAGGTGAGGGACATCGCGGCGGTGACGACGGCGGTGGCCAACGGTGACCTGTCGCAGAAGGTCACCGTCGATGTGGCCGGCGAGATGCTCGAGTTGAAGAACACCGTCAACGGCATGGTCGATCAGCTGTCGTCCTTCGGTGCCGAGGTCACGCGTGTGGCGCGTGAGGTCGGTGTCGAGGGTGAGCTCGGCGGACAGGCGCAGGTGCCGGGAGCCGCCGGGACGTGGAAGGACTTGACGGACTCCGTCAACACGGCGTTCCGGAACCTCACCGGACAGGTGAGGAACATCGCCCAGGTGACCACGGCGGTGGCCAACGGTGACCTGTCGCAGAAGGTCACCGTGGACGTCTCCGGTGAGATGCTCCAGCTGAAGAACACCGTGAACACGATGGTGGACCAGCTGTCGTCCTTCGCCGACCAGGTCACGCGCATGGCCCGGGACGTGGGCACGGAGGGCCGGCTGGGCGGTCAGGCCGTCGTACCGGGCGTTGCCGGTACGTGGAAGGAGCTCACCGACTCCGTCAACGGAATGGCAGGAAACCTTACCGCCCAGGTGCGCAACATCGCGCAGGTCACCACCGCGGTGGCCCGTGGTGACCTGTCGCAGAAGATCGACGTCGACGCGCGCGGCGAGATCCTGGAGCTCAAGAACACCATCAACACGATGGTCGACCAGCTCTCCGGCTTCGCCGACCAGGTGACCCGGGTGGCCCGCGAGGTGGGCACCGAGGGCCGCCTCGGCGGTCAGGCGCAGGTACCCGGCGTCGCCGGTGTGTGGCGGGACCTGACCGACTCCGTGAACGGAATGGCAGGAAACCTTACGGCCCAGGTGCGCAACATCGCGCAGGTCGCCACGGCGGTGGCTCGCGGTGACCTGTCGCAGAAGATCACCGTGGACGCGCGCGGTGAGATCCTGGAGCTCAAGAACACGCTGAACACGATGGTGGACCAGCTGTCGTCGTTCGCGGAGGAGGTCACCAGGGTCGCCCGCGAGGTGGGTACGGAGGGCCAGCTCGGCGGTCAGGCCGAGGTGCAGGGCGTCTCCGGCACCTGGAAGGACCTCACCCAGTCCGTGAACTTCATGGCGAACAACCTGACCATCCAGGTGCGCCAGATCGCCGAGGTCACCACCGCGGTCGCCAAGGGCGACCTGTCCAAGAAGATCACCGTCGACGCGAAGGGCGAGATCCTCGAACTCGTCACGACCGTCAACACGATGGTCGACCAGCTGTCCAGCTTCGCCGAGCAGGTGACCCGGGTGGCCCGCGAGGTGGGCACCGAGGGCATCCTGGGCGGCCAGGCGCACGTGCCCGGCATCACGGGCATCTGGAAGGACCTCAGCGGCAACGTCAACCTGATGGCCAAGAACCTGACCATGCAGGTGCGCAACATCTCCCAGGTTGCCGCGGCCGTCGCCAACGGCGACCTGACCCGGACGGTGACCATCGAGGCGCGCGGCGAGGTCGCGCAGCTCGCCGACACCTTCAACACCATGGTGAAGACGCTGAGTTCGTTCGCCGACCAGGTCACCAAGGTGGCCCGTGAGGTGGGCACGGACGGCATCCTGGGCGGCCAGGCGCACGTACCGGGAGTGGCCGGTACGTGGAAGGACCTCACCGAGTCCGTGAACCAGATGGCGTCCAACCTGACCGGTCAGGTGCGGAACATCGCCATGGTCACCACGGCCATCGCCAAGGGTGACCTGACCAAGAAGATCGACATTGACGCTCGCGGCGAGATCCTCGAACTCAAGACGACGATCAACACGATGGTCGACCAGCTGTCCAGCTTCGCCGAGGAGGTCACCCGAGTCGCCCGCGAGGTGGGCACGGAGGGGCAGCTCGGCGGTCAGGCACGCGTGCGTGACGTGGACGGCACCTGGCGCGACCTCACCGAGTCCGTGAACGAAATGGCAGGAAACCTTACTCGGCAGGTGCGTGCCATCGCGCGCGTGGCGACCGCGGTGACCCGCGGCGACCTGAACCTGAAGATCGACGTGGACGCGTCCGGCGAGATCCAGGAACTGCAGGACTACATCAACAAGATGATCGCCAACCTGCGCGACACCACGATCGCCAACAAGGAGCAGGACTGGCTCAAGGGCAACCTCGCTCGCATCTCCGCGCTGATGCAGGGCCGCCGCGACATGCAGGACGTGGCCTCGTTGATCATGAGCGAGCTGACGCCGGTGGTGACCGCGCAGCACGGCGCGTTCTTCGTCGCCATGCCGCTGCTCGACGGCAAGGACCTGGCGGCCGAGAACGACGACCAGTACGAGCTGCGGATGCTCGGGGCGTACGGCTACTCGATGGGTTCCATGCCGACGTCCTTCCGGCCGGGTGAGGCGCTCATCGGTACGGCCGCCGAGGAAAAGCGCACGATCCTCGTGGAGAACGCGCCCAGCGGCTATCTGAAGATCTCCTCCGGGCTCGGCGAGGCGCCTCCCGCGCAAGTGATCGTCCTTCCGGTGCTGTTCGAGGGCAAGGTGCTCGGCGTCATCGAGCTTGCTTCCTTCACCCCCTTCACGCAGATCCAGAAGGACTTCCTCAACCAGATCGCCGAGATGATCGCGACCAGCGTCAACACCATCTCGGTCAACACCAAGACCGAGGTGCTGCTGAAGCAGTCGCAGAAGCTGACCGAGCAACTGCGTGAGCGCTCGGCCGAGTTGGAGAACCGGCAGAAGGCCCTCCAGGCGTCCAACGCCGAACTGGAGGAGAAGGCCGAGCTGCTGGCTCAGCAGAACCGCGACATCGAGGTGAAGAACACCGAGATCGAGGAGGCGCGGCAGGTCCTGGAGGAGCGCGCCGAGCAGCTCGCGGTCTCCATGCGCTACAAGAGCGAGTTCCTCGCCAACATGTCGCACGAGCTGCGTACGCCGCTCAACTCGCTGCTGATCCTGGCCAAGCTGCTCGCCGACAACGCCGAGGGCAACCTCTCGCCGAAGCAGGTCGAGTTCGCCGAGACCATTCATGGCGCCGGCTCCGACCTGCTCCAGCTGATCAACGACATCCTCGACCTGTCCAAGGTCGAGGCGGGCAAGATGGACGTCTCCCCGACGCGTATCGCGCTCGTCCAGCTCGTCGACTACGTGGAGGCCACCTTCCGTCCGCTGACCGCGGAGAAGGGCCTGGACCTGTCCGTACGGGTCTCGCCGGAGCTGCCGGCCACGCTGCACACCGACGAGCAGCGGCTGCTGCAGGTGCTGCGCAACCTGCTGTCCAACGCGGTGAAGTTCACCGATTCCGGCTCGGTCGAGCTGGTCATCCGGCCCTCCGGTATGGATGTGCCGCAGAAGATCCGGGAGCAGCTGCTGGAGGCCGGTTCGCTGACCGAGGCCGACGCGCCGCTGATCGCGTTCTCCGTGACCGACACCGGCATCGGGATCGCGGCCAGCAAGATGCGGGTGATCTTCGAGGCGTTCAAGCAGGCGGACGGCACCACCAGCCGCAAGTACGGCGGTACGGGGCTGGGGCTGTCCATCTCGCGGGAGATCGCGCAGCTGCTGGGCGGCGAGATCCATGCGCAGAGCGAGCCGGGACGCGGCTCGACGTTCACGCTGTATTTGCCGCTGCATCCCAGCGAACTGCCTCCGCACGGCTATCAGCAGCAGCTGCCGCCCCTCGACGCCGGTGACCTGGTGGCCTCCGCGGCCGACCTCGCGGAGCTGGCCGAGGTGGAGATCGAGACGCCGGCCGAGGTGCGGTCGTACCGCGAGACGCAGAACGGCGCCGCCGCGCTCTTCAGGCGCCGTCGCAGGGCGGCGCACGAGCTGGAGCAGCGGCCCGCGCAGCAGGAGCAGTGGTCGGCGGCTGAGCAGAACGCCGCGCCGCAGTCGATGCGGGGCATCCGGTTCGGCGGCGAGAAGGTGCTCATCGTCGACGACGACATCCGCAACGTCTTCGCGTTGACCAGCGTCCTGGAGCAGCACGGCCTGTCCGTGCTGTACGCCGAGAACGGCCGTGAGGGCATCGAGGTCCTGGAGCAGCACGACGACGTGGCGGTCGTCCTGATGGACATCATGATGCCCGAGATGGACGGGTACGCGACGACCACGGCGATCCGCAGGATGCCGCAGTTCGCCGGACTCCCGATCATCGCGCTGACCGCCAAGGCGATGAAGGGCGACCGGGAGAAGGCGATCGAGTCGGGCGCTTCCGATTACGTGACGAAGCCGGTCGATCCCGATCATCTGCTGACGGTGATGGATCAGTGGATGAGGGACCAGTGACAGGAACCAACAGTGTTCACACGGAGTCGCTGACTCAGTGTGCTCGTGGCCGTGTAGAAGTGCGGTATTCGGGGAACCTTCTGGTCTCCTGCTGCGTTTCTGCTACGTGCACAGTGACATCGCGGTGACAGGGTGTGGCGACAGGCGGGGTGCGGCTACCATGACCGGCACGAGGGCGGGCGGCGTAAGGGAGCCGTCCCCTGGGGCGGAGCCCGGTGCACTGCCGGGGCGAGGAGGGCGGGCCATGGTGCAGAAGGCCAAGATCCTCCTGGTCGATGACCGGCCGGAGAATCTGCTGGCGCTGGAGGCGATCCTCTCTGCGCTCGATCAGACCCTGGTGCGGGCATCGTCCGGGGAGGAAGCGCTCAAAGCACTGCTGACGGACGACTTCGCGGTCATTCTGCTGGACGTCCAGATGCCGGGAATGGACGGTTTCGAAACCGCCGCGCACATCAAGCGGCGGGAACGGACCAGGGACATCCCGATCATCTTCCTCACCGCGATCAACCACGGCCCGCATCACACCTTCCGTGGCTACGCGGCGGGCGCGGTGGACTACATCTCCAAGCCGTTCGACCCGTGGGTGCTGCGGGCGAAGGTCTCCGTGTTCGTCGAGCTGTACATGAAGAACTGCCAGCTGCGCGAGCAGGCGGCGCTGCTGCGGCTCCAGTTGGAGGGCGGCGGCAAGAACACGGGCGCCGAGTCGAAGGAGCCGGCGGGCCTGCTCGCCGAGCTGTCGGCCCGGCTGGCCGCGGTCGAGGAACAGGCCGAGGCGCTGTCCAAGCAGCTGGACGACGAGTCGGCGGACGCGGCCGCGGTGGCCACCGCAGCCCATCTCGAACGCAAACTCACCGGGCTGCGCCGGGCGCTGGACGCGCTGGAGCCGGGCACCGGGAGCGCGTCCTCGGTGCCCTCGCAGAACTGACGTCCCGATGGTGCCGGTTGGCGGGCAGGCGGCGCCGGATCGTCCTGTGTGTGACGGGTCCGTGAACGGGCGTCAGTTCGCCGCCTCCGCAAGGGCGACACGAACGGGTGAAGCTGTGGGCACACGTGTCCACTGTCTCCTCCACCGGTAACCTCACATCCATGGCCTCACGTTCCTCCGCAGCCAAGAAGCCGCCCGCGAAGAAGGCGGCCGCTTCCGCGAAGGCTCCGGCGAAGAAGGCCGCCGCCAAGAAAGCCCCCGCCAAAAAGGCGCCGGCCAAGAAGGCCGCGGCGAAGAAAGCCGCGCCCCCGAAGCCGGCGCCCAACCCCACCGGGGGCATCTACCGGCTCGTGCGCGCAGTCTGGCTCGGGCTCGCCCATGCCGTCGGCGCGGTGTTCCGCGGCATAGGGCAGGGCGCGAAGAACCTCGACCCCGCCCATCGCAAGGACGGCATCGCCCTGTTGCTCCTCGGCCTCGGGCTGATCGTCGCCGCCGGTACCTGGTCCAACCTGCGCGGTCCCGTCGGCGACCTCGTCGAGATCATCGTGACCGGCGCCTTCGGCCGGCTCGACCTGCTCGTGCCGATCCTGCTCGCGGTCATCGCCGTGCGGTTCATCCGGCACCCGGAGAAGCCCGAGGCCAACGGCCGTATCGTCATCGGCCTGTCCGCGCTCGTCATCGGCGTGCTCGGCCAGGTCCACCTCGCCGTCGGCTCGCCCGCCCGCAGCGACGGCATGCAGGCCATAAGGGACGCCGGCGGGCTGATCGGCTGGGGCGCGGCGACTCCGCTGACGTACACCATGGGCGAGGTCCTCGCCGTACCGCTGCTCGTGCTGCTCACGATCTTCGGGCTGCTTGTGGTCACCGCCACGCCCGTCAACGCCATCCCGCAGCGGCTGCGGCAGTTGGGCGTGAAGCTCGGCATCCTGCCCGACCCCGACGAGAACGACGAGTTCGGCGAGGACGACCAGCGCTACGACGACCAGTGGCGTGAGGCGCTGCCCGCGGCGCGTGGCCGCAAGCGGGGTCCGGCGCGCGAGGCGTACGACCCCGACAGCGCCGAGCAGGAGGCCCTCTCGCGGCGTCGTGGCCGCCCGAGGCGCTCCGCGGTGCCGCAGCCCGAGATGGACCGTCCCATGGACGCTGTGGACGTCGCCGCGGCTGCCGCCGCCGCACTCGACGGCGCCGTCATGCACGGGATGCCGCCCTCGCCGATCGTCGCCGACCTCACCCAGGGCGTGACCGTGGGCGACCGCGCGGAGACCACCCCGGTGCCGACGCCCGTGCCGGCCGCGCGGCCCAAGCAGGAGAAGCTCCCCAAGACCGACGTACCGGATCTCACCAAGTCCGAGGTTCCGGATCTCACCAAGTCCGCGCCCGGCGAGATGCGCGACCTGCCTCCGCGCGCGGAACAGCTTCAGTTGTCCGGCGACATCACCTACTCGCTGCCGTCGCTCGACCTCCTGGAGCGCGGTGGCCCGGGCAAGTCACGCAGTGCCGCCAACGACGCCATCGTCGAGTCGCTCACCACCGTCTTCTCCGAGTTCAAGGTCGACGCCCGCGTCACCGGCTTCACGCGCGGGCCGACGGTCACGCGCTACGAGGTCGAGCTCGGCCCCGCCGTGAAGGTCGAGCGGATCACCGCGCTGACCAAGAACATCGCGTACGCCGTCGCCAGCCCGGACGTGCGGATCATCAGCCCGATCCCCGGCAAGTCCGCGGTCGGCATCGAGATCCCCAACACCGACCGCGAGATGGTCAACCTCGGTGACGTACTGCGCCTCGCCGCCGCCGCCGAGGACGACCACCCGATGCTCGTGGCGCTCGGCAAGGACGTCGAGGGCGGCTATGTGATGGCCAACCTCGCGAAGATGCCGCATGTGCTGGTTGCCGGTGCGACCGGTTCCGGCAAGTCGTCCTGCATTAACTGCTTGATCACTTCGATCATGGTGCGCGCGACGCCTGAGGACGTCCGCATGGTCCTTGTCGACCCCAAGCGCGTCGAGCTCACCGCGTACGAGGGCATCCCGCACCTGATCACGCCGATCATCACCAACCCGAAGCGGGCCGCCGAGGCGCTCCAGTGGGTCGTACGAGAGATGGATCTTCGGTACGACGACCTGGCGGCGTACGGATACCGGCACATCGACGACTTCAACGAGGCCGTGCGCAGCGGCAAGGTGAAGGCGCCCGAGGGCAGCGAGCGGGTGCTGCAGCCCTACCCGTATCTGCTCGTGATCGTCGACGAGCTCGCCGACCTGATGATGGTCGCCCCGCGCGACGTCGAGGACTCGATCGTGCGCATCACGCAGCTCGCGCGCGCGGCCGGCATCCACCTGGTGCTCGCCACGCAGCGGCCGTCGGTGGACGTCGTCACCGGTCTCATCAAGGCGAACGTCCCCTCAAGGCTCGCGTTCGCCACCTCGTCGCTCGCGGACTCGCGCGTCATCCTCGACCAGCCCGGTGCCGAGAAGCTGATCGGCAAGGGCGACGGGCTGTTCCTGCCGATGGGCGCCAACAAGCCCACGCGTATGCAGGGCGCGTTCGTGACCGAGGAGGAGGTCGCGGTCGTCGTCCAGCACTGCAAGGACCAGATGGCGCCCGTCTTCCGGGACGACGTCACCGTGGGCACCAAGCAGAAGAAGGAGATCGACGAGGAGATCGGCGACGACCTCGACCTGCTGTGCCAGGCGGCCGAACTGGTGGTCTCGACGCAGTTCGGGTCGACGTCCATGCTCCAGCGCAAGCTGCGCGTCGGGTTCGCCAAGGCCGGGCGGCTGATGGACCTCATGGAGTCGCGCGGCATCGTTGGGCCGAGCGAGGGCTCCAAGGCTCGTGACGTTCTTGTGAAACCTGATGACCTGGACGGAGTGCTCGCCGTGATCCGCGGGGAGGCTTAAGGGGAGTCCGGGGCGGAAACGGGACAGGGTGATCGCCTTGCGGACGGGTGGGCGATGGGTCGATGTCCGATCGTGACTCACCCGTAAGGGATCATTGAGCAACCGTTTCCCGTCGACGTACGTCAAGTTGAGCGAAGCGACAACCTCGTACCCCACCATCAGCGTGTCCGGCCATTCTGATGGCGTATAAAGTCCCACCGCCCGGTTGCCCCACCCTTTCGTACCCCCCCTAGACTGAACCTCCAGCACAGGTGGCTTAAACGCTCGAAAGGCGCCCCCGTGTCCATCGGCAACTCCCCTGAAGACGAGCGTCCGTTCGAAGACGTTTCCGACGAAGCCCGCCCCTCGATCGGCAGTGCCCTGCGGCAGGCACGCATCGACGCCGGGCTGACCGTCGACGACGTCAGTAGCGCCACCCGGGTCCGCATCGCCATCGTGCAAGCCATCGAGACGGACAACTTCGCTCCATGCGGGGGCGACGTGTACGCCCGAGGCCACATCCGGACCCTGGCCAAGGCCGTCCACCTCGATCCGGCCCCGCTTCTCGCCCAGTACGACGCCTCGCACGGCGGACGACCGGCGCCGACGCCGGCTGCCCCACTGTTCGAGGCGGAGCGCATCCGTCCCGAGCGGCGCGGGCCGAACTGGACCGCGGCCATGGTCGCCGCGATCGTCGCGGTGATCGGGTTCGTCGGGTTCACCGCCGTCAAGGGCGGCGACGGGGGCGGCAGGTCGTCGGTCGCCGAGGGCGGCTCGACGCCGACGGCCGACAAGACCACGCCCACCCCGAAGACCGACAAGCCCAAGGACCCCAAGCCGGAACCGTCGGACAGCGCCATCGCGGCCGTCCCCCAGGACAAGGTGACCGTGAAGGTCAGCGCCGTCGACGGACGGAGCTGGGTCGGTGTCAAGGACCACAACGGCCGGCTCCTCTTCGACGACCTGCTCAAGCAGGGCGACTCCAAGACCTTCCAGGACAGCGAGAAGATCAATCTCGTCCTCGGTGACGCGGGCGCGATCGACCTCTACGTCAACGGCAAGAAGATCGAGGACGACTGGCAGCCGGGCGCCGTGGAGCGCCTCACGTACACCAAGGGCGACCCGCAGGCCGGATAAGACCGGCTGAAGGGGTGAGGTGGGGACGGGGTTGGCCAAGATCGGCCAACCCCGTCGACGTGGGGTGTCAGTGAGACAAAGTAGTCTTGAGCCCATGCCTGAACGCCGTACCGTCGCACTCGTCACTCTTGGCTGCGCCCGCAACGAGGTGGACTCGGAGGAGCTCGCAGGCCGTTTGGAGGCGGACGGCTGGGATCTCGTAGAGGACGCCGCGGACGCGGATGTCGCCGTGGTCAACACGTGCGGCTTCGTCGACGCCGCCAAGAAGGACTCCGTCGACGCCCTCCTGGAGGCCAATGACCTCAAGGGGCATGGGAGAACCCAGGCCGTCGTGGCGGTGGGCTGCATGGCCGAGCGGTACGGCAAGGATCTCGCCGAGGCCCTTCCCGAGGCCGACGGCGTGCTCGGGTTCGACGACTACACGAACATCTCGGACCGCCTGCAGACCATCCTGAACGGCGGCATCCACGCCGCACACACCCCGCGCGACCGGCGCAAGCTGCTGCCCATCAGTCCGGCCGAGCGGCAGGAGTCGGCGGCCGGCGTCGCGCTGCCCGGGCACGGGCCCGTCGATCTTCCGGAAGGGCTCGCTCCGGCCTCCGGCCCGCGTGCGCCCCTGCGCCGCCGTCTCGACGGCGCCCCGGTCGCCTCGGTGAAGCTCGCCTCCGGCTGCGACCGGCGCTGCTCCTTCTGCGCCATCCCGTCCTTCCGCGGCTCCTTCATCTCGCGCCGCCCGAGCGACGTGCTGAACGAGACGCGGTGGCTGGCCGAGCAGGGCGTCAAGGAGATCATGCTGGTCTCCGAGAACAACACGTCGTACGGCAAGGACCTGGGCGACATCCGGCTGCTGGAGTCCCTCCTGCCGGAGCTGTCGGAGGTCGACGGCATCGAGCGCGTCCGGGTGAGCTACCTCCAGCCGGCCGAGATGCGGCCCGGGCTGATCGACGTCCTGACCTCGACCCCGAAGGTCATGCCGTACTTCGACCTGTCGTTCCAGCACTCCGCCCCCGACGTGCTGCGCGCGATGCGCCGCTTCGGTGACACCGACCGCTTCCTGGAACTGCTCGACACCATCCGCAGCAAGGCTCCCCAGGCAGGCGTGCGCTCCAACTTCATCGTGGGCTTCCCCGGCGAGACCGAGGCCGACCTGGCCGAACTGAAGCGGTTCCTGAGCGGCGCGCGGCTGGACGCCATCGGTGTCTTCGGCTACTCCGACGAGGAGGGCACGGAGGCCGAGACGTACGACAACAAGCTCGACGAGGACGTCGTCGCCGAGCGGCTGGCACGTGTCTCCCGGCTGGCCGAGGAACTCGTCTCGCAGCGGGCCGAGGAGCGCCTCGGGGAGACCGTGCACGTGCTCGTCGAGGGTGTGGACGCCGACGACTCGGCGGAGGGCGCGTACGGCCGTGGGGCGCACCAGGCGCCGGAGACGGACGGCCAGGTGCTGCTCACGAGCGGCGAAGGGCTGAGCATCGGTCGTATGGTCGAGGCGAAGGTGGTCGGCACGGAAGGTGTCGACCTGGTGGCCGAGCCGCTGCAGGGCACGCTCGCGTGTGGTGAGGAGGCCGGCAGATGACCGGAGTTCCGGCGTCCGCAGCGGGCGGCTCCTCCCCGGCGGGTGCGGCGGGCAAGGCGAGTGCGATGGGCTCGTCCAAGGGCGGCGGGGCGAAGGCGGGCGGCGCGAAGGCCGGTGCCTCCAAGGCCGGTGCCCCGAAGGGCGGAGCCTCGAAGGCTGGTGCCTCGCACGCGGGCGGCGCCGAATCCGGTGCGGCGTCGGGCGGTGCCAAGTCCGCGCCACGCGGCGGAAAGATCGCGGCCGCGGCCGTCAACCAGGCCAGCGTCTGGAACATCGCCAACCTCCTGACCATGCTCCGGCTGGTCCTCGTGCCCGCGTTCGTCGCGCTGATGCTGGCCGACGGCGGATACGACCCGGCGTGGCGCTCGCTCGCCTGGGCGGCCTTCGCCATCGCCATGATCACCGACCTGTTCGACGGCCATCTGGCGCGGACGTACAACCTCGTCACCGACTTCGGGAAGATCGCCGACCCGATCGCCGACAAGGCGATCATGGGGGCGGCGCTGATCTGTCTGTCCGCACTGGGCGATCTGCCGTGGTGGGTGACGGGCATCATCCTCGGCCGGGAACTTGGGATCACGCTGCTGCGTTTCATCGTCATCCGGTACGGCGTGATCCCGGCGAGCCGCGGCGGCAAGCTCAAGACCCTGACGCAGGGCGTGGCCGTCGGGATGTACATCCTGGCGCTGACGGGGTGGCTGGCCACCCTGAGGTGGTGGGTGATGGCCGCGGCGGTCGTCCTGACCGTGGTGACCGGGCTCGACTATGTGAGACAAGCCATTGTGCTGCGCAGGCAGGGAATCGCCGAGCGCAAGGCCGCGTTGGAGGAGACGGAAGCGTGAGTTCCCCGGCCACCGACGTGGTGCGACTACTCACAGTGAGGGGCGAGACGCTCGCTGTCGCAGAGTCGCTCACGGGCGGACTGGTTGCGGCGGAAATCACAGCCATCCCTGGAGCCTCCAAGGCGTTCCGGGGTTCGGTGACCGCCTACGCCACCGGGCTCAAGCATGAGCTGCTCGGGGTCGACGCCACTCTGCTGGCTCAGCACGGAGCGGTGAATCCGCAGGTGGCTGCCCAGATGGCGGCCGGAGTGCGGAAGGCTCTGGGGGCCGACTGGGGCGTCGCGACGACGGGTGTCGCGGGGCCCGAGACACAGGACGGGCAGCCCGTGGGGACGGTCTTCGTGGCCGTGGACGGGCCACTCGGACCTGGTTCCGGTTCCGCCGGTGGCGGAAAAGTGGAGGGCCTGCGGTTGAACGGCGCCCGCGAGGAAATTCGTATGGAGAGTGTACGGAGCGTACTCGCCCTGCTCCTGAAGGAGCTTGCGAGCGAACACACTGGGAATGAGCGGGCACAGGATACGGAACAGAACGGGGGGTTTTGATGTTTGCAGCCCTTAGTGAACACGACATCGCTCCCCGCACGGCCGCGGCGCAAGGCGGTACGGTGGGGCGTGAAGGATGCGGCTACGCGGTCCGAGGAGGGAGCCACCGATGATTCTGCTCCGTCGCCTGCTGGGTGACGTGCTGCGTCGGCAGCGCCAGCGCCAGGGCCGTACTCTGCGCGAAGTCTCCTCGTCCGCCCGAGTCTCACTCGGCTATCTCTCCGAGGTGGAGCGGGGGCAGAAGGAGGCTTCCTCCGAGCTGCTCGCCGCGATTTGCGACGCGCTGGACGTACGGATGTCCGAGCTCATGCGGGAAGTGAGCGACGAACTCGCCCTCGCCGAGCTGGCACAGTCTGCTGCGGCCACACCCAGCGAGCCTGTACCCGCGTCGGTCCGTCCGATGCTGGGTTCCGTGTCGGTTACCGGTGTGCCACCGGAACGGGTGACCATCAAGGCGCCTTCCGAGGCGGTGGACGTGGTCGCCGCGTGACGGTGCCGCCGGTGCGCGTGGGCTGACCTCGCGCCAAAGGAGTTGTGTGAGGCCCCGGCCAGGGCTTCTCCAGGGAGATCTGGGGGAGTGCGGTCGGGGTTTCGTGCTGTCCGGGGTGTGCGGGGTCCGTTTGCCCGTGCGGGGTCCGTTTGCTCGCGCGGGGCGCGGAGGTCATCGTGGAGGGGTGTTTACGGCGCCCTGACGCGCTGTGACGACGTTGGCCCGCGCTGCATCCGTGTGCCGTCGATGCGCCCTCCCGGCGGGTGAACGGGCGGCCTAGCCTCGGGCTGGAGGTGGGTGGATGGCACGGCCGATAGCGCGCTGGGGGGTGATCCTCGCGTTCGGGGCGCTGTGGTGGTGGGCCGTGCTGCGGCTCGCGCTCGTGCCGGATGCCGGGACCCTGGAGGCGGCCGTCGCCGCCGGAGGGTGGGGGCTGAGCCTGTTGCCGGTGCACTGTGTGCCGAAGGCGCGGGCCGTGGGCGCCGTCGATCCGCGGCGGTGGGCGCAGGCCTGGCGGAGAGGGCGGCCTACCAAGGCATCGCCACACCGCCGTTCGGACGCAGGATCTGCCCCGTCGTGAAGGACGAGGCGTCGGACGCCAGGTGCAGCACCGCGTGCGCGATGTCCTCCGGCTCGCCGACCCGGCCAAGCGGCGACATCCGGGCCATGAACGCCTCGGTCTGTGTCTGCGCCGTGGTGTCGTGGCGGTCGGTCATGGGCGTGCGGATCCAGCCCGGGGCGACCGCGTTGACCCGGATGCCGTGCGGGCCCGTCTCCGTCGCCAGCGTCTTGGTCAGCTGCACGACGGCCGCCTTGGCGGCGCCGTAGCAGAGCAGGCCGGGGCCGCCGGTGTCGACGGCACCCGAGGCCATGGTGATGATGCTGCCCCTGACGTGCTGGGCCAGCATCGCGCGGGCGGCCTCCTGGCAGGCGTACAGAACACCCTTGAAGTTGACGTTCAGCACGCGGTCGAGGTCTTCGTCGCGGGTCTCCAGGACCGGGCTACTGTGCATGATCCCGGCGACCGCGGCCATCACGTCGAGGCGCTCGCAGGTGGCGACGGCCTGACGGAGCTGTTCGCGGTCGGTGACGTCGAGGTGGTGGGCGCGGGTGGTGCCGCCGCTCGCCTTGATCAGGGTCGTCGTGTCGTGCAGGCCCTGCGCGTCACGGTCGGCGCAGTGCACGGTGGCGCCGGCCTCGGCGAGCAGAACGGCGCAGGCGCGCCCGATTCCGCTGGCGGCGCCGGTGACGAATGCGGTGCGTCCGGTGAGGTCGTACGCCTTTACGCCCATGAAGGGACGGTACGAGGGTGTCTGACGGATCGTCAATTGGTCGTACGGGGCTGTGTCCTGCGGTGTGGGGTGGGGCTGGGTATCGCGCTCGGTGTCGGGCCCGCCTGGCAGTCGGGGCACCAGTAGGTGGGGCGCTCGCGGGAGCCATCGCCCTGGTCGGCCGCGCGGATCGGGGTGCCGCAGCGCAGGCAGGGGCGGTCGGCACGGCCGTACACGAAGAGGTCCTGGCCGCGGCGGCCCGTCGTACTGCGGACCGGGCGGTCGCGGTTGGCCTCCAGGAGCTTCTTGGCGAGTACGGGCAGTTGGGCGGTGTGCTCGGCGGGGAGCGCGCCGACGGGGAGCCAGGGGGTGGCGCGGAGCAGGAAGCAGAGCTCGCTCTTGTAGACATTGCCGATGCCGGCGAGATTGCGCTGGTCCAGGAGAGCTTCGCCGAGCGGGCGGGCGGGGTCCGCGAGGAGGTTGGCGAGGGCGCGGTCTGGGTTCCAGTCCGGGCCCAGCAGGTCGGGGCCGAGGTGGCCGACGGCTCGGTCTTCCTCGGTGGTGCGCAGGAGGTCGAGGACGGGGAGGCGGTAGCCGATGGCGGTGCGGGCGGGACCGGGGGTGGAAGCGGGGGCGGCGGTGAGGATCACGCGGATCTGGTGGGCGGGGCCGCCCGTCCAGCGCTGCTGGTCGGTGTAGACCCTCCAGGAGCCTTCCATGCCGAGGTGGGAGTGGAGCGTCAGGCCGCCCTCGACGCGGGTGAGGAGGTGTTTGCCGCGGGGGGTGACGTCCAGGACGGTGCGGCCTGTGAGGTCGACCGTGGCGTACTTCGGTACCCGGAAGTCGGTGCGGGTCAGCGTCCTGCCCGCCAGGGCGGTGTGCAGTCGCCTCGCGGTCTGCCAGACGGTGTCTCCTTCGGGCATGTGTCCAGGGTGGCACGGGCGGGAGGAGAGGGGAGGGGGGAGGGGACGGGGCGTGTAGGCGTTGGCGGGGTGGGGGAGGGGGGCTGCGGTCGGGGCAGACGCGTCAGGCATGTCAGGCGCGTAGGCGTAGGCCTCGGGGTGTTGCGATGAAGCCCGCTCCCTCCAGGAGGGCGCCTATGGGGGAGGTCAGGGCCGAGGCGCCGTTCACGCGTTCCACCGTGACCGTGCCGAGGGAACCCGCGCGGGCGGCCGCGGCGAGGGCTTCCGCGGCTGTGTGCAGGCGGGGGTCGTCGGTGGGTTCGTGGTCGAGCGCCGAGGGCCAGGCCAGCAGTGTCTTGCCGCCGCGCTCCATGTAGAGGGTCAGCTCGCCGTCGACGAGCACCACGAGGGAGCCCGCCTTGCGACCCGGCTTGTGCCCGGCGCCGGTGGGGGGTTCGGGCCAGGCGAGGGCCGCGCCGTACGCGTTCGCCGGGTCGGCGGCGGCGAGGACGACGGCTCGGGTGTCGGCGCCGGGGCGGCCGTGGCGGGGGGCGAAGCCGGGGCCGGATCCGTACGGTGTACCGCCGTTGTGCCAAGCGGGGCTTTGCGGGGTGCGTCGGCCGGTCTGGGGGGTGAGGTCGCGGGGTGAGACGTAGTCGCCGGGGCCGAGGTGGGCGTCCAGGAAGTCGTGGTCGAGGTCGGGGATGTCGTACGAGGTCGCGCTCTCAGGGGTGTTGTACGGAGAGGCGCTGTCCGGGGCGTCGTACCTGAGGGCGTTGCCTTGGGCAGGGGCGGAGAGGGTGGAGTCATCGGAAGCGCCGAAGTCGTCGGCGGTGCCGAGGCTGTCGGAACCGTGGGAGCCGTCAGGGCCGGGAGCGTCGTACGTGTCGGGGGTGCTCGGGCCGGGCAGGGCGTCGCCGCGTTCGCGGGCGTTGGCGACCGCGCGGAGGCGGTCCACCGCGCCGTCCATCGCGAACTGGGCGGCGCCGAGCCCTTCGACCACGTAGCCGCGGCGGGCCTGACCGCTCTCCTCGAAGGCGGACAGGATGCGATACGTCGCTGAGAAGCCGCCCTCGACGCCCTCCGCGGTGACCGCACCCCTGGTCACGACGCCGTGCCGGTCGAGGAGTGTGCGGGCCAGGGCGTGGGCGCGCACGGTCGGGTCGGCTTCGTGCGCCGGGAGCAGGGCCCAGCGGCCGGCGACGGTGGGCGGGCCGGTGCGGGAGGCGGGGCGGGCCGCGGACGTGAGGGAGCCGTAGCGGCCGCGCGGGACGGTGCGCTTGGCGCGGTGGGCCGTGGAGCCCGCGGTGCGGCCCGAGCCCAGCAGGGAGCGCATGGGTGCGAGCGTGTCGTTCGTCAGGCGGCCCGACCAAGCCAAGTCCCAGAGAGCGTCGGCGAGTTGGGGGTCGGTGACGTCGGGGTGGGTGGTGGCGCGGATCTGGTCGGCGATCTGGCGGAAGAACAGGCCGTAGCCGCCGGACAGGGCGTCCAGGACGGACTGGTGCAGTGCCGTCGGCTCCAGGGGGTGAGGTTGCGGCAGGAGCAGGGGGGCCGCCTCCGCCATGTAGAGGGAGACCCAGCCGTCCTTGCCGGGGAGCGAGCCGGCTCCGGCCCAGACGACCTCGCCGGCTGAGGTGAGTTCGTCGAGCATCGCGGGGGTGTAGTTCGCGACGCGGGACGGCAGGACGAGCTTTTCCAGGGCGGACGCGGGCACGGACGCGCCTTGCAACTGCTCGATGGCGCGCACGAGTCCGTCGATGCCGCGCAGTCCGTGGCCTTTGCCGATGTGCTGCCACTGCGGCAGGAACTGCGCCAGCGCGGTGGGCGGCACCGGCTCCAGCTCATGGCGCAGGGCTGCGAGGGAGCGGCGGCGCAGGCGGCGCAGGACCGTGGCGTCGCACCACTCCTGGCCGATGCCCGCCGGGTGGAACTCGCCCTGGACGACCCGCCCGCCCGCCGCCAGCCGTTGGAGGGCGCCGTCCGTGATCGCCGGGCCCAGGCCGAAGCGGGCCGCCGCTGTGGCCGACGTGAACGGGCCGTGGGTGCGGGCATAGCGGGCGAGGAGGTCGCCGAGCGGGTCCTTGACCGGCTCGGTGAAGGCCTCGGGGATACCGACCGGCAGGGCGGTGCCGAGCGCGTCGCGGAGGCGGCCGGCGTCCTCGATCGCCGCCCAGTGGTCCGTGCCGGCGATGCGGACCTTGATGGCGCGGCGGGTGCCGGCCAACTCCTGGGCCCAGTGCGGCTCGGCCCCGCGCTCGGCAAGTTCGGTGTCCGTGAGCGGGCCGAGGAGGCGAAGGACGTCCGCGACGCCTTCGACGTCCTTGACGCGGCGGTCCTCTGTGAGCCACTGGAGCTCTTGTTCCAGCTCCGTCAGCACCTCGGCGTCGAGCAGCTCGCGCAGCTCCGCCTGGCCGAGCAACTCGGCCAGCAGCCGCGAGTCCAGCGACAGGGCGGCGGCGCGGCGCTCGGCGAGCGGGGAGTCTCCCTCGTACAGGAACTGGGCGACGTAGCCGAAGAGGAGGGAGCGCGCGAAGGGGGACGGCTCGGGGGTGGTGACCTCGACGAGGCGCACCTTGCGGGACTCAAGGTCCCCCATGAGCTCAGTCAGGCCTGGGACGTCGAAGACGTCCTGGAGGCACTCGCGGACCGCCTCCAGGACGATCGGGAACGAGCCGAACTCACTGGCCACCTGCAGTAGTTGGGCGGCGCGCTGACGCTGCTGCCACAGTGGGGTGCGCTTGCCGGGGTTGCGGCGGGGCAGCAGCAGCGCGCGGGCGGCGCACTCGCGGAAGCGGGACGCGAAGAGGGCCGAGCCGCCGACCTGGTCGGTGACGACCTGGTCGACGTCGCCCTTGTCGAAGACGACGTCCGCCGCGCCGACGGGCGCCTGGTCGGCGTCGTACTCCGTGCCCGCCTTCCTCGGTTCCTGGTCCAGGAGGTCCATGCCCATGAGGTCGGCGTCGGGCAGGCGCAGCACGATGCCGTCGTCGGCGTGCATGACCTGCGCGTCCATGCCGTACCGCTCGGAGAGCTTCGCGCCGAGGGCGAGGGCCCAGGGGGCGTGGACCTGGGCGCCGAAGGGGGAGTGCACGACGACGCGCCAATCGCCGAGTTCGTCGCGGAAGCGCTCGACGACGATCGTGCGGTCGTCCGGGATGTGGCCGCAGGCCTGGCGCTGCTCGTCCAGGTAGGACAGGACGTTGTCGGCCGCCCATGTGTCCAGTCCGGCGGCGAGCAGGCGCAGGCGGGCGTCCTCCTTGGGCAGCGAGCCGACCTCGCGCAGGAACGCGCCCACCGCGCGGCCCAGTTCCAGCGGGCGGCCCAACTGGTCGCCCTTCCAGAAGGGGAGGCGGCCCGGTACACCCGGGGCGGGGGAGACCAGGACGCGGTCGCGCGTGATGTCCTCGATGCGCCAGGAACTGGTGCCGAGCGTGAAGACGTCCCCGACGCGGGACTCGTAGACCATCTCCTCGTCGAGCTCGCCGACCCTGCCGCCCCCCTTCTTGGGGTCGGCTCCGGCGAGGAAGACTCCGAAGAGCCCGCGGTCCGGGATCGTGCCCCCGGAGGTGACCGCGAGGCGCTGTGCGCCGGGGCGGCCGGTGATCGTGCCGGCGACTCGGTCCCAGACCACGCGTGGGCGAAGCTCCGCGAAGGCGTCGGACGGGTAGCGGCCGGCGAGCATGTCGAGCACCGCTGTGAAGGCGGATTCGGGGAGGGAGGCGAAGGGCGCGGCCCGGCGGACCATGGTGAGGAGGTCGTCGAACTGCCAGGTGTCCATCGCCGTCATGGCGACGAGCTGCTGGGCGAGGACGTCGAGGGGGTTGGCGGGGACCTTGAGGGACTCGATGGAGCCGGTGCGCATCCGTTCGGTGACCACGGCTGCCTGGACGAGGTCGCCGCGGTACTTCGGGAACACCACGCCCGTGGAGACCGCGCCGACCTGGTGTCCCGCGCGGCCGACGCGCTGGAGGCCGGAGGCGACCGAGGGCGGGGATTCGACCTGGACCACGAGGTCCACCGCGCCCATGTCGATGCCCAGTTCGAGGCTGGACGTGGCCACCACCGCGGGGAGGCGGCCGGCCTTGAGGTCCTCCTCGACCAGGGCGCGCTGTTCCTTGGAGACCGAGCCGTGGTGGGCGCGGGCGATGACCGGGGGTGCGCCCTGGGCCGCGCCCGAGCCGCCCATGAGCTGGGCCGGGGCGTGGTGCTCGTCAAGGGGTTCGCCGGTGGCGCGTTCGTAGGCGATCTCGTTGAGGCGGTTGCAGAGGCGCTCCGCGAGGCGGCGGGAGTTGGCGAAGACGATGGTGGAGCGGTGGGACTGGACGAGGTCGGCGATGCGCTCTTCGACATGCGGCCAGATCGAAGGGCGTTCTGCGCCGGCGCTGCTGCCGCTGCCGTCGGCGACTGGGGAGCCGCCGAGTTCGCCGAGGTCCTCGACCGGGACCACGACCGAGAGGTCGAACTCCTTGCCCGACTTCGGCTGGACGATCTCCACCTTGCGGCGGGGTGAGAGGTAGCGGGCGATCTCGTCGACCGGGCGGACGGTGGCCGAGAGGCCGATGCGGCGGGCCGGCTTCGGGAGGAGTTCGTCCAGCCGCTCCAGGGTGAGTGC
The DNA here is from genome assembly GCF_044453205.1 of Streptomyces sp. NPDC051738. NCBI lineage: Bacteria > Bacillati > Actinomycetota > Actinomycetes > Kitasatosporales > Streptomycetaceae > Streptomyces > Streptomyces sp. NPDC051738. The sequence continues at coordinate 260,442 of NZ_JBITCM010000017.1, read as the reverse complement.
GAGGTGGGCGCCGCGCTTGGTGCCCGCCACGGCGTGGACCTCGTCCAGGATCACCGTCTCGATGCCGGTCAGGGCGTCGCGGGTGGCCGACGTCAGCATCAGGAACAGGGACTCGGGGGTGGTGATCAGGATGTCCGGTGGGCGGGTGGACAGGACTCGGCGCTCTGCGGCGGGGGTGTCGCCCGAGCGGATGCCCACCTTTACCTCGGGTTCGGGCAGGTCCAGGCGTACGGATTCCTGGCGGATGCCGGTCAGGGGGCTGCGGAGGTTGCGTTCCACGTCTACGGCCAAGGCCTTGAGCGGGGAGACGTAGAGGACGCGGCAGCGTTTCCTGGGGTCGGCCGGTGGGGGTGTGGAGGCGAGCTGGTCGAGGGCGGCGAGGAAGGCGGCCAGGGTCTTTCCCGAGCCGGTGGGGGCGACCACCAGCACGTCCGAGCCCTCGCGGATGGCCTGCCACGCGCCCGCCTGAGCCGCGGTGGGCGCGGAGAAGGCGCCCGCGAACCAACCGCGGGTTGCGGGGGAGAAGCCGGCTAGGGCTCGGTGTGCGTTGCTGACCATGCGTCCATCCTGCACCCCGGGACTGACAATGGGGCTGAGCTGGGGAAACGTCTTCGGTGTGAGGCGGTGCGGGGTGCGCGTCCATGCCTGCGGCGGCCCGCGCGGCCTCGGTGGGGGTTCGCGTAGCGCCTGCGGTCGGTGGGTGGGGCGGGGCCGCGCCGGGGGGTGTCCGTCCTCGGTCGGGCGGCTCGGTCGGTCAGAGGGTTGCTCGGCGTTGACGCCCGCCGCTGCGGGCGGACCCCCCGGCACGTCCCCTTCCCGCCGTTGGCGGCTGCGAGCTCGTGGGCCTACAGCACTCGGTGGTCTGTCGAAGAATTGACCCATGGCAGGTTCAGGCGAGCGGGCGCGGCACTGGCAGTACGCCGAGTTGCCCGGTGTCGATCTGCTGCGGGCCCGGTACATCCGGAAGACGTTCGTGCGGCACACCCATGAGAACTTTGTGATCGCCGCCATCGCGGATGGGGTCGAGGTGTTTCACTGTCGGGGGACCGACCAGTACGCGGGGGCCGGTGCGCTTGCGTTGGTCAATCCGGATACCGCGCATACCGGGCGGGCGGGGGTGCCTGAGGGGTGGCAGTACGGGGCCGTGTATCCGTCGCCGGAGGTGGTGGCGGAGATCGCGGCCGAGACCACCTCGATCAGCGGGACACCGGGGTTCGTCAGGCCGGTGCTGGATGATCCGTACGCCGTGGGTCTGGTGCATCAGGTGCTGCGTGCCGCTGACGAGGGGAACGCGCTGGCTGCCGACACGTTGCTTCGCGTTGCCGTGACGCGACTGCTGCGGTTGAACGGCGGGGCTCTGCCGCAGCGGGAGGTGCGGACTGCGGGGGCCCGGATCGCGGTACGCGCGCGTGCGGTGCTGGAGGAGCGGATGGCCGAGCCGCCGAGTCTGGAGAGGCTGGCCTCCGATCTCGGTACCGGGCCGTTCGCCCTGCTGCGGGCGTTTCGGGATCTGTACGGGATGCCGCCGCACACCTGGCTCACCGATGCGCGGGTACGGCGGGCTCGGCAGCTGTTGGACGCGGGGGGCTCGCCGGCGGATGCTGCCGTCGCCGTGGGGTTCACCGACCAGCCGCATCTGAACCGGCACTTCACCAGGATCGTCGGCGTGCCGCCGGGGGCCTATCAGCGGGAGCGCAAGAACGTACAAGACGCCTGACAGGGGCTTTCGTAGCGTCGCAGGCGTGGCAGAACAGAGAACTCTCGCAGACCCCCGCGTCGCCGGAGGCAAGCCCGACGTGGCTGTCGTACGGGACGCCTTGGGCGTTGGAGTCGCCGTCGGGCTGTCCGGGTTCGCCTTCGGGGTGACGTCGGCGGGCAGTGGCCTCACGCTCTTGCAGACCTGTGCGCTCAGCCTGCTGGTGTTCACGGGAGCGTCGCAGTTCGCGCTCGTGGGGGCGCTGGCGGCCGGTGGCAGCCCGTTGACGGCGGCCGCAGGTGCCTTCTTCCTGGGGGTGCGCAACGCGTTCTACGGGCTGCGGCTGTCGCAGTTGCTCAGCCTCCCGCGCGCGGTGCGGCCGTTCGCCGCGCAATGGGTGATCGACGAGACCGCCGCTGTCGCGCTGGCGCAGCCCACGCGGCGCAGTGCGCGCATCGGGTTCGTGGTGACGGGGCTGAGCTTGTATGTGCTGTGGAATCTCACGACGTTGCTCGGTGGGCTGGGGGCCGAGGCCATCGGCGACACCGATGCATGGGGGCTCGACGTGGCCGGGCCCGCCGTGTTCCTGGCGTTGCTCGCGCCGATGCTGAAGTCCGCGACCGAGCGTGCCGTCGCCGGTCTGGCCGTGGTTCTGGGGCTCGGGTTGTTGCCTGTGCTGCCCGCTGGTGTGCCTGTTCTGGTGGCCGCCCTCGCGGCGCCGGTCGTGCTGTGGGCCGAGGGGCGTCGTAGGGGAGACGCGCGGGAGGGAGAGCTGTGAGCACCTGGATCGCGATCGGCGTCACCGCTCTCGGTTGCTACGTGGTCAAGCTGGTTGGGCTGCTCGTCCCCGCAGGGGCTCTTGAGAAGCCTCTCGTCCGGCGTCTTGCCGCCCTGTTGCCCGTCGCCCTCCTTGCCGCCCTCACGGCTCAGCAGACCTTCGGCGACGGGCATGCGCTGGTGCTGGACGCGAGGGTGGCCGGAGTCGCCGCGGCTGCCGTGGCGCTCGTCCTGCGGGCCCCGTTCCTGGTTGTCGTCGGGGCGGCCGTGGTGGTGACGGCGGGCGTTCGGGCCATGGGCGGGTGAGGCGGGTCAGCCGATGTGGCGGCCGTATGCCCTGAGGGTGCGCAGCGCCTCGATCGTCACCATGGGGCGGGCCTCCAGGGCGGTGCCCGGCGCCCATTGGCGCCAGGCGACGGGCCAGCCGCCGTCCTCCTGCTGCTCGCCCGCCAGGTGGTCGAGAGAGCGGCTCATCTCGTCGTCCGTGAACCACGCGCGCGCGAGGGAGCGCGGTGTCCTCGCGTAGTGGTGCGGGAAGTGGTGCTCGCCGGGGGCGTAGCCGGCCGGGACCGGGTACGCGTCGAGGTTGTCCGGCTCCAGTACCGCCAGGTGCTGCTCGCGCACCAGGCGGCCCAGGCGCCCGGCGGCCGTCTCCGCGCGCGTGCGGTCGGGAGCGGAGTCCAGGAAGGCCACGGCGGCCTCGATCTCGTACGGATGGGACTTCTCCAGGGACTCGACCGCCTGCCAGCAGAAGTCCGTGGCCCGGAACAGCCAGGCGTGCCACACCTCGTTGCGGTGCAGCAGGCCGACCACCGGCCCGGTGGCCAGGAGCGCGCTGGGCGGGTCGTCCATGATCGGCAGGAAAGGAGCCGCGGGGTAGCCGCGCTGGCTGGGGTGGATCGCCGGGAGGGCGCCGTCCGGCGTGGCGACCGAGGTGAGGTAGCGGCACACGCGGTCCACGCGCTGTCCGCCGCAGCGTTCGATGGCGTCCAGGATGTGCAGTGCGTGACCGGTGTGCAGCGGCTGGCTGACCGGGCCGCGCAGATCGGGCTCCAGCGCGTGGCCGTAACCGCCGTCCTCGTTGCGGTAGGCGTCCAGCGCGGTCTCCACCGGGTCGGCGGCGCCGTTCAGGAAGTGGTACGCGAAGAGGCGCTGTTCGAGCACGCGCGCGGTGAGCCAGACGAACTGCTCGGCGCGGAAGAGCGGAGAGTGCGCCGGGGGCGTCGGGGGGAGGGGGGCTCCTGTTTCGGCCATGCGACAGACCGTAGGACGGAAAGCGGTCTCGGCAAGCGGTCCCGGGACAGGCCCACTCTCAGGGGCGGGATACTGGACGCATGCGGTTGACGGTCTTCTGGGAGCGGATGGCGGCCCACTTCGGTCCGGGGTACGCCGACACCTTCGCGCGCGACCATGTGATGGCGGAGCTCGGCGGGCGCACGGTGCACGAGGCGCTGAACTCAGGCTGGGAGGCCAAGGACGTGTGGCGTGTGGTCTGCGCCGTCATGAACGTTCCGGGGGAGAAGCGCTGACGGGTCACGAAGATCGCAGGACGGCAGCCAGTTGTCGGTGGCATGGGCGAGACTTGCACCGTGGCACGCACTGACGAGACCGGGCAGCTCGCCCAGCACGGATCCCCGTTCGGCACGACGCCGCCCACCCCGCCGCCGGGAGAGGGCGCCGCCGGGCCGGACGCCCGCATGCCTCGTTGGCTCCCGCGTGCCATGGTGCTCGCACTGGCACTCGTCGGCGCGTTCCAGCTGGGCAGCTGGGCCTTTCACCAGCTCACCGGGCTGCTGATCAACATCCTCATCGCGTTCTTCCTGGCCCTGGCCATCGAGCCGGCGGTGAGCTGGATGGCCTCCCGCGGCATGCGCCGGGGCCTGGCCACCGGGATCGTCTTCCTCGCCGTGATCATCGTGTCCGCAGGGTTCGTGACGCTGCTGGGATCCATGCTCGCGGGCCAGATCATCAAGATCGTCGAGGACTTCCCGGCCTACCTCGACTCCGTCATCAACTGGATCAACGCACACTTCAACACCGAGCTGCGCCGCGTGGACGTCCAGGAGGGCCTGCTCCGTTCCGACTGGCTGCGCAACTACGTGCAGAACAGCGCCACCGGTGTCCTGGACGTGTCCGCTCAGGTCCTCGGCGGCCTCTTCCAGCTGCTGATGATCACACTGTTCTCCTTCTACTTCGCCGCGGACGGCCCGCGACTGCGCCGTGCGCTGTGCTCCGTCCTGCCGCCCGCCAAGCAGGCAGAGGTGCTGCGCGCGTGGGAGATCGCCGTCAACAAGACCGGTGGCTACATCTACTCGCGCGGCCTGATGGCGCTCATCTCGGGCATAGCCCACTACATCCTGCTGGCGAGCCTGGACGTGCCGTACGCGCCCGTGCTCGCCGTGTGGGTCGGCCTGGTCTCGCAGTTCATCCCCACCATCGGCACGTATCTCGCGGGCGCCCTGCCCATGCTGATCGCGTTCACGGTCGATCCCTGGTACGCGCTGTGGGTGCTGATCTTCGTCGTGGTCTACCAGCAGTTCGAGAACTATGTGCTGCAGCCCAAGGTGACTTCGAAGACCGTTGACATCCACCCCGCGGTCGCCTTCGGCTCGGTCGTCGCGGGCACCGCCCTCCTCGGCGCGGTGGGCGCGCTGATCGCCATCCCGGCGATCGCCACGCTGCAGGCGTTTCTGGGGGCGTATGTGAAGCGGTACGACGTCACGGACGACCCCCGGGTCCATGGGCACCGGCGACGGGGAGCGGGGCGGGGCCTGGTCACGCGCGCGCGTGCGCTGTGGGACCGGCGGCCGGGATCGGTGAAGACGAAGCCAAGGTCGGAGTCGGGGAGTTCCGGGGAAAGCTCCACCTGAGGCGAGGCCGACGACGGCCACGGCGGGCATTACCGGCACTACGGGCACGGCAGCCACGACTGGCACGGCGGACATAAGGAGTCGTGGCAGCGCGACCCTGACAGCAGCCGTGACCGCAGCCGTGACAGCGCGGTCGTGACAGTGGGTGTGCAGTCCGCCTCGGAGCGGGTGGGCCGGCCGGGAATCCGGGGCGGTGTCGGGCCCCGAACCCAGTGTCCTGTGACAGCGAACTTTGAGTGCGTGTCATCGAAGTTGAGTAGTCATGTGTGCCGATACCCCGGCCCAGGCTCGGCAGGCTGCGGCCCTGCGCAACCAGCTTCGGGGGATTCGACGTCTCGTCCGGTCCTCGTGATCAGTGGGGGCGCTGTGAAGTCTGACGATGGTTCGTGGTGGGTGATCTTTGTTGTTTCCATCGGAGCCACGGTCGCCCTTGGCGCGCTCCTCCTCTCTGCGGTTGCTTCGGCATTGGCTGGGTGAAACGAAGGCGCGGGCGTTAGCCCGGCACCACAGCGGAGCTCCTCGAAGCTGGCTGGCGCAGGACAGACACCCAGTCTCGTAGGTGTCGAGTGGTGCGCTTGACACAAAAATCGAACATCCATTCTTATGGAGGCTCCGGCAAGGCTCCCGGCGGGCACTTCGCCACGGTTTCGACAGAGAAGTGCCCGAGTTATCCACAGGTCGGACGGGCGTCGGGGCGCATTGTCAGTGGCAGGCGTTAGCGTCTTTGACGTGAAGCGATCGACTCAAGCAAACCGGGTGGAACCCATGGCAGGAACCGACCGCGAGAAGGCGCTCGACGCCGCGCTCGCACAGATTGAACGGCAATTCGGCAAGGGCGCCGTGATGCGCATGGGCGAGCGGCCGAACGAGCCCATCGAGGTCATCCCCACCGGGTCGACCGCACTCGACGTCGCGCTCGGCGTCGGCGGCCTGCCGCGTGGCCGTGTCGTGGAGGTCTACGGCCCGGAGTCCTCCGGTAAGACGACCCTGACCCTGCACGCGGTGGCGAATGCCCAGAAGGCCGGCGGCCAGGTCGCCTTCGTGGACGCGGAGCACGCCCTCGACCCCGAGTACGCGAAGAAGCTCGGCGTCGACATCGACAACCTGATCCTGTCCCAGCCGGACAACGGCGAGCAGGCGCTGGAGATCGTGGACATGCTGGTCCGCTCCGGCGCCCTGGACCTGATCGTCATCGACTCCGTCGCGGCGCTCGTCCCGCGCGCGGAGATCGAGGGCGAGATGGGCGACAGCCACGTCGGTCTGCAGGCCCGTCTGATGAGCCAGGCCCTGCGGAAGATCACCAGCGCGCTCAACCAGTCCAAGACCACCGCGATCTTCATCAACCAGCTCCGCGAGAAGATCGGCGTGATGTTCGGCTCGCCGGAGACCACGACCGGTGGCCGGGCGCTGAAGTTCTACGCCTCGGTGCGTATCGACATCCGCCGCATCGAGACCCTGAAGGACGGCACCGAGGCGGTCGGCAACCGCACCCGCTGCAAGGTCGTCAAGAACAAGGTCGCGCCGCCCTTCAAGCAGGCCGAGTTCGACATCCTCTACGGCCACGGCATCAGCCGCGAGGGCGGTCTGATCGACATGGGCGTGGAGCACGGCTTCGTCCGCAAGGCCGGCGCCTGGTACACGTACGAGGGCGACCAGCTCGGCCAGGGCAAGGAGAACGCCCGTAACTTCCTGAAGGACAACCCCGACCTGGCCAACGAGATCGAGAAGAAGATCAAGGAGAAGCTGGGCGTCGGCGTGCGTCCGGAGGAGCCGGCCGCCGAGCCGGGCGCGGACGCCGCGGTCTCCGCCACCCCGGACGACGCCGCGAAGACGGTGCCCGCTCCGGCGGCGGCCAAGACCGCCAAGACCAAGGCCGCGACCGCCAAGAGCTGATCAGTGACACGGCGAACGGACTGGGCTGAGTACGCCGCCTACCCGGAGGCTCCGCATGAGCGGGGGAGAGGCGGCGACGCAGGCTCCCCCGGGACGGGCGGCCACGCCTACGGAGGGGACGCGGCCCATGAGGCGGACGGGGGGAACGACGGCACGGGGTCGTACGGCAAGAGCGGGTCGTACGGGGGGTACGGCGATGGGTCGGGCCTGGCGTATGACGGCGACCCGGGACTGACGTACGGCGATGAGCCCGGCCATGGCGCGATGGACGGCGAAGCGTGGCCGGAGGGCGGCTCGGCGCTCGGCGCCGGTGCACCCCGCGGCGGCTCCCGACGTGGCCGTGGCGGGGCTCGGGGTTCGGATGGCTCGGGCGTCTCGGGCGGCTCACGCGGGCGCCGACGGCGCGGCCGCACGGAGCCGTCCGGTGAGGACGGAGACGCCTCTTCCTCGTCGAGGGCCGAGGAGAGGTCGTCCCCAGGGGACCCGGTGGAGCAGGCGCGGGCGATCTGTCTGCGTCTGCTCACCGGGACCCCGCGCACGCGCAAGCAACTCGCGGACGCCCTGCGCAAGCGGGAGATCCCGGACGACGCCGCCGAGGAGGTGCTGTCGCGGTTCGAGGAGGTCGGTCTCATCAACGACAGTGCCTTCGCGGACGCCTGGGTGGAGTCCCGGCATCACGGCCGGGGACTGGCCCGGCGCGCGCTCGCCCAGGAACTGCGGACCAAGGGCGTCGACTCCACGCTGATCGACGCGGCCGTCGCACAGCTCGACTCCGAGCAGGAAGAGGCGACCGCACGCGACCTCGTCGCCCGCAAGCTCCGCTCCACGCGCGGCCTCGACCGCGACAAACGCCTGCGCCGCCTCGCGGGCATGCTCGCCCGCAAGGGCTACCCCGAGGGGATGGCTCTGCGGGTCGTCCGACAGGCGCTGGAGGAAGAGGGCGAGGACACGGAGTTCCTCGGGGACGAGGGGTTCTGAATCCGGTAGCGGGCCGGGGAGTAGGTGAGGGCCGTGACCGCAGGGTTCCGGCCCCGGACACGGTGGACGCGCGGGGGCGCCCATCGCGTTCGGGGCCGGGTACGGAGTGGAGGCGGGGCCGGCCGACAGAGGCGCCGAGGCCAGGCAACGCAGCAGCTCTCCTGAGCTCTGCTCTGCGGGACGCTGGCCTCGAAGACCTCGAAGACCTCGAAGACCTCGAAGACCTCGAAGGCCTCGAAGACCTCGAAGGCCTCGAAGGCCTCGAAGACCTCGGAAGGCCTCTACGCCTCCACCTCTGCCGCACCCGCCCCCGACGTCACCGGAAGCCCCTCCGACCCCCACGCCTGGAACCCACCGACGAGATCGGTGGCCCGTTGCAGCCCCAGTCGCCGTAGCGACTCGGCCGCCAGACTCGACGCATAGCCCTCGTTGCAGATCACCACGACTCGCAGATCGTGGCTCGTGGCCTCGGTGGCGCGATGGCTGCCTTGCGGATCGAGGCGCCATTCGAGTTCGTTGCGCTCGACGACGAGGGCGCCCGGGATCAGCCCGTCCCGCTCGCGCAGGGAGGCGTACCGGATGTCGACCAGCAGAGCCTCGCCGCGCTGCGCGGCCTCGTACGCCTCCCGCGGCTCGACCCGCGTGTAGTCGGCACGCACCCGCTCCAGCAACTCGTCGATACCGACCGGCCGTTCATCCCCGCCGCTCACGCCGCTCACGCCGCTCATCGTCAACTCACCCCTGCCAACCGGCCGTTCGCCCACGCTCTTCCCCGCAGAGCAGCCTCTCCCGCAGGCTCGCCCCAACGCCGCTCACTGCCAGTCCTCCGGCCGCTCCACCTGCTCCAGCCGCAGGATCGGCCCGCTACGGCTGAAGCGGCGGATCAGCGGCAGGGGCGGATAGTAGGCGTGAACCGAGATCGCATGCTGGTCGCCGGATTCGTTGAGGACCTCGTGCACATGGTGACGGCCGAAGGAGCGGCCCTTGCCGCTCGGCAGCCGGCGTGCACGGTCCACGTCGTCCGCCAGTTCCAGCGTCTTCCAGCCGTCGGCGGGCAGCCGGACGGCGAGGGAGTTCTCCTTGAGCTCACCGGCGGCCGTCACGAAGGCCCCGACCGACTCGGCGTGGTCGTGCCAGCCGGTGCCGGTCCCGGGCGGCCAGCCGATCAGCCACGCCTCGCTGCCGCCGGGGCCTTCGAGCCGCACCCAGGTACGGCCCTCGGGGTCGAGCGGAAGCGAGGCGATCAAGTCGGCGTCGGCGGCGGTACGCCGTACGAAGTCGAGGAGATCCGCCTGCGTAGGCGTGGAAACCGGCATGGAAGCCGGCGATGAGACCGGCGTGGCAGTCGACTGGGAAGCCGACGAGGAAACCGCCGTCGAGACCGGCGCGGCAACCGACTGAGAAGCGGAAACGTCGGCAGAAGGGACAGACACGGGCACCGTCCTGAAGTGAGTTCGCGAAGAGCGCGCGACGGCGGAGGCACCAGGCGACAGGAGCGGCGCGCGCAGGAAGAAAGGTGGATGCGAATCAGCAGGACGGGCGACACACGCAGCCCGCATAGCGGACGAGGTCCATATGGACCCTCCGCCACAGGCGCACACAGGTGTCGGTCATGGTCGGGAGTACACCATGGCGGTGCGAACCGGTCAACTCGCTGCCATCTGATTCCTGCGAGGACACCCCGGCGCGCATGCCGGGGAACAATCGAGTCCTGTGACGGCGACGCGGAGCGTCGCCGTGTCCAATGTCTTGGGGCGCGGAGCGCCCGCGAGACCGTCGAGGGAAGCCGACAGGGGGCGAACACGCATTCGCATGTTCGCTGGTTGTGGTGGCTGCGGCGCGATGAGGGTACGGGTGTACGTCTATCGCACATACGGTCTTGTCAGGGAGTTGGGATGAGAGGGCGAAGCTGTGGAAGAGGGTGATGGCGTGCCGGTGGTGAAGGAGGGAGGGCATGCCCGGTACACGTACCGCCTGCGTGTGTCCTCGACCGCCCGCACGCAACTGCTTGCGGACTGGGACCGCTGTCGGTGGGTGTGGAACGAGTGCGTAGCCAAGTCCAAGGTCGTGCATGCTCATAACAAGGCACACCCGGAGGGCAAGCAGACCTGTGGCCCGGCGCAGCTCGACAAGATGCTGACCGAGGCGCGAGGCCTTACGCCGTGGCTCCGCGAGGGCTCTAGCGTCCCGCAACAGCAGCTGATCCGGGACTTCGGCAAGTCCCGCGCCAAGGCACAGAAGGACGTCCGGGAACGCCTGCCTCAGCGGCAGCGGGCTGGTATGCCGAAGTGGAAGAAGAAGCGCGATGCCTTGCCAACGCTGAACTACTCCCGGCGCGGGTTCCGGCTGAAGGACGATCGCCTGCACTTGGCGGGCGGGATCGTGTTAACCGTGGTGTGGTCGCGTAGCCTGCCCGCCGAACCCTCCTCGGTGCGTGTGTACCAAGACAGCGTCGGGCACTGGTACTGCTCCTTCGTGGTCCCCACGCATGTTCAGCCGCTACCGGAGACCGGCCGGGTACTCGGCGTGGACTGGGGAGTGAAGGAGACCGCGACCACCACCTCCGACGCCCACGACCTCGTGCACGCCCAGCACGGGAAGAAGGCCCAGGCCAAGCTGACCCGGTACGACCGGATGATGGCCCGTCGAAAACCGAAAAAGGGGCAGGCCGCCTCGGAGGGCTACCGCGAGGCGAAGAAGCTGCGGGCGAAGACATATCAGAAGATCGCCCGGCAGCGGCAGGACACCGGCCGCAAGTGGGCGAAGAGGGTCGTGACCGACCACGACGCCATCGCCGTCGAGGACTTCAAGCCGAATTTCCTCGCCAAGTCCTCGCTGGCGCGCAAGGCGGCGGACGCTGCCATCGGCGCCACCAAGAAGGCCCTGATCGACATGGGCCGCAAGCATGGGCGGGACATCCGTCTCGTGCATCCCGCGCACACCACCATGGACTGCGCATCGTGCGGAGCGAGAACCAAGCACGCGTTGCCGCTGTCCGAGCGCACCTACAACTGCACTGCGTGCGCTGTCGTCTCTCCCAGAGACAAGAACTCCGCACGCGTGATGCTCGTCCGGGCAGGTCTGATCCCGGCTGGTGCCGAGGGCGTAAGACCTCTGGGAGCGCTGCTCCCAGAGGCAGCCTGAGCCAGGAATCCCATCCCGTCAGGGAGGAGGGGAGCAGTCAATATGCGGACCGCACAGTTGAATGTCTGACTGAGTACCACTTCCGTAGGGCACCGTCAGCGCGACCCAGCCGCGGCCCCGGCCTGCACCTTGACCGGCCCGCCCAGCGCCGCCTCGGCCGCCGCGTACAGATCGGCCGGCCGCACGCCGCTCAACGCGGTCACCAGGTGGCCGTCGGGTCGCACCAGCAGGACCGAGTGCGCCGCCGCCCCCGGGTAGCTCTCCGCGACCAGCAGCTCCGCCGGATGGGGCAGTGCAGTCACCGCCGCCACCAGCCGGGGCATGATCCCCGCGGTCACCCAGTGCCTGCGCTCCCACACACCCGTGCCCGGCGCGATCAGCAGGACCAGCAGAGCGTGGCGACCGAGCCGGTCCCGCAGCCGTACGAAGGAGCCGTCCTCGGCAGTGACCTGGACGTCCATGACCTGCGCACCGCGCGGCGTGTCCACGGGGACCTCGCCCTTCAGGTGCTGGGGCGCGAGCGGTGACCCGGCGTACGACCCCGGCGCACCGATCGCTCCGTGCCCCAAGTGGCCGTCCATCAGCAGCACGTCATGGCCCCGGGCGGAGCCGGGGACGTACGAGCGCAGCCCTCCTCCGCCGCGCAGCAACGGCAGCGCCTGGTCGGCGGCGCGCAGTCGGGCGGCGACGACGGCACGCCGCTCCGCCTGGTAGCTGTCGAGGAGCGCCTCATGCGGCCCGTGGTGCCAGGCCGGCGCCAGCTTCCAGGCGAGGTTGTCGGCGTCCCGCAGCCCCTCGTCGAGTCCGTGCGTGCCGAGTGTGCCGAGGCAGTGCGCCGCGTCCCCGGCGAGAAAGACGCGACCCACCCGCCAGCGGCGGGCCAGCCGGTGATGGACCGTGTGAACTCCGGTGTCGAGAAGTTCGTACGCCGGTGTCGGCCCGTCGGTCCACCCGGCGAGCGTCTCCCGGACGCGAGCGACCAGCACCTCGGGCGTGACCAGGTCCTTGCCCGGCGGCAAGAGCCAGTCCAGGCGCCACACCCCGTCCGGGAGCGGCCGTCCGGTGACCTCCCCGCCCGAGGGTCCGGACGTCCGCCACGGCGGCATCCGATGGAGCAACGCCTCGCCGTCCCACGGAAGTTCCGCCCGCAGCGCGGCCACGGCGTGTCGCTCCACCGCCGTACGGCCGGGGAAACGGATGTCCTGGAGCTTGCGGACCGTCGAGCGTGGGCCGTCGCAGCCGACCAGGTAGCTGCCGCGCCACCAGGTGCCCTTGGGGCCGCGGGTGTGGGCGGTGACGCCTGAGGCCTCCTGCTCGATGGCGTCCAAGCGGCTGTCCACGGCGACCTTGATGAGCGGCTCGCCGCCGACTGCTGCGCGCAGGGCGCCGGTCAGAACGTGCTGGGCGATGTGCAGGGGGGCCGGGTTCGTGCCGCCCAGGGGGCCTTCCGCGGTGTCGTCGAACTTGACCTCGCGCATCACCTGCTTGCGCCGCATCGCCCGCCATCCGGCCCAGCGGGCCCCGGCCTCGGCGATCGGTACGCCCGTCAGGCGCTCCATAAGGGCGGCGGTGTCCTCGCGCAGGACGACGGTGCGCGCGAGACGGGGTTCGTCCTTGCCGGGCCCCTCGTCGAGAACGACGGACGGCACCTCCTGACGCGCCAGCGCCAGGGCGAGCGTGAGCCCGACGGGCCCCGCTCCGACGATGATCACCGGGTCCACGGCGCGGTGCCCCCTGCCCGCAGCGGTGCCCCGAAGGACGCAAGTGAACAGAAAGTTGGAGCAGGGTGCACGATCACAAAACGTATGCAACCCATTGCCGGTGCTTGCGTCAAGTGACGGAGGGCAGTGGCGATCATGCCACTGCCCTCCGTGTTGCTCACGCCACTTGACGGCGTATCAGATGGTCCCTCCGGCACCGGCCCCGTAGGTGCCGCCCGTCGCCGCCGGGTTCAGCTCCTCCATGTCCTCGGCGCTGAGCACCGCGCCCGTGCTCTTCTTGCTGCGCCGCAGCCTCTTCTCCAGCCAGCTGGCGAAGCTGGTGAGGATGAAGTTGAGGACGATGTAGATGAGCGCCACCACGACGAAGCTGGCGATGGGGTTGCCGTAGGCGGCCGCCAGGGTGGCGCGCGTGCTGAGCAGCTCGGTGAACCCGATCATCACGCCGCCCAGGGCGGTGTCCTTCACGATGACCACGAGCTGGCTGACGATGGCCGGCAGCATGGCGGTGACGGCCTGCGGCAGCAGGACGATCCGCATCGTCTGGCCCTTGCGCAGGCCGATCGCCTTGGCGGCCTCCGACTGTCCCTTGGGCAGGGCGAGGATGCCGGCCCGGACGACCTCGGCGAGGACGGACGCGTTGTAGAGCACCAGGCCGGTGACGACTGCGTAGAGCTGCCGCTGTTCAGTGGTGAAGTTCGCCCAGCGGTCGTAGGCCTCGTTGGCGAACAGCATCAGCAGCAGGACCGGGATGGCCCGGAAGAACTCGACCACCCAGGCGGCCGGAAGCCGCACCCACAGGTGGTCGGAGAGGCGTGAGATGCCGAAGACCGCGCCGAGCGGAAGGGCGATCACCATGGCCAGCGACGCGGCCTTGAGCGTGTCGGCCAGACCCGGCAGCAGATAGGTCGTCCAGGCCTGGGACTCGATGAACGGCTTCCACAGGGCCCACTCGAGCTGGTTCTTCTCGTCCATGGCGGTCCAGACGAACCAGACGAGAAGAGCGAGGAGGGCGACGAAGACCACCGAGATGAGCACATTGCGCCGCTTGGCGCGGGGGCCCGGTGCGTCGTAGAGAACGGAGCTCATCGCTTCACCGCCAGTCGCTTGCTCAGCCAGCCGAGGATGAGGCCGGTGGGCAGGGTCAGTACCACGAAACCGAAGGCGAAGACTGCGCCGATGAGCAGCACCTGAGCCTCGTTCTCGATCATTTCCTTCATCAGGTAGGCGGCTTCGGCCACGCCGATCGCGGCCGCCACCGTGGTGTTCTTGGTCAGGGCGATCAACACGTTGGCCAGCGGGCCGATGACCGCGCGGAAGGCCTGCGGCAGGATGATGAGCCGGAGGGTCTGACTGAAGGTCAGCCCGATGGCGCGGGCCGCCTCGGCCTGGCCGAGCGGCACGGTGTTGATGCCGGAACGGATCGCCTCGCAGACGAAGGCCGCGGTGTAGGCGACGAGACCGAGGATCGCCAGGCGGAAGCCCTGGACCTTGAAGTCGGTGGCGCCCATCGTCACGCCGAAGACATCGGCGAGGCCGAGCGAGGTGAAGATGATGATGACCGTCAGGGGGATGTTCCGGACGATGTTCACATAGGCCGTGCCGAACCCACGCATGAGCGGGACCGGGCTGACCCGCATCGCGGCCAAGAGGGTGCCCCAGATCAGGGAACCGAGGCCGGAGATGACGGTGAGTTTCACCGTCATCCAGAAGGCACCCAACAGAGTTGGGTCGTTGTAGTCAGAAAGAAAGTCGAACACGATCTCCCGCGCTTCCGGGTGGGTGGCGTATGTGGATAGCGCGGCGCGCCGCCGCCCTGATCGCGGTGGACGGCGGCGCGCCGGTGGATCCTTGCGCTACTGGACGATGACGCCGATCTTCGGCGCGGGCTCGTTCTTGTACTTGGCCGGACCGAAGTTGTCCTTGACCGCCTTGTCCCAGGCCTTCGAGCTGACCATCTTCTCGAGGGCGGCGTTGATCTTGTTCAGGGTTTCGGTGTCACCCTTCTTCACACCGATGCCGTAGTTCTCGTTGCTCAGCTTGAGACCGGCGAGCTTGAACTGACCCTTGTACTGCTCCTGCGAGGCGAAGCCGGCGAGGATCGAGTCGTCCGTGGTCAGGGCGTCCACGGCACCGCTCTGGAGCGAGGAGATGCACTCCGAGTAGCCGCTGCGTTCCTGCAGGTTGGCCTCCGGCGCGAAGTCCTTCTTGACGTTCTGCGCCGAAGTGGAGCCGGTCACCGAGCACAGGTTCTCGCCGTTGAGGTCGGTGGCCTCGGAGATCTTGGAGTCGGCCTTGACCAGCAGGTCCTGGTGGGCCAGCAGGTACGGGCCGGCGAAGTCGACGGACTTCTTGCGCTCGTCGTTGATCGAGTACGTGGCCGCGATGAACTTGACGTCCCCGCGCTTCAGCGCGTTCTCACGGTCGGGGGTCTTGGTCTCGACGAACTCGATCTGGTCGGCGTCGTAGCCGAGCTCCTTCGCCACGTACGTCGCCACGTCCACGTCGAAGCCGGAGAAGGTGCCGTCAGGCTCCTTCAGGCCCAGACCCGGCTGGTCGTACTTGATGCCGATCTTGATCTTGCCACCACCGGAGGAGCCCGAGTCGCCCTCGCTGTCACCGTCGCCGCCACCGCAGGCGGTGGCAGTGAGGGAAAGGACGAGTGCAGCGGCGGCCGCGGCGGAGGCCTTGCGGAGCTTCATGGTGAACATCCTTTGCGTGATGAAGAGATGCGTCCCGTCTGAGGGTCGCCCCTCAGAGGGTTGGATGACGCAGGTCGTCGGGTGCGTGAAGCGGTCCGTCAGTGGTGCAGGATCTTGGACAGGAAGTCCTTCGCACGGTCGCTGCGCGGGTTGCTGAAGAACTGGTCCGGCACGGCTTCTTCGACGATCTTGCCGTCTGCCATGAATACCACTCGGTTGGCGGCAGAACGGGCGAAGCCCATCTCGTGGGTGACGACGATCATGGTCATGCCATCGCGGGCGAGCTGCTGCATGACCTCGAGGACCTCGTTGATCATCTCCGGGTCGAGAGCCGACGTCGGCTCGTCGAAGAGCATGACCTTGGGGTCCATGGCCAGCGCCCGGGCGATGGCCACACGCTGCTGCTGGCCGCCGGAGAGCTGGGCGGGGTACTTGTCCGCCTGGTTGGCCACGCCCACCCGGTCGAGCAGGGAGCGGGCCTTCTCCTCGGCCTTCTTCTTGTCCGCCTTGCGGACCTTGATCTGGCCCAGCATCACGTTCTCGAGCACGGTCTTGTGCGCGAAAAGGTTGAAGGACTGGAAGACCATGCCGACGTCGGCACGTAGCTTGGCGAGCGCCTTGCCCTCCGCGGGCAGGGGCTTGCCGTCGATGGCGATCGCGCCGGAGTCGATCGTCTCGAGGCGGTTGATGGCGCGGCACAGGGTGGACTTTCCGGACCCGGAGGGTCCGATGACCACGACGACCTCGCCGCGGGCGATCGTCAGGTCGATGTCCTGGAGCACGTGCAACGCGCCAAAGTGCTTGTTCACGTTCTTCAGGACGACCAGGTCGCCGGTCGCGGCCGCATCTTCCTTGGCCACCGATACTTCGGTCATCGCTCTCAGGCTCCGTCCTCCTCGGTTTCGGAGGACAGTAATAACCGTATCCGACCTGCGTCATTAGTTCTGAGGGGAATCTGAGCATCACGATCCGATAGCAATCGGACACGTGTCGTAGCACTTGCGGCCTGGACGCGTACCGGCTGGATAACGGAAGCGGTCCGCAACCGGAACCCACTTGACGGCGTCCTCGTCCATCAGCGTGACTTCCATGGTGCACGCGCGCGTGTGCACGCACTGTGTACCTAGCTGAATCGTACGGCCAGTGAACTGAAGGAGGCCGGGGTGAGACTGCTCCTCGTCGAGGACGACAACCACGTCGCCGCCGCGCTGTCCGCGGTACTGGCTCGACACGGTTTCGACGTCACGCACGCGCGTAGCGGCGAGGAGGCCCTGCAGGCGCTCGTCCCCGAGAGCGACGGCTTCGGCGTCGTCCTCCTCGACCTCGGCCTGCCCGACCAGGACGGATACGAGGTCTGCGGCAAGATCCGCAAGCGCACCAGCACCCCGGTGATCATGGTCACCGCGCGCTCCGACGTCCGCTCCCGCATCCACGGCCTCAACCTCGGTGCCGACGACTATGTGGTGAAGCCGTACGACACCGGAGAGCTGCTCGCCCGGATCCACGCGGTCAGTCGGCGCAGCGCGGCGGAGGACGCCGGGACGGGCGGCGACAGTGTGCTGCACCTGGGCGCGGTGCACATCGAACTGCCCACCCGCCAGGTCAGCGTGGACGGTTTGGTTGTCCAACTGACCCGCAAGGAGTTCGATCTCCTCGCCCTGCTCGCCCAGCGCCCCGGGGTGGTCTTCCGCCGGGAGCAGATCATCAGCGAGGTGTGGCGCACGAGTTGGGAGGGGACCGGGCGCACTCTTGAGGTGCATGTGGCGTCCCTGCGCGCCAAGCTGCGCATGCCGGCCCTGATCGAGACCGTACGCGGCGTCGGCTACCGACTCGTCGCCCCGGCGTCGTAGCGGGCAAGGGTGCGCACTCGTCTCCTCCCCCTGCTCATCGTCCTGATGGCGGCCGTACTGCTCGCACTCGGCGTACCGCTCGCCGTCAGCCTGGCCTCGGCCCAGCAGCAGAGGGTGGTCGTCGACCGGATCGACGACACGGCGTACTTCGCGGCCATAGCGCGCCCGGCCGCCGACACGACCACCGGATCCCGCGACGAACTGCGCATCCTGAGCCGGGAACTCGAGAGCTACCACGAGGTCTACGGCATCCGGGCCGGCGTCTTCCTGCCCACGGACACGCCCCTGGCGAATGGGCCGACGACCTGGTTCCTGCCCGAGAGCGGCGAGGTGCGCGAGGCCTTCGAGGAGTCGCTGCTCAGTCGGCGCAGCCACGACCCGAAGCAGGTGTGGCCGTGGCAGCGGGGGCGGCTCGTCGTCGCCTCGCCGGTCATCCGTGACGGTGACGTCGTCGCGGTCGTCGTCACCGATTCGCCCACCGGGCAGATGCGTTCGCGGATCCTGGAGGGCTGGCTGATCATCGGCACGGGTCTGACGGCCGCGATGCTGGTGGCCGTCGGGGCGGCGCTGAGGCTGACCGGCTGGGTGCTCAGGCCGGTGCGCGTGCTGGACACCACCACGCACGCGATCGCGAGCGGCCGCCTGAAGTCACGGGTCGCGGTCGCCAGCGGCCCGCCGGAACTCAGGCGGCTGGCCCGGTCGTTCAACGAGATGGCGGACAACGTCGAGGACGTGCTGGAGCAGCAGCGCGCCTTCGTCGCCGACGCCTCGCACCAGTTGCGCAACCCGCTCGCGGCGCTGCTGCTGCGTATCGAACTGCTCGCTTTCGAATTTCCGGAGGGAAATGCGGAGATCGCGTCGGTCCAGGCCGAGGGCAAGCGCCTGGCCGAGGTCCTCGACGACCTGCTCGACCTTGCCCTGGCCGAGCACACCGAGGCCGACCTGAGGCTCACCGACGTCGGCGCGCTGACCGCCGAGCGCGTCGCGGCCTGGGCGCCGACGGCCCAGGCCAAGGGCGTACGGCTGGTGGGGGACTGCCCGGCCACCACCGCTTGGGCCGACCCGGTGGCGTTGTCCAGTGCGCTGGACGCCGTGATCGACAACGCCGTCAAGTTCACGCCGGAGGATGAGCGCGTCGAGGTGACCGTCACGTCCAACGGCAGTGAGTCGACGATCGTGGTGGCCGACCACGGCCCCGGTCTCACCGACGACGAACTCGCCCGCATCGGCGACCGCTTCTGGCGCAGCGGCCGACACCAGAACATCAAGGGTTCGGGCCTCGGCCTGTCGATCTCCAGGGCGCTGCTCGCTGCGGGCGGGGGCGCCATCTCGTACCGGGGCAATGAACCGCATGGCCTGCGGGTGACGGTGACGGTGCCCAGGACGGCGCCTACGCAGTAGCGGCAGGCACCGTGGCCTGGTCTGGTCTGGCCTGCGCCACCGGGTTCCTTCGGGCTCCTACGGGGCCCGTGTCGCCGGGTTCCTCCGGGCTCCTGCGGGGGCTCCTCTCGCCGGGCTCCTACGGCTTGACCGAGCGGTAGTAGTTCCGGGCGCCGTCATGCAGGGGCAGGGGATCCGTGTAGATCGCCGTGCGCAGGTCGACCAGTTGCGCGGAGTGGACGTGGGCGCCGATGCCGTCGCGGCTCTTGATCACCGTGCGGGTCAGCCACTCGGTGAGCCGGGGATCCATGTCCTTGCGGGTGATCAGCAGGTTGGAGACGGCGATCGTCGGCACCGTGTCGCCGTTCTGGATGGTGGGGTACGCCGACTCCGGCATGTTGGTCGCGCGGTAGAAGTGGGCCGTGTCCCCTGCGGCGTGCACCTTGGCGACGAGGTCGGCGGCGATCGGCACGAACCGGAACGAGGAGGTCTCGGCGATCTCCGCCAGCCCGTCCGTGGGCACCCCGCTCGACCAGAAGAACGCGTCGAGCTCGTGCCCCAGCCGCTTGGGCCCGGTGTCGATGCCGTCCGACCGCGGCGTGATGTCTTTGGCCGGGTCGATCCCGGCGGCCTCCAGCACCCGGGTGGCGATCAGCCGCACGCCGGAGTTCGCTCGCCCTATGGCCACCCGCTTGCCCTTCAGGTCCGCGACGGAGCGGATGTCGGAGTCCGGCGGGACGACCAGCTGGACATAGTCGTCGTAGAGGCGGGCGACACCGCGCAGCCGGCCGCTGACGGGCTTGCCGTCGATCTTGTACGTGTCCACCGCGTCGGCGGCGGCGATCGTGAAGTCGGCCTGCCCGGTAGCCACGCGCTCGACGTTCTCCTGCGAGCCGTCACTCGTCAACAGCCGTACCTTCAGCTGCGGCATGTCCTCGGCGAGCTCCTTGCGCAGGAGCGCGCCGTACTCCTGATAGACACCCGCGCGCGTGCCGGTACTGAACGTGATCGTCCCGCTCGGCGGCTCCTCGCCCAGGGGCAGCAGCCACCACAGCAGCAACCCCAAGGCGACGAACCCGGCGGCCGTGCCCTGCAGGGCACGGCTGGTGCTGATGCGGGTGAGTGCCTTGGACATGGCCGAGATCCTGCCAGCCGGTACGCGGTGCTGACCAGGGCAGGGGTCACAGGGAAGGGTGCGAGGGTGGCCTCGTGGGCTGGACGCCTTCGCCACAGGGACTGTCAGACCCGGCCGCTACAGTCGGCGCATGAGTTCCTCCCCCGCCGACCTGGTCCGTGAATTCCACCGCGCCTTCGGGCTCGACGCCCACAGCACGCCCACCGAGGTCGCCCCGGACCTCGCCGCGCACCGCGGAGAACTGCTCGCGGAGGAGGCCGCGGAGGTCGCCGAGGTCTGCGTCACCGGCCCGCTCGACAAGCTCGCGCACGAACTGGCGGACGTCGTCTACGTCGCGTACGGCACGGCCCTGGTGCACGGCATCGACCTCGACGGCGTACTCGCCGAGATCCACCGCTCCAACATGACCAAGCTGGGCCCCGACGGCCAGGTCGCCCGCCGGGCCGACGGCAAGGTGCTCAAGGGCGAGCACTACGAGGCACCGGACGTGTCGGGTGTGCTGCGCCGCCAGGGGTGGGGGACCGGCGGGGCGTAGGGCCGTCGCGGGACGACTGAGTTCTCGGTCGGCCCTGAGCGCGGCTCAGCCCGTTCAGTCCTGAGCGCGGCTCTTCCCGCGTCAGTCCTGTGTGGGCTCGTCCCAGGCGACGGTCAGTTCGTTGCGGCGGCCGAACCGCTCGAGGTGGCTGCCCACGACCTCCTGGATGGTGGTGAGTGTGGGTGCGTCGGGTGCGGTGACCCGGATCAGCAGGTGGTCGTCCTGGGGTTCGAGGACGACGTCGGTGTTCTGGAAGGTGAGACGGTGCCCGCCGGCCGGTGTCTCCTCGACGGGGATCTTCCGGCCGAAGTGCGAGGCGAACTGCTTGGCGTAGCGCGGGGCGGCGTCGGTGGCGACGCGGGCGAGGGAGGAAGGCATGCGGGTACTCCTTCGAGGGCTGGACGAGTTCGAGGGCCGGACGGGCCGACCGATTCAAATTTGAACCTCGACGGGTCGACGATAACGTGGGGTTTCAAATTTGAACAACCCCGCTGTAGCGTGGCGGCATGGCCGCACCGCGATGGTTGAACGAGGACGAGCTCCGCGCCTGGCACGCCTTCGTGGCCGCCGGGGCGCTCATCAATCGCCGCCTGGATCAGCAGCTCAAGGACGACGTCGGGATCACGCACCTCCAGTACGAGATCCTCGCGCGCCTCAACGCCGCCCCGGACCGGGAGATGCGCATGAGCGGCCTCGCCGACGTACTGCTCAACTCCAAGAGCGGCCTGACGTACCAGATCACGCAGCTGGAGAAGGCGGGCCTGGTGACCCGGCGCTCCTGCCCCAGCGATGTGCGCGCGGTCTACGCCGTCCTCACCGACGTGGGCCGGCGCATGCTGGAGCAGGCGGCCCCGGGCCATGTCGCGCTCGTCCGCAAGCTGCTCATCGACGTCCTCACCCCACAGCAGCTCGCGACCCTCGCCGACGGGCTGACCGAGGTCACCCACCGCATCCAGGACGGCGAGACCCATGCCGTGAGGTAGGCCTCGCCCGCCCCTCGTGCCGCCTCGGTCCGGGACAGGGCCGTTCTCCCGACCGCATACCCTTGTCCCATGAGCAGCAGCGACCGGAGCCAGTCAGTGGGCGTGAAGACATACGAGGTGCGCACCTACGGGTGCCAGATGAACGTCCACGATTCCGAGCGATTGTCCGGGCTGCTCGAAGACGCCGGTTATGTACGCGCGCCCGAGGGTTCGAACGGCGACGCGGACGTCGTCGTCTTCAACACCTGCGCGGTCCGCGAGAACGCCGACAACAAGCTGTACGGCAACCTCGGCCACCTCGCCCCGATGAAGACGAAGCGCCCCGGCATGCAGATCGCCGTCGGTGGCTGCCTCGCGCAGAAGGACCGCGACACCATCGTGAAGCGGGCGCCCTGGGTGGATGTCGTCTTCGGCACGCACAACATCGGCAAGCTGCCCGTCCTGCTGGAACGCGCGCGCGTGCAGGAGGAGGCGCAGGTCGAGATCGCCGAGTCGCTGGAGGCGTTCCCGTCGACGCTGCCGACGCGCCGCGAAAGCGCCTACGCGGCCTGGGTGTCGATCTCCGTCGGCTGCAACAACACCTGCACCTTCTGCATCGTCCCGGCCCTGCGCGGCAAGGAGAAGGACCGCCGCCCCGGCGACATCCTCGCCGAGGTGGAGGCCCTGGTCGCCGAGGGCGTCTCCGAGATCACGCTGCTCGGCCAGAACGTCAACGCGTACGGCTCCGACATCGGCGACCGCGAGGCGTTCAGCAAGCTGCTGCGGGCCTGTGGAAGGATCGAGGGTCTGGAGCGGGTCCGCTTCACCTCCCCGCACCCGCGCGACTTCACCGACGACGTCATCGCCGCCATGGCCGAGACGCCGAACGCGATGCCGCAGCTGCACATGCCGCTGCAGTCCGGCTCGGACCCGGTCCTGAAGGCGATGCGCCGCTCCTACCGCCAGGAGCGCTACCTCGGCATCATCGAGAAGGTCCGCGCCGCCATCCCGCACGCCGCGATCAGCACCGACATCATCGTGGGCTTCCCCGGCGAGACCGAGGAGGATTTCGAGCAGACGCTGCACGTGGTGCGCGAGGCCCGCTTCGCGCAGGCGTTCACCTTCCAGTACTCCAAGCGCCCCGGCACGCCCGCGGCCACCATGGAGAACCAGATCCCCAAGCAGGTCGTCCAGGCGCGCTACGAGCGTCTCGTCGCCCTCCAGGAGGAGATCTCCTGGGAGGAGAACAAGAAGCAGGTCGGCCGCACGCTGGAGCTGATGGTCGCCGAGGGCGAGGGCCGCAAGGACGACACCACCCACCGCCTCTCCGGCCGCGCCCCCGACAACCGCCTGGTCCACTTCACCAAGCCGGACGAGGAGGTTCGCCCCGGCGACGTGGTCACCGTCGAGATCACGTACGCCGCGCCGCACCACCTCCTCGCCGAGGGCCCCGTCCTCGACGTGCGCCGCACGCGCGCGGGTGACGCCTGGGAGAAGCGCAACGCCGCCGAGGCCGCCAAGCCGGCCGGTGTCCTGCTGGGCCTGCCGAAGATCGGCGTCCCCGAGCCGCTGCCCGCGGTGACGGGCGGCTGCACGGCGCGCTGAGCGCACGCGGCGACAGCCAGGGGCAGGGCGGGCCGAGGAGGAGAACGGGGGGCGGGACATGGCGCAATGGGTGGTGGTCGTGCAGTCCGGTCACGGGGACCAGTACCGCTGCGAGGAGGCGGCCCGCTTCCAGGGCACCCTGGAACAGGCCCGCGCCCTCCTCTACGAGATCGCCTGTACCTACAAGCCCGGTTTCGCGCTGCGCCAGCGGCGCCGTGAGGTGTTCCGGGTCGGTGCCGGGGACGCGTACTACGCGCACATCGAGGGCGCGGTGTCGACCCAACGCGTCATGTTCCAGCTGGCCGAGCGGGTGTGGAGCACCGACCCGGAGCCCAGCCCCTGGCAGTAGGCTCCCGATCATGCTTGTCGCCGCCGCAGTCTGCCCCTGCCCGCCGCTCCTCGTGCCCGAACTCGCCGTGGGCGCCGCAGCCGAGCTGGACGCCGCGCGTGCCGCCTGCACGGACGGGCTCGGCGTGCTCGCGGCCGCCCGGCCGGACCTCCTCGTCGTCGTCGGGCCCGCCGAGGAGAGCGGGCACGGGGCGTACGCCGAGGGCGCGCGGGGATCCTTCCGGGGTTTCGGCGTGGACATCGACGTACGGCTGGGACGCGCCGCGGACGAGGCGACCGCCCCGGAGTCGTCGCGACGACCGCTCCCGTCCTCGCTCGCCGTCGCCGCATGGCTGCTGGAACGGACCGGATGGGCGGACGCCCCGATCGAGGGCCTCGCGGTGGGGGAACCTCTGACGCCCGAGCGGTGTACTGAGATGGGGAGGGACATCGCCGCCCGGGCCGAGCGGGTGGCGCTGCTGGTGATGGGCGACGCCAGTGCCTGCCGCACGCTCAAGGCACCCGGCTACCTCGACGAGCGGGCCGAGCCTTTCGACGCGTCTGTCGCGCAGGCGCTGGGCAAGGCGGACGTGGCGGCGCTCAAGGCGCTGGACATCGAGCTCGCGCACGAGCTGCAGGCCTCGGGCCGAGCGCCCTGGCAGGTCCTCGCGGGCGCGGCGGAACATGCGGGCCTTGCGGGCGCCTTGTTGTACGACGAGGCGCCTTACGGGGTGGGGTACCTGGTCGCGACGTGGTCGTAGGGGCGCCGCCCGAGACTGCTCGTGGGCCACGCCTACAGAGCCCGGCCCGTGCGGCTCGCCGACGGAGCCCGGCCGTGGGGCACGCCGGCCGAAAGTGGTCGTCGGGCACACCGACCAAACGGCGGACGGCCGGGAGCCGTCAAGCTCCGCGGCCGTCCGGCGATGTGCCGTTCAGGTCGTCGGCTGGGGTGGTGAGTCCGGCGGCGGCGTACTGCTGCCGGTCGCCGTGTCGTCGCCCTTGTGCGCGAGTCGGTCCATGGCGCTCTTGGCCTTGTCCGTGCCCGTCTGGATCCTGTCGCTGTACTTGCCCTTGGTCTTCTGGTCGACGACCCTCGAGGCCTTGTCGAGGCCATGCTGGATCTTTCCCTCGTGCTGTTGCGCGAGGCCGGAGACCTTGTCCTTGGCCGGGGCAAGTTTGGCTTTCAAACTATCTATCAGGCCCATGCTTCACCTTCCCGCGCAGGGCGGCTACGTGCGGGCGCCCTCTCCGGCCTCGCTGTCGGCCGTCTCGTCGGCGGACTGCTGCTTGGGGATCTCGACGCTGTCGTCGGCGTCGGTCTCGACGGACTCCGCTGCCGTCGACCGTGCCGCCGTCGCCTCTGCGGCCTCGTCGGCCTTGACCTCGGCCGGCTCCTTCGCCTCTGCCGCTTCTGCCGCCTCCTCCGTCGCGGGTTCGGCCGTTGGTGTGTCGGCCTGCGCCTCGACGGTTGACGCCTCCTCCGTGGCCTTCGACCTCCGAAGAAGTCGTGCAAAAACGCCCATATCCACTCCATACGTTACTCGTGCGGGCGAAATCCCGCGTCGTCCGGTGCGTCCGTTTGCGCCCCCGGGTCGCCGCCCCCGCAAAACCGGCGGCGAAAACCTCGCAACTGGCAACGACGCCGCGCGCGTGCCGTCACCTAACTCGTTCGAGTCCACCCCGCGAGGTTTGCGAGACTGTGGCGGTGAGTAGTGCACCCGCCGCCCCCCGCGTCATCGCCGTAGTCGGACCCACTGCAGCCGGAAAGTCCGATTTGGGCGTCTTCCTGGCCCGGCGGCTCGGCGGCGAGGTCGTCAACGCCGACTCCATGCAGCTCTACCGCGGGATGGACATCGGCACCGCCAAACTGACGCCCGAGGAACGCGCCGGCGTCCCGCACCACCTGCTGGACATCTGGGACGTGACGGTCACGGCGTCGGTCGCCGAGTACCAGCGGCTCGCGCGGGAGCGGATCGACGCACTGCTCGCCGAGGGGCGCTGGCCGATTCTCGTCGGCGGTTCGGGTCTGTACGTCCGCGGCGCCGTCGACAATCTCGAGTTCCCCGGCACCGACCCCGAGGTCAGGGCACGGCTGGAGGAGGAGCTCGCGCTGCGCGGCTCCGGGGCCCTGCACGCCCGCCTGGCCGCCGCCGATCCCGAGGCCGCGCAGGCGATCCTGCCGAGCAACGGCCGCCGTATCGTCCGGGCCCTCGAAGTGATCGAGATCACCGGCAAGCCCTTCACCGCCAACCTGCCGGGTCACGACTCGATCTACGACACGATCCAGATCGGCGTCGACGTGGCCCGCCCCGAACTGGACGAGCGCATCGCGCGCCGGGTCGACCGGATGTGGGACGCCGGGCTCATCGACGAGGTCCGTGCGCTGGAGGCGCAGGGGTTGCGCGAGGGGCTTACGGCCTCGCGCGCGCTCGGCTACCAGCAGGTGCTGGCGGCGCTCGCCGGGGAGTGCACCCTCGAAGAGGCGCGGGCGGAGACCGTACGTGCCACCAAACGCTTCGCGCGCCGGCAGGATTCATGGTTCAGGCGCGACCCACGGGTGCACTGGCTGAGTGGGGCTGCGGCGGATCTCACAGAACTTCCGCAGCTGGCACTGGCCTTGGTCGAACGACCGGTTACAGCCTGATCACGTGATGGCATCGGGACGCTCCGGCCGTCATCCCGGCCTCCGGCGCCATGCCATCATCGAGCTTCGATCGACCAAGTGGAGTCCGAGTTGGGAGGGCGCGTGGCGATGGAGGCCGGCCCTCGCGACACCGCACAAGGCACCGAGAACGTCACCACCGACCGGGGCGAACCGGAGCGGGACGGCGACCGTCTGAGTGCCGACGGGCCCGACGAGACCGAGGACGGCATCGAGGGTGGCGTCACCGACGACGGCCCCGAGCCCGAGGAGATGTACGCGAGCGGCCCGGAGGTCGAGGTCGAGCTGCGACCGCAGCGCCGACTGCGCATCTGGCAGCTCGCCCCCATCGTGACCCTGGCCGCGGTCGGCTCCCTGATGTTCGCGTTCCCGCTGGCCTTCGACTTCGGCGACAGTGGGGCCGTGATCGCCATGCTGGGGCTCCTGATCTGCTCCTGCGCGGCCGGCTGGGGCATGATGGCCGCCCGCCGCGTGGGCTACACCTGGCCCGGGCTGCCGCAGCGGGGTTCCGGGCGCAGACCGGACTGGCGGGTCGTGCTGGCCTACGCCCTGGTCGTCGCGGCGGTGGTCGTACTGGCCGTGTGGCGCGTGGCCCGGCTGCGCTGACCTTCCACGCACGCGTGGGCTGTCGTACCGACCCCTTACGATCGAGGAATGAGCACGCGGATCGCCTTCCTCAAGGGTCACGGCACCGAGAACGACTTCGTGATCGTCCCGGACCCCGAGAACGCCATTGACCTGTCCCCGGCCGCCGTCGCCGCCCTGTGCGACCGCCGAGCGGGCATCGGCGGCGACGGACTGCTGCACGTGGTGCGGGCCGCGGCGCATCCCGAGGCCCAGGACATGGCGGCCGAGGCCGAGTGGTTCATGGACTACCGCAACGGCGACGGCTCCGTCGCGGAGATGTGCGGCAACGGCGTGCGGGTGTTCGCGCGCTACCTCCAGCGCGCCGGGCACGTCACCGAGGGCGACCTCGCGGTGGCCACCCGCGGGGGCGTGAAGACCGTGCACATCGCCAAGACCGCATCCAAGAGCGGCTCCGCCGCGGGTGACGTCACGGTCGGCATGGGCAAGGCGAGGCTCCCCGAAGGGGACGTCACGGTCGGCGTCGGCGAGCGCAGCTGGCCCGCGCGCAACGTGAACATGGGCAACCCGCACGCCGTGGCCTTCGTGGACGATCTCGCGCATGCCGGTGACCTGCACTCCCCGCCGCCGTTCAGCCCGGCCTCGGCCTATCCGGACGGGGTGAATGTCGAGTTCGTGGTCGACCGGGGCCCGCGGCACGTCGCCATGCGGGTGCACGAGCGCGGTTCCGGTGAGACCCGTTCGTGCGGCACGGGCGCGTGTGCCGTCGCCGTGGCCGCCGCGCGCCGGGACGGAGCCGACCCGGCGGTCACCGGCGCCCCCGCGACGTACACCGTCGATGTGCCGGGCGGCACCCTCGTGATCACCGAGCGGCCCGACGGCGAGATCGAGATGACCGGCCCCGCAGTGATCGTGGCCGAGGGCGAGATCGACCTGGAGTGGCTGGAAACGCACGTCCGCTGAACGGCCCCGTGACTTGGCATCAGAGCCTTGGGCAGCTCACGGCCTGAGAGTGCGGGCTTCAGCGCCCCGCAGCGCGTTCGGAATCATCAACTCCGGTTCGTTGCATGGCGCGAAACCGTAAACCTGTAAACCCTCGCTCGAATGGGTGATCCGTTTCACGCTCGGCGAGAGGCGGTCAGTCGCACGTGATGGGCTCGGTAGCATCAAGCACCGGCCCGGACGGGGGTGAAGTCGCCATCCCCTGTGCCGTGTCCGCCATGGGGCACCCCGTCCGCCGGTCCACGCAGCCGGAGGTGCCCATGAGTGCGGAGGCCACGAACCCCGCGACGCCAGGCCCGGTAGCAGGCCCTGCGACGCCTGCCGTGCCTCGCAGAAAGGCGCGCGCCCGGATCGATCTGCGCCGCCTCGGCCGGGCCGCGCTGCTCGGCCCCGCCGCACGCGGCCGGCTGCCCGACGCGATCAGCCATGTCGGCGACGCCCACCGCGCCCACTACCCCGACGCCGACCTCGAACCGCTGCGCCGCGCCTATGTGCTGGCCGAGTCCTCGCACCGCGGTCAGATGCGCAAGAGCGGTGAGCCGTACATCACCCATCCGCTCGCCGTGACCCTGATCCTCGCCGAACTCGGCGCCGAGACCACGACCTTGACGGCCTCTCTGCTGCACGACACCGTCGAGGACACCGAGGTGACGCTGGATCAGGTGCGGGAGCAGTTCGGCGAGGAGGTCCGCTTCCTCGTCGACGGTGTGACGAAGCTGGAGAAGGTCGACTACGGCGCCGCCGCCGAGCCCGAGACCTTCCGCAAGATGCTCGTCGCCACCGGCAACGACGTCCGCGTGATGTCGATCAAACTCGCCGACCGGCTGCACAACATGCGCACCCTCGGTGTGATGCGCCCCGAGAAACAGGCCCGCATCGCCAAGGTGACCCGCGACGTCCTCATCCCGCTCGCCGAACGACTCGGCGTCCAGGCGCTCAAGTCCGAACTGGAAGACCTCGTCTTCGCGATCCTGCACCCCGACGAGTACGAGCAGACACGGGAGTTGATCGTCGACAACGCCTCCCGCGCGGACGACCCGCTCGCCGAGACGGCCGACGAGATGCGCAAGGTCCTGCGCGAGGCCGACATCCATGCCGAAGTGCTCATCCGGCCACGACACTTCGTCTCCGTGCACCGGGTGTCCCGCAAGCGGGGGCGGCTGCGCGGCGCCGACTTCGGACGGCTGCTGGTGCTGGTCAACGAGGACGCGGACTGTTACGGCGTCCTGGGCGAACTGCACACCTGTATGACGCCCGTCGTCTCGGAGTTCAAGGACTTCATCGCCGTCCCCAAGTTCAACCTGTACCAGTCGCTGCACACCGCCGTCGCCCGCGAGGACGGCCAGGTCACCGAAGTTCTTATCCGTACCCATCAGATGCACAAGGTCGCCGAGGCCGGTGTCGTGGCGCTCGGCAATCCCTACGCTCCTCCTTCGGAGGAGCAGGCCGCTTCGAGCGACGGCGAGCGCGCCGACCCCACCCGCCCCGGCTGGCTGTCCCGCCTCCTCGACTGGCAGGAGGGCGCTGCCGACCCGGACACCTTCTGGTCCACCCTGCGCGAGGACCTCGCCCAGGACCGCGAGATCACCGTCTTCCGGCCCGACGGCGGCGCCCTGGGCCTGCCCGAGGGCGCGACCTGTGTGGACGCCGCGTACGCGCAGTACGGCGAGGACGCGCACGCGTGCATCGGCGCCCGCGTCAACGGCCGTCTGGCGACCCTCAGTACGGTTCTGCGGGACGGCGACACCGTCCAGCTCCTCATGGGCCAGGACCCGGCCTCGGAGCCCTCCAGGGAGTGGCTGGACCACGCCCACACGCCCGCCGCCCGCATCGCCATCCAGAGATGGCTGGCCGCCCATCCGCCGCAGGGCGACGCCCCCGGCGACGAGGAGGCCGGGACGGTGCGGTTCCGGTCCACCGTGGACGGACCGTCGGGACGGGAGGCCGTCGAGTGGGGACCGGGAGTCCGTCCGGCTGCCGAGGAGGGACCGGGTGTCCGCACGGCTGCCGAGGGGGCGGCCGGACGCTCCACCACCGCCAACGTCCTCGTCGACCGGCCCGGCGCGACCGTACGCCTCGCCGGCTGCTGCACTCCCGTACCGCCCGACGAGGTCACCGGGTTCTCCGTGCGCGGGGGAGCGGTGACCGTGCACCGCGTGCAGTGCGCCGCGGTGGCGCGGATGAGCGGCGCGGGGCGCTCGGAGGTCGGCGTGCGCTGGGGTGACACCACCGAGTGCCGGGTCACCCTGGTCGCCGAATCGTTCGTTCGCCCGCACCTGCTGGCGGACCTCACGGAGGCGATGGCCCAGGAGGGCGCGGAGATCGTCTCGGCGACGGTCGAGCCGCCCACCCAGCAGCGCGTGCGCCACACCTACACGGTCGAACTCCCGGACGCGGCGCAGCTCCCGGGGCTGATGCGGGCCATGCGGAACGTGGCGGGCGTGTATGACGTGAGCAGGGCGCAGACGCAGACGCAAGGGGCGTGAGAGCGGCTTGCGACACAGGGCGCGCGAGAGCGGCTTGCGACATCGGGCCCGGTCGGTCGGGCAGGCCGGCCGCTCTCCAAACCCTGCACCCACCTGACATACCCGTTCGAGTGTGCCGATCGCGCGTCGTCGACGGCCCGCACACCTGCGCTGATAGCCGTGGTGCATGCTGCTCACCCCCCGCACCGAGGCTCGGCGGCCAGCCCTTGGCGCCCCTCGCTCCCGTCCCCGGTCCACTCGGCGCCTCAAGATGCCCGCGCTGCTCGCCGTGGCCATCTCCACCTGTCTCCTCGCCGCGAGTGCGCCCGCCACCCCCCTGGGTGTCGGCGACCGCCTCTACCCGCACCTGGGAAACCCCGGCTACGACGTGGCGTCGTACGACCTCTCCTTCACCTATACGGGCACCAACACCAAGCCCCTCCAGGCCGTCACCAGCATCGACGCCTGGACGACCACGGACCTCGACCGCATCAATCTGGACTTCGCCCACGGCAAGGTCGAGTCC
The DNA here is from genome assembly GCF_044453205.1 of Streptomyces sp. NPDC051738. Classification (NCBI taxonomy): domain Bacteria; kingdom Bacillati; phylum Actinomycetota; class Actinomycetes; order Kitasatosporales; family Streptomycetaceae; genus Streptomyces; species Streptomyces sp. NPDC051738. The sequence goes on along the minus strand of NZ_JBITCM010000017.1, from coordinate 229,630 downwards.
GTCGAGGTCGACGGAGAGCCCGCGTCGTTCAGCAGTGCCGGTGAGGACCTCGTGGTGACGCCCGAGAATCCGCTGCCCGACGGCAGCTGGACGCGGATCACGGTGCGGCACACCAGCGATCCCGTGTACGGGGAGAAGCGGGAGGGCGGCTGGGTGCGGACCTCCGACGGCCTCGCGATGGCCAACCAGGCCGACGCCGCCCACGTCGTGTTCCCGAGCAACGACCACCCCTCCGACAAGGCGATCTTCACCATCCGGGTCACCGCGCCCAACGGCTACACCGCCGTCGCCAACGGCCTGCGGACCGACGTGGACCGCACGGGCCGGACGACGACATGGACGTACCGCACCGCGCATCCCATGGCCACCGAGCTCGCCCAGATCTCCATCGGCCGCTCCACCGTGCTGCACCGCACCGGCCCGCACGGACTGCCCGTCCGGGACGTCGTGCCCACCGAGCACCGCAAGCAGCTCGAACCGTGGCTGGAGAAGACCCCCGGCCAGCTCTCCTGGATGGAGAGCAAGATCGGCCGGTACCCCTTCGAGACGTACGGCCTGCTCATCGCCGACGCCGCCACCGGCTTCGAGTTGGAGACCCAAACCCTCTCCCTCTTCGAGAGAGGGCTCTTCACCGAGTCCGTGTTCCCCAAGTGGTACGTCGAGTCGATCATGGTGCATGAGCTGGCCCACCAGTGGTTCGGCGACAGCGTCAGCCCGCGCACCTGGTCCGACCTGTGGCTCAGTGAGGGACACGCCACCTGGTACGAGGCCCTGTACGCGGCGGAGAAGGCCGACAAGCCGCTGGAGGCACGGATGAAGGCCGCGTACGCCGCCTCCGACCGCTGGCGCGCGGCCGGCGGACCGCCCGCGGCACCCAAGGCGCCCGAGCCCGGCAAGAAGAACGCCATCTTCCGGCCGAACGTCTACGACGGCGCGGCCCTGGTCCTGTACGCCCTGCGCCAGGAGATCGGCAGCCCGGCCTTCGAGAGCCTGGAACGCGCGTGGGTGAGCCGTCACCAGGATGCTTCCGCCTCGACCGCGGACTTCGTCGAGCTCGCGGAGGAGATCTCCGGACGCCACCTCGACGGGTTCATGCACTCCTGGCTGTACAGCAAGAAGACCCCGCCGATGCCCGGTCAGCCGGAGTGGAAGGCGGCGGACCCCGAGAAGAAGCCCGCGAAGAGCGGGAAGGCCGCGAAGACCGCGAAGACCGCGAAGTCCGGGAAGGCCAAGAAGACGGGCTGACCGCTAGGAGCGCGAGGAGCGCGAAATAAGGCGGTGACGAGACGTCCCGTGCCGTGCGACCATTTTCGGGTCGGCGCGGCACGGGACACGGGAATCTCCCGGGGTACTCGTGCGTTGGGAGCAGTGACGGATCAGTTCCCGGGTGCTACGGACACCTTCCGAGGCACCGGCGCCACTGCCGCCGTCGGCGCGAACGGATTCCCCTAGACGTAAGGACCCAATGACCTCCTCTTCCTTTTCCCAGGACACTCAGCGCCTCGCGCACAGCTATCCCGAAGGTCTTCGGGCCGATGCCCTGATGGAAGAGGACGTCGCCTGGAGCCACGAGATCGACGGAGAGCGGGACGGCGACCAGTTCGACCGCTCCGAGCGCGCGGCTCTGCGCCGCGTGGCGGGCCTCTCCACCGAGCTCGAGGACGTCACCGAGGTCGAGTACCGCCAGCTCCGCCTGGAGCGGGTCGTGCTCGTCGGTGTCTGGACCTCGGGGACCGTGCAGGACGCCGACAACTCCCTCGCGGAGCTCGCCGCCCTCGCGGAGACCGCCGGTGCGCTGGTGCTCGACGGCGTGACCCAGCGCCGCGACAAGCCCGACGCGGCCACCTACATCGGCTCCGGTAAGGCCACCGAGCTCAGGGACATCGTCCTCGAGACCGGCGCCGACACCGTCATCTGTGACGGTGAGCTCAGCCCGGGCCAGCTCATCCACCTGGAAGACGTCGTCAAGGTCAAGGTCATCGACCGTACGGCCCTGATCCTCGACATCTTCGCCCAGCACGCCAAGTCCCGAGAGGGCAAGGCGCAGGTCGCGCTCGCGCAGATGCAGTACATGCTGCCGAGGCTCCGAGGCTGGGGTCAGTCGCTGTCCCGGCAGATGGGCGGCGGCAAGGGCGGCGGCCTGGCCACCCGTGGTCCCGGTGAGACCAAGATCGAGACGGACCGGCGTCGGATCCGCGAGAAGATGGCGAAGATGCGCCGGGAGATCGCGGAGATGAAGACCGGCCGCGACATCCAGCGCCAGGTGCGCCGGCGCAACAAGGTGCCGTCCGTCGCCATCGCGGGCTACACCAACGCTGGCAAGTCGTCCCTGCTCAACCGCCTCACCGGCGCGGGCGTGCTGGTCGAGAACGCCCTGTTCGCGACCCTCGACCCGACCGTGCGCCGGGCCGAGACCCCGGGCGGCCGGCAGTACACGCTGGCCGACACGGTCGGCTTCGTACGACACCTGCCGCACCACCTCGTCGAGGCGTTCCGTTCCACCATGGAAGAGGTCGGCGACTCCGACCTGATCCTGCACGTGGTGGACGGTTCGCACCCGAACCCGGAGGAGCAGCTGGCCGCCGTGCGCGAGGTGATCAGGGACGTCGGCGCGACCGACGTGCCGGAGATCGTCGTGATCAACAAGGCGGACGCGGCCGATCCGCTGACGCTGCAGCGGCTGATGCGGATCGAGAAGCATTCCATCGCCGTCTCGGCCCGTACCGGCAAGGGCATCGACGAGCTGCTCGCGCTGATCGACAACGAGCTGCCGCGTCCGTCGGTAGAGATCGAGGCGCTCGTGCCGTACACGCACGGCAAGCTGGTCGCCCGCGCCCACACCGAGGGCGAGGTGATCTCCGAGGAGCACACCCCGGAGGGCACGATGCTCAAGGTGCGGGTGCACGAGGAGCTGGCGGCGGATCTCACGCCGTACGTTCCGACGCCGACCGCCTGACCTGCCGTAGAACCGCGGAAGGCCCGCCCCCTGTCGCAGGGGAGCGGGCCTTCAGCATGTGTCCGTCCGGGCAGGTCAGCCCGTGTCACTTACCGCCGTACGTCTTGCTCATGTTCTGGTACAGCGCCTCGGCCTTCGCCCCCAACTGCGGGCCCGCGAGCCAGGTGTTGTCCGCCGGGCCGATCGACGTGTTCGACACCAGCTTGGTCTCGCCGTCCACCACGCGGAACCAGCCGCCGCCCGACGAGCCGCCGGTCATGGTGCAGCCGATGCGGTACATCGTCGGCAGGGTCTGGCCCAGCGAGAGACGGCCCGGCCGGTCGACACACCTGAACATCTGCAGGCCGCTGTACGGCGGTGCCGCCGGGTAGCCCCAGGCGCCCATCGTGGCGACGTCGCTCGCCGACGGGGTCGAGAAGTCCACGTCGAGCGCGGCGCCGACCGTCTCCTCAAGGGACTTGGAGCCCTGCTCCGGCTTCACATGCAGGACGGAGTAGTCGTACGTGGCACCCGCGCCGCCGGTCTCCGAGCCGCCCTGGATCCACTCGTTCGAGGTCGAGACCCAGTCGGCCCACCAGTTGCCGTACGGGGCGACCTCGGAGGCGTTCGCGTTGCTGAGCTGTGCCGCGGACTTGCCGAGGTCGTTGTAGGCGGGCACGAAGACGATGTTGCGGTACCAGCCGCCCTTGCCACCGGCGTGCACGCAGTGGCCGGCCGTCCAGACGAGGTTGGACTTGCCGGGGTGGTTGACGTCCTTGATGACCGTGCCGGAGCAGACGGCCGGGCCGTCGGGGGAGTCGAAGAAGACCTTGCCGACGGGGGCCGCGTTCTGGTGGTACGGCGTCTTCTCCGCCGTGGCCTCGACAGGTGCTGGCTCCGGGTCGCTGACGCCCTGGTCGGCCGCGGCGTCCTGCGTGGTGATCGTCTTGTTGGCCTCCTTGGCGGACTGCATCCGCTCAGGCTTCCAGAGGCCCTCGATCACCGGGTTGACGAAGTCCTTGGCTTCGCTGAGCCACTTGTCCTTGTCCCAGTTCTTCCAGGCGCCGTCCTTCCACTTGTCGACATCGATGCCGTGCTCTTTGAGCTTGTCCGCGATGTCGGCCGGGATCTGGATCTTGCCGTTGCCGAGGTCGGCGGCCTGGGACGCGGCTGCGTCGGCCTTGTCGTTCGTCGTGTCCTGTGCCGAGCCGCCACAGGCGGTCGCGGTCAGTGCCAGGGCGGCGACGAGCCCAGTGGCGGTGAGGACGGAGTGCCGCCTGCGGCGTGGCGCTGCGGGCGTACGTGTGGAACGCATGGTGCGGTAACCCCCGTGGGAACGTGCCGTGGTGTCGTGCCTGATGGCAGGCGCTTTTCGCGCGGGACGGACAGGCTCCGGTGCCGCCCCTCGAACGCGACACCCCACTATGCCCGGGGAGTTGAGGGCGAACGGCGGTGGGGCGGTGAAGGTTTCTCCCCACCGCCCCACCGCCGAGCCTCGATGCCGTCGCTGGCCGGACGGCTACTCGGGGAACGTTACTGACCGGCGTACTTCTCACTCACCGAGTCGAAGATGTCCTTGGCTCCCTTGCCCAGCCGCGGGCCCGCGAGCCAGCCCGATTCCACCGGCCCGATCGAGGTGTTGGACACGAGCGCCGGCTTGCCGTCCGAGCCCGTCGCGACCCAGCCACCACCGGACGAGCCGCCGGTCATGGTGCAGCCGATGCGGTACATCGTCGGGTCCGACGCGTTGATCGACAGCCGACCCGGCTTGTCCTGGCACTGGTACAGCTTCTGGCCGTCGAACGGGGCAGCGGCCGGGTAACCGATCGCCTTGATGCCGGCCACGTCGGGCACGGCCGGGGCGTTGAAGTTCACCGGAAGAGCCGAACCCACCGTCTCCTCCAGGGACTTGCCGTTGCCGCCGGCCTCCGGCTTCACGTGCAGCACGGCGAAGTCGTACGACGCGCCGTCCCCGCCCGTCTTACCGCCCTGCGCGATCCACTGGTCCGAGGTCTGCGCCCAGTCGGCCCACCACACGCCGTACGGAGCGATCTTCTCCCTGGCGGCGCCTTCCAACTCCGCGGTTTCCATGCCCGCGTCGTTGTACGAGGGCACGAACGCGATGTTCCGGTACCAACCACCGGTCTTGCCCGCGTGCACACAGTGGCCCGCGGTCCACACCATGTTGGACTTGCCGGGGTTGGCCGGGTCCTTCACGACCGTCGCCGAGCAGACGGCCGGGCCGTCGGGGGAGTCGAAGAACACCTTGCCCGCCTGGGGGGCGTTGGCGTGATACGTAGGCGCCACGGCCTGCGCGTCCACCGGCTCGGGCGTCGGGTCGGTCACACCCTGGTCGCCGGAGAGGTCACTGTCGTCGACACCCCGGTCCGGGTCGTCGGCCTCCCGCATACGGTCCGGGTCCCACAACCCCTCGATGATCGGGTTGATGTAGTCCTTGGCCTCGCGCAGCCAGTCGTCCTTGTCCCAGTTCTTCCAGGCGCCGTCCTTCCACTTGTCGAGGTCGATCCCGTGCTCTTTGAGCTTGTCCTTGATGTCGTCCGGGATCGTGATCTTGCCGTCGCCCCCGGCCGCTGCGGACGCGGTGGCCTCGCCGCCCGCCTCGGCGTCGCCCGACTCACAGGCCGTGGCGGTGAGGGCCAGCGCCGCAGCGAGGGCGACCACGGACAGCGGGGAGGTTCTGCGGCGCGCGCTCCTCCCCCGACGTGCGGTGAACGACGGCCGAATCGATCGCATGGTCTGACTCCCCCTGAGGTGAAAGTACTTGGGCGCCGCGACCGTGAACTCCTGCTGATCACTCGTTGGTTCCGCGTGATGGCACGGCGCGGTTGGGACGGCATCACACACTATGCCGTCGCTGCGGGGGAGTTCCGACGGAACGGCAACGGTTTCGCTACGGGCGTGCTGACCTGGCAATTCGTCCGGAGACTGGTTGATTTGACGTCCTCTCGTGTACGGACTCGTCGCGGGCGCGCCGACGGGTGGGGCGCGTGAGTTGATCGTGGCGGTCGGGGCAGGGCGGCTCCGGAAGACCAACGGTCCGGCCGGGCAAGTGCAACGTCGCCGTCGGCGGCAGCGAAGCCGGCATCGGCGCGGCGCAGTACGCCCGCGGCATCTCACCGTCCCTGGCCGGGCAGCGGACTCGGTGACGGAGGACGGACGTCGATGGGCGCACCTCTGTAGCGCGACGGCGCCGTGGTGTGTGGGACAGGCAACGGTTTCACTACGGCAAGGATCTTGAAGCAACCCGTAACCCGCTGAACGGTCCGCGGTTGGTAGCGGTTGGGGGCCCGCCGCCCGTGGGCGGCCTCCAGTGCCCAGTTCCCCGGAGTTTCGAGTGGACGCTCGCGGGGCTTCGTATGTCGGGTCGGGCGAGGATACGAGAGACCTGCTCGCCCGTGGACAGCGGGAGGACAGGGAGCCATGGCCGTTACCGAATCTTTGCGTGGGGGGACGTCCGACTCGACGGGGGCGCGCGCCGTCCACGAAGGGATCTTGCGGCGGCAGTCGGCGCGCGAGTCGGCGGCACGCACCTACGCGCGCGCCCTGCCGATCGTGCCGGTGCGGGCGCGTGGGCTGACCATCGAGGGCGCGGACGGCCGCCGCTACCTGGACTGTCTCTCGGGTGCCGGGACCTTGGCGCTCGGACACAACCACCCGGTCGTCCTGGAGGCCATCCGCAAGGTCCTCGACTCGGGCGCACCGCTGCACGTCCTCGACCTGGCGACCCCTGTCAAGGATGCCTTCATCACCGAGTTGTTCCACACCCTGCCGCCCGGTCTCGCCGGGCACGCGCGCGTGCAGTTCTGTGGACCGGCCGGCACCGATGCGGTGGAGGCCGCGTTCAAGCTCGTCCGGGCCGCGACAGGACGAACCGGCATACTCGCCTTCAGCGGCGCCTATCACGGGATGACCGCCGGCGCGCTCGAAGCATCCGGGGGCGCCTACGACGTACGGGTCGCGCGCCTTCCCTACCCGCAGGACTACCGCTGCCCCTTCGGCGTCGGCGGCGAAGACGGCGCCGAACTCGCCGCCCGCTGGACCGAATCCGTCCTCGACGATCCGAAGTCCGGCGTACCGCGCCCCGCCGGGATGATCCTCGAACCCGTCCAGGGTGAGGGCGGCGTGATCCCCGCGCCGGACGGCTGGATGCGACGCATGCGGCAGATCACGGCCGACCGATCCATCCCACTGATCGCCGACGAGGTCCAGACGGGGGTCGGGCGCACCGGCTCCTTCTGGGCGGTGGAGCACAGCGGTGTCACCCCCGATGTGATGGTCCTCTCCAAGGCCATCGGCGGCAGCCTTCCGCTGGCCGTCATCGTCTACCGCGACGACCTCGACGCCTGGCAGCCCGGTGCCCACGCCGGCACCTTCCGCGGCAACCAACTCGCCATGGCCGCCGGCACGGCGACGCTCGCCTACGTCCGCGAGAACCGGCTGGCTGAGCGGGCTGCTGAACTGGGCTCCCGGATGCTCAGGCAACTCCACGGACTCGCGGGAGAGTTCGCGTGCATCGGCGATGTGCGAGGGAGGGGACTGATGATCGGGGTCGAGGTGGTGGAGCCGTCGAGCGATCCCGATCACGGCGAGGGGCGTCCGGAGACCCTGGCGGGGATCGAGGGAACCTTAAGCGGACCGGGACTGGAGCTTCTGGCTGCTTCCGAGGGACGCGGGGAGGCGCCGGGCCGCACCGAAGGTGGTGCTGCCGATCTCGGTCGTGCTGGTGGTGGGAGGGGCGTCCTTGTAGGGCTCGACCCTGCCGGAGACGCGGGCGGCTCCTCGCAAGGCACTGCCTCCATTGGCCGCGGTGCGGGAGCGGCGGCAACGCAGGGCACGGATCGTCACCCTCGACCCGCTGCCCCCGAACTCGCGCTCGCCATCCAGCGGGAGTGTCTGCGACGTGGCCTGATCGTCGAACTCGGCGGCCGCCACTCCAGCGTCGTACGGCTGCTTCCGCCCCTGACCATCAGCGACGAGCAGGCAGCCGCGGTGCTGGACCGGCTGGCCGACGCGGTGGACACGGTGTCCCGCGGCCACGCGGGCAACGACCGGACACACCAGCCAGACGCACGGCACCGGCAACGCGACGATCGGGCCGACTGGGCGGGGTAGCGCGGCAGCCGAGAAGGGCGCATCGGCGCGCACTCCGACCGGTGCCCCCGCGTCGGCGTCCGTCGACGTACCCACTCCCGAGCCACGGCTCACTACGAAACGGCACATCACTTCCCCTTCGGACCTCGCTCCCAACCTGCGCACCTCCAACACCCACTTCGCACTCCTCCAGCCGCACTTCGGAACGCGGCCTTGAGCCCACGCCCACCCTCGTCGCGGAACGTCGGCCGTCCCGCACGAGCCGGAACCACCTCAAGAGGACCAGCCTTGATCACCACCCCCGCCCCCGACGGCCGTGCCGACACCCGCGCGCGAGGCTCCTCCGACGCACACCTCCCCCAGCAGGAGCCGTCCGCATCAGCGACCGCACAGACTCCTCGTGGGCAGGGACCCGCTTTCGAGCCGGTCGGCAAACCAGCGGCGGCAGGTGCTCCCGCTTCGGCAGGCGCATCGGCCCTTGCCGCTACACCCGTACGGCCGGGAACGCCGGAACAGGGAGCTACGCCCGTACAGCCGGGAACACCGGAACAGGCAGCAGCACGCGCACGGCAGGTAACACCAGAACAGGCAGCCACACCAGAACAGGCAGCCACACCTGAACGGCCAGGAACTCCTGCACAGGCGAGTGCACCGGCGCTGGAGGGAGGCGTGCCGCAGGGACCCGTGTCGGCGCAGGCAGTTGCCGGTGCGCGGGTGCCGGTACCGACGCCGATGCAGGCAGAGGCCCCGCACCCCGAGCCGGAGCACGATGCCACTGCCGACCTCTTGGAGCACCCCCACCCGCACACAGTGGCCCAGGCCGCCGCCGTGGAGAACCTGCTCCGCTGCTGGGTACGTGAGACCGACATCCCTGATCCCGGAAACGGGACCCTCCGCCTCTCCCTGCCTGCCACCGGTACGGCCCTGGTGATCCCGGTCCGCTACTGGTCCCCGACGGGATGGCACCGTTTCGGTCTCCCCCGCCTGGCCGACGCACCGGACCACTCCCCACCGACCGACGCCGTCACCCTCGCGGCACTGCTCAGCCGGGAGACGCTCGGGGAAGCGGGTGCTTCGGGGGCCACCGACCTCGTCGCCCGCGTCGCCGACTCCGTCCGACGAACCGTCACGTTCATCAGCGAGCGCCGGGACAATCCCGCTGAGGGCTCCGACCTCTTCCTCACGGCCGAACAGGCACTCATGCTCGGACACCCGCTCCACCCGACCCCGAAGAGCCGCGAGGGTCTCTCCGAGGCCGAAGCGCGGTTGTACTCACCCGAGTTGCGCGGCTCCTTCCCCTTGCAGTGGCTGGCTGTCGCTCCCTCCCTCCTCGCCACCGACTCGGCATGGACCGAGCGCGGCCGTGTCCTGCCCGCGTCCCAGCTCACCGCTCGCCTGGCCGGGCCTGGGCTGCCGTTGCCCGACGGGTACACGGCTCTGCCTCTGCATCCCTGGCAGTTGCGCGAGGTCCGGCACCGTCCCCAGACCGCAGCCCTGCTCGATGCCGGACTGCTCCGGGATCTCGGCACCCACGGCGCACCCTGGCATCCCACCTCCTCCGTCCGAACTGTTTACAGATCCGACGCCACAGCCATGCTCAAGCTGTCGCTGGGCCTACGCATCACCAACTCCCGGCGGGAGAACCTCCGCAAAGAGCTGCACCGCGGGGTCGAGGTCCATCGACTCCTGCGCAGCGGCCTCTCGACGCAGTGGCGGGACGCGCACCCCGGATTCGACATCGTTCGCGACCCGGCCTGGCTAGCCGTCGATGAGCCGAACGGTGATCCCGTGGCCGGCCTTGACGTGATGATCCGGCACAACCCGTTCAAGCCTTCCGACGATGTGTCCTGCGTAGCCGGACTCGTCTCGCCGCGACCTCAGGCACAGGCCGCCGCCGTCGCGAGTCGATCCCGGTCGGACAGGCAACCCCTGCAGTCCCGTCTTGCCGACCTGATCACGTGCCTTGCCGCCCGGACAGGCCGCCCTCGCGGGGCCGTAGCCGCCGAGTGGTTTCTGCGCTACCTCGAACAGGTCGTCCGGCCAGTGCTGTGGCTGGACGCCGAGGCGGGGATCGCGCTGGAGGCACACCAGCAGAACACGCTGCTCCTGCTGGACGGCGACGGCTGGCCCTCGGGTGGCCGCTACCGTGACAATCAGGGCTACTACTTCCGTGAGTCCCGGCACACGGATCTCGACGCCCGGCTGCCCGGTATCGGCGAGCACAGCGACAGCTTCGTCTCGGACGAGGTCACCGACGAACGCTTCGCGTACTACCTCGCGATCAACAACGTGTTCGGCCTCATCGGGGCGTTCGGCTCCCAGCGTCTCGCCGACGAACAGTTGCTGCTCGCCGCCTTGCGCCGGTTCCTGGGCAAGGTAGCCCTCGGTCCCGCCCGGCTGCGCACGTCACTACCTGCCTACCTGCTCGACTCACCGGTTCTGCGCTGCAAGGCCAACCTGCTGACCCGGCTGCACGGCCTCGATGAACTCGTCGGCCCGGTCGACACCCAGTCCGTCTATGTCACCATCGCCAACCCCCTTCATTCCTGATTCACCACCTGCGTACCTCGTCACCTCGCACTTTCGACCACGGTCGACCAACCCCGCTCGGCGTCTGAGTCCCTGATCAATGCCTCTGACTTTCGCCAACTCCCTTCATCCGTGGGAAACATGACCCACCCAGCCTCCTGAGAGGAGTGTCGCCGTGCCTCCCACTGACGCGAGTGTCAACGCCGGCACCGTCCCCGTCACCGATATCGGCATCGCCACGAGCCCGGGTACTCGTGAGAGCCCGATCACCAAGACCGCCGACGAGGGCGCGGACGGTGAAGACACGCTGGATCTGCGCTTGCCGGACGAATTCGTCGCGCTCTTCGCGGTGAGCACGGATGCGGACGGGCAGCGGAGCCGGGGCGGTCTCGGGGCGGCCGGACCCGCGTCCGTCCTCCCTATCGCCGATGATCTGCTTGACCGCGTTGCCGACTGGGGGCCGATCAGCACACCGGCAGGAGTGCTTCACCTGGTCCCCGTGCATGTTGAGCGAGACCTCCCGATCATCAGCCGGTGGATGAACGACCCTGCTGTCGCGGCGTTCTGGGGACTCGGCGGACCTCATTCAGCGGCTGAGGAGCATCTGCGGTCCCAGCTCTGCGGTGACGGTCGTAGCGTTCCGTGCCTGGGCATGCTGGAGGGCACACCGATGAGCTACTGGGAGATCTACCGGGCCGACCTCGACCCGCTGGCCCGGCACTACCCGGCTCGGCCCCATGACACCGGGCTTCATCTCCTTATCGGTGCCGTCGGCGATCGAGGGAGAGGACTCGGTGGAACTCTGCTCCGAGCCGTCGCCGACCTCGTGCTGGACAGGCGGCCTGCCTGCGCTCGCGTCGTCGCCGAACCCGACATTCGCAACACTCCTTCCGTCGCCGCTTTCCTGAGCGCCGGCTTCCGGTTCTCCGCCGAGATCGATCTGCCCGCCAAGCGGGCCGTCCTCATGGTCAGAGACCGGAGCCTGCGCCATCTGCTGTGACGCCAAGTCGTGGCGTCATCACTTTTGGTACACCGCTCGCGCGAATCCGGTTCCCACTGTCGGCTGACCGATCTGAGATCCCGCCGAGCCAATTCCAGGCCTGGGTCGCTTCCGGGCCGGGTCCGGGTCCAGGCCGGGTCAGTTCCGGGCCGGGGTCGGGTCCGGGTCGGGGTCGGGGTCGGGTCATTTCCGCGCCGAGCCCTGGGCCAGGCCAATTCCAGGCCGAGCCCCGGGCTGAGCCAACTCCAGGCCGAGCCGATCTCTCCCAAGACCAGGTCGATTCCCTGAGGCGCCTGACGAACAGGGCCGGCCGGGCATCCCACGACAGCCGACTCTGCCCCGAGCCCGAATCGCCCGGACACCTCCGATCCGACCCTGACGGCCCCCGAACCGACCTCGATCGCGCTCGAACCATCCCTGACCTCAATCGAACCGACCCCGCACGAACCCGAACCGATCCGATTCCCACCCAAGGAACCCCGGTCTTGATCCTGCCCCTCGTCCCCACCGTGATCGCCTGCTTGTCAGTGCCGGGCCGTAGGGTGGTCGGGCTATGACGAAGCCCTCACTCCCCGAACTCCTGCATGCTGCCGTCGCTGCCGTCGGCGGTACGGAGCGCCCCGGCCAGGTGACCATGGCCGAATCCGTCGCGGAGGCGATCGACGGCAGCTCCCATCTGCTGGTCCAGGCCGGCACCGGCACCGGAAAGTCGCTGGGCTATCTCGTGCCCGCGCTGGCGCACGGGGAGCGTGTCGTCGTGGCGACGGCCACGCTGGCCCTGCAGCGCCAGCTCGTGGAGCGGGACCTGCCGCGCACCGTGGATGCGCTGCACCCGCTGCTGCGCCGTCGCCCCGAGTTCGCGATGCTCAAGGGCAGGTCCAACTACCTGTGTCTGCACCGTCTGCACGAGGGAGCCCCGCAGGACGAGGAGGAAGGCCTCTTCGACCAGTTCGAGGCGGCCGCACCCACCAGCAAACTGGGCCAGGACCTGCTGAGGATGCGCGACTGGGCGGACGAGACGGAGACGGGCGATCGCGACGGACTGACGCCCGGTGTGTCCGACCGGGCCTGGGCCCAGGTCTCGGTGTCGTCGCGTGAGTGCCTCGGCGCTTCGAAGTGCGCGTACGGCGCCGAGTGCTTCGCAGAGATGGCCCGTGAGCGGGCCAAGCTGTCGGAGGTCGTCGTCACCAACCACGCGCTGCTCGCGATCGACGCCATCGAGGGCGCACCGGTCCTCCCGCAGCACGAGGTCCTGATCGTCGACGAGGCGCACGAACTGGTTTCCCGGGTCACCGGTGTCGCCACAGGCGAACTCACTCCCGGCCAGGTCAACCGCGCGGTCCGCCGAGCCGCGAAGCTCGCCAATGAAAAGGCCGCCGACCAGCTCCAGACCGCCGCCGAGGGCTTCGAGCGGCTGATGGAGCTGGCCCTGCCGGGCCGTCTGGAGGAGATCCCCGAGGACCTCGCCTACGCGCTCATGGCACTGCGCGACGCCTGCCGCACCGTCATCTCCGCGATCGGCGCCACTCGTGACAAGTCGGTGCAGGACGAGGACGCGGTCCGCAAGCAGGCGCTCGCCTCGGTCGAGACCGTGCACGACGTGGCGGAGCGGATCACCAACGGCTCTGAGTGGGATGTCGTCTGGTACGAGCGCCATGACCGCTTCGGAGCGTCCCTGCGTGTGGCCCCCATGTCCGTGTCGGGACTCCTGAGGGAGAAGCTGTTCGCGGACCGCTCCGTCGTCCTGACCTCCGCGACCCTGAAGCTGGGCGGCGACTTCAACGGCGTCGGCGCGTCCCTCGGGCTCGCCCCCGAGGGGACGGAGGGCGACGACCTGCCGCAGTGGAAGGGAGTGGACGTCGGCTCGCCCTTCGAGTACCGCAAGCAGGGAATCCTGTATGTCGCCAAGCACCTGTCACGCCCCGCGCGCGACGGCGACCGTGTCGACATGCTCGATGAGCTGACCGACCTGATCCAGGCGGCCGGCGGCCGCACGCTCGGCCTGTTCTCCTCGATGCGGGCCGCCCAGCTGGCCGCGGAGGAACTTCGCTCCCGCATCCCCGAGTTCCCGATCCTCCTGCAGGGGGAGGAGACGCTCGGCGAGCTGATCAAGAACTTCGCGGCCGACCCGAAGACCTGCCTGTTCGGCACCCTGTCCCTCTGGCAGGGCGTCGACGTGCCCGGCGCCAGCTGCCAGCTGGTCGTCATGGACAAGATCCCGTTCCCCCGCCCGGACGACCCGCTGATGAGCGCCCGCCAGAAGGCGGTGGAGGACGCCGGCGGCAACGGCTTCATGGCGGTCGCAGCCACCCATGCCGCGCTGCTCATGGCTCAGGGCGCCGGCCGCCTCGTACGGGCGTCGGGGGACCGCGGCGTGGTCGCCGTACTGGACCAGCGGCTGGCCACGGCCCGGTACGGGAGCTATCTGAAGGCGTCACTGCCCGACTTCTGGTACACGACGGACCGTAACCAGGTCCGGAAGTCGCTGGCCGCGATCGACGCGACGGCGAAGCAGGCCGAGGCGGACCAGGCGCAGTGATCGGGGGGTGCCTGTCGCGTCGACGCGACAGGCACCCCCCGATCCGGAATGCGTTGCCGTCGGACCCGCACACAATCGGGGCGGCGCAGCCCGCAGAGCGCTGGGCCGGGAAACAGCCCCGCAGAGCGCCAGGCCCGAAACAGCACAGGTGGCCCGGAACAGCACAGGGCCCCGGAACCGGCGCAGGGGTTCCGGGGCCCGGTCAGGGGGCGATGCCTTCGGCTTCGCCCGCCGCAGCCGTCACACGCGGCGCAGCACGGCCACTACCTTGCCCAGGATGGTCGCGTCGTCGCCCGGGATCGGCTCGTACGCCGAGTTGTGCGGGAGGAGCCACACGTGGCCGTCCTCGCGCTTGAAACGCTTGACCGTAGCCTCGCCGTCGAGCATCGCGGCCACGATGTCGCCGTTCTCGGCGACCGGCTGGCGCCGGACCGTGACCCAGTCGCCGTCGCAGATCGCGGCCTCGATCATCGAGTCACCGACGACCTTCAGCACGAACAGCTCGCCATCACCGACCAGCTGCCGGGGGAGAGGGAAGACGTCCTCGACCGACTCCTCGGCGAGAATCGGGCCACCGGCGGCGATACGGCCGACCAGCGGGACGTACGACGCGGCGGGCTTGCCCGCGGTGTCCGTGGGCTGCACGGAGGCGGCCTGGTCGGAGCCGCGCACCTCGTACGCACGCGGGCGGTGCGGGTCGCGGCGGAGGAAGCCCTTGCGTTCCAGTGCCATCAGCTGGTGTGCGACCGAGGACGTGCTGGACAGGCCGACCGCCTGGCCGATCTCCCGCATCGACGGCGGGTAGCCGCGCCGTTGCACGGAATCCCTGATGACCTCGATCACTCGGCGCTGCCGGTCCGTGAGCCCCGAGCTGTCCGCCCGGATGCCCGGAGGTCGGCCAGGGAGGGAGCGCTTATGTCCCTCGGGATTCATGGCTTCGTTCATCGCATGCACCGGCTCGAGTCGGCCCTGGGAGCGGTCCTGGGCAGTGATGGTGGCACTGTCTGCGGTGGTGGTCACGTCGGCCCCTCTCGATGGTCTCCCTGCTGCACAACGGTAGTTGCTTTCGAAAGGTTGCGCCAAACACACGTTCGAGTGAAAAATCGCGAATCACCTGACGTGGGTATGTGTCTGGGTGTATGGCTAACGAGCTTCCCGGCGGGCAAAAGGGGCGATTGTTGTACTCTTCACCGTCGGTTTACGACCTCGTGGGTTGTCGCCCCAGTCTGCCATCCGGCACCGGATCAACCGTGAAGTGACCCCCATCTGTGCGGGAGTCCCACGTGCCCTCCGTGTGGCGCTCACGGTATCTCCGTATGTGTCGCAGCGATACGGCCGTGCAGGGATGGCTGCGGTGTGTCGGTATCGCAGTACGGCACCTGCCTGTGTGCACGCGACACGCGCGCGGGGCGTGCATGTATGAGCCAATCCCCACATCTAGTGGTTGGATTGCGGCAGCAGCCCAGAAGTTGTGGTCCCCCCGGTCTTCGGACGCTCGGAGATCGCCTATGCTTGGGGCTGCTTCGAGGGGCCCATGAGGCCCAGCGAGGCTATTGAGTCTGCTGTGAGGAGGGTTGAGAGTTATGCACTGCCCCTTCTGCAGGCACCCCGACAGTCGTGTCGTCGACAGCCGTACGACCGACGACGGCACGTCGATCCGCAGGCGCCGCCAGTGTCCTGACTGCTCCCGTCGTTTCACGACTGTGGAGACTTGCTCGCTGATGGTGATCAAGCGGTCCGGAGTCACCGAGCCGTTCAGCCGTACCAAGGTCATCAACGGCGTGCGCAAGGCATGCCAGGGACGGCCTGTCACCGAGGACGCGCTTGCCCAGCTCGGCCAACGGGTCGAGGAGGCGGTGCGGGCCACCGGAAGCGCCGAGCTGACCACTCATGACGTGGGGCTGGCCATACTCGGCCCGTTGCAGGAGCTCGACCTCGTCGCATATCTGCGATTCGCCTCCGTCTACCGGGCGTTCGACTCGCTCGAGGACTTCGAGGCCGCGATCGCGGAACTGAGGGAGGCGACGGGGCGCCCCGCCGCGGACGACGACGACCGCGAAGGCGACACAGAGGCTGTCGCGGGGGGCCAGGAAGACGATCGCGGGTCCGGCGGGGCTGCACAGGTCCCCGTGCCCGCCAACGCCGCCGACTGAGGGAGGGCCGGTTCCGGTCCCAGGACTCAGGATCCGGCCGAAGGGCGGCGACACAAGACCTGCTGCGGGTGGCGATCAGAGGGTGCCCGCAGCACCAGACAGAACACGTGCCACGGGGAACATCGGGGCACTTCAGGGCGTTTTAGCCCGTACAGGGAGGCGGCATGACAGAGACGGCGAGCGGTCCGGCACGGAGTTCCCGCGCCAAGGGCACCAAGGCGACCAAGGGACTGCGTATCGAGCGCATCCACACCACCCCCGGCGTGCACCCGTACGACGAGGTGGCCTGGGAGCGCCGTGACGTCGTCATGACCAACTGGCGCGACGGCTCGGTCAACTTCGAGCAGCGTGGCGTCGAGTTCCCTGACTTCTGGTCGGTGAACGCGGTCAACATCGTCACCAGCAAGTACTTCCGCGGTGCCGTCGGCACCCCGCAGCGCGAGGTGAGCCTCAAGCAGCTCATCGACCGCATCGTGAAGACGTACCGGAAGGCCGGCGAGGACTACAAGTACTTCGCCTCGCCTGCCGACGCCGAGATCTTCGAGCACGAGCTGGCGTACGCCCTCCTGCACCAGGTCTTCAGCTTCAACAGTCCCGTGTGGTTCAACGTGGGCACCCCGCAGCCCCAGCAGGTCTCGGCCTGCTTCATCCTGTCCGTCGACGACTCCATGGAGTCGATCCTCGACTGGTACAAGGAAGAGGGCATGATCTTCAAGGGCGGTTCCGGCGCCGGCCTGAATCTCTCCCGCATCCGCTCCTCCAAGGAGCTGCTGTCCTCCGGCGGCAACGCCTCGGGTCCGGTCTCCTTCATGCGTGGCGCCGACGCCTCCGCAGGAACGATCAAGTCGGGCGGTGCCACCCGCCGCGCCGCCAAGATGGTCATCCTCGACGTCGACCACCCCGACATCGAGGACTTCATCGAGACCAAGGTGAAGGAAGAGGAGAAGATCCGCGCCCTGCGTGACGCGGGCTTCGACATGGACCTGGGCGGCGACGACATCACGTCCGTCCAGTACCAGAACGCCAACAACTCGGTCCGTGTGAACGACACGTTCATGAAGGCCGTGGAGTCGGGCGGCAAGTTCGGCCTCACCTCCCGTATGACCGGCGAGGTCATCGAAGAGGTCGACGCCAAGGCCCTGTTCCGCAAGATGGCCGAGGCCGCCTGGGCCTGCGCCGACCCCGGCATTCAGTACGACGACACCATCAACCACTGGCACACCTGCCCGGAGTCCGGCCGTATCAACGGCTCGAACCCCTGCAGCGAGTACATGCACCTGGACAACACGTCCTGCAACCTCGCCTCGCTGAACCTGATGAAGTTCCTGAAGGACGACGGCAAGGGCAACCAGTCCTTCGAGGTCGAGCGCTTCGCGAAGGTCGTCGAGCTCGTCATCACCGCGATGGACATCTCCATCTGCTTCGCGGACTTCCCGACGCAGAAGATCGGTGAGAACACGCGCGCGTTCCGCCAGCTCGGCATCGGCTACGCCAACCTCGGCGCCCTGCTGATGGCGACCGGCCACGCGTACGACTCCGACGGTGGCCGTGCCCTCGCCGGTGCCATCACCTCCTTGATGACCGGCACCTCGTACAAGCGTTCCGCTGAACTCGCCGCGGTCGTCGGCGCGTACGACGGCTACGCCCGCAACGCCCAGCCGCACCTGCGCGTCATGAAGCAGCACGCCGACGCCAACACCGCGGCCGTCCGCGTGGACGACCTGGACACGCCGATCTGGGCCGCGGCCACGGAGTCCTGGCAGGACGTGCTGCGCCTCGGTGAGAAGAACGGTTTCCGTAACTCCCAGGCATCCGTCATCGCCCCGACCGGCACCATCGGTCTGGCCATGTCCTGCGACACCACCGGTCTTGAGCCCGACCTCGCGCTGGTCAAGTTCAAGAAGCTGGTCGGCGGCGGCTCGATGCAGATCGTCAACGGCACCGTCCCGCAGGCCCTGCGCCGCCTGGGCTACCAGGAGGAGCAGATCGAGGCGATCGTCGCCCACATCGCCGATCACGGCAATGTCGTCGACGCCCCCGGCCTCAAGCACGAGCACTACGAGGTGTTCGACTGCGCCATGGGCGAGCGTTCCATCTCCGCGATGGGCCACGTCCGCATGATGGCCGCGATCCAGCCGTGGATCTCCGGCGCCCTGTCCAAGACGGTCAACATGCCGGAGTCGGCGACCGTCGAGGAGGTCGAGGAGATCTACTTCGAGGCCTGGAAGCTGGGCGTCAAGGCGCTCGCCATCTACCGCGACAACTGCAAGGTCGGCCAGCCCCTCTCCGCGAAGACCAAGGAGAAGGAGAAGACCGAGATCACGGAGAAGGCCGAGGCCACCATCCGTGAGACGGTCGAGAAGGTCGTCGAGTACCGCCCGGTCCGCAAGCGCCTCCCCAAGGGCCGTCCCGGCATCACGACGTCCTTCACCGTCGGTGGCGCCGAGGGTTACATGACCGCCAACTCCTACCCGGACGACGGTCTCGGTGAGGTCTTCCTGAAGATGTCCAAGCAGGGCTCGACTCTCGCGGGCATGATGGACGCCTTCTCGATCGCCGTCTCGGTGGGCCTGCAGTACGGCGTGCCACTGGAGACGTACGTCTCGAAGTTCACCAACATGCGCTTCGAGCCGGCCGGCATGACGGACGACCCGGACGTGCGGATGGCGCAGTCGATCGTCGACTACATCTTCCGCCGCCTGGCGCTCGACTTCCTGCCCTTCGAGACGCGCTCCGCGCTCGGCATCCACTCCGCCGAGGAGCGCCAGCGTCACCTGGAGACCGGTTCGTACGAGCCCTCCGAGGACGAGGTCGACGTCGAGGGCCTGGCCCAGTCGGCGCCGCGCGCCCAGGAGCTGAAGGCCGTCGCCACGCCGAAGGCCGAGGTCGAGGCGGCCAAGCCCGCCCCGCAGCAGGCGCACACCAGCGCCGAGCTGGTCGAGATGCAGCTGGGCATCCAGGCCGACGCCCCGCTGTGCTTCTCCTGCGGTACGAAGATGCAGCGGGCCGGTTCCTGCTACATCTGCGAGGGCTGCGGCTCGACGAGCGGCTGCAGCTGACGCCGGGCAGGGCATCGCCCCGACGTCGGGTAGCCCTTGAGGGGACCTGACGGAAGGTCATACAGGAGGGGCGCCGACCATGTGGTCGGCGCCCCTCCTTGCCGTATGCCCACGCGCGCGTGGCGCTGTTCGGCCCGCACATGGAAGCGAGTCCTACGGTTGGCGCCTGCCCATGGTCGCCGCGAACGTCCCCGGATCGTCGTTGAAACCGTGGATGCCGGGGCGGAACTCCCACGTGCCCGAATCCTGGCGTACGAACTCCGCGACCGTCGTCGCCGTCGAACCGAGCACGCCGCCGAAGTCGTCCTCGGCCAGGACGGTGTACTCCTCGCGGATGCGTAGGGCCGGCTTGATGACGCTGACGAAGGTGCGCTTCGCCGGGTGTTGCTGGATCAGGACGCCGACCATCACGCGCGCGTACCGGCTGTCGAGCCGGTGGAGCTCCAGCGTCATGACCTCGTCCCAGCCGAAGCCCTTGCCGTCCTTGCTGTCCCGGTTGAGATAGATAGTGCCGTCGGGCGAGCGGCTGTCGAAGTGCACCACGTAGGCGGGATCGCCGTACGGGTCGCTCTCCAGATAGGTCGCTGCGACGATGTCCAGGTCGGTGGGCGGTTGCCCGGACTGACTGGGATCCCACTTGACCGAGATCTCGACCTTCCGGATTCCCTTGTTGATGGCGCTCACCAGGCTTCCCCTTCCCCGTTCCGCTTATGCCCTCAGCCTGAACTGCCCAGCAGAAGAGGCCGGTTGTCCATCCTGCCACGCGCGCGGGATCGTGCGCCGGGGAGCTCTGAGGTCGAGAGTGACCGACGCCACGCTCCGTGGCCTTACCATGGCGCGGTGCTGGTCAAGTGGATTCGCTGCACCGTGGTGGACCGCCGCGGCTTCGAGCGGGGGCAGCGAAAATGGGCGGGGCTTCTGGGGGAGCCGGGATTTCGGGGGCAGGGAGGTGGCTGGAGCCGGGGGCGGCAGGGGGTGGCGCACATCTTCTCGTTCTGGGAGAGCCGCTCCTTCTACGACTCCTTCATGGCCCGCTCCCACGACAGGCTGGCGGCGGCCCAGTCGGGCACCTACAAGGACATGCAGGTCAAACTCTTCGACTACCGCTTCGACGTGAAGACCGGCTTCGAGCCGCGCTTCACCGAGGCGGACCTCGTCAGGGTGGCGCACTGTCGTGTGCACGAGGAGCGCGCCGAGCACTTCACGCTCATGCAGGAGAAGGTCTGGAACCCCGCGATGGCCGGTTCGCCGGGCATGGTCCGCGGACTGTTCGGCGAGGCGCCCGGCCATGAGTTCCTGGTGCTTTCCATGTGGCAGTCGGCCGCGGAGCACGGCAAGTACCGCACCGAGCGCGTGGAGCGACTGGCACTGAGAGCCCAGACGGAAGCGGACGTCGCGGCTCTGACGGGTGACATCGTGGCGCTCGAACCCACCTGGATCGTTTGAATTCCGGACCTGTTAAGCGTGCTCTCTGATGGGGCCGATGGTGCAGGAAATGTGTGACCTACGCCGTATGAGGCCTGTACAAGTGCTCGATCGGCCCTCACTCGATCTAGGGTCTTGGCATGGCACGACCACGGCGCATCATCCTTGTCCGGCACGGCGAGTCAACGGGCAATGTTGATGACACCGTGTACGAGCGTGAGCCCGACCACGCGCTTGCCCTGACCGAGCGGGGCTGGCGGCAGGCCGAGGAGACGGGAAAACGGCTGCGGGAGGTGCTCGGCCGGGAGCGTGTCAGCGTTTACGTCTCGCCCTACCGCCGAACGCACGAGACGCTGCGAGCCTTCCACCTGGATCCCGAGCTCATACGGGTGCGCGAGGAGCCCCGGCTGCGCGAGCAGGACTGGGGAAACTGGCAGGACCGCGACGACGTACGCCTCCAGAAGTCCTACCGCGACGCCTACGGCCACTTCTTCTACCGCTTCGCGCAGGGCGAGTCCGGCGCCGATGTGTACGACCGGGTCGGCAACTTCCTGGAGAGCCTGTACCGCAGCTTCGAGGCCGCCGACCATCCGCCGAACGTACTGCTCGTGACCCACGGCCTGGCCATGCGGCTGTTCTGCATGCGCTGGTTCCACTGGACGGTCGCGGAGTTCGAGTCGCTGTCGAACCCCGGGAACGCGGAGATGCGGATGCTCGTTCTCGGGGACGACGGCAAGTACACGCTCGACCGGCCCTTCGAACGCTGGCGAGATCCGGAGCCGTACGGGATCACCGGATAGAGTGGCAGGGCGATGACCGCTGACTCCTCCACCGAAGGGCGCCTGGAGCGCGCCCTCGCCAGCCTGCGCGGACTCGCGGTGGGGGACGCGCTGGGCTCACAGTTCTTCGTGCCGGTGAACTACCCGCTGCTCAAGCGCCGCGAGCTGCCCTCCGGTCCCTGGCAGTGGACGGACGACACGGAGATGGCCTGCTCCGTGGTCGCCGTCCTGGCCACCCACCACCGCATCGACCAGGACGCTCTGGCCCGCTCCTTCGCCGAGCACCACGACTTCGACCGGGGCTACGGCCCTGCGGTCAATCGGCTGCTGCGCCTGGTCCGGGAGGGCGGGGACTGGCGCGAGCTCTCTGCCACGCTGTTCAACGGACAGGGGTCCTGGGGCAACGGCGCCGCGATGCGCATCGCGCCCCTCGGCGCCTGGTACGCGGACGACCCGGAGCAGGCGACCCACCAGGCCGAGATCTCGGCCTACCCCACGCATCAGCACCGCGAGGCCGTCGTGGGAGCCATGGCCGTCGCCGCGGCTGCCTCGCTGGCCGCCGCACCCGGCGGTCCGCCCAGCCCTGGAGCGCTCCTCGACGACGTCGTCGCCCTGGTCCCGAAGAGCGCGGTCGGAGCGGGCCTGCGGCGTGCCCGGGACATGCTCGACTACGACGACGCGGCCACCGTCGCGGCTGTCCTCGGCTGCGGGCGGCGTACGACGGCTCATGACACCGTGCCGTTCGCGCTCTGGTCGGCCGCGCGGTCTCTCGGTGATTACCAGCAGGCCTTTTGGACAACCGCGCAGGTCGGCGGCGACGTGGACACCACGTGCGCCATCGTGGGCGGCGTGATCGGCTCCGGGAAGGCCGGGTCGGTGCCGTCCGAGTGGGCGGAGCGGACCGAGGCATTCCCGGAGTGGATGCCGACGTCGGTGTAGTGCGGCGCCTCTGACCTTCGAATCCGACCTGTCGAAATCCTCGCTCGGCCGCATCCTCAAATAACTTTCTGTGCGCGCCGGGAACTCTGCGTGACCATCGGTCCGTTGTCGTGGCAGTTGCCGTGCGACCGCTGGGGCCGCACAAGCAGGGGCACGCGAGGGGCGCAGGGGGTGGAATGTCATGGGGACCATGTCGGTGCTGGGTGCGCTGATCGCCTTGGCGGCTACCGGGTGGCGCGGGCTTCGGCTTTTCTGCGTCACCGTGGGCTGCCCGACGTCGGTCGTCGTGAGGGTGGTGCGGATGGCCGGCTCGTCGTCGCTGTCGGTCCCCCGGACGCGATCCGGCCATCCGCGGCCCTTCGCGGGCCCGGCCGGGTCAGCCGGCCATCGGACCCGCCGTCCCAGAGAGGGCTTCCAGATCGCTCTTGCGGACCCGGATCACCAACCAAGCGGTGGCCAGGGCGAGTACGGCCATCACGGCGGCGGCCACGAAGCCCGTCGAGATGCCCTGCGTGAGCACCTCGTGCCCCCAAGGGCCGGGCAGCTGCTGTGTCTTGGCGAACTCCGCCTTCTGTTCGGGCGACGCCTGGGCCATGAACGTCGGCAGTTGCTTCTCGGCCTCGTCCTTGCTGGCCGAGCCGAACACCGTCGTAAGAATGGACAGCCCGAGCGAACCGCCCACCTGTTGCGTGGCGTTGAGCAGCCCGGACGCCGCACCGGCCTCGTGTTGGGCGACGCCGGAGACCGCGGTGATCGTCAGCGTCACGAAGTTCAGTCCCATGCCGAAGCCGAACAGCAGCATCGGCCCGAGCACTCCGCCGACGTACGAACTGTCGGCACTGATGAGTGTCTGCCAGGCCAGTCCGACCGCCGTGAGCGCCGAGCCCACGAGCATGAACGGCTTGGGGCCGAGCACCGGCAGGAAGCGCTGGGAGAGGCCGGCTCCGAGTGCGATCACGACCGTCACCGGCAGGAAGGCGAGACCGGCTTCGATCGGGCTGTACAGCAGCACGTTCTGCACGAACAGCACGATGTAGAAGAACATGCCGAACATCGCCGCGGCCAGGCTGAGCATGATCACGTACGTGCCCGAGCGGTTGCGGTCGGCGAACATCCTGAGCGGGGTGATCGGCTCCTTGGCCCGCGACTCGATGAACGCGAAGGCCAGCAGCAGGACCACCGCGGCGCCGAAGGACCCTATGGTCAGGCTGTCCCGCCATCCCTCGTCCGCCGCGCGGATGAAGCCGTAGACGAGGGACGCCATGCCCGCCGTCGAGGTCAGTGCGCCCGCTATGTCGAAGCGGCCGGTGTGCCGTTCGGACTCGCTGATGTACAGCGGTGTGAGCACGGCGATCACGATGCCGATCGGCACGTTGACGAAGAGCACCCACCGCCAGTCGAGCCACTCGGTGAGCATGCCGCCCGCAAGCAGGCCGATGGCGCCACCACCTGCGGAGACGGCGGCGAAGACGCCGAACGCGCGGTTGCGTTCCGGGCCTTCGGGGAACGTGGTCGTGATGAGCGCCAGCGAGGTGGGCGACGCGATCGCACCACCCACGCCCTGGAGCACGCGTGCGGCCAGCAACTGCCAGGGTTCCTGGGCGAGTCCGCCGAGCAGCGAGGCGAGGGTGAAGAGCAGGATGCCGGTCATGAAGACCCGGCGGCGCCCCAGGATGTCACCGGCGCGGCCACCGAGAAGCAGCAGACCGCCGAAGGTGAGCGTGTAGGCACTGACGACCCAGGTGAGGTCGGTGGTGCTGAACTTGAGCGCGTCTTGAATGTGCGGGAGCGCGATGTTCACAATCGTCGCGTCGAGTACCACCATGAGTTGGCAGGCCGCGATGACGGTGAGCGCGATGCCGGGATGCCCCTCCCGGCGGGCCGCACCTGGTTTCTGGTCCTTGATCAACTGAGAGGTTGTCACTATGGGTCCCCCACAAGAGCGTTAGTGAACGCTCGCGTTCACTGTCGCGTCAACCGTAGTGAGTCCCCAGTAGTGAACGCAAGCGTTCACTTGTGTCGTCACCGCGCGGTGCGTTCCCCGCAGTTGCCGCGTGGCGGTGGTCCCGTGTTCCCCGCAATCCCCAAACGCCCACCGATCCCCGAAGCCCTCGAAACACCCCTGAAGTCCCCGTACCAATCCCCGAAGTCCCCCCAATCCCCGCTTCCCTTGTTCGTTGGAGACGCTCAGATGGATACCTCGCGCTGGACGGCCGCCCCCGCTCAGGCGGCCTCCCTCCGTCGGCGCGGTGCTGTGCTCGAACGCGCGATCCTGGATTCCGCGCTGGAACAGCTCAGTACGGTCGGCTGGAACGGCCTCACGATGGAGGGTGTCGCCGCCGGTGCTCAGACCGGCAAGGCTGCCGTCTATCGCCGGTGGCCGTCCAAGGAGGACCTCGTCGCCGATGCGCTGCGGTCCGGACTGCCGAGTTTCGAGTCGGCTCCCGACCTGGGGAGCGTGCGCGAGGATCTGCTCCAGCTGTGCCGGCAGGCGCGGGAGGCGATGTTCTCGCGCCCGGGATTCGCGCTGCGCTCGGTGATTCACGAATGCGACAGCCTCCAGGCCGAGCGCTTTCATGGCGTGATCTTCGAGGGGGTTGTGGAGCCGACGATCGCGTTGCTCCGGGAGGTGATCACCCGCGGAATTGAGCGGGGTGAGGTGCGGGTGGACGCGGCGAACGGCTATGTCTTCGATGCCATCCCGGCGATGATGATGTACCGGTCAAAGATGTGCGCAAGTGAATGGAACGACCGGGATCTGGAGGAGATGATCGACCAGTTGATGGTTCCTCTGCTCCGCCCGGCGGGGCTCTGATGCGCCGCTCGACGAGGCGCCGAGTGGCCACGTCGGTGGCCAGGAGGTTGCTTCGGTGAACCAGGGTGTCGAAGCGCGTTCCGGGCGGCGTAGGCTAAGGGCGCCATGCCGTACGAACCGCCTACTCACACCGTCGAGCGCTCCCTTCGAGCCACGACCGGAGCGAAGATCATTGCCGGTGTCGACGAGGTGGGGAGGGGTGCGTGGGCCGGGCCCGTCACGGTCTGTGCGGCGATCACCGGACTGCGTCGGCCTCCCGAAGGCCTCACAGACTCCAAGTTGCTCACCATCAAGCGACGTACCGAGCTCGCCGAGCAGCTGCGGACGTGGGTGACCTCGTTCGCTCTGGGGCACGCCTCTCCGGAGGAGATCGACGAGGTGGGGATGACGGCCGCGTTGCGGCTCGCCGCGGTGCGCGCCCTTGAAGCTCTGCCGGTCCGTCCCGACGCCGTGATCCTCGATGGGAAGCACGACTATCTCGGGGACCCCTGGAGGGTCCGTACGGTGATCAAGGGTGACCAGTCCTGCGTGGCGGTCGCGGCGGCCTCGGTGATCGCCAAGGTCCAGCGCGACAAAATGATGGCCGAACTGGGTATCGACCATGCAGACTTCGGTTTTGCGGCCAACGCCGGGTATCCGTCGCCCGTGCACAAGGCCGCACTGGCGGAGCGGGGACCCACCCCGCACCATCGGTTGTCGTGGGCGTATCTTGATGCGCTGCCCCAGTGGCGGCACCTCAAGAAGGTCCGCACCTGGGCGGATGGAAACGTTCCGAAGATCGAGGGTCAGCTCGGCTTCGACTTCTGACGATTCCGCTCGCACTTGTGTGCCACCCGCTCGCGCGGGTCGTACCAGCGTTTGATAAACATCAGCTCATGCCTCTCATTCCCGAGGAGCCTCAGATTCACGAGAGTGCCCAGGGTCCCCGCGCCACTCCGGCCAGCGGCCGTACCGCGCCGACCCCCCGCCCCGTACCCGGCCCCCGCCCCGCGGCTTCGTCGCGCCCCGGCCGACCCGGGCCCCCGAGGCCCGCGCCGCCGGTGCAACGCGCGCCGCGTGACGTGGCCGTTGCCAAGCCCGGCCCCTCGGGTCCGGCTGCCCCTGCCGCCTCTGCCCAGGCTGTGGCGACCCCGCAGATCCAGCTGATCCCGGCCTCGCCCGAGGGCGCGCTCGACGCTGCCGAGGAGGCCGTCGACCTGCTCCTGGATTCGGGCCGTGCCCCCGGCGACGTACTGGTGATCACCACGGGCGAACAGCACCCGTGGGCCGCCCACGAGCTGTCCTTCGGTGAAGCCTCGTACTGGGCGCAGCATGACGCGGGTGACGACGTCTTCTACGCCGACGCCTCCGCCGTCGGCCGTGCCACGTCGCGTCCCGTGGTCGTGGTCGCCGTCAACGGCGGTCCTGACACCGCTGCCGCCGCCGCCCTGCCGCTGGCCCTCGGCCAGGCGAGCGCCCTGCTGATCGTCTGCGGTGACCCGCAGCGGATCAACTCGGTGCTGGGCGCGGGCGTCTGAGTCCGTTCCGGCTCGTCCGGGGGACACTCCGCAGGACACCGGGGGACAGGGCGCCGCTGTGGCGGCGTCTGCACGGCGAGGCTTTCGGCGTGCCCGGACGGGTGGGCGAGGTGACCTGAGGTTGCCGGCTTGCCCTGCGCGTGCGCCGTCGCGTCGGTGTGCCGATGCCACTCCATGGCGTACTCATGGGGCGTCTCCATGGCGTAGGCATGTGTCGCCGTGAGGGCGTCCGGTCGTGTGTCGGCCTTGGTTGTCGTGCCAAGGATCAGGGACCAGGGGTCCGGGGGCTGTCTCGGCCGTCGTATCGCATACGCAGTACGGCGCGGCCGTTCGGGCCGTGGCCGAGAATTCCGGTCGGTGTCCTCAGCGGGCCGCCGCGCGGCGCAGGACCTCCGAGGCCGCGCCGCCGGTGCGGGGCAGCGGGAGCGGTGCCTCGGACGTGGCGAAGGGCTCCGGCGGTGAGTCGGTGTTGGGGCGGCGTCCGCCGCGCCCCTCACCGAGGACCTGCCAGCCGTCACGGGTCAGCGTGATGTACGCGCCGCAGCGCAGGCCGTGCAGGGTGCAGGCGTCACGCAGACCCCACATCCAGGCGCCGTCCTCCTCCGTCCAACGGGCGTCGCCCTCACGGCAGTAGAGCAGCACCGCGGTGCGTACCGGGGTGCGGCGGCGCAGGTCGTGGGGGATGACGCGGCGCAACTGGGAGAGCAGGGCGTTGCGGAACATCCAGCCGTCCGCCGGGTCCTGGCGGCGGGTGAACGAGGCGCTCGCCAGCAGGCGTTCGTCCGCGTCGAGTACGGCCACGATCGCGGTGGTCGGCCGGGGGTGGTGCCGTGAGTGCAGACCGCTGACGACCTCTCGAGGGTTGCGCAGCAGCGGGATTCCCGCGGCAGACCACTCCGCGGGTTCGAGCATGCGGGCCAGGGGGTTGGCGGATGACGCGGAGGACGGAGCGAATCCGAAGGTCACGGTCCTCCCTTCGGCTACGCGCCCACACTGCGGGCGGGGTCGGAATCGGGGGAACGCGCACCGCAGCAGAGCCCTACCGGATCACGGGCCGGCCGTGCGGGGAGCGGACCTCAATTCTTCCTGCCGAACCGGGATGCGGCAACGAGCAATTGGGGCCACCGTCCGATATCCAATGGTGTGCGGGTTATATCCCTACCCAGTGCGTCACACCGCGACGCATAGCCGCGACGCATAGGGCGACGGTACACAACCAGGTCGTACGGCTTCGCCACGGAGGGGTCCGAGGCCCCACCGGTGGCCGATTGTCAGTGCCGTCGGGTTGCATGGGGGCATGAACGTTCTTGAGCTGCGTGCTGAAGCCGATGCCATCCTCGCCGAGCTCGTCGGTGCCCCCGGCGGGGCGGCGCGGCTGCGGGAGGACCAGTGGCAGGCGGTGGCGGCGCTGGTGGAGGAGCGTCGGCGTGCCCTGGTGGTGCAGCGCACCGGCTGGGGAAAGTCGGCGGTGTACTTCGTGGCCACCGCCCTGCTGCGCCGACGTGGCTCCGGTCCCACGGTGATCGTCTCGCCGTTGCTGGCCCTCATGCGCAACCAGGTCGAGGCGGCGGCGCGGGCGGGTATCCGGGCGCACACGATCAACTCGGCCAATCCGGAGGAGTGGGATGCCATCCACGGGGAGGTCGAACGCGGCGAGACCGATGTTCTCCTGGTGAGTCCGGAACGTCTTAATTCCATGGATTTCCGTGAGCAGGTGCTGCCCAAGCTCGCGGCCACGACCGGACTGCTGGTGGTCGACGAGGCGCACTGCATCTCCGACTGGGGCCACGACTTCCGTCCGGACTACCGGCGGCTGCGGGCGATGCTGGCCGAGCTGCCCGCCGGTGTGCCGGTCCTGGCCACCACCGCGACCGCCAACGCCCGGGTCACCGCGGATGTGGCCGAGCAGCTGGGCACCGGTGGCGGCGAGGCCCTGGTGCTGCGGGGTCCGCTGGACAGGGAGAGCCTCCGGCTCGGCGTGGTGCGGCTGCCGGACGCCGCGCACCGTCTGGCCTGGCTCGCCGAGCACCTGGACGATCTGCAGGGCTCGGGGATCGTCTACGCCCTCACGGTCGCCGCGGCCGAGGAGGCCACCGCCTTCCTGCGGCAGCGTGGCTTCAGGGTGGCCTCCTACACGGGGCGCACCGAGAACGCCGACCGGCTGCAGGCCGAGGCCGACCTGCAGGGCAATCGCGTCAAGGCGCTGATCGCGACCTCGGCGCTGGGTATGGGCTTCGACAAACCGGACCTGGGATTCGTGGTCCACCTCGGCTCGCCGTCCTCGCCGATCGCCTACTACCAGCAGGTGGGGCGTGCGGGGCGCGGCGTGGAGCATGCCGATGTGCTGCTGCTGCCGGGCAAGGAGGACGAGGCCATCTGGCGCTACTTCGCCGATACGGCCTTCCCGCCGGAGGCGCGGGTCCGCGAGACCCTGTCGGCCCTCGCCGGTGCGGGACGGCCGCTGTCCGTGCCGGCCCTGGAGGCAGTCGTCGACCTCCGGCGCACCCGGCTGGAGACCATGCTCAAGGTGCTCGACGTGGACGGAGCCGTCAAACGTGTGAAGGGCGGCTGGATCTCCACGGGGGAGCAGTGGAACTACGACGCCGAGCGTTATGCGTGGGTCGCTAGGCAGCGGGCGGCCGAGCAGCAGGCCATGCGCGACTACGTGAGCACGTCCCAGTGCCGGATGGAGTTTCTGCGCCGGCAGCTGGACGACGAAGGGGCCGTCCCGTGCGGCCGTTGCGACACCTGCGCGGGCTCCTGGGTCGACGCCGACGTCTCGGCGGAGACGTTGACGGGGGCGGTGAAGGAACTGGACCGGCCGGGCGTGGAGATCGAGCCGCGCCGCATGTGGCCGACGGGCATGCCGGCGCTGGGCATCGACCTCAAGGGGCGCATCCCGGTCAAGGAGCAGTGCTCCACCGGTCGGGCCCTGGGGCGGCTCTCGGACATCGGCTGGGGCAACCGGCTGCGCCCGCTCCTGGCGGAGAGCGCGCCCGACGGTCCGGTCCCCGACGATGTCCTCCGGGCCGCGGTGGCGGTCCTCGCCGACTGGGCGCGCTCCCCGGGCGGCTGGGCAACCGATGCCCCGGACGCCTCTGCCCGGCCGGTGGGGGTTGTCGCCGTACCGTCCGTCACCCGCCCGCAGTTGGTCGGTTCTCTCGCCCAGGGAATCGCGGCCGTCGGCCGCCTCCCCTTCCTGGGCACGCTGACGTACGGCGGGCCGGGTGGCGCGCACTCGGCACGCCGCAGCAACTCCGCCCAACGCCTCAGAGCGCTCTCCGACGCCTTCCACGTCTCCGAGGACCTGGCCGGCGCCCTGGCCCGCTCTCCCGGCCCCGTCCTGCTCGTGGACGACTACACCGAGTCCGGCTGGACTCTCGCGGTTGCTGCCCGGTTGTTGCGCCGGGCTGGGAGCGAAGAGGTTCTTCCGCTGGTCCTCGCTGCGGCGGGCTGAGCTTCCCGGCCGGGGTGCGCCTGCTCCGGCTCCGGCTCCGGCTCGCTGCCTCTGCCGTGGGCGGGCGCGTGTCCGCCTTCGCCCGGGTGTATCCGGCTATCTGGACGCCGTCTGTAGCGGTAGTGGTGGGGCTTGTGCGGGCGCTCGACCTCGACTCCGATGTATGCGGCCTGCTCGGGGCGGAGCTGGCGCAGTCTCACGCTGAGGGCGTCCAGGTGGAGACGGGCGACCTTCTCGTCCAGGTGCTTGGGCAGCGTGTGCACGCCTGTCGGGTAGGCGTCCGGCTCGGTGAACAGCCGATCTGGGCCGGCGTCTGATCCGCGAACGAGTTGGACATCACGGACGACGGGCGACCGGTGGCGTTGCCCAGGTTCAGCAGCCGGCCCTCGGAGAGCACGGTCAGCGCCTTGCCGTCCGCATCGGAGGGGTGGACGCCGATGCGCTCCGGCCGGAGCAGGTCGGCGATCTCAAGGGACCTTGTCAGCCGCGGTGACGGCGGCCGAGAGCGGGCCGCTCGCCGTCGCTCGCGACCGCCGGCTGCCGGCGGCGGCAATCCGGGCGCTGGTCCGGCTGACGGAGGCGGCGCAGGCTCTCAGGCCCCGCGCACCGCGTAGCCGCCGAGCGACGGCTCAAGCTGGGCGAAGGCCTGGCGGGCGGCCACGGTGGCCGCGTCGTCCACCTCCGCGGTGGGGGTCTCGTTCCGCACCAGGCGGCGGACCAGTTGGAACACCACCCGGTGAGCGGCGGCCAGTTGGGCGGCGGCGAGGCGGGGCGTGAGGTCATCGGCGGCGGTGCCCGTGGCGGTGGCGAGGGCCGCGGTGAGCGCCTGCTCGCGCTGCTCGTCGATCTCGCGCTCGCGTGCCCGCAGCCGGGTGCTGTCGTGCACCAGCCGGGCGAAGCCGTGCGAGGCGTGGCCGGTGAGCACGGGGTCGGCGCCGCCGAGTCCGGCGACGTACGCCCGATGCAGTGCGTGGCAGGCAGACTCGCCCGTTACCCGCTCCCGCACCGTCCGCGCCAGGCTGTCGACGGCGAGGTCGTGGGCGTCGAAGACGAGGTCCTCCTTGAGCGGGAAGTAGTTCGTGACGGTCATCTTCGAGACACCCACGGCCTCGGCGATTTCGCTGATCGTCACGTTGTCGAAGCCCTGCTCGATGAACAGCAGCGTCGCCACATGGGCCAGTCGCTCCCGTGTCTGCTGCTTCTTGCGCTCTCGCAGTCCCGTTCCCGTTCCCGATGCCTGCATGCGGCTCATGGTAGCCATCCTTTGATCCAGGCTAAATTTAGGTTTGACATAAAACCTGGGTCGACCTAAGTTTCTTGATGTCCAGCCCGCCAACGCATCCGTCCCGGAGGGTTCTTGACGCGCTCGCTCGCTCCCCGCCCCATAGCCCCGGCCGAGACGGGGGACCCTCTCGACCCCGCGCTGCTGCGAATCGGCGCGGTGCTGGTCCTCGGCGCCGTCCTGGCGCAGCTCGACACGACGATCGTCAACGTCGGCGTGGGCTCCATGGCCGACGGACTGGACGCGTCGCTGACCGCCATCCAGTGGGTCAGTACGGGATACCTGCTGGCCGTCGCCCTTGTGGCACCCCTGTCCGGCTGGCTCGTGGACCGGTTCGGCGGCAAGCGGACCTGGCTGCTGTCGGTCGCCCTCTTCGTCGGGGCCTCCGCGCTGTGCGGGGCGGCATGGTCGCCCGGCTCCCTGATCGCTTTCCGGGTCCTGCAGGGCCTGGCCGGAGGGCTCATGCAGCCCATCGCGCAGACCGTCATCGCCCGGATCGCCGGACCGCAACGGATCGGGCGGCTGGTCGGCGTCATCACCGCGCCGGTCGCCCTCGCGCCGATCCTCGGACCGGTCATCGGCGGCCTGATCGTCCACACCGCCGAATGGCGCTGGCTGTTCTACGTCAACGTCCCCGTCGGCCTGGTCACCCTCGTCCTCGCCGCCCGCATCGTCCCCCGCGACGACGGCGAACGGGTCAGCGGCCTGAGGCCCGACGGCCTAGGCCTGTCCCTGCTTCCCCCTGGGCTCGCGCTGCTCGTCTACGCCCTCGCGCAGTTCGACGGCGGCGGCCTCGCGCGGCTCGACAGCGCGCTGCTCGTCGCGGGCGTCGTCCTGCTGGCCGGCTACGTCGTCCACGCGCTGCGCACCCGCAACGCCCCGCTGGTCGATCTCAGGCTCTTCGCCGGACGGGGCTTCACCCTCGCCGCCGTCAACACGTTCCTGCTCGGCGCCGCCCTCTACGGCTCGATGCTGCTTCTGCCGCTGTACTTCGTGCAGGTGCGCGGCCTGAGCGTGCTGGAGGCGGCACTGATGCTGGCCCCGCAGGCGCTCGGCACCGCCGTGGTCACCCCGTACGCGGGCCGGATCACCGACACCTACGGGCCGCGCACCGTCGCGGTCGCGGGCATCCTGCTCACCGTCGCCGGAACTGTGCCCTTCGCCCTCACCGGGACGGGGCCGGGCACCGCCGTGCTCGTCGTCGCGCTGTTCGTCAGGGGAGTCGGGCTCGGCACGATCACGCCGCCGAACGTCGCGGCCACCTACACGTCCGTGCAGCGCAGCCAGATCCCGGCCGCCACCAGCGCCCGCACCGTCCTGAACCGCGTCGGCGGCTCCCTCGGCACCGCCGTGCTCGCCGCCATCCTGCAGTCGGCCCTGGCAGGCGCCGCCGACGGGACGCAGGGCGTGCGGGACGCCTATGCCCAGACCTTCTGGTGGGCCCTGGTCCTCAGCACCCTCACCCTGGTCCCGGCCGCGCTGTATCCCCGGCTCGCGCCGGGCAAGGGGTGACGTACGGCCGTACTGCCCCGGATGCCTCGGACGTCCTGGATGCCTTGGCTGTCCTGGATATCTCGACCGTCCTGGATATCTCGGATACCCAGGACGTCCCGCCCCCCCCCGGAACCCGACGCCCCCGCACGGCACTTCGCATGACAGGAGAAGCAATGACCACCAGCGTTCGACCGAGCCGCACGGGACTGCGGTTGATGGCGGTGCACGCGCACCCGGACGACGAGTCCAGCAAGGGCGCCGCCACGCTCGTCAAGTACACCCGCGAGGGCGCCGGGGTCCTGGTGTGCACCATGACCGGCGGTGAACGCGGCGACGTGCTCAACCCCCGCCTGGACCGGCCCGAGGTGTGGGCCGAACTCCCCGAGCGCC
The DNA here is from genome assembly GCF_044453205.1 of Streptomyces sp. NPDC051738. Classification (NCBI taxonomy): domain Bacteria; kingdom Bacillati; phylum Actinomycetota; class Actinomycetes; order Kitasatosporales; family Streptomycetaceae; genus Streptomyces; species Streptomyces sp. NPDC051738. The sequence continues at coordinate 196,205 of NZ_JBITCM010000017.1, read as the reverse complement.
GCCGTCGCGAGATGGCCCGGGCCCGCGAGATCCTCGGCGTCGACCAGCGGTTCCTCGGGTTCACCGACTCCGGGCTGCCCAAGGACGGCGAGGAGCTTCCCGAAGGGTGTTTCGCCCGCCAACCCCTGCAGACCGCCGCCCGCCCCCTGGTGGAGGCCATGCGCGCCTTCCGGCCGCACGTCGTCGTCACCTACGACGAGAACGGCGGCTATCCCCACCCAGACCACATCAAGACCAACCAGGTGGCGGTGGAGGCCTTCGAGGCCGCCGGCGATGCCGCCCGCTACCCCGGCACGGGCGAGGCGTGGCAGCCGCGGAAGCTGTACTACACCTGCGCGTTCAACAAGGAGTACTTCGAAGCGATCGATACGGCCATGAGCGGGGCCGGACTCGACTCGCCGGCCCGCGCCGTACTGGACAACTGGCCCGACGCCTGGCCTACCTGGGAGGCGACCACCCGGGTCGAGTGCGCCGAGTACTTCCCCGTCCGCCGTGCGGCGCTCCTCGCCCACGAGACGCAGGTCGACCCGGACGGCCCCGAACTGTCCTGCCCGCTAGAGCTGGAGGCCGCGGCCTGGCCCACGGAGGACTACCACCTCGTCGCCTCCCACGTCCCCTCCCCGCTGCCCGAGGACGACCTCTTCGCGGGGGTGTCCGCCGACGGGGGCTGACCGTCCACCCGGGTTCCAGGCGGGCTCGATCGAAAGCTGCGATGCCGGCCGCACGGAACACGACGGAAGGAGCGGTGCATGGACAGGACCCGCACATGGAGACCGGTACATGGACAGGACCAGTACGTGGAAAGGACCGCGGTCGTACTCGGGGGCCACGGGCCAGATAGGGGCCCGCCGTGGTGCGCGCCCTCGTGGAGGACGGCTGGCGCCTACGGGCCGTCAGCCGTGGTGACTAAGACGAGGCGTGGGATCCACAGCGTGGCGTACGGACCGTGCGGGCCGACCGCGGCGACGACGCACAGCTGCGGGTCGCCGTCGGGTCCGGCTGCGACGCCCTGGTCGACGTGGTCGCCTACACCGCCCGGCCCAGGCGCCAACTGCCCTCGCTGGCCGGACTGGTGGGCTCCGCCGTGATCGTTTCCACTTCGGCCCTGTGCGCGGAGGAGGAGGGCAGGGGCTTCGGCACCATGATGGGGCCGTAGGAGTTCGGGGCCCTTCCGGACCACATCGACAGGAGCCAGCCAGTTGTCGCCCCGCCCGCCGAGGGCTTCCTGGAGCACAGGCACGCCATGGAGACCGGGGCGCTGCGAGCCCGGGAGGTTGGCGAGGCGCCCCTGCCTGCCACGCTGCTGCGCGTCGGCATGCCTAAGTGGCCTGCAGGGCACCTGCCCCGGGCCCCACCCGAAAGGGCGCCTTGTCGTGTCCCTGGTCGGACTTATCCACAGGGCGAAGTGGAGGTTGGCGATCCGCGAGATCGTCTGCGCATGACGCATCACGAAACAACTGGCTCGCCCGAAAACGACGACACCACGGGCACCGAACAGCACCAGGCGGACCGACCCGACCGCGCCGCGTACGACAGGCAACCCGCCGAGCACCAGGTCACCCTGCGCACCCCGGACGAGCTGGCCGACGCGCTGCCGTATCTCCTGGGGTACCGCCCCGAGGACAGCATCGTGCTCGTCGCCCTGCACGACAAGGACGGCCGTGGCCGGTTCGGCGGACGTGCACGGCTCGGCATTCCCGCGAGCGCGGACGACTGGGACGCGGCGGCCGGGCAGTTGGCCGACGGGCTGGTGAGGGGCAGCGAGCGCAGAGGAGCCCGGCCCGAGCAGATGGTCGCCTTCCTCTGCCAGGAACCGGCCACGGGGGAGACGGGCCGACAGGTCAGGGAACGGCTGCAGCCACTGGCCCAGAAGATGCGTGTCGCCTGCGGCAGTCTGGACGTACCGGTGATCGAGGCCCTGTGCATCTCGGACGGGCGCTTCTGGTCCTACTGCTGTGACAGGGAGGAGTGCTGCCCGCCCGAGGGCCGACCGATGGGCCTGCCCGGTACGTCCGTGCTGGCCGCCGCGGCCACCTACGCCGGAGTTCAGGTGCGCGGCACGCTGCGCGAGTTGCGGGCCAGGCTGCTGCCCTGGGAGACCGCAGCCGCCCTGGAGCAGGAGATCGCCCTGGACACCGCGGGCATGGCACTGGTCCCCAGGATCCTCGACGACGCGACCCGCGTGGGCGTGGCAGAGGAGACGCTGCGGCTGGCCGAGCGGCTCATGAGCCGGTTCGCCGAGGTAACGCCCGCGTCCGGGACACTCACCGCGGATCTCCGCGACGACGAACTGCTCGGTCATGACGAAGCCGCGAGGCTCATTCTGGGCCTGCAGGACCGCGCGACCCGTGACCGCGCGGCCGAATGGATGGAGGGCGACGAGGCCGGTCCCGCCCTCCGGCTCTGGCGAGCGCTGGCCCGCCGCTGTGTCGGACCGTACAGCGAGCACGCTGCGGCGCCCCTCACGCTCGCCGGCTGGGTCGCTTGGTCCACCGGCGACGAATTGGAGTCCCGAGAAGCCCTTGCCATGGCACTCGGCGCCGACTCCGACTACCTCTTCGCCCGCCTCCTGCATCAGGCCTGCAACGAGGGTCTGGACCCCGAGTCGATCCGCCGCTGCCTGCGCGCGGAACGCGTCGGCCGCGACCAGCGGGACGCCGGGCGACTCGGCCAACGGGACGCCGAGCGGCTCGACCAGCGGGACCCCGGCCCGCTCGACCAGCCGGAAGGCGTCGAAGAGCCGGTGGAGGGTGAGGCGGTGAGCACTGGGCGGACGCCTGCCGCGGGCGCCCGTCGCCGGGTTCGGCGCCCCACGGGTTCGGCCGGAAGTCTCCCTCGTCCTGCAACGGCCGCCGGGCGAGGACGGGTTACCCGTGTGTCGCGTCCTCGTGCGTCGGCGAGTGTGCCACTTGGCCTCCCCCACCCGGGCAGCACAGGGTCGCGCACGCCGAAAGGTACGGGTGCGCGGACCTCGAAGAGCACGGCTCCGCGCACCGCGAAGAAGGGAGGCGTGGGTCGGAGTGGGGCAGCCCGTCCGGACGGGGTGCGTTCCAAGAACGCGGGCGCCGAGGGGGATACGTGAGCCGCCGAGGCCCCTCAGACCGCGATGTCCGTGAGCCGGGTCGCCACGAGCAACTCCCGGTCCGAGCCGACCCGCACATCCGACCCGCACAGCGGACGCGCACAACCGAGCCTGCCCGACGGGTCAGCGCGTCGGCGCCCGCCCCGCCTCAACCTACCTGGTGAACACGCTGAACGCGGCTCCTCTTAGGCGGGGTTACCCCCTCCCGGGCGTGACCCGGAGGAGCACCTCCCCGTTCACCTGAGTGGCGGAACGGCTGGACCGACCGTGCTGCCGCACCGCCCTTGTCACTTCGGATGTCACTCCGGATCCCCCAGCCGGCGCCGCACCCACCCGAGGCGCACTGAGCACAGAGGAAACCGCCCCATGCCACAACCCACCCCGACGTCCCGAACCGCCGACGATCGCACGACGGCCGATGGACCGTTACCGTCCTTCGGGCTGGACGAAGGGCCGCCGCCGGGCGAGGGCGGCCAGGGGCGGGGCGCGCCCATGCCCGTGCGGGATGCCGCTCGCAGTTCCCCACCGAGCAGCCGCGGCCGGCCCTCTCCGGGTGGCTCGTCCCCTCCGGACCCTCCGGGTCCTGTGGATCAGGGTCGACCAACCCCCCGATCGGTGGACCGGACCCCACCCCCTGTCCGGCTGCCAACGGCAGACCAGGACGGTCGCCCATACCCATGGGCCGGACGGACCGAGCTCCCCGTGCAGCCGACAGGACCGACACGACGGGGGAGGCCCACAAACCGGAGCCCGAGCCCGAGCCCCGCGCCCGCGTCGCCCGTCCACCAGGGCTCGACAGCGCCGCCGCCTGCCGACTCCGCGCGGCGCTCCCGCCCACCCTTCCGCCCACCTCAAGACACCCTCTCCCCGACTCGGCCATCGGCCCCCTCACCAACACCACCCTCCTCCGCGCTCCGGCCCACCGACCTCCCTCCCACCCACGACGCCATGATCTGCGTCGCCCTGCCGGGCCTCGCCATCTCCACGAACCAGGGGCAGTTGACCGGCCGGGGACTCGAGGGGTTCTACCGCGCGGGTCGGCGTGTGCTCTCACGCTGCCAACTTCGCGTGGCCGGACGCGAACCACTGGCGGTGCAGGCCCGGATGACCACGGCCGACTGCGCCCGCTTCGTCGGCACACTGCGCGTCTCCCCGCAGGCGGGCCCCGACCCGGACGTCGTCGTCGAGCGGACCCGTCACGCGGACGGCACCGAGCGGATCACACTGAACAGCGCGGCCGTTCGCCCCCTGCGGGTGCCGGTCGAGGTCGCCCTCGGCACGGACCTGGCCGACCTCGGTGGGATCGCGTGGGGCAACCCGGGACCGGAACTGCCCGCCAGCGTCCACGACTCCGGGCTGCGCTGGTCGTCCCCTCGAGGCAACTCGACGGTGACGGCCGACCCGCCGCCCACTGACGCGCTGGCCTCTGCGGGGCTGTTGCGCTGGGAGTTCGCGCTGCCCCCGGGCGGCAGCGCGAGCATCGAGCTGCGGGTGCGGCCGGACGGAGCGGGGCCCCTACGGGCCGTGGGCCGCACGGCGACCAGCCCGCTGGCCTCCGCGCGCGCGTCCGGCGACGACCCCAGAGTGCAGGCCCTGATGCGGACCAGCGTCGAGGACCTCCAGGCCCTTCTGCTGCGCGACCCCGCCCTTCCCTCCGACACCCACCTTGCCGCCGGAGTGCCCTGGCGCTGCGGTCCGGCCCCGGCCGACGCCCTGGCCGCGGCCCGGATGACCCTGCCCTTGGGCACTCGGCTGGCCGTGGGCACGCTGCGCACGCTCGCCCGCACCCAACTCCGGGGCCAGGGACAGCAGTCCGGCATGATCCCCGGGCCGCTCCGGGACGCGGGCACGCACCTGCCCCCGGGCTGCACCGGCACGGAGGCCACGCTGCTCTTCCCCGTACTGCTCGCGGAAGCCCGACGCTGGGGCATGCCCGAGGCCGAGGCGGCGGAACTCCTCCCGGTGGCCGAGCGGTGTCTGACCTGGCTGCGTACCACTGTGGGCGACGGCACATATCTGCGCGACCCGCATCCCGGCAGCCCCGTCCGCTGCGAGACCCAGGCCCACGCGCATCGTGCGGCACTGCTCGGCGCCGATCTCCTCGACGCCTGCGGCAGACCGGGCGGCGCCGGGCTGCGGGATTGGGCCGGCGCGTTGCGGGCGGCGTTCCGTGCGGATCTCTGGATCGACGACGTGGGCGGTGGGCGACCCGCCGCCGCCCGGACCCCGGACGGACGCCTTGTGCCGCAGCTGGGCGCCGCAGCCGTCCATCTCCTCGACACCGGCCTGCTGGGCGGGGGAGAACTGGCGCCCGGCCTGCTCGACAAGGTGCGGACCGAACAACTCGCCCGACTGCTCGGTGCTCCGGCCATGGACTCGGGCTGGGGCCTTCGAGGGCTGGGCGCGAAGGAGGCGGGACACAACCCGTTCGGTCACCGCAGCGGCGCCGTACGGGTCCACGCGACCGCGCTTGCCGTAGCAGGCTTGGCCGCGGCCGACTACGAGAAGGAGGCGAGCGCGCTGCTACGGGGCGTCCTGGCGGCGGCAGAGGCGTTCGGCCACCGGCTCCCCGAAATGTACGCGGGGGAGCAGCGCACCGACGGCAGCGCTCCTCTCCCGCACCCCGCGGCCTGCCGCCCCGCTGCCACGTCGGCGGCGGCCGGGGTGCTCCTGCTGACCACGCTCGCAGGCATCCGCCCGGACGCTCCCGGAGGGACGGTCACTCTGCGGCCGATGCGCAGCGCCCCTCTGGGCGAGATCGTCCTGACGGGCTTGCGGGTCGCCGGTGCCCCTTTCTCCATCCGCGTCAGCAGGCTGGGCCTCGCCATGGTCGAGGAGGCGGCCGACGGACTCCAACTGCGAGCGTGACCTTGGCCGACGCGATCCGGAACGACCCACGTGACCTCGGACGACGCCACGCGGCACGACCCACGTGACCTCGGACGACGCCACGCGGCACGACAAGCGGGAACCCGGTGAGGTGCATTCCCGGCCGAATTGGATCAACCGTCGACGGGGTCGGCGAAGGGAGTGTTTATCGTCAGGCAGACGACTATGATCGCCGCATGCCCTACGACCCGTCAGCCTTTCCGCCCTTTGCCGTCACCGTGGACCTGGTCGTGCTGACCGTGCGCCGCCATGCCCTGTGCGCGCTGGCGGTGCGCAGGGGCGAACCGCCGTTCCAGGGGCGCTGGGCACTGCCCGGCGGGTTCGTACGGGCCGACGAGGACCTGGCGCAGGCGGCGGCACGCGAGTTGGCGGAGGAGACCGGGCTGCGCGCCCACGACCCGTCCGTTCCCGCGCACGACAACGGTGCTCACCTGGAGCAGCTCGCGACCTACGGCGACCCCAAGCGGGACCCTCGGATGCGCGTGGTCAGCGTCGCCCACCTCGCGCTGGCCCCCGACCTGCCCGCGCCTCGCGCGGGCGGCGACGCCAGCAACGCCCGCTGGGCGCCGGTCGACGAACTGCTGCAGCAGGGCGGTCATGGCCGCGATGGCGAACCCGTCGCGCCGCTCGCTTTCGACCACGCGCAGATCCTGGCCGACGGGGTGGAGCGCGCTCGCTCCAAGATCGAGTACTCGTCGCTGGCGACGGCCTTCTGCCCCACCGAGTTCACGGTCGGCGAGCTGCGCCGGGTCTACGAGGCGGTGTGGGGCGTGGCGCTCGACCCCCGCAACTTCCACCGCAAGGTGACGGGCACGCCGGGCTTCCTCGTCCCCACCGGCGGCACCACCACCCGTCAGGGCGGCCGCCCCGCCCAGCTCTTCCGGGCCGGCGGAGCCACGCTGCTCAACCCCCCGATGCTGCGCCCCGAGGTCTGACGCCCGCGCCTGGAATGGCAGGGACGGAGGGCGATTACGGGCGAGCAAAGGCGAACAAGGATCCGGTCGGGTCGACTGCCGCCCGGGCTACGGGCCTTGCGCTGCCCGGAAAAACGGACATAACGCGCTATCTTGCTGAGGGTGATCCAGGCCATCGGACTGACCAGCGACCCTCGCAAGCAGCTTCCCCCTGCCGTCGACGACGTGTCCTTCGAGGCGTGCGCGGGCCGTGTCACCGCGCTGCTCGGGGCGGCGGGAGCGGGCAAGACGACGGCGCTCAGACTCATGCTCGAGCTCCAACGCGGCCGTGGGATCACCTACTTCAGAGGTCGCCCCCTGCACCGCATCGCCCATCCGTCGCGCGAGGTGGGTGTACTCCTGGGCGATGTCCCGGGGCACCCGGCCCGCACCGTCCGCGGCCATCTGCGCATGCTGTGCGCCGCCGCGGGCGTCCCGGCACGGCGCGCCGACGAAGTCCTGGAGGTCGTCGGCCTCGTCAGCCTGCGCGAGGAACGCCTCGGCGCCCTCTCGCGCGGCATGGACCGCCGCCTCGGTCTGGCCTGCGCGCTGCTCGCCGACCCGCACACCCTCGTACTCGACGAACCCGCGGACGGGCTCTCGACCCGCGAGAGCCGTTGGCTGCACCGCATGCTGGGCGCGCACGCCGCCCAGGGCGGCACGGTCCTGCTGACCACGGCCGACCCCAAGGAGGCCGCACGCGTCGCCGACCGGGTCGTCACCCTGGAGGGGGGCAGACTCCTCGCCGACCAGGAGGCCGCCGACTTCGCCCGCACCCGGCTGCGCCCCCGCGTCGCCGTCCGCACCCCGCACGCGTCCCGCCTGGCCGCTCTGCTCACCAAGGAGGCGCGCACCACGCAGCGCTCCGTCGAGGTCGTGCGCGAGAGCGGCACCCGCCTCTCCGTGTACGGCAGTACATGTGCCGTGATCGGTGAGATCGCCTACCGCCATGGCATTCTCGTCCACCAACTCGCCGACGAGATCGGGGACATGGGGCCGGCATTCGCGGCGGACCTCTCGACGGAGCGGCAGGCCGACGAGGCGTCGCTGACGCCGGCCCGTGAAGCGATCGCGGCGCGTGATCGCGAGCGGGCGGCCACGCCACCGGTGCGGGTGTCGACGCGGCGCCAAGAATCGGCCACAGCCGATGACCTCCCGGCGCCGCGCGAGACGTCACCGACGCCGGACGGAAGGCTGGCCGCGCTCCACACGCCCACCAGTGAGCCGCGACAGGCCGACGCGCCCACCGAGGGTCGCGGGCCTTCCTCGCAAGCGACCTCGCAATCGGCAGGTTCGCGCCTCCCTGCCTCCTCTCCCGACCACCTTCCCGACCTGCCACCCCCCATCTCGGTCCGCCCCGCCCCCGGCCCCCTCCGCCCCCTCCGCTACGAACTCCGTCGCGCCGCCGGAGTCGGCACCGGATTCCTCACCGCCGGCGCCGTACTCGTGGTGTCCGCCCTCACCGCCGTACTGCTCGCTCGGGTCGGGCACACGCCGCATCCGCGGTTGCTCGTCGCGTGGCCGCGGGAGCTTCCGCTGCCGCCGGCGGCGCTCGGGGCCGGGCTGCTCGGGGCGATCGCGTTCGGCGAGGAGTTCCGCCACCCCGCCCTGGCAGCGGATCGCGGCACCGTCCCCCGCCGGCTGGGGCTGCTGGCCGCGAAACTCCTCGTCGCCTCCGCCACCGCGCTGGTGCTGGCCGTCCTCACCATCGGCTGCGACATCGAAGTGCTCTATCTCGTCTACGGACCAGAGCTCGCGGAGGTTCCCGCCGACTGGCTTTCGCTGAGCGCGAGTTGGATGGGGCTCATGGTGGGCTGCGCCTGGGCCGGCGTACTGGCCGCGGGGCTCTTCCGGTCGACCACTGCGGGGCTCGCCGCGGTGGTCGCCGTACCCGTTCTCCTCGTGCCGCTCGTGCAGAAGGTGATGGAAGGGCCGTCGGTGCGGACGGCGGCGGGATTTCCGCTGCGGCTGCACGAGGTGCTCCTGTCGCAGTGGCCGTTCGGCGGGGAGCGGTATGTGGCCGCCGTGGCGCGTGTGATCGCCCAACCCGTCGGAGGCGCACTGACGTTGTCGCTGGCCACGCTGCTCGCCGCTTATCTGCTCACCACCACGCGCGGCAGGGTTCGATAGCGACCGTCCGTGCCCTTCCCGGCTCCGTCATGCCCACAACTCCCCGGGGAAAGCCCATTTCTTTCCGATAAGGCGTCAATTGCGACGGGGTGAGCGATCACCCTTTCGTGTGCTTTTCACCAAAGACCTCAAGGGAGTTGGGGACGGCGCCGACAAAGGATGCGTGAGTACCCTTGCGCACACCATGATGACCGCCGCCCGCTCCGCAGACTCCGGCCTCGCCGGCCCGGGCGAACTCGACCGCTACCCCTACGCCGAGGCCCCCGTCGCCGACCGCGTCGGAGCCCCCGTCTGGGACGGCGGGGACCCGGAACTGGGCCGCGTGGGCCGGCGCGCCGCCGGCAGCCGTGGGCGCGGGCTGCACGGCCAACTCGTCCAGCAGCTCGGCCAGATGATCGTCTCCGGCGACCTGGGCGCCGACCGTCCGCTCGTGCCCGAGGAGATCGGCCAGCGTTTCGAGGTCTCCCGCACCGTCGTCCGTGAGTCGCTCCGCGTCCTGGAGGCCAAGGGCCTGGTCAGCGCCCGCCCGAACGTCGGCACGCGCGTGCGTCCCGTCAGCGACTGGAACCTCCTCGACCCGGACATCATCGAGTGGCGTGCCTTCGGGCCGCAGCGCGACGATCAGCGCCGGGAGCTGAGCGAGCTGCGCTGGACGATCGAGCCGCTCGCCGCCCGCCTCGCGGCCGGGCACGGGCGTGACGACGTCCAGCAGCGGCTCGCCGACATGGTCGAGATCATGAGCCACGCGATGGGCCAGGGCGACGTCCTCACCTTCTCCCGCGCCGACACCGAGTTCCACTCGCTGCTCATCCAGGTGGCGGGCAACCGCATGCTGGAGCACCTGTCCGGGATCGTCTCGGCCGCCCTTCAGGTCTCCGGCGGCCCTGTCACGGGCTGTGACCGGCCGAACGAGGCGTCGCTGACGCAGCACAGCAGGATCGTCGACGCCCTCGCCGCCGGTGACGGCATGGCCGCCGAGGCGGCCATGCGCCAACTGCTCACCGTTCATCCCGAGGTCGAGCGCGTGGTGCCCGCACCCCGCGAGCACTGACCGCGCACCCGATGCGCGGCTGAGGACGGCGCCTCCCCCCTCCTGGGGCGCCGCTCGGTCCGTGCATCCTCCCGTCGGACCCGCAGGATCCCCCACGGATCCTGCGGGTCCGACGGTGCGACGAGGCCCTGGAATCGCAGTACAGTGCATGGTCCACAGCTGTGGGTGACCTCTTCTGTCCTTGTCTGTCCGTTTTTGATCGATTACGGGATGTGACTCGGGCCACGCAGATTGGGCGTAACGCTCGGGGAAACAGCGCGATGACCTAAGAGGTGACAGCCGAGAAGGGAATACGGACGCCGCTCAAGGCGCTGTGCATCCTCCCGGCCCCCGCCCGCACCGTCGGCCCATCCCCAGGTCGGTGGTCGGCTCCTGTCCGCCGTGGACGGGGCCGGAAGCCGTTTTCCAACGTTCCGAGAGGTTGTTCGTGTCGGCCAGCACATCCCGTACGCTCCCGCCGGAGATCGCCGAGTCCGTCTCTGTCATGGCTCTTATCGAGCGGGGAAAGGCTGAGGGGCAGATCGCCGGCGACGATGTGCGTCGGGCCTTCGAAGCCGACCAGATTCCGGCCACTCAGTGGAAGAACGTACTGCGCAGCCTCAACCAGATCCTCGAGGAAGAGGGTGTGACGCTGATGGTCAGTGCCGCGGAGCCCAAGCGCACCCGAAAGAGCGTCGCAGCGAAGAGTCCGGCCAAGCGCACCGCCACCAAGACGGTCGCGGCCAAGACGGTGACCACCAAGAAGGCCACCGCCACCGCCACCCCGGCAGCGCCCGTCGCCGAATCCGCCGTCGAGGACGAGGCCACCGCCAAGAAGGCCGCTGCCAAGAAGGCGACGACCGCCAAGAAGGCCGTCGCGAAGAAGACCGTCGCCAAGAAGACGGCGGCGAAGAAGACCACCGCCAAGAAGGACGACGCCGAGCTGGTCGAGGAAGAGGTCCTCGAGGACGCCAAGCCCGGTGACGAGCCTGAGGGTGCCGAGAGCGCCGGCTTCGTGCTCTCCGACGAGGACGAGGACGACGCGCCCGCGCAGCAGGTCGCGGCCGCCGGTGCCACCGCCGACCCGGTCAAGGACTACCTCAAGCAGATCGGCAAGGTCCCGCTGCTCAACGCCGAGCAGGAGGTCGAGCTCGCCAAGCGCATCGAGGCCGGTCTGTTCGCCGAGGACAAGCTGTCCAACGCCGACAAGCTGGCGCCCAAGCTCAAGCGTGAGCTGGAGATCATCGCCGAGGACGGCCGCCGCGCCAAGAACCACCTCCTGGAGGCCAACCTCCGTCTGGTGGTCTCCCTCGCCAAGCGCTACACCGGCCGCGGCATGCTCTTCCTGGACCTGATCCAGGAGGGCAACCTCGGTCTGATCCGCGCGGTCGAGAAGTTCGACTACACCAAGGGCTACAAGTTCTCCACGTACGCCACCTGGTGGATCCGTCAGGCGATCACCCGCGCCATGGCCGACCAGGCCCGCACCATCCGTATCCCGGTGCACATGGTCGAGGTCATCAACAAGCTCGCGCGCGTGCAGCGCCAGATGCTCCAGGACCTGGGCCGCGAGCCCACCCCGGAGGAGCTGGCCAAGGAACTCGACATGACCCCGGAGAAGGTCATCGAGGTCCAGAAGTACGGCCGCGAGCCCATCTCCCTGCACACTCCGCTGGGCGAGGACGGCGACAGCGAGTTCGGTGACCTCATCGAGGACTCCGAAGCCGTCGTCCCGGCCGACGCGGTCAGCTTCACGCTCCTCCAGGAGCAGCTGCACTCGGTTCTCGACACCCTGTCCGAGCGCGAGGCAGGCGTCGTCTCCATGCGCTTCGGTCTCACCGACGGTCAGCCGAAGACCCTCGACGAGATCGGCAAGGTGTACGGCGTCACGCGCGAGCGCATCCGCCAGATCGAGTCCAAGACCATGTCGAAGCTCCGCCACCCCTCGCGGTCGCAGGTGCTGCGCGACTACCTCGACTAGGTCGCAGTCGTACGACACACAAGGCCCGGTCTCCCGCGTGGGGACCGGGCCTTCGCGCTGTCGCCGCAGGTGCGGGGTGCGGCCGTCTGACTCACTCTGGGTTTCCCATGACCACCCGAGAGTGAGGAGCGTCATGCGTCGTACCTTTGCCCGGGCGCTGGCCCGGCCGCTGGTTCTGGCGGCGGCCGCCGCCGCCATACCGCTGATGTCCACCACCCCTGCGACCGCCGACAGTGTCGTCGTCGGCGGGTTCCCGGTCGATGTGTCAGACAGTCCCTGGACCGTGGCGCTGTCCAGTCGTGACCGGTTCGGAGGTACCCGGGCCGGTCAGTTCTGCGTCGGTGTGGCGGTCAGCCGGTCCACCGTGCTCACCGCGGCCCACTGCATGGGCGAGGAGGTTCTCGGGACCACCCCGGACCAACTGCGGGACTTCAGTGTGATCGCGGGCCGTACCGACCTGCTGTCGAACAGTGGCCAGGAGATCCCCGTCCGGCGTACTTGGGTGAACCCGGCCTACGACAGTGCCACCAACGCGGGTGACTTCGCCGTGCTCACCCTCGCATCGCCGCTGCCGTCCCACTCGGTGATCGCGATGGCGGGTGCCGGCGATCCTGCCTATGTGCCGGGGGCGGCGGCCCTGGTCTACGGGTGGGGGGACATCACGGGCGCGGGTGCCTATGCGCGTGGGCTGCGGGCGGCCCGGGTGCATGTGCTGCCCGACGCTCTGTGCGGGAAGGCGTATCCGGGCGGCGGTGAAGGCAGGTACCTGGCCGACAGCATGGTCTGTGCCGGGGAACCGCTGGGAGGGCGGGACGCCTGCCAGGGGGACAGCGGAGGGCCGCTGGTCGCTCAGGGGAAGCTGATCGGGCTGGTGTCCTGGGGCACCGGCTGCGGTCGCGCGGGCAGTCCCGGCGTCTACACGCGGGTGTCCGAGATCGCACGGGCTCTGCGCTGGAGCGTCCGGGCTGCCGACCGGGCCTGAGGGTCCGCTGGGTATGTATGAGCGCGGGCGGCTGTCCCTGACGTCAGGGACAGCCGCCCGTCAACCGGCCTGTGCCGGAGCTGGCTCGTCGTGGATGCGAGGTGTCAGCGCTCTTCTTCGGACGCCGATGCGGGAGCGGACGTCAGCCGCTCCGTCTCGTCCTGTATCTCAGCGGCGATCTTCTTGAGTTCCGGCTCGAACTTGCGACCGTGGTGGGCGCAGAAGAGCAGTTCACCGCCGCTGAGCAGGACGACGCGCACGTACGCCTGGGCGCCGCAACGGTCGCAGCGGTCAGCGGCCGTCAGCGGGCTCGCGGGGGTCAGAACAGTAGTCACGTCGCCTCTTCTCTAGCTCGACGAGCTGTCGTACCAGGGTCAACATCCAACCAGCCCCAAAACGTTCCCGCTCGTGGCTTCTCCCAGAGTGAAATTTTTCCGGGGCGGCTGGTTGCTGCCGGCTTGGCGGCGAATGTGCCGTATTGCGTCTCTGTCTTGCTTACGGTTTCGCGCTGTCGGTCAAGGTCAGGTCCTCCCGGCTGGCTTGCCGGTTTGTTCATGAGGACGTGCCCGGAGCCTAAATGGTTCATGCCTGGAAGGGAACGTGATATGTACTTCACCCCATCGAGGGATCGAACACGCATGCGACCCTGGACTAGTCTGTGTTTCGCACGAGGGTGGCGTTACAACGGCTCTACCAGGCCTCGGTACCCTCTTGACGGCGACCGAAGCCGCGCCCTTACCCATCAGGGCGTCACCTGAAATTCAGCGAGGAGCGAACCGCGTGACCGCCGAGACGTCCGTGCCGTCCACAGCGCTGCTGGCAGGAGCAGACCGGGACGGGTCCAACTACACCGCGCGGCACCTGCTCGTCCTCGAAGGACTCGAGGCCGTACGCAAGCGCCCGGGTATGTACATCGGTTCGACCGACAGCCGCGGTCTGATGCACTGCCTCTGGGAGATCATCGACAACTCCGTCGACGAAGCCCTCGGTGGCTACTGCGACCACATCGAGGTGATCCTCCACGACGACGGCTCCGTGGAGGTCCGGGACAACGGCCGGGGCATCCCGGTCGACGTCGAGCCCAAGACCGGCCTTTCCGGCGTCGAGGTCGTGATGACCAAGCTGCACGCCGGCGGCAAGTTCGGAGGCGGTTCCTACGCGGCCTCCGGCGGTCTGCACGGAGTGGGTGCCTCCGTGGTGAACGCCCTGTCCGCGCGACTGGACGTCGAGGTGGACCGAAGCGGCCACACGCACGCCATCAGCTTCCGCCGTGGTGTCCCGGGGGCCTTCGCGGCCGACGGCCCGAACGCCAAGTTCGAGACCGGCGGCCTGCGCAAGACCAAGAAGATCCCCAAGGCCCGCAACGGCACGCGCGTGCGGTACTGGGCCGACCGCCAGATCTTCCTCAAGGACGCCAAGCTCTCCCTGGAGAACCTGCACCAGCGCGCCCGCCAGACCGCGTTCCTGGTGCCCGGCCTCACCATCGTCGTCCGCGACGAGTTCGGCCTCGGCGAGGGCGGCAGCAAGGGCGAGGAGTCCTTCCGCTTCGACGGCGGCATCAGCGAGTTCTGCGAGTACCTGGCGGCCGACAAGCCGGTCTGTGACGTCCTCCGCTTCGGCGGCCAGGGCACCTTCAAGGAGACCGTCCCGGTCCTCGACGAGCACGGCCAGATGACCCCCACCCAGGTCACCCGAGAGCTCGACGTCGACGTCGCCATGCGGTGGGGGACGGGATACGACACGACCCTGAAGTCGTTCGTGAACATCATCGCCACCCCCAAGGGCGGCACCCACGTCGCGGGCTTCGAGACCGCCGTGACCAGCACCATGAACGAGGTGCTGCGCACCAAGAAGATGCTGCGCGTCGCCGAGGACGACATCGTCAAGGACGACGCCCTGGAGGGGCTCACCGCGGTCGTCACCGTGCGTCTCGCCGAGCCGCAGTTCGAGGGCCAGACCAAGGAGGTCCTCGGCACCTCGGCGGCCCGACGCATCGTGAACACCGTGATCGCCAGGGAGCTCAAGGCGTTCCTGACGTCCACCAAGCGGGACGCCGCGGCACAGGCGCGCGTGGTCCTCGAGAAGGCCGTCGCAGCAGCCCGTACACGTATCGCGGCCCGCCAGCACAAGGACGCACAGCGCCGCAAGACGGCCCTGGAGTCCTCGTCGCTGCCCGCGAAGCTCGCCGACTGCCGCAGTGACGACGTCGACCGCAGCGAGCTGTTCATCGTCGAGGGTGACTCCGCGCTCGGCACCGCCAAGCTCGCCCGGAACTCCGAGTTCCAGGCACTGCTGCCGATCCGCGGCAAGATCCTCAACGTCCAGAAGTCGTCCGTGACCGACATGCTCAAGAACGTCGAGTGCGGCGCGATCATCCAGGTCATAGGGGCGGGGTCCGGCCGGACCTTCGACATCGACGCGGCGCGCTACGGCAAGATCATCATGATGACCGACGCCGATGTGGACGGCTCGCACATCCGGACGCTGCTGCTGACGCTGTTCCAGCGCTACATGCGTCCGATGATCGAGGCGGGCCGGGTGTTCGCCGCGGTGCCGCCCCTGCACCGGATCGAGCTGGTCCAGCCCAAGAAGGGACAGGACAAGTACGTCTACACGTACTCGGACCGTGAGCTGCGCGACAAGCTCATGGAGTTCGAGAGCAAGGGCGTGCGCGTCAAGGACTCCATCCAGCGGTACAAGGGTCTCGGTGAGATGGACGCCGATCAGCTGGCCGAGACGACGATGGACCCGCGCCACCGCACGCTCCGCCGGATCACTCTCTCCGATCTGGAAGCCGCCGAGCGGGTCTTCGATCTACTGATGGGGAACGACGTGGCGCCGCGCAAGGAGTTCATCTCCAGCTCTGCGGCGACGCTGGACCGGTCCCGAATCGACGCGTAGCCGCTGCGCTGGGCTTTGGCCGGTTTGCCGGCCTCGGCTTCGCCTTCGGCCGGGTTTGGGGTACCACCCGCACCGCCCGTGCGGCTTTCGTCGTCGGGCGCGGGTGGCCCCTGTGCGGCGTTCTCGCCGTTGGCGGCTGCCGGGCGCTATCCGCTATCGGGGTTTTGTGGAGTGCGTCACCTGATGGGGTGAAGCGCACAAAGAAGAAGAGTCGGGGATCTTTCCGTTCTGTCCATGCTTGGGCATGCACTCAAGCGACGGTCGTCCCCGCGAAGCCAGAGGTGCCCGGCTCGACGACCCCTGGTACGACGCCCTCGCCTCCGGGTGGGGGGAGTCGGACGATACGGCCGCTCCCGAGAGCACCCCGCCTGTCGTCGGCGACGTGTACCTCGAGGTGCAGCGCAGCGCGGCTTTCAGGGATGTGCGCAGCCGCTATCGGAGGTTCGTGGTTCCGGCGGTTGCCGTGTTCCTCTCCTGGTACGTGGCATACGTCGTGGCCGCCACGGCCGCGCCGGAGCTGATGGCCCGGCCCGTCGCGGGGGCCGTGAACGTCGCCATGGTCGCGGGGCTCGGACAGTTCCTCACCACCTTCCTGTTCACCTGGGCCTACGCCCGCCACGCACGATTGCGCCGGGACCGGGCCGCGCTCGAACTGCGCTGGGAAACCCAGGAGTTGGCGCGCGTCACACAGGGCGGTGCCTCGTGACGGGCGATCACCAGCCCCTGGCGCTGCTGCTGTTCGCCGTGTTCATCGCGATCACGCTGGCGATCACGACGTGGGCGAGCCGCAACCGGCGTGGTTCGGCGGAGGAGTTCTACGCGGGCGGCCGGCTCTTCACGCCCATGGAGAATGGTTTTGCCATCGCCGGTGACTACATGTCGGCCGCCTCCTTCCTCGGCGTCACCGGGCTCATCGCCCTGTTCGGCTACGACGGGCTGCTGTACTCGGTGGGCTTCCTCGTGGCCTGGCTGGTGGTGCTGTTCCTCGTCGCCGAACTGGTGCGCAACTGCGGGCGGTTCACCCTCGCCGACGTGGTCGCCGCGCGGATGCGCGAGCGCCCGGTGCGGATCGCGACGGGAACTTCCTCGGTCGTCGTGTCCGTTCTGTATCTGGTGGCGCAGATGGTGGGCGCGGGCACGCTGGTCGCCCTGCTGCTCGGGGGCAGGAGCGAGGCGGCGCAGGCCTGGACCGTCATCGGCGTCGGCGCACTGATGGTGATCTATGTGTCGTTGGGAGGGATGCGGGCCACCACCTGGATCCAGATCGTCAAAGCTGTCCTGCTGCTCAGCGGCACCGTCGCGTTGACCGTGCTCGTCCTGCTGCGCTTCCACGGCGACTTCGACCGGCTGCTGCTCACGGCGGCCGAGCGCAGTGGTCACGGTGATGCGTTCCTGGCGCCCGGGCTGAAGTACGGCGGTGACTGGACGTCCCGATTCGACTTCATCAGCTTGGGCCTCGCACTGGTGCTGGGCACCGCCGGACTGCCGCACATCCTGTCCCGCTTCTTCACGGTGCCCACCGCCCGCGCGGCACGGCGCTCCGTGGTCTGGGCGATCGGGCTCATCGGCGGCTTCTATCTGATGACCATCGTCCTCGGCTTCGGTGCGGCGGCGATCGTCGGGCCCGAGGCCGTGCGTGGGTCGAACGCGGCCGGGAACACGGCGGTTCCGCTGCTCGCCCTCGATCTGGGCGGCGGCGCGTACTCCACCGGAGGAACGGTTCTCTTCGCTCTCGTCGCCGCCATCGCCTTCGCCACGATCCTCGCCGTGGTCGCCGGCATCACGCTCGCGTCCTCGGCCTCCGTGGCCCACGACCTGTACGCCTCGCTACGGCGCCGGCGTGCCGAGCCGCGCAGCGAGGTGGCCGTGGCACGGGTCGCCGCGGTCGGCATCGGCGTGGTCGCGATCGCCCTCGGGCTGCTGGCCCGCGACCTCAACGTCGCCTTCCTGGTGGGCCTCGCCTTCGCTGTCGCCGCGTCCGCCAACCTGCCGGTGCTGCTCTACTCGCTGTTCTGGCGGGACTTCACCACGCGTGGTGCCGTATGGGCCGTGTACGGCGGTCTGATCCCGGCCGTGGCGCTCGTCCTGCTGTCGCCGGTGGTGTCGGGCAGCCCCGACTCGCTGTTCCCCGGGGTCGACTTCCAGTACTTCCCCCTGCAGAACCCCGGCCTCGTCTCGATCCCGCTGGGCTTCGTCGCCGGCTGGCTCGGCACCATCACCTCGGCGGAGGTCCCCGACGAGGCCAAGCACGCGGAGACCGAGGTGCGGTCGCTGACGGGGGCGGGGGCGGCTTAGGGAGGCGTCTTCCGGACCATGCCGGGGGCGTGGGCCTGGCGTCTCCCGACCACGCCGGGGGGCGTGGGCCCCAGCGCGGGGCGGCGCCTTCACCGCCGTACCTTCACAGGACGGCTGACGTTTGGGCGGCCCGCATCCGTATGAAGTGGCGGGCACGGCTCCCTTCCCCCGCCCCCACGGGCCGTGCCTCAGGCGCGGGTCGCCCACACATAACGGTGTTCCGGGCGGCCCGCGTCGCCGTACTTGAGGGTCAGGCGGGCCCGGCCCGTGCGCTCCAGGAGCTTGAGATAGCGCTGGGCGGTCTGGCGGCTCACCCCGGTCCGCTCGGCGATCTCCTGGGCCGACAGAGGGCCTTCGGCGTTGATCAGGGAGCGGCGTACGAGTTCCGCGGTGGTGGGGGAGTGGCCCTTGGGCAGGTCCGGTTCCGAGGCGGCCGACAGGGCGCCGAAGATGCGGTCCACCTCGGCCTGTTCCGCCTCGCCGCCGCCGTCGAGGGTGCGGCGCAGCTCGGCGTACGCCTCCAGCTTGGCGCGCAGGCCGGCGAAGGCGAACGGCTTGACCAGATACTGCAGCGCGCCGTACCGCATCGCCGCCTGCACCGTCGTCACGTCCCGCGCCGCCGTCACCATGATCACGTCGGCCTGGTGGCCCAGGCGCCGCATCTCCTGGACGACCGAAAGGCCGGTCCCGTCGGGCAGATAGTGATCCATGAGGACCAGGTCGAGCCGGGGCAGCTCCGCCACCTGGCGCAGCGCCTCCGCCGCGCTGTGCGCCTCGCCCGCGACGTGGAAGCCCGGCACCTTCTCGACGTAGGCGGCGTTGACGCGTGCCACGCGCGTGTCGTCGTCCACGACCAGGACCTCGATCATCGCGACTCCTCCTCGGTGACGGGCTGTGCATCTGACGGGACGGTGAGGGCGGGCTCCAGGTCCGGCTCGGCCAGTGCCTCGGGCAGGACGACGGTGAACTCCGCGCCCCCGCCGGCCGCCTCGCCCACAGTCGCACTGCCACCCTGCCGTTCGGCGAGCCTGCGCACGAGGGAGAGACCGATGCCGCGTTCGCGGTGGGCCGGGCGCTTCTTGGTGGACCACCCGTCGGTGAAGATCAACTCGCGCTGCTCCTCGGGGATTCCCGGACCCGTGTCGCGCACCCTGAGGATCGCGGTACGTCCCTCGGCGCCCAGTTCGACCTCCACGCGCGCGTGCGGCGTGCCCGCGACGGCGTCCAGTGCGTTGTCCACGAGGTTCCCGACGATCGTGACGAGCCCCCTGGGGTCGATCAGCCGGTCCGGGAGACCCGTGCGGTCCGCCAGGCGCAGCGCGACGCCGCGCTCGGCCGCGACGGTCGCCTTGCCGACCAGCAGAGCGGCGAGCAGCGGGTCCTGGATCTTCTCGGCGACCTGCTCCGCGGTGGCCCGGTGGTCGCCGACCACCTCGCCGACGAACTCCACGGCATCGTCGTACATCTCCAGTTCGAGCAGCCCGAGGAGGGTGTGCATCCGGTTGGCGTGCTCGTGGTCCTGGGCGCGCAGGGCGTCGATCAGGCCGCGCGTCGAGTCGAGCTCCCGGCCCAGCTGCTCCAGCTCGGTGCGGTCACGCAGGGTGGCTACGGCGCCGCCGTCGTCGGTGGGCATGCGGTTGGCGACCAGGACGCGCTGGCCGCGGACCGTGAGCAGATCGGTGCCGGTCACCCGGCCGGCCAGCACGTCGGTCGTACGGCCCTCGCCGAGCGCCTCGTCGAGGGAGCGGCCGACGGCCTCGTCGCCGATGCCGAGCAGACGCCGCGCCTCGTCGTTGAGGAGGCGGATACGGCCGCCGCGGTCCAGGGCGACCACGCCCTCCCGGATGCCGTGCAGCATCGCCTCGCGCTCCGAGAGCAGCCCCGAGATGTCGGAGAAGGCCAGGTCACGGGTCTGCCGCTGGACCCGGCGGGAAATGAGCCAGGCGGCCAGCGCGCCGACCGCCAGGGCGCCGCCCGCGTAGGCGAAGAGTCCCGGGATGGCGTGCAGCAGCCGGGCCCGCACGCTGTCGTACGCGATTCCGACCGAGACCGCCCCGATGATCTCCCCGTCGCCGTCCCGTAGCGGCACCTTGCCGCGGGCGGTGCGGCCCAGGGTGCCGCTGTCGATCTGCATGACCTCGTGGCCGGCGAGGGCCTGGCCCGGGTCGGTCGAGACGAGCCTGCCGATCTCGCTCGCCGTGGGGTGGGACCAGCGCACTCCGCGCCGGTCCATCACCACGACGTACTCGGCCTTGGTCGCCTCGCGGATCCGCTCGGCCTCCCGCTGGACCGGACCGCCGGTCGTGGCGGGCGTGCTCAGCAGGTCCTCGGCGATCTGCGGCTGGGCCGCGGTGGTCTGCGCGATCGACAGCGCGCGGCGCATCGCCTGGTCGTCCAGCTGGTCGCTGAGCGGAGCGAGGAACAGTCCGGTCGCGAGCACCGCGACTCCCGCGGCGATCGCCACCTGCATCAGCAGCACCTGCGCGAACATCTGCCGGGGCAGACCGAGGCGCAGGCGGCGGGCGGGGGGAGTGGGGCTCATACCCATGACGGTACGTGGGCGGGCGGGGAGTCCCGTAGAGGGGTGTGGCGTGGATCTCTTGGTCGGTGTCGGGTAGGGGGCACGGAGGAGGTGTGAGGCGGCCGGTTCCCCTGAGGGGGCGTCGGGTGGGCGGTCGGATTGGTTCTCTCAGGGGGCATCGGGTAGCCGGTTCATCTGCAGTGGCGTCCAGTGCTCGGTCGCCCCCCGGAGGGCCTCGGTGGACGGTCCACCCGGGGCGGCATCGGGGGCCGGCTGTATCCAGGGCGACCGGCGAGTTGCCCGGCTCAGCTCGCGAGTGCCGTCGCGATCGTGAGCTCGCGCACTGCCACCACGTCCATCCGTGCGGGCGAGCCGAGCACCGAGCCGCAGCTCTCGGGGCGGGGCGGCAGCGAGGTGCCCTGCGCCACGTGGACCCGCCAGCGGCGCCCGTCCACGTGGGCGACGGTCACCTCCCACCGCGGGGCCGCGCCGTCCGTCCCTACGACGCTCAGCGCCTCCGCGGCGTCCTCGCCGGTGGCCCGGCGCACGGCCAGCTCGGCCGCCTGGCCCGGCCGCTCCCAGGCCGAGTTCCCGCGGCAGCCCTCGACGACGATCCGGCCGTCCTGGACGCTGTGCAGGACCTCCTTGACGGCGTGGGCCTGTGCCCGGCCGTACGCGTAGCCGTACGGCAGCACGAGCAGCGTCGGTGAGAACCGGTGGCCACCCAGATGAGTGACCTCCCAGACGCCGTCGACGCCGGAGGCGGTGAGCTCGGCCGCGAGAGGCCGGCCGAGGAGTGCGCAGCAGCGGTCCCGCTTGCCGTTGGTGCAGACGAGGGCGAGCGGGTCGCCTGTGTGGGGACGCCCCTGGAGGACCGAGTCGAAGGTGTGGGGGTCACCCATGCCCAGCGCGGCGAAGTCCAGGTCGAGCAGCTGCTCGGGGTCGCGGGCCGTGGCGGCGTGCAGCCATACGTTGCCGGGCACGGTGTGGGCCACGTAGACCTGACGCTCGGCGGGGGCCCCGCAGTCGGCGTGCCGACCCGGGCGGCGGATCAGCGCGACGCGTACGCCCGTGTCCTTCGCAGCCGCCTCCAGGGCACGGCCCAGCGCGGGATCCAGGTGGCTCTGGGTGAGCGCCTTGGCACCCCACGGACCGGGCTGTTCCAGCAGCAGCCAGGTCGTCGCGGTCGCCGCGGTCCCCGCGATGGGCTCGTCGAGGTCCTGCGAGACGGTTGAGCACGTACTCACAGAGGTGAGCCTAACCTGACTTGCGTCGAGGTGACTTCCCAAGGGCCCCCGTGGCGCTTCCAGGGGCTCCCGTCCGCTGCCCGGGGCTCCCGTCCGAGTTCGGGGGCTTCCGTCCTGTTCCCGTACCAGCTCCGGCCCCTGCCCCGTTCCGGTGTGCCGGAGCCCTACTCGGGCAGCGGCTGAGGAGGCTTCGGGCCCGTGTAGTGCCCACTCGGTCGCATACGCAGCGGTCGCTCTCCGTACTCCTCCAGGGCGTGGGCGATCCAGCCCGCGGTACGGGCCACGGCGAAGATCGTCTCTCCTGCTGTGGCGGACATGGCGGAGGAAGCCGTGAACACGGCCAGGGCCAGATCGACGTTGGCGTGCAGCGCAGTGTGGCGGGCGGCCGTGGCGACGATGTCGCGGGCCGCGGCGAGGGCGGGTGCGGAGTGGGGGATCTCCTCCAGGAGTTCGAACAGCACGCGCGCGCGTGGGTCCTCGCCGGGGTAGAGCCGGTGACCGAGCCCCGGAATACGTCGGCCGGCCCGCAGCTCCTCGGCGATGACGGGCCCCGCGTCGCCCCGGTCGAGCACCTCCATGATCAGCTTGTGGGCGAGGCCGCTGGCCGCGCCGTGCAGAGGACCCTCGATCACGCCGAGCCCGGCGGAGACGGCCGCGTAGGCATGCGCGCGGGCCGACGCGGCGACCCGCACGGCGAGGGTCGAGGCGGCCAGGTCGTGATCGACGAGCAGGGCGAGTGCCGTGTCCAGGACGCGCAGCGCGGCCTCGTCGGCGGGCCGTCCGCTCAGCCGGCCCCAGAGGCGGTGGGCGATTGAGCCCTCGTCGCGATAGGTGAACCCCGCAGGTGTGAGGGCGGCGACGAGGGTCGGGATGAGGGTGCGGGCGGTGCCGAGCACGGCCTCCTCGGACAGGTCGAAGCGCAGCGGGTCCACCGACGCGGCGGCGATTGCGGCGACCCGCAACCGGTCGGTGGGACCGGCGTGTTCGGGCAGGGCGTCGACGGCGCGACGGGCGGCGGCAACGGAGGTCTCGGGGGCGGAGAAGCTGATGCCGCGGCGCAACCGGCCGGTCCAGAGCCACTCGGCGACCTCTTCATAGGAGTGCCGGGCGGCCAGTTCGGTCGCGTCCACGCCCCGGAAGTAGTAACGGTCGGTGTCGATGAACGTCAGGCGGGTCCGCACCGACAGCTCGCCGCCGGATCCGGAACCGCCCGCACTCTCCCGCTTGTTGCGCCGGGCGAGCGTCTCCACCTCCTTCGCGTCGAAGGAGCTGCCCCGGCCGCCGGGCGCACGGCGGCTGCTGAGGTGACCGCGGCTCACGTACGCGTACACGGTCTCGGGCTTCACGCCGAGCAGCTCGGCGGCTTCCCGGGTGGTCAGTCGCCGCCCTGCGGGTCCGGGGCCGGGTTCTTGATCGCGCATGGGGTCACCGTATCCAGAACGCTGGATGTTGATCCTAACATTGACTCAATCAACATTGACAGAGAAAGAGTCAAGCATGGACAGTCGAATCAAGTCCAGGGAGGAATCATGTCCGTCAACAGGTCAGCAGCCGGGCTCGTCGAGGTGCCACGTGGACTCGCGGGCGTCGTCGTCACAGACACCGAGATCGGCGACGTCCGAGGGCTCGAGGGCTTCTACCACTACCGCCAGTACTCGGCCGTCGAACTCGCACAGGCCCGCCCCTTCGAGGACGTCTGGTATCTGCTGGTCCACGGTGAACTGCCGGACGCCGAACGCGCCGCCGCCTTCGCCGCCGAGGCCGCCGCCCTGCGGCGGCTGCCCGACGAGGTGCGGGCGGCCCTGCCAGCGATCGCGGCGGCGAGCGGACGCTCCGGCCCACTGGCGGGCCTGCGTACCGCGCTGTCCCTGCTCGGCGGGGCGAAGGGCTTCCGGCCGGTGTACGACATCGACGCCGACGAGCGCCTCCGGGACACCCTCGTCGCGGCCGCGGTCGTACCGACGCTGCTCACCGCACTGCATCGGCTGGGCGGAGGGCTCGACCCTGTTGAGCCGCGCGAGGATCTCTCGTACGCGGCGAACTACCTGTACATGTTGACCGGCTCGGAGCCCGATCCGAGGAGGACGCGGGCGATCGAGCAATACTTGATCTCAACCATTGACCATGGATTCAACGCGTCAACCTTCACGGCCCGCGTCATCACATCCACGGGTGCGGACGTCGCGGCCTGCCTCGTCGGAGCCGTGGGCGCGCTGTCGGGGCCGCTGCACGGCGGTGCGCCCAGTCGTGCGCTGGACACCCTTGACGCGATCGGCACCCCCGACCGCATCGACTCCTGGATCCGCGAACGCGTTCTCGCCGGCGACCGCATCATGGGCTTCGGCCACCCCGTCTACCGCACCGAGGACCCCCGCTCCCGGATGCTCCGCGAGATCGCCCAGAGCTTCGGCGGTCCGCGCGTCGAGTTCGCCGTAGAGGTCGAACGCCGCGTGGAGGCGATCCTCGCCGCGCTGAAGCCCGGCCGCGAACTCCACACGAACGTCGAGTTCTACGCGGGTGTGGTCATGGAACTGTGCGGTCTGCCGCGGGAGATGTTCACACCCACGTTCGCTGCGGCGCGGGTCGTGGGCTGGAGCGCCAACATCCTGGAACAATCACAGGACTCGAAGATCATCAGGCCGGTGGCTCGGTATGTGGGGCCGGGGGCGCCGGTGACGGTGCCGGAGGCGGCCTGAGAAACGCGTGTGGCCTGGTGCCGTTCTGGCGCCAGGCCTCATCGGTGGGGATCGAGCAGTTACGGGGTGCCGGCTGCTCGCCGGGTCGGTGGTCCGGCTCGCTCAACGGTTGTGCGCGGCCGGGGGCGTGACGGTACGAGTCTGGGTGGACGCGTGCTCGTGCGGTGGACTCAGGCGTCGGGGATGTCTGCCTTGGCGCGGATGAGAGTCTCCCGGCTGACGATGACGATGCGCTCGTAGTCGGCGCGGGCGGCATCGGCGGGCAGCTCCGGCTCAAGCGCCTCGGTGGCCTCGGTGCCGATGACGGCGAAGTTGCCGTCGCTGAGTTCGAATACGTCGGGGCAGTTGGCTCCCGAAGTACTGCCACGGGCGCTCGGAGGCACACCGATACGGCGCACGATTTTCAAGGGTTACCGGTCCTTCGAAAGTTCTGGGGCGGCGTGATTGGGCAGCACCTTACTGGGCTTCATGGGGAGTGTGCGGCTGCACGGCGAAGTGTCCCCTCGGCTGTGCCCCTGATGCCTGAGAGTTGACCGGTCTGGGCAACCTGGATCACAGGGGCGGCGGGTCGCCGACCACCCACCATGATTCGGTGTCAGCCTCGTCGAGGTCCTTGATGAGCTTGTCCACCATGCGACCGATCCGCGCCTCGTCCGATGCCGGTTCCAGGCTGGCGCGCTGTCCTTGGGAGGCTTCCCAGTATTCGCGCAGGACAGGGCTCTGGAAGATCTCCCGCAGACGTCCGAACAGCTCGTCCTGGTCCACGATCCCCATCCGGTAGAGGTGGTAGAGGTTGACGTACCAGGCATTTGCGTAAAAGAACTGCCGCCTCTTCTCCACCGGGATGCTCTTGTCATAGGTGTCGATCACGGCGGCCAGCGAGGGGTCGTCGATCGCCTTCGCCAGCAGCTCCCAGTGCATTCGTTGCTGGTGCGCCAGAGCCTTGCGGCGGGAAGCCAGCTCTTCGAGTTCCAGCCGCTTCACCTGCAGGCGAGCTTCCTCCAGGCGTCGCTGGCGCGCGGCCAGCGTTATCCCGGCGGTGGCGAGCATCAGACCGGCCGCGGCGGAGCCCAGCCTCCTCGCGGCGTTCTTCTTTGTGGCCATGTCAACCCCCGAATCAGGCGGCCGTCCGCCGGTCGTCGGGATGCGGGTCGACTGGAGGGGACCGGCGAGCGATGGGCGGCGCTTGCCGTCTCCCAGAGTGCCGAGCGGCTCTGATCGGCGGGGGAGGCGGAGAGGAGGCGCACGGAGGGAAGCGAGGGTCGCACACTCCGGCGCCTTGCCCAACGTCTGCCCGGCAAGTGCTGCTAACAATCGTTCACTTCGCGGAGATTCTTCCGGCTCGTATCCTGGGTCGGCATTCAATCCTCGTACGTGCGCCGAACCGCGAGCCGGTGCACCCGTCGGCGTGAGAGAGGTCGCACGTTGAGTCAGCCGAGCCAGGGGCCGCAGCAGATTCCGGTCGTCGTACTCGCCGGATTCCTGGGCTCCGGCAAGACCACGCTCCTCAACCACCTCCTCCACCGCAGCGGAGGCACCCGCATCGGCGCCGTCGTCAACGACTTCGGCGCCATCGAGATCGACGCCATGGCCGTCGCCGGCGCGCTCGGCGACTCCACCGTCTCCCTCGGCAACGGCTGCCTGTGCTGCGCCGTCGACGCCAGTGAGCTGGACGTCTACCTGGAGCGGCTCGCCCGGCCGTCCACCGGCATCGACGTCATCGTCATCGAGGCCAGCGGGCTCGCCGAGCCGCAGGAACTCGTGCGCATGGTGCTCGCCAGTGAGCATCCGGGCATCGTGTACGGCGGGCTCGTCGAGGTCGTCGACGCGGCCGAGTTCGACGACACGCGCGCGAAGCACCCCGAGATCGACCGGCACCTCGCCCTTGCCGACCTCGTCGTCGTCAACAAGCTCGACCGGGCGGCGGACGGTGAGCGCGTCCTCGGGCTGGTCCGCGAGCTCACCGACCGCGCCGCCGTCGTCCCCGCCACCTACGCCCGGATCGACCCCGAGTTCCTCTTCGAGTGCAGGCCCAGCCAGGAGCGCATCGGGCAGTTGTCCTTCGACGACTTGCACGAGCACCACGAGCACCACGAGCACCACGAGGATCACGAGTCTCATGACGACCACGAGTCACACGTGGGCCACGAGTCCCACGGGGACCACACCGGCCATCTGCACGCCGGCTACGACAGCCTGTCCTTCACCTCCGAAGTCGCCCTCGACCCGCGCCGGTTGATCGCCTTTCTCGACACCAGGCCGGAGGGGCTGTACCGGATCAAGGGGTACGTCGACTTCGGGCCGAACGACGTACGCAACCGGTACGCCGTCCACGCCGTCGGCCGCTTCCTGCGCTTCTACCCGGAGCCCTGGGCGAACGCCGACGCTCGCCTCACCCAGCTCGTGCTCATCGGCTCCGGCATCGACGCGTCCGCCCTCGGTAAGGAGTTGGAGGCGTGCAAGAGCGACGCCCCACAAGCCGACGAGCACGGCATGTGGGGCGTTCTGCGCTATGTACAGGACCCGGAGGGCCCGTCGGAAGGGCCCTCCGGGGAGGCCTAGAACGGTCCCGCCACCACCGCCACCGTCTTCGGCAGTGATACGCCCGAGCCGTCGCGGCGCGGGTCCATCTCCGGGAGGTCGGCCGGGGTGCCGTTCTTCTGCGCGGCCCGCGCCGGGGCGGCACCCGCCCAGGCCACGGACAGACAGTCCTCGCCCTTCAGGAACCGCTGGCAGCGCACACCCCCTGTGGCACGGCCCTTGCGGGGGTACTGGTCGAACGGGGTCAGCTTGGCGGTCGTCTGGACGGAGTCGTCGAGCGTGCCGCGCGAGCCCGCGACCGTGAACACCACCGCGTCGGCCGCCGGGTCGACCGCGGTGAAGGAGATGACCTTCGCGCCCTCGGTGAGCTTGATGCCCGCCACGCCGCCGGCGGGACGGCCCTGCGGGCGGACCTGCGCGGCCTGGTAGCGCAGCAGCTGTGCGTCGTCGGTGATGAAGACCAGGTCCTCCTCACCGGTGCGCAGCTCGATCGCGCCGACGATCCGGTCGCCCTCCTTGAGGGTGATGACCTCCAGCTCCTCCTTGTTGGACGGGTAGTCGGGCACCACACGCTTGACGACGCCCTGTTCCGTGCCGAGCGCCAGGCCCGGGGAGGACTCGTCGAGCGTGATCAGGCAGACCAGTGTTTCGCCGTCCTCGAGGGAGACGAACTCCGACACCGGCGCACCGCCCGAGAGGTTCGGTCTGGACGCCGTCTCCGGCAGTTGGGGCAGATCGATGACGTTGATCCGGAGCAGACGGCCCGTGGACGTCACGGCGCCCACCTCGCCGCGAGCCGTGGCCGGTACGGCCGAGACGATCACGTCGTGCTTGGTGCGCCGCGCCTCGCCGTCCTCCGCGAAGGGGTCGCCGTTCGCCGTACGGGCCAGCAGACCCGTCGACGACAGCAGCACCCGGCACGGGTCGTCCGCCACCTGCAGCGACGCGGCGGCGACCGGGGCGCCCGCCGACTCCAGCAGGACCGTACGCCGCTCCGTGCCGAACTTCTTGGCGACCGCGGCCAGTTCGGTGGAGACCAGCTTGCGCAGCTCCGCGTCCGAGTCGAGGATCCGGGTCAGTTCGGCGATCTCCTCGCCCAGCCGGTCCTTCTCCGCCTCCAGCTCGATGCGGTCGTACCTGGTGAGACGACGCAGCGGCGTGTCGAGGATGTACTGGGTCTGGATCTCGCTCAGCGAGAAGTGCTCCATCAGGCGCTCCTTCGCCTGTGCGGAGTTCTCGCTGGACCGGATCAGGCGGATGACCTCGTCGATGTCCAGCAGCGCGGTGAGCAGGCCCTCGACCAGGTGGAGGCGGTCGCGGCGCTTGCTGCGACGGAACTCGCTGCGGCGCCGGACGACCTCGAAGCGGTGGTCGAGGTAGACCTCCAGGAGTTCCTTGAGGCCCAGGGTGAGGGGCTGGCCGTCGACCAGAGCGACGTTGTTGATGCCGAAGGACTCCTCCATCGGCGTCAGCTTGTACAGCTGCTCCAGGACCGCCTCCGGCACGAAGCCGTTCTTGATCTCGATGACCAGGCGCAGGCCGTGCTCGCGGTCGGTGAGGTCCTTGACGTCGGCGATTCCCTGGATCTTCTTCGAGCCGACCAGGTCCTTGATCTTGGCGATCACCTTCTCCGGGCCGACCGTGAAGGGCAACTCGGTGATGACCAGGCCCTTGCGGCGTGCGGTCACCGTCTCCACGGACACGGTGGCACGGATCTTGAAGGTGCCCCGGCCCGACTCGTACGCGTCCCGGATGCCGGAGAGGCCGACGATCCGGCCGCCGGTGGGCAGGTCGGGGCCGGGGACGTACTTCATCAGGGCGTCCAGATCCGCGTTCGGGTAGCGGATCAGATGGCGGGCCGCCGCGATGACCTCGGCGAGGTTGTGCGGCGGCATGTTCGTGGCCATGCCCACCGCGATGCCGGACGCGCCGTTGACGAGGAGGTTAGGGAAGGCGGCGGGCAGGGCGACCGGCTCCCGCTCCTGGCCGTCGTAGTTCGGGGTGAAGTCGACCGTGTCCTCGTCGATCGACTCCGTCATCAGGCTGGTCGCCTGGGCCTGCCGGCACTCGGTGTACCGCATGGCGGCCGGCGGGTCGTCGTTGCCCAGCGAGCCGAAGTTGCCGTGGCCGTCGACGAGCGGCACGCGCATGGAGAACGGCTGCGCCATGCGCACCAGGGCGTCGTAGATCGACGCGTCGCCGTGCGGGTGCAACTTACCCATGACCTCGCCGACCACGCGCGCGCACTTCACATACCCGCGGTCGGGGCGCAGCCCCATCTCGTTCATCTGGTAGACGATGCGGCGGTGCACCGGCTTGAGGCCGTCCCGGGCGTCGGGCAGGGCTCGGGAGTAGATGACCGAGTACGCGTACTCGAGGAAGGAGCCCTGCATCTCGTCGACGACGTCGATGTCGAGGATCCGCTCCTCGAACGAGTCGTCGGGCGGCGGGGTCTTCGTGCTGCGGCGGGCCATCGCTGCCGGCTCCTTGCTGAAGCGTTGACGGGATCTGACGCGGACCATTGTGGACCGCGGCACTGACAACCACCGACCAGGACCCGATGTTGGGTTCCCACCCGGCGTCCGAGAAGTGTCACCGACGCACGCACCGACCTGCGACCGAGGGTGCCCGGATCGACGTGGGCGGCGACCGTTCGGGGAAGGCAAGCAGGCGCCGCGCGGCCGTTCACTCGCCGGAGTGATCGAGCGCCGTTCTCCCCGGCGCCGCCCTGCCCATCTTCACCCCCGTACAGGCACGGCGTTCTGACCGGGAACTTCGCCGACCCTTCGGACGCTGCATACAGTGGCAGGAACTGAGCACGAACTGCTCGACACAACGCAGTGCACGCGACCGGAAGGACACCTTGCCCATGGGTCACACGGCCACACCGGAGGCACAATCCGGCGGCCTCACCGCGACGGAGCACCGCCTGGCCAACGGCCTGCGCGTGGTGCTCTCCGAGGACCACCTCACGCCGGTCGCCGCGGTCTGTCTCTGGTACGACGTCGGCTCCCGCCACGAGGTCAAGGGCCGTACCGGACTCGCCCACCTCTTCGAGCACCTCATGTTCCAGGGCTCGAGCAGCGTGAAGGGCACGGGCCACTTCGAGCTCGTCCAGGGCGCGGGCGGCTCACCGAACGGCACGACCAGCTTCGAGCGCACCAACTACTTCGAGACCATGCCCGCCCACCAGCTGGAGCTCGCGCTCTGGCTGGAGGCCGACCGCATGGGCAGCCTCCTGGTGGCGCTCGACGAGGAGGGCCTGGAGAACCAGCGGGACGTCGTCAAGAACGAGCGCCGCCAGCGCTACGACAACGTCCCGTACGGCACCGCCTTCGAGAAGCTGACCGCGCTGTCGTACCCCGACGGACACCCGTACCACCACACGCCGATCGGCTCGATGGCTGACCTGGACGCGGCCAGCCTGGAGGACGCCCGCGCGTTCTTCCGCACCTACTACGCGCCCAACAACGCCGTCCTGTCGATCGTCGGCGACATCGACCCGGAGCAGACGCTCGCCTGGGTCGAGAAGTACTTCGGCACCATCCCGGCCCACGACGGCAAGCCCGAGCCGCGCGACGGCTCGCTGCCCGAGACCATCGGCGAGCAGCTGCGCGAGGTCGTCGAGGAGAACGTCCCCGCGCGCGCGATGATGGCCGCCTACCGGCTCCCGGAGGACGGCACGCGCGACGCCGACGCGGCCGACCTCGCGCTGACGGTCCTCGGCGGCGGCGAGTCCTCGCGCCTCTACAACCGGCTCGTACGCCGCGACCGTACGGCCGTGGCGGCCGGGTTCGGTCTGCTGCGCCTGGCCGGTGCGCCCTCCCTGGGCTGGCTGGACGTGAAGACCTCCGGCGACGTCGAGGTCCCCGTGATCGAGGCGGCCGTCGACGAGGAGCTCGCCCGCTTCGCGGCGGAGGGCCCCACCGCCGAGGAGATGGAGCGCGCGCAGGCCCAGCTGGAGCGCGAGTGGCTGGACCGGCTCGGCACCGTCGCGGGCCGCGCCGACGAACTG
This sequence comes from Streptomyces sp. NPDC051738, assembly GCF_044453205.1. Classification (NCBI taxonomy): domain Bacteria; kingdom Bacillati; phylum Actinomycetota; class Actinomycetes; order Kitasatosporales; family Streptomycetaceae; genus Streptomyces; species Streptomyces sp. NPDC051738. The sequence goes on along the minus strand of NZ_JBITCM010000017.1, from coordinate 164,942 downwards.
TGCCGGTACGCCGTCCTGTTCGGCGACCCGCAGCTTGCGTTCACCGCCGTACAGCGTGTCCTCGACGTCACCGCCGAGGAGGTCAAGGCGGTCGCCAAGGCCCGTCTGCGCCCCGACAACCGCGCGGTGCTCGTGTACGAGCCGACCCAGGCCGAGGACGCCGAGACCACCGACGAGAACGAGGAGTCGGCGCAGTGACCGAGCTCGCCAGCATGGAGTTCCACCCGCAGCCCCAGGCCGGCGAGGCCCGGCCCTGGGCGTTCCCGGCACCCGAGCGCGGCAAGCTGGACAACGGCCTGACGGTCCTGCGCTGCCACCGCCCCGGCCAGCAGGTCGTAGCCGTCGAGGTGCTCCTGGACACGCCCCTGGACGCCGAGCCGAAGGGCCTCGACGGCATCGCCACGATCATGGCGCGTGCCCTCTCCGAGGGCACCGACAAGCACACGGCGGAGGAGTTCGCCGCCGAGCTGGAGCGCTGCGGCGCCACCCTCGACGCGTTCGCCGACCACCCCGGTGTCCGGGTCAGCCTCGAAGTGCCCGTCTCCCGCCTGCCCAAGGCGCTCGGCCTGCTCGCCGATGCCCTCAGGGCACCCGCGTTCGACGATGCCGAGGTCGAGCGCCTGGTGCGCAACCGGCTCGACGAGATCCCGCACGAGATGGCCAACCCCTCGCGCCGCGCCGCCAAGGAGCTCTCCAAGGAGCTGTTCCCGGCGACCTCGCGCATGTCCCGCCCGCGCCAGGGCACCGAGGACACGGTCGCGGGCATCGACTCCGCGGGCGTACGCGCCTTCTACGAGCGGCACGTCCGCCCCGCCACCTCCACCGTGGTGGTCGTCGGCGACCTCACCGGAGTCGACCTCGACGCCCTGCTCGGCGACACCCTCGGCGCCTGGACCGGCTCCCCGGCCGAGCCGCGGCCCGTCCCGCCGGTGACGGCGGACGACACCGGCCGCGTCGTCATCGTGGACCGCCCCGGTTCCGTCCAGACGCAGCTGCTGATCGGCCGGATCGGCCCCGACCGGCACGACCGCGTGTGGCCCGCGCAGGTGCTCGGCACGTACTGCCTCGGCGGCACCCTCACCTCACGCCTGGACAAGGTCCTGCGCGAGGAGAAGGGCTACACCTACGGTGTGCGCGCGTTCGGGCAGGTCATGCGCTCGGCCCCGGACGGCACGGGCGCGGCGATGCTGGCCATCAGCGGCTCCGTCGACACCCCGAACACCGGTCCCGCGCTGCAGGACCTCTGGACGGTGCTGCGGGGCGTCGCAGACGGTGGCCTCACCGACGCCGAGCGGGACTTCGCCGTGCAGAACCTCGTCGGGGTGGCGCCGCTGAAGTACGAGACCGCCGCCTCCGTGGCGAACACGCTGGCCGACCAGGTCGAGCAGCACCTGCCCGACGACTACCAGGCGACGCTGTACCAGCAGCTCGCCGCGACCGGCACCGTCGAGGCCACCGCCGCGGCGGTGAGCGCCTTCCCGGCGGACCGTCTGGTGACGATCCTCGTCGGCGACGCGGCCGAGATCCGGGAGCCCGTCGAGGCCCTCGGCATCGGTGAAGTCACCGTCGTGTCGGCCGAGTAGAGGACCGACACAGCGCCGGCCGACGGCGCGCGCGTAGGGGCCCTGGTGACCGGAGAGTCACCAGGGCTCCCTTATGCCCGAATTGAGGGAGAGGTTGCCTGTCTGGCCTGTGGGATGCGCTACAAAAGCCGCGATCCGTTTGGGGATTGAAAGACGTCCCGCTTAGCGTCTTCCGGGCTGTCCGTCAGGCAGTGCGCCGCGCCCGCGGCACCGGACAGTCATCGCCGAGTCCCCCTACGGCGCGAGCCAGGGGAGCCGGGGACCCACCCGTAGTCCCTGGGGTGAATCGGACGCCCGCGCGTGAGCGAGGGGGCCCGTAGGAGACCTTCCTGCTCCGAACCCGTCAGCTAACCCGGTAGGCGAGAAGGAAGGAAAGGACCAGCCACTTCATGGCGTTCAGCTGCGCCACCGGGACGAGCCGTCCCACCGGGAAGCACCGTCGTCCCAGCCGGATCGAGCGCTCCACCGCCCGTGCGGCGGGAGTCGCCGCTCTCACCGCCACCGGCGTCATAGGCACCCTGGCCGCCCCCGCGCTCGCCGCGGAGCCCGCCGCCGAGCAGACCGGCCTCATCCCCGTCATCAGCGTCGACAACTCGATCGCCGACCAGATCGACGCCCAGGCCGCCGCGCAGGAGCAGGCCGCCCAGGAGGCCGCGGCCCTGAAGAAGGCCGCCCAGGAGGCCGCGCGCAAGAAGGCGGCCGAGAAGGCCGAGAAGGAGCGCGAGGCCAAGGAGCGCGCCGCCCGCGAGGCCGAGCGCAAGCGCCTGCTGTCCTACGTCGCCCCGATCTCGGGCTCGTACGTCTCCACCGGCTACAAGGCCGGCGGTGCCGTCTGGTCCTCCGGCAGCCACACGGGCGTCGACTTCCACGCCGCCAGCGGCACGTCCGTCCACGCGGTCGGCTCCGGCACCGTCGTGGAGGCCGGCTGGGGAGGGTCGTACGGCAACCAGGTCGTGATCAAGATGAACGACGGCACGTACACCCAGTACGGCCACATGTCGTCCCTCGGCGTCTCGGTGGGCCAGACCGTCACCCCGGGCCAGCAGATCGGCCTGTCCGGCGCCACCGGCAACGTCACCGGACCTCATCTGCACTTCGAGGCCCGCACGACGGCGGAGTACGGCTCCGACATCGACCCCGTCTCCTACCTCCGCTCGCACGGCGTGAACCTCTGACGCCTCCCCGACGCGCACTCCGTTCCCCGAAGCCCCGGCTCCCCGAGCCGGGGCTTTCGGCGTTTCGCAACCCCTGCTGTCCAAAAAATATCCATGGATTCCGGCCCGCCGTCGGAAATTCCGGCCGGTTGCAATAGAGTCACTGAACACACGTCATTCGTCGACGTTTCACGGGGATTAAGGCGGAGGTCGGTCATGCGTATTCCGGCGCATTCGGTGTGCACGGCGATCCGGGACGACATCGTCGCCGGTGTCTACGAGCGTGGCGGCCGGCTCACCGAGGAACTCCTCGCGCGCCGCTACGGCGTCTCCCGCGTCCCCGTGCGGGAGGCCCTGCGCACCCTGGAGGCGGAGGGCTTCGTGGTGACCCGGAGGCACGCGGGCGCGTGCGTCGCCGAACCGACCGAGCGGGAGGCCGCCGACCTGCTGGAGATGCGCACCCTCCTGGAGCCGCTCGGCGCCGCCCGGGCCGCCCAGCGGCGCACCGAGGCCCATCTGAAGGTGCTGCGCGGCCTGGTCAGGCTGGGCCAGGAGCGGGCCAGGCGGGGAAACAGCGAGGATCTGCGCTCCCTGGGCGGCTGGTTCCACGAGACGCTGGCCCAGGCCTCCGGCAGCCCCGCGCTGACCTCGACGCTGACCCAGCTGCGCCACAAGATCGCCTGGATGTACGCCGTGGAGTCGTCGGCCAACCCCGCGGAGTCCTGGACCGAGCACGGCGCGATCGTGGACGCGGTGGCGCGCGGCGACAGTGAACGCGCCCGCGCGATCACGGCGCTGCACACCGAGCGCGCGACCTCCGCACACCGGCTGCGGTTCGGCTCCGGCGGTGATCGCGCGGAGCGCGTGAGGAATTCGCAACATCCCGTAAACATGCCGAGCCTGCGGCATTAACAACGGCGCCGTATACAAAGAGGAGATATTCGGAGGCGGGGAATTTCCGCTGCCCTTTTTCAGATGCGCTGCCACCGTTCCGTGAATTCCGTGGGCGCCTGTCCGGAAACAGCGAAGCCGCGTCTGCCGGAAAGGCGGACGCGGCTTCACCGTTTGCTACGGAGACCCGCTCAGGTCATTCAGACCGTCTCGGGCAGCTCCTCGAGGCCCTCGGCGACCAGCTTCGCGAGGCGGTCGAGGGCGGCGTCCGCGCCCTCGGCGTCGGAGGCGAGGACGATCTCCTCGCCGCCCTGGGCACCCAGGCCCAGAACAGCCAGCATGGAGGCCGCGTTGACGGGGTTGCCGTCGGCCTTGGCGATCGTCACCGGGATACCTGCGGCCGTGGCGGCCCGGACGAAGATGGAAGCGGGGCGGGCGTGGAGACCCTCGGCCCAGCCGACGTTGACGCGGCGCTCAGCCATGTGATGCTGCCCTTCACTGTTCAGGGTTGTCTAGACCAGTTTCCCACACCCGTGAAGCATGCCGGGAGGGACGGAACGTCCCTCCTCCGATGGCTGTCGGGTCGCGGCCTCGATCCGACATACGTCCTCCACAGACTGCCTCGCGCCGTTGTCGTACGCGAGCCGTACTCTGGGCCCCATGCAGAGCGCCTCGGACCGGCACGAGTACCCCGCCCACTGGGAAGCCGACGTGGTGCTGCGCGACGGCGGCACCGCGCGCATCCGCCCCATCACCGTTGATGACGCCGAGCGCCTGGTCAGCTTCTACGAGCAGGTGTCGGACGAGTCGAAGTACTACCGCTTCTTCGCGCCCTACCCGCGACTGTCCGCGAAGGACGTCCACCGCTTCACGCACCACGACTTTGTGGACCGGGTGGGACTCGCGGCCACGGTGGGCGGCGAGTTCATCGCCACCGTACGCTACGACCGGATCGGCGCCGACGGAATGCCCGCGTCGGCACCCGCCGACGAGGCCGAGGTCGCCTTCCTCGTCCAGGACGCCCACCAGGGGCGCGGCGTCGCCTCCGCCCTCCTCGAACACATCGGCGCGGTCGCGCGCGAGCGCGACATCCGCCGCTTCGCCGCCGAAGTGCTGCCCGCCAACAGCAAGATGATCAAGGTGTTCACGGACGCCGGGTACACCCAGAAGCGCAGCTTCGAGGACGGCGTCGTCCGCCTGGAGTTCGACCTGGAGCCCACCGACCGCTCGCTCGCCGTGCAGTACGCGCGCGAGCAGCGCGCCGAGGCCCGGTCCGTGCGGCGGCTGCTGGTGCCCGGCTCCGTCGCCGTGATCGGCGCCGGCCGCACGCCCGGCGGGGTGGGCCGCAGCGTCCTGGGCAACATCAGGGAAGCCGGGTTCACGGGGCGGGTGTACGCCGTGAACAGGGCGTTCCCGGAGGACCTCAAGGAGTTCGACGGGGTGCCCGCGCACCGCTCCGTGCGGGACATCGAGGAGCAGGTCGACCTCGCGGTGGTAGCCGTGCCGGCCGAGTACGTCCCCGAGGTGGTCACCGAGTGCGGCGAGCACGGCGTGCAGGGGTTGGTCGTGGTCTCCGCCGGGTACGCCGAGAGCGGGCCCGACGGGCGCGAGCGGCAGCGCGAACTCGTACGGCACGCGCGCGCGTACGGCATGCGCATCATCGGACCGAACGCCTTCGGCATCATCAACACCGCAGCCGACGTACGGCTGAACGCCTCACTGGCGCCCCAGATGCCCCGCCCTGGTCGGATCGGCCTGTTCGCCCAGTCCGGCGCGATCGGGATCGCGCTGCTGTCGCGGCTGCACCGACGCGGTGGCGGGGTGACCGGGGTCACAGGCGTGTCCACCTTCGTCTCGTCCGGCAACAGGGCCGACGTGTCCGGCAACGACGTCCTTCAGTACTGGTACGACGACCCGGACACCGAGGTCGTCCTGATGTACCTGGAATCCATCGGCAACCCGCGCAAGTTCACCCGCCTCGCCCGGCGCACAGCGGCGGCCAAACCGCTGGTCGTGGTCCAGGGCGCGCGGCACGGCGGCGCGGCGCCGCAGGGGCACGCCGTACGGGCCACGCGGCTGCCGCACGCCACGGTGTCCGAGCTGCTGCGGCAGGCCGGGGTGATCCGGGTCGACACGATCACCGAGCTGGTGGACGCGGGGCTGCTGCTCGCCCGTCAGCCGCTGCCGGCCGGGCCGCGCGTGGCGATCCTCGGCAACTCCGAGTCGCTGGGGCTGCTGACGTACGACGCATGCCTCTCCGAGGGGCTGCGCCCGCTGCCGCCACTGGATCTGACCACGGGTGCGTCGGCGGCGGACTTCCACGCGGCGTTGTCGCGCGCGCTCGCCGACGAGACGTGCGACGCGGTCGTCGTCACCGCCATCCCGGCGATCGGCGACGCCACGACCGGTGACGCCGAACTGGCGGAGGCCCTGAGGTCGGCGGCCGAGCGGGTGCCCGGGAAGCCGGTGCTGGTGGTGCACGTGGAGCTGGGCGGGCTCGCCGAGGCCCTGTCGGCCGCGGCCAGCACCGCACCACAGGCGAGCGCGAAGGCACCCGGCGTCCCACTCCGCCCCCACCCCTTCCGCCCCCTCGACTTCCTGCCCGAGACACCGCCCGAGCAGCCGGACACCTCGGAAAGCCCCACGCGCCTCATCCCCGCCTACCCCGCGGCCGAGCGCGCCGTCCGCGCCCTCGCCGAAGCCGTCAACTACTCCCGGTGGCGACGCGAGGCGGCCGACCCCGGCAAGGTGCCCGAGTACGAGGACATCGACGAGCGGGGGGCCGCCCAGCTGATCGACGGGCTGCTCGCGCGCGGGCAGGGGCTCACGCTCGGCACCGACGAGACCTGCGACCTGCTCGGGAAGTACGGCATCCAGGTGCACCGCGCCCTGCACGCACCCACCCCCGACGCCGCCGTCGACGCCGCCCACACCCTCGGTTACCCCGTCGCCCTCAAGGCCACCGCCCCCCACCTGAGGCACCGCGCCGACCTCGGCGGCGTACGGCTCGATCTCGCGGACGAGGAGCAACTACGGCGGGCGTACGCCGAGTTGACCACGCTGTTCGGGAAGCCGGAGGAGCTGCGCCCGGTCGTACAGAGCATGGCGCCACGCGGCGTGGACACCGTCGTACGAGCTGTGATCGACCCGGCGGCCGGCGCCGTGCTGTCCTTCGGGCTCGCCGGAGCGGCCTCGCAGTTGCTCGGGGACACGGCGCACCGGCTGATTCCGGTCACCGACCGCGAGGCGACCTCGATCCTCCGGTCGATCCGGACGGCACCGCTCCTGTTCGGCTGGCGCGGCTCCGCACCCGTCGACACACCTGCCCTGGAGGAGCTGCTGCTGCGGGTGTCGCGGCTGGTCGACGATCACCCGGAGGTCGTCGCGGTCACCCTGGAGCCGGTCGTCGTCGCCACGCACGGCCTGAGCGTGCTCGGCGCCTCCGTGCGGCTCGCGCCGCCGCCCGCCCGCGACGACCTGGGGCCGCGCACGCTGCCCGTCTACTGACACGCTGCCCGTCCACCGAGACGTCCGCGCGGACAGCGTCGAGCGGTGCCTCGCAGTCGGTGCGCCCCCGTAGGATGGACGTCATGGCCAAGACCAGTACGACGACCCAGGGGCTGCGAGCGGCGATCGAGCGCAGCGGCTACTACCCGGCCCTCGTGGCCGAGGCGGTGGAGGCCGCTGTAGGCGGCGACGCCATCCGGTCGTACCTGGTCCACCAGGAGACGACGTTCGACCAGAACGAGGTGCGGCGGCATGTGACCGTCCTCGTCCTCACCGGCAACCGCTTCATCGTCAGCCACACCGACGAACAGGCAGCGGACAGCACCTCCCCGACGCCGTACGCCACGACGTCCACGGAGTCCGTGAAGCTCGGCAGGATCTCGTCGGTCGTGGTCAGCCGTGTCGTCGCCAACCCGGAGCAGTACAGCCCGGGCACGCTGCCCCGCGAGGTCGTGCTGACCATCGGCTGGGGCGCCGTCTCCCGCATCGACCTGGAGCCCGCCGCCTGCGGCGACCCCAACTGCGAGGCCGACCACGGCTACACGGGCAGCTCGACGGCGGACGACCTCAGCCTGCGCGTCAGCGAGGCCGGTGACGGCTCGGAGACGGTGCGCCAGGCGCTCGCCTTCGCGCAGTCGCTCTCCGAGGCGACAGCGGACGTCGCCCGCTGAGATGATCCAGTCCATCGCCTGGGACTCCCACCCGGAACCGCTCGCCGTCGACTCCGCGCCACTCCCCGAGTACGGCAGCGGCTCGCTCGCCGATCTGCTGCCCACCCTGGCCGCCGGCGTGGCCGTACCGGGCATGACCGCCGCGATCCCCGAGCTGACCCCCGCCGACCGGAACTGCGTGTTCCTGATCGACGGCCTCGGCTGGGAGCAGCTGAAGGCGCACCCGGAAGAAGCCCCCTTCATGAGCTCGCTGCTCAGCAGCTCGCGAGGCGGCACCGAACGCCCGATCACCACCGGCTACCCGGCGACCACCGCGACCTCCCTCGCCTCCGTCGGCACCGGCCTGCCGCCGGGCGCGCACGGCCTGCCCGGATACACCGCGCGCAACCCGGAGACCGGCGAGCTGATGAACCAGCTGCGCTGGAACCCGTGGACGTCACCGAGCGTCTGGCAGCCGTATCCCACCGTCTTCCAGCTGGCGCAGCAGGCGGGCGTGCACGCGGCCCAGGTGTCCTCGCCCACCTTCCAGAACACCCCCCTCACCAAGGTCGCGCTCAGTGGGGGAACGTTCCACGGGCGGCTGACCGGCGAGGACCGCATGGATCTCGCGGCCGAACAACTGGCCGCGGGCGACCGCTCCCTGGTCTACACGTACTACGCCGAGCTGGACGGCGCCGGCCACCGCTACGGCGTCGACTCGGACACCTGGCGCGGCCAGCTCATGTACGTCGACCGCCTCGTCCAGCGCCTCGCCGAGCAGCTCCCGCCGCGCAGCGCCCTCTACGTCACCGCCGACCACGGAATGATCGACGTGCCCTTCGACGAGGAGCACCGCATCGACTTCGACGAGGACTGGGAGCTGCGCGCCGGCGTCGCCCTGCTGGGCGGCGAGGGCCGGGCGCGGCACGTGTACGCGGTGCCCGGTGCCGCGCAGGACGTCCTGACCTGCTGGCGCGAGGTGCTCGGCGAGCAGTTCTGGGTGGCCTCGCGGGACGAGGCGATCGCGGCCGGCTGGTTCGGGCCGCGGATCGACGAGCGGGTGTACGACCGCCTGGGCGACGTGGTCGCGGCCGCGCGGGACGACGTCCTGATCATCGCGTCCGAGCGGGAGCCGAAGGAGTCGGCGATGGTCGGCAACCACGGCTCGATGACCCCCGCCGAGCAGTTCGTCCCCCTGCTCGAAGTACGCTCCTGAAGCGTCCCTCAGTCCTCATCCCTCCGCGTTGCCGAAAGGTGCTCAACTCAACATGCCCGAGCTGGTGTTCTTCTCCGGAACGATGGACTGCGGGAAGTCGACGCTGGCTCTCCAGATCGAGCACAACCGTTCGGCGCGTGGTCTGCAGGGCATCATCTTCACGCGGGACGACCGTGCGGGCGAGGGCAAGCTGTCCTCCCGGCTCGGCCTGGTCACCGACGCGGTGGAGGTCGAGGACGGCAGGGACCTGTACGCGTACATCGTCGACCACCTCTCCCGGGGTGGCCGCGCGGACTACGTCATCGCCGACGAGGCGCAGTTCCTCGCGCCGCAGCAGATCGACCAACTCGCGCGCGTGGTCGACGACCTGGGCCTCGACGTCTACGCCTTCGGCATCACGACCGACTTCCGCACCAAGCTGTTCCCCGGCTCCCAGCGCCTGGTGGAACTCGCCGACCGAGTCGAGGTGCTCCAGGTCGAGGCCCTGTGCTGGTGCGGCGCCCGCGCGACCCACAACGCCCGCACGATAGGCGGCGAGATGGTCGTCGAGGGCGCCCAGGTGGTCGTCGGCGACGTCAACCAGGCGGACGCCGTCGGCTACGAGGTCCTGTGCCGCCGCCACCATCTCCGCCGAATGACGGCGGCCGGCGCCCGGGCCGCGGCGCTGTCCCCCGACGTCCTGCCGGTGCAGCCGGCCTGAGCCGCCGTACGGCCCATCTCCCTGACCCGTCACCGCGGATTCTCGATGAGGGAGAACCGCGCCCCCTCCGGGTCCGACACCGTCGCCACGCGGCCATGGACGCTGTCATGGGCCGGTTTGAGGACGTGGCCGCCGAGGTCGACGATCCGGGCCAGCGTCTCGTCCGCGTCGGCGACTTCGAAGTACGTCACCCAGTGCGGGCCCCGGTCGCGGGGCAGGGCGTTGCCGACGCCGTGGATCCCGGCGACCGGCCGGCCGCCGAGGTGCAGGGTGACGTAGTCGAAGCCGGCGGAGACCACCGGCTCCTCCTCGTAGGCGAACACGCTCTCGTAGAACTTGGCGACGTTCACGGACTCGAAGGTCAGCAGCTCGTTCCAGGCCGGGGTGCCGGGTACGCCCGTGACCGCCGTCCCCTGATGGGCCGCCGCCTGCCAGAGGCCGAAGACCGCGCCGGCGGGGTCGGAGCAGATGGCCATCCGACCGGCCTCGGCGGCGTCCAGGGGACCCACCCCGACCGTGCCGCCGCACAGCCGTACCGTCTCGGCGGTCAGGTCCACGTTGTTCGAGGCGAGATACGGCGTCCAGGCGATGGGGAGGTGGCGGTCGGGCGGCAACTGGCCGATGCCGGCCACCTCATGGCCGTTCAGCAGGGCCCGCACATAGGGGCCGAGTTGCTGGGGGCCGGGCTGGAACTCCCAGCCGAACAGCGCACCATAGAAGTCCTCGGTCGCGGCCAGCCCGTGCACCATCAGGCTCACCCAGCAGGGCGTGCCGGGCGCGTGCCGGGCGTGCGTCGCGCCGTTCGGGCCGGCCGACCCCCGTGCCTCGGTCATCGTCACTCTCTCCTCGGTCCCTCGCGGTGGCCGTGTCGCTTCCGCTGTCCGGACCCCCGTGCCGATGCTCGCACCAGCCGTGGTCACGCGCGCTGCGGGCGCGCCGCGCATGACGGCCGGTGCCCGGAGGATGCCCGGTGTGCGATTTACCGCCCGTTTCCGTGCGATTGACGACGGATGTCGATCGCCTGTACAGCATGTGCCCGGTCCCGTACGCCTCGTGATCGAGGCTGTCCGGCGGGCAGAGTATCCGGAGCGGGCCGATGCGGCCACCCCGTGCGCAAGGATGGTCGCCATGAACGCCATCATCTCCGCATCCGAACTCGCGAGCGCGCTGGCGGGCGAGAACCCGCCACTGCTCCTCGACGTCCGCTGGCAGCTGAGCCTGGCCAAGGCGCCCGGCGAGCCGCCGTTCGACGGCCGCACCGCATACGAGGCCGGGCACATCCCCGGAGCGGTCTACGTCGACCTGGATCGCGAACTGGCCTCCGCACCCGGTGCCCACGGCCGTCACCCATTGCCGGACCTGGCCGAATTCGGCGCGGCGATGCGGCGAGCGGGCGTGTCGTCCGGGACGCCGGTGGTCGTGTACGACGGCGGGCAGGGCTGGGCGGCGGCCCGCGCGTGGTGGCTGCTGAGCTGGACGGGGCACCCGGATGTGCGGGTCCTCGACGGCGGACTGGCGGCCTGGGAGGGGCCGCGGGAGACGTCCGTACCGACTCCGGCGGAGGGCGACTTCGAGCCCGCGCCGGGAGCGAGGGGGCTGCTCGACGCCGACGGCGCCGCGGCGCTCGCCCGTTCAGGGGTACTGCTGGACGCCCGTGCGGGGGAGCGGTACCGCGGCGAGGTCGAGCCGATCGACCCGGTCGGCGGCCACATCCCGGGCGCGGTGTCCGCACCCACGAACGACAATGTCGGCGCCGACGGCCGCTTCCTGGCCGCCGAGGAACTCCGGTCCCGCTTCAAGGCGCTGGGCGCCTCCGAGGGCGCGGAGGTCGGCGTGTACTGCGGCTCGGGTGTCTCCGCGGCGCACGAGGTGCTGGCCCTGGCGGTCGCGGGGATTCCGGCGGCGCTGTACGTCGGTTCCTGGTCGCAGTGGTCGTCGGATGCGTCCCGGCCGGTGGCCGTGGGGCCGGATCCGCAGTAGGGCGGCGCACCGCACAGGCCCGAACGGCACGAGGGCCGCGTTGCGAACAACGCGGCCCTCGTCCTCGTACGGCCGAATCCACGGCCGTACGACCTACTGCTTCTGCTGCCTACTCCTGCTTCTTCCTGCGCGTCCCGAACACGATCTCGTCCCAGCTGGGGACGGCGGCACGGCGGCCCGGGCGGACGCCGTCCGCTTCGGCCTGGCGGTCCGTGGAGCCGATGAGGCGGTCGCGGTGGCTGCCGACGGAGCGGGGCATGAGGACGTCCGCGTAGGCGGAACCGGCCGAGGCGGCGGGGGCGGGAGGTTCCTCCGCCTCCGGTTCGGCGGGGGGCTCCTCCACGACCGGCTCCGACGGGCGCTCCGGCACCACCAGGTCGCCGCGGAAGCTGGGCACCGCCTCCAGCAGGCTGGTCAGCGAGTCCCGTTCCTCCGTGGTCTCCTCGACCGGTTCGGAGGCCTGGGCGGGCAGGCTCGGCCGTTCGAGAGCGCGGTCCATCGAGCGCTCGCGCGGAAGCCGGGCGATACGCGGCACGAACGGGAAGCTGGGTTCCGGCGCGGCGAGGTCGTCGGACTCGCCGATCAGCGAGCGCGCCTCGTCGTCGACGGCCTGGACGAGCCGCCGGGGCGGGTCGTACGTCCAGCTCGCCGAGTGCGGTTCGCCCGCGACCAGGTAGACCAGCAGGACCTCCCAGGTGCCGTCATCACGGCGCCACGAGTCCCACTGCGCGGTGTCCTTGTCGGCGCCGCGCAGCAACAGACGCTCCTGGACGGCCTCTCCGAGCTGTGGCCCGGCGTTCTCGCCGGGTCTGCGGACGGGCGTCTTGCGGGCGCGCTCGGCCATGAAGGCCCGCTCGGCGAGGACGGGGCCCTCGAAGCGGCGCACCCGGTCGACGGGGATGCCGGCGAGCTGCGCGACCTCTTCGGCCGTCGCACCCGCTCGTATACGCGCCTGGATGTCACGCGGGCGGAGATGGCTCTCCACCTCGATCTCGATCTGGCCGAGGCGGGGCCGATCGCCGCGCACAGCGGCGCGCAGCCGCTCGTCGATCGGAAGGGTGTACTCCGTCGCGTCGGCAGCCTTGAGCACCAGCCGTGTGCCGTCATTCGAGACGGCCACGACACGCAGTTCGGGCATGGGGACCTCCCGGGTGGTGCCTGCCGACGTCACGTGCGTCGCTGCTTCCGCTAGTCGAGTGTGGCCTGCCCGGGTGCAGCCTGCCACAACCTTGCCGAGTTGCCCGGCGTGTCGGGCACGGGCCCTGGATCGCCGTTATGGCACGGTTACCTATTCGCAACGCTAAGTGACCAACTCCGTCACCCTGTGCAACTAGCCCCCTCCCGGCGGTCCTTGAAGGCCACGGACGCCCTGGCGGGAGACCGGACCCAGGGCTCGCAACAGTACTCCATTTGGGCCACGTGCGTGGATTGGCACGCCGCCCAACTTCTGGCAAGAAGCGTGACTCGGCCGTGCGTTGAGCGGTTATCCGATCTTTTACGTGGCGCACTTCACGCAATCCGCAGAAACGGAACTAATGGTTTCGTGCATACGTCCCCTTGCCGCGCGGTTGGTCGAACGGCTGGATCGCGCCGGTCGAGCGCTACGCCCCCAACACCCTGCGCAGGTAGTCGTTCTGGAACCGGCGGTCGGGGTCCAGCCGGTCCCGCAGCGCGGTGAACTCGTCGAAGCGCGGGTACACCTGGGCGAAGTACTCGGCGTCCCGCGTGTGCACCTTGCCCCAGTGCGGCCGCCCCTCGTGCGCGGTGAAGATCCGCTCGGCGGCGGTGAAGTACCGCTGGAACGGGGTGCCCTTGACCATGTGGACGGCGATGTAGGCGCTGTCGCGGCCCGAGGCGGTGGACAGCGTGATGTCGTCGGCGGGGGCGGTGCGCACCTCGACCGGGAAGCTGACCCTGAGGCCGGAGCGCTCGATCATGGCCTTGAGCTCGCGCAACGTCTCGACGGCGGCCGCGCGCGGGACGGCGTACTCCATCTCCACGAAGCGCACCCGGCGCGGCGATGTGAAGACCTTGTAGGGGATGTCGGTGTAGGACCGCGAGGACAGGGCCTTGCTGGAGATCTGGGCGATCGCGGGGATCGCGGCGGGCGCCGCGCGGCCGACCCACTGGGCCACCTGGAAGACGCCGTTGGAGAGGAACTCGTCCTCGAACCAGCCCTGGAGCTGGGGCACCGGCTTCTCGGGGCCGGCGCTGCGGTTGTTGCGCTTGGTGTTGGTGTTGCCGGTGTGCGGGAACCAGTAGAACTCGAAGTGCTCGTTCTCGGCCCAGAGTTCGTCGAAGTCGGCCAGGACCTTGTCGAAGGGCATCGGCTCCTCGAGCGCGGTGAGCAGGAAGACGGGCTCCACGGCGAAGGTGATCGCGGTGACGACGCCGAGTGCGCCGAGGCCGATGCGGGCGGCCGCGAAGACCTCTGGGTTCTCCTTCTCGGAGCAGGCGAGCACCGAGCCGTCGGCGGTGACCAGCTCCAGTCCCTTGATCTGGGCGGCGATCGAGGCCGAGTCGCGGCCGGTGCCGTGCGTGCCGGTGCTGGTGGCGCCGGAGACCGTCTGCTCCATGATGTCGCCCATGTTCGTGAGCGACAGGCCCTCGCGCGCCAGGGCCATGTTGAGTCTCTTGAGTGGAGTGCCGGCCTCGACCGTGACGGTCATGGCCTCGCGGTCAATGTTGCGGATGCCGGTCAACAGTTGAGGGCGGATCAACACGCCGTCGGTGGCGGCAATGGACGTGAAGGAATGCCCGCTGCCGACCGCCTTCACCTTCAGGCCGTCCTCGGCGGCCCGGCGTATCGCCGCCGACAACTCGTCGACCGAGGCCGGAGTGACCTCCCGCGCAGGGCGGGCGGCGACATTGCCGCCCCAGTTACGCCACGTGCCGTTCTTCCCGCTCGCTGTGCTGCTCAACGGTGCCTCCCCGACCCGGCGCCGGCCTGCTGAGCCGGCGGTACCCCAGGAAACCGACCGCGACCGCGACGGCACCGGACACCGCCGGAACCCCGTACCCGGCGTCCGCGCCGGCCGCGTCGATCACCAGGCCGGCCGCGGAGGAGCCGAGCGCGACCCCGACCGCGAGCCCGGTGCTCACCCAGGTCATGCCCTCGGTCAGTTGCGCGCGTGGTACGTGCTCTTCGATCAGGGACATGGTGGTGATCATCGTGGGAGCGACCGCCATGCCCGAGACGAACAGCGCCACGGCCAGAAACGGCAAGTTTCCGACCAGTAGGAGGGGGATCATACTCACGGCCATCGCGCATATGCCCAGCAGCCAGCGAGGTTCGGGCGCCCCCTTGAAGCGCAGCAGCCCGAAGACGAGTCCCGCCGCGCAGGAGCCCGCCGCGTACAGCGCGAGGACCACACTCGCGGCGCTCTTGTGCCCCTGCTCGTCCGCGAAGGCGACGGTGACCACGTCGACCGACCCGAAGATCGCTCCGGTCGCCACGAAGGTGGCCACCAGGACCTGCAGCCCAGGCGCGCGCAGGGCGGAGCTGCCGCCCTGGCGCTCGCGCGGATGAGGCGCGGGCTCGGTGGACCGCTGTGCGGTCAGCCAGAAGACGCCGACCGCCAGGAAGCATCCGGCGAGGAGCGGTCCGGCCTCCGGGAACCACGCGGTGGAGAGGCCGATGGAGATGATCGGCCCGAAGATGAAGCACACCTCGTCCACCACGGACTCCAGTGAGTACGCGGTGTGCAGCTGGGGCGTCCCCCGGTACAGCGCGGCCCAGCGGGCCCGGGTCATCGCCCCGACGCTCGGCACGCAGCCGATGCCGACGCAGGCCACGAAGAGCACCCAGTCCGGCCACGCGTAGTGCGCGGCGAACAGCAGCAGCGCCCCCGCGAGGAGCGAGATCAGCGTCGCCGGGCGGAGCACTCGTCGTTGCCCGTGCTGGTCGACCAGCCGCGAGACCTGGGGGCCCGCCACCGCCGCGGCGAGCGCGATGGTGGCCGACAGGGCACCGGCGAGGCCGTACCGCCCGGTGAGCTGGGAGACCATCGTGACCACGCCGATGCCCATCATCGACAGCGGCATCCGGCCGAGGAAACCCGCGGCGGAGAAGGCCTTGCTGCCGGGGGCGGCGAACAGGGCGCGGTAGGGGCTGGGCACGGGGGTCTCCGGTCAGACGGAAGCAGCGGGACGGCTGCGGCTCGGGGCGAATAAGGGGTAGATCGGGGCGCATCGGGGGGCGCATCGGCGGACACGTCAGGAGCAACTCGGGGCAGCGCAAGGGCAGTTCAGGAGCGACTCAGTAAGGCGCGTGGGTGGCCGATACAGCTTACGAGTTAGGTGACCCTAACGCACCTGTCCGGACGAACCGGGAACCCGGGTGGTCACCCCGCCGTTTCCCGGCTGTCAGTACCGGATGACAGGATCGATCCATGCCAGACGCGCGCCATGCCACCCCCTACGACGCCCTGCTCCTGCTCTCCTTCGGCGGCCCCGAGGGCCCGGACGACGTGATCCCGTTCCTGGAGAACGTCACCCGTGGGCGGGGCATCCCCAAGGAACGCCTGAAGGAAGTCGGCGAGCACTACTTCCTGTTCGGCGGAGTCAGCCCCATCAACGACCAGAACCGCGCCCTGCTCGACGCCCTCCGCAAGGACTTCGCCGAGCACGGCCTGGATCTGCCGATCTACTGGGGCAACCGCAACTGGGCGCCGTACCTGACGGACACCCTGCGCGAGATGGTCGCCGACGGCCGCCGCCGCATCCTGGTCCTCGCCACCAGCGCGTACGCCTCCTACTCGGGCTGCCGCCAGTACCGCGAGAACCTCGCCGACTCGCTCGCGGCCCTGGCAGCCGAAGGCCTGGAACTCCCCGAGATCGACAAGCTGCGGCACTACTTCAACCACCCCGGCTTCCTGGAGCCGATGATCGACGGCGTGCTCGAGTCCCTCGCCGACCTGCCCGAGGGCGTTCGGGACGGCGCGCACATCGCCTTCTCGACCCACTCGATCCCGAACGCCTCCGCGGACACCTCCGGCCCCGTCGAGGACCACGGCGAGGGCGGCGCGTACGTCGAGCAGCACCTGGAGGTCTCCCGGCTGATCGCCGAGGCCGTCCGCGAGCGCACCGGCGTCGACCACCCCTGGCAGCTCGTCTACCAGTCCCGCTCCGGCGCCCCCCACATCCCGTGGCTGGAGCCCGACATCTGCGACCACCTGGAGGAGCGGCACGAGGCCGGCGCACCGGCCGTCGTCATCGCGCCCATCGGCTTCGTCTCCGACCACATGGAGGTCCTCTACGACCTCGACACCGAGGCCAAGGCCAAGGCCGAGGAGCTCGGGCTGCCGATGCGCCGCTCGGCCACCGTCGGCGACGACCCGCGGTTCGCCGAGGCGGTCCGTGACCTCGTCCTGGAGCGCGCCGCGGTGGAGCGTGCCGAGGAGGTCACGCCGTGCGTCCTCGGCGGGCTCGGCGCGAGCCACAACCTCTGCCCGGTGGGCTGCTGCCCGGCCCGCGCGCCCAGGCCCGCCGCAGCGGGCGCCGACAGCCCCTACGTATGAGGAGCCCTGTGACCGACGCCCTGCACACGGAACTGCTCGAACTGGCCCAGCAGGCCGCACGTCGCGCGGGTGAGCTGCTGCGCGACGGCCGTCCGGCCGACCTGGCCGTCGCCGCGACCAAGTCGAGCCCGATCGACGTGGTCACGGAGATGGACATCGCGGCGGAGAAGCTGATCACCGACCTGATCTCCGAGCACCGCCCCGACGACGGCTTCCTCGGCGAGGAGGGTGCCTCCACCGAGGGCACGAGTGGTGTCCGCTGGGTGATCGACCCGCTCGACGGCACGGTCAACTACCTCTACGGACTGCCGACCTGGTCCGTCTCCATCGCCGCCGAGCTGGACGGCGAGGCGGTGGTGGGGGTCGTGGCGGCGCCGATGCGCGGCGAGACGTATCACGCGGTTCGTGGCGGCGGTGCCTGGGCCACGGGACCCTGGGACGGCGCACGCGGACTCACCTGCCGGCCCACGGCGCCGCTGGACCAGGCCCTGGTCTCGACCGGCTTCAACTACGTCACCGAGGTCCGCACCCACCAGGCCGACGTGGCCCGTCGGCTCATCCCGCTCCTGCGCGACATCCGCCGGGGCGGCTCGGCCGCGATCGACCTGTGCGACCTCGCGGCAGGCCGCCTGGACGGCTACTTCGAGCGGGGACTCAACGCCTGGGACATGGCCGCGGGCGACCTGATCGCACGGGAAGCGGGCGCGCTCACGGGTGGACGCCCCGGAGAGCGCCCGTCCACCGACCTGGCGGTCGCCGCCACCCCGGGCGTCTTCGAGCCCCTCCAGCAGCTCCTGGAGGACTTCGGAGCCTGGCACGACTGAGCGCACAAGAGCGGGGCCCCGGCGCTGGATTCACCGGGACCCCGCTGCAGTGCTTACACGCCGGTCAGACGCTAGACGCTGACTTCCACACCGTGCTCGGCGGCGAGGCGGCGCAGGTCGTCGAGCTCGCCCTGCTCCACCTCGACGAGGAAGTCGTCGCCCTCGTCAAGAGCCCGCGTCAGGTCGGACTCGGTCGCCTTTATGCGCTGCAGAAGTCCTGCGGTGAATGCGTCCATGCTGCGCCCCCTCGTCCTGGGTCGTGGGTCGGTGGCACGGGGGTGTGCCGTTCGGAAGGGGCGATCACGTCTCCAGTAGATGCCCAGCGCTGCCCATGCTGGGCGGCGACGGTGCCGGACACCCACACCCACTCTGCGGAAAGCGGATTGCGCTGTACCGCATGGTGGTGCGGTACATGCAGAGCGTGATCGCGGGGTGTACAAGCCGTCCTCCCCCCGCTCCCTTCCACGGAAACCTCAACCGGACGAGAAAATCTCGCATTCCCGGGCCCCACGGCCGCCCTTCCTGGCCCGCCCACCCGCCTTACCGCCGACTTATGGCGGAAAAGGGCAGGATGGAGGCCGAGAACCACACCGACCACCGACAAGACCCTGCCCGCGCGCCGGACCAGCGCTACGCGGGTGGACACAGGAAGGACAAGCGACGTGCGCGTACTCGTCGTCGAGGACGAGCAACTGCTCGCCGATGCGGTGGCCACCGGACTGCGCCGGGAGGCCATGGCCGTCGACGTCGTGTACGACGGTGCGGCCGCCCTGGAACGCATCGGCGTCAACGACTACGACGTGGTCGTCCTCGACCGCGACCTCCCGCTGGTGCACGGCGACGACGTCTGCCGCAAGATCGTCGAACTCGGCATGCCCACACGCGTGCTGATGCTCACGGCCTCCGGCGACGTCAGCGACCGTGTCGAAGGGCTAGAGATCGGCGCCGACGACTATCTGCCCAAGCCCTTCGCCTTCAGCGAGCTGACGGCACGCGTGCGTGCCCTCGGCCGCCGTACGAGCATCCCGCTGCCCCCCGTCCTGGAGCGCGCCGGCATCAAGCTCGACCCGAACCGCCGGGAGGTCTTCCGCGACGGCAAGGAGGTGCAGCTCGCGCCCAAGGAGTTCGCCGTCCTGGAGGTGCTGATGCGCAGCGAGGGCGCGGTCGTCTCGGCCGAGCAGCTCCTGGAGAAGGCCTGGGACGAGAACACCGACCCGTTCACCAACGTGGTCCGGGTGACCGTCATGACGCTGCGCCGCAAGCTCGGCGAACCCCCGGTGATCGTCACCGTGCCCGGCTCCGGCTACCGGATCTGATCGACCATGGCCGCGACCCCCGCGCCTCCCCAGGCGCCCCCCAAGCCCACGTGGGACCCCCGGAGAGCGGAGCCGCCCTTCCCGTGGCTGCGCCCCACCATCCGCATAAGGCTCACGCTGCTGTACGGCGGCATGTTCCTGATCGCCGGGATCCTGCTGCTGTCGATCATCTATCTGCTGGCCGCGCAGGCGATCAACACGGGCAATGAACCGCTGTTCAAGATCGTCGACGGCAGGGAACTCCAGGTCTCCAGCGAGGACTGCCGCGCGATCAAGGCGGGTCTCACGATCCCCCAGTTCAACGAGGCGATCAGCTCCTGCATCAACGACCAGCGCCGGGTCGCCCTGGACGACCTCCTCAGCCGCTCCCTGCTCGCCCTCCTCGGTCTCGCGATCATCGCCTTCGCCTTCGGCTACGCCATGGCCGGCCGGGTGCTCTCGCCGCTGGGCCGGATCACCCGTACCGCCCGCGCCGTGGCCGGCTCGGACCTGTCCCGCCGTATCGAACTGGACGGTCCGGACGACGAGCTGAAGGAGCTGGCCGACACGTTCGACGAGATGCTGGAGCGGCTGCAGCGGGCCTTCACCGCCCAGCAGCGCTTCGTCGGCAACGCCTCGCACGAACTGCGCACACCGCTCGCGATCAACCGAACGCTTCTGGAGGTGCACCTGTCCGATCCGGGCGCGCCGGTGGAGCTCCAGCAGCTGGGCAAGACGTTGCTGGCCACCAACGAGCGCAGTGAGCAGCTCGTCGAGGGCCTGCTGCTGCTCGCCCGCAGCGACAACCAGATCGTCGAGCGCAAACCGGTGGACCTCGCGGAGGTGGCCGAGCAGGCCGTCGACCAGGTGCACGCGGAGGCGGCGGCCAAGGGCGTGGTGATCCGCGGCGAACAGAAGCCCGCGGTCGTCCAGGGCAACGGTGTGCTGCTGGAGCGGATCGCGCTGAACCTGGTGCAGAACGCGGTCCGGTACAACATCCCGGAGGGCGGCTGGGTCGAGGTCACCACCGAGGTCCAGCACGGACAGGCGGTCCTGCTCGTCTCGAACACCGGGCCGGTGGTGCCGGCGTACGAGATCGACAACCTCTTCGAGCCGTTCAGGCGCCTGCGTACCGAGCGCACGGGCAGCGACAAGGGGGTCGGTCTGGGACTGTCCATCGTGCGGTCCGTGGCGCGGGCGCACGGCGGGCACATCTCGGCGCGGCCGCGTGAGGGCGGAGGACTCGTGATGCGGGTCACCCTCCCGATCTGAGACCATGTGCGCCGACAGACACCGGGTACACGGGGATGTTCGCTTTGCGCGGAATTTTCTGGGCAATCATCGAGCACCCCCGTGTGTGATCGATCACAAGGGCGAATTTCCGGCCATCTACTCTCCGTGATCATGTGCCCAGTCGGAAAGCCGGGAAAATCCGGGTTTTCGGGGGTCTTGATCACGGGAAGTACACGGTGAGACGCCTTTGAACTGCGGCATTAGGACCGTGTACGGTCCCGTTCGCCATCCAAGCCGATCACTCTTGAGGAGTCCGGTTGGGTGTCGATTGAGTAACAGACCTTGATGTGAGGCAAAATCTCCGCCTCGGGTCGGGCACAAGTCCGGCCTCTCACGCGTTACGTGCGCTGGAGACACCGCAGACACCCAGAGGGGGAGAGCGACATGGCAACGGATTACGACACCCCACGCAAGACCGACGACGACGTCGACTCGGACAGCCTTGAAGAGCTGAAGGCCAGGCGGAACGACAAGTCGACGTCCGCAGTGGACGTCGACGAGTTCGAGGCTGCCGAAGGCCTGGAACTGCCCGGCGCGGACCTCTCGAATGAGGAGCTGGCCGTCCGGGTGCTGCCCAAGCAGCAGGACGAGTTCACCTGCATGAGCTGCTTCCTGGTGCACCACCGCAGCCAGCTGGCCCGGGAGAAGAACGGTCAGCCGATCTGCCGCGACTGCGACTGAGGTCGGGTCGGGCATGACTGGCTCGACCCCACCTCGGAAGCGCCGCTTCCTGAAGAGGGGAGCGGACCAAGGGCCGTCCGACGGCTCGTACGGCGCGCGTGACGACGAGCGGGGCTCATCAGGCAAGGGGGCCTCGCTCGAACCGACGTCCGGAGCTGACCTCCCGGCGCCGGTCGAGGCTCCCGCGCCCGTCACGAGGCGCAGGGCGGCGGTGATCCGGGAGAAGGCCCGGGAAGGCGTCCGTAAGGGCGGCAGCCGCGCCAGAGCGGGTCTCGGGTACCTGGCGGACCGGATCATCGAGATCGCCCCGCGTATCCCCGTACGGGACCTCGCGGCGCTTCGCCGGCAGTTCCCGGGCCTCGGGCCCGAGCAGCTGGCGGACAAGCTGGTGGCGGGTGCGGCGAACGCGAGCTCGACGGTCGGCGCGGGAGTCGGCGCGGCGGCGATGCTGCCGGTGCCACCCGCGATGCCGACGGAGCTGGCCGCCGAGATCACCGGTGTGGCGGCGATCGAGCTGAAGCTGATCGCCGAACTGCACGAGGTCTACGGCGTACGCCCGCCCGGCAACCTCAAGGGCCGCAGCATGGCCTATCTGACCTCGTGGTCCGAGGAGCGCGGGATCGACCCGATGAAGCCGGCGACGGTCAACGCCGC
Organism: Streptomyces sp. NPDC051738; assembly: GCF_044453205.1. NCBI lineage: Bacteria > Bacillati > Actinomycetota > Actinomycetes > Kitasatosporales > Streptomycetaceae > Streptomyces > Streptomyces sp. NPDC051738. The sequence goes on along the minus strand of NZ_JBITCM010000017.1, from coordinate 142,995 downwards.
GCTCGGCGGGCAGATGAAGCGGGAGCTGCGCCAGCAGATCATGAAGCGGATGGTCCGCAATCTGCCGAACCTGATGCCCTTCCTGGTGGGCGCCGCCGTGGGCGCGGTCATGAACCGCCGGGACACCAAGAAACTCGCCGCGCGGATCCGCGCGGACCTGCGGAAGGTCCAGGTGCCGTGGGACGAGTTGCCGCAACTGCCCCCGCTGGAGCGCCCCGCGCAACCACTGGAGATGGGGGAGATCATGCGGCCGCGCAGACGCAAGGAACTCGGGGGCGGCTGAGCCCCCGGCAGCCGAGAGGCCGTGGGGTTGTCGCGGCTGTCGCGGCCCGGTTTTCGTGGCGCGGCGAAGTCTTTGCGAGCGGCGGGCCAAGTCTTGACCGGACCGGTGACGGCCCGTTCGAGTGTGCTAGAGCGACGCCTTCGCCGCCTTGATCGCCTCCGCCAGCCGCTCCGGCTCACGGGTCGACAGGTACAGGTACGGGGTCGGGTCCTCTGGGTCCGTGACCTCCACGCGCAGGGCCGTGGGGATGTACGCGCGCAGCAGGAGGAAAGCCCGGGTGTCCGCCTTGTGGGTGCGCCAGGCACGGGCCTCCTCCGGGTCCAGGACATGCGCCTCGCCCAGCGCCCGTACCGGAATCTTCGCCTCGCCCGCGATCAGCGAGTCGCCCACCACACGAATGCGGAGCGAGCCGTACGAGCTGGCCATGACGGCCGCCGCGGCGGTGCCGCCGACCAGGCCGGCGAGCATCGGAAGCGTGCCGAAGGGCAGGACGATCAGAGCCAGGGAGATCCCGGCCAGGAACGAGACCAGCCACCAGGAGCGGGGGGCGGTGAGACGTTCGTCGTACGGGGCGGCGGAAAGCTGCATGGAGCCAAGCTTGGCACGGTGTCCGGTTACGTCCGGAGTCAGGGGGGCCGGCGCGAAGCGCCGTCAGGCAGGGCGGCGGTGGGAGACGGGCGGGCGGGTAAGGTCTGCGGCTGTGAGAGGTACTTCCGCAGCTCTTAAGCCCCCGGCCGACGCGGTGAAACCCGTGCGGCACCCGGATGCTCCCGCGCCCGGAGAGCTTCTCGGCGCCCACTACGGCGAGTGTTTCGGCTGTGGCGGCGAGCAGCCCCACGGGCTGCGTCTGGAGGCGCGGGCGGGGGACGGCGTCAGCCTCACCGCCGAGTTCACCGTGCAGCCCGCTCACCAGGGTGCACCCGGGCTCGCGCACGGCGGTGTGCTCGCGACCGCCCTCGACGAGACCCTCGGCTCGCTCAACTGGCTGCTGCGCACGATCGCCGTGACCGGGCGGCTGGAGACCGACTTCGTACGGCCGGTTCCGGTGGACACGGTGCTGTATCTGGAGGCCGAGGTGACGGCGGTGGCCGGCCGCAAGATCTACTCCTCCGCCACCGGGCGGATCGGCGGCCCCGATGGGCCCGTCGCCGTCCGTGCCGACGCCCTCTTCATCGAGGTGAAGGTCGACCACTTCATCGACAACGGCCGTCCGGAGGAGATCCGGGCCGCCATGGACGACCCGGACCAGGTCCGGCGTGCCCGTGCCTTCGAGGTGAACCCGTGAGCCGTGAGCCCCGTCGAGAACTCGACGTGCTGATCCGTCGCGTCGACCCCGACGTACCGCTGCCGACGTACGCGCACCCCGGTGACGCGGGAGCCGATCTGCGCACCACCGAGAGCCGCGAACTCAAGCCGGGGGAGCGGGCCGTACTGCCCACCGGGGTGTCTGTGGCGCTGCCGGAGGGGTACGCGGCCTTCGTGCACCCGCGCTCCGGTCTCGCCGCCCGCCTCGGTGTCGCCCTCGTGAATGCCCCGGGGACGGTTGATGCCGGGTACCGTGGGGAGATCAAGGTGATCGTGGTGAATCTCGACCCGCACGAGAGCGTGCGGTTCGAGCGCTTCGACCGGATTGCCCAACTGGTCGTCCAGCAGGTCGAGAGGGTTCGCTTCCAGGAGGTCGCGGAGCTTCCCGATTCGGTACGGGCCGAAGGGGGCTTCGGGTCCTCCGGTGGCCACGCCGCGGTGGGCGGCGCAAGCAGCACAAGCGGTCAGGCCGCCGACGGCGGCCGGGCGGGTGGGAATCGATACGCTTCGGTCGTATCCGACCGGGAAGGACAGTGACGTGTTCGGACGTCGCAAGAAGAAGGGTGCCGCCGAGGACGCGGCCGGCGAGCCCGAGCAGGTCGTCGACATCGACACCGAGGCGGACGACGACGGCAAGCGCGCGCGCGTACGGCTCGAGCCGGAACCGCGGCCCGACGGGCCCTGGGACAGTTCCGAGGTCCGCGATCCCGGCGAGGGACGGGTGGACCTGGGCGGCCTGCTCGTGCCGGGAGTCGACGGCATGGAACTGCGCGTCGAGGTCGCCGGTGACGCGATCGTCGCGGCGACCGTGGTGCTGCGCGACAGCGCTATCCAGCTGCAGGCCTTCGCCGCCCCCAAGCGCGAGGGCATCTGGGGCGAGGTGCGCGAGGAGATCGGCTCCGGCATCACCCAGCAGGGTGGCATCATCGACGAGGTCGAGGGGCCGCTGGGCTGGGAGCTGCGGGCCCAGGTGCCGGTACAGCTGCCGGACGGCACGGGTGGTTTCCAGGTCGTGCGGTTCGTCGGTGTGGACGGTCCCCGCTGGTTCCTGCGCGGTGTGATCTCGGGCCAGGGCGCGGTGCAGCCGCAGGCGGCCGGTCTGCTGGAGCAGATCTTCCGGGACACGGTCGTGCTCCGTGGCGAGGGTCCGATGGCCCCCCGTGACCCGATCGTCCTGCAGCTGCCGAACGACGCCCAGATGGTGCCCGAGGGCGTCCAGCAGGAGGAGGCCGGTTCGCGCTTCTCCGGCGGCATGGGCCAGCTCCAGCGCGGGCCGGAGATCACCGAGGTGCGCTGAGCTTCGTAGAGACAACCAAGGGCCGTACCCCTCAGGGGTGCGGCCCTTTCTCATGCCCCTTCTCGGCTCATGCCTTTTCTCGTGCGTGAACCCTTGACGACGCATTGGTCTGTACCTACCGTCTCCGGCCAACGCGTCTGTTCATAAAGGCGCTTCACGTTCACATACGAGAACGGAAGGCCCCCCACGCATGCGCAGAACCGCACTGTTCGCGGCCTCGGCCGCCCTCGTCGCCGGTGTCCTCGCCTGGCCCGCCGACGCCGCACCCGCCACCTTCGCCCACCCCGGCGTCACCGTCTCCAAGGGGCAGTTGGACTTCACCCGCGCCAAGGTCGACGCCGGCGCCCAGCCCTGGAAGGGCGCCTTCGACCGGATGATGGCGAGCAAGTACGCCGATCTGAACCGTGTCCCCAAACCGCGCGCGGTCGTCGAGTGCGGCTCGTACTCGAACCCCAACTACGGCTGCACCGACGAGCGCGAGGACGCGATAGCCGCCTACACCCACGCCCTCGCCTGGTACCTCACTCGCGACGAGCGGCACGCGAAGAAGGCCATCGAGCTGATGGACGCCTGGTCCGCGGTGATCAGGGACCACACCAACAGCAACGCGCCCCTGCAGACGGGCTGGGCCGGCTCCTCCTGGCCCAAGGCGGCCGAGATCATCAAGTACACGTACACCGGGAGCTGGGCGAACTCCGGCCGGTTCGCCACCATGCTCCGCACCGTCTATCTGCCCGAGATCATCAACGGCTCGAACTCCAACGGCAACTGGGAGCTGTCGATGATGGAGGCCGCCGTCGGCATCTCGGTCTTCCTGGAGGACAAGGCGTCGTACGACAAGGCCATGGCGAAGTTCCGCACCCGTACCGCCGCCTTTGTCTACCTGTCCTCCGACGGCGATCTGCCGAAGACCGTGCCGAGCCAGAACCTCGACACCCGCGAGAAGATCGTCAACTACTGGCAGGGGCAGTCCACCTTCGTCACCGGCCTCACCCAGGAGACCTGCCGCGACCTCACGCACACCGGATACGGCATCTCCGCGATCTCGCACGTGGCCGAGACCAGCCGGATCCAGGGGCAGGACCTGTACGGCACCGACGTCGGCGAGCGGCTGCGGCACGCGCTCGGGTTCCAGGCCAAGTACGAGCTGGGCGGGGCCGTGCCCAGCTGGCTGTGCCGGGGCTCGCTGAAGCTCGGGCTCGGCCCGGTCACCGAGGTCGGGCACAACGCCCTGGCGAACCGTCTCGGCCATGCCATGACCAACACCGAGGCGCTCACCGAGCGCAACCGCCCGTCCGGCACCAACAACCTCTTCGTGGCCTGGGAGACCCTCACCCACGGAGACAACCCCAGCTGAGGCGCGGGGGGCGGCGGCGGGAGCGTCAGAGTTCTGTCAAAGACGGTCCCGCCGCCGTACCCGGTCCCATTTGTCGCGATTCTTGGTCGTAAGGTCGACGCTGCGTAGGCAGCAGTGGCCGGAACACAATGGGGACCATGGGACGCGGCAAGCTTCGGATCTACCTCGGTGCGGCACCGGGCGTCGGCAAGACGTACGCGATGCTGTCCGAGGCGCACCGCCGTGCCGAGCGCGGCACCGACTGCGTGGTCGCCTTCGTGGAGCATCACGACCGGCCACGCACCGAAGTGATCCTCCACGGGCTGGAGCAGATACGGCGCCGGAAACTGGAGTACCGGGGGAGCGCCTTCACCGAGATGGACGTCGATGCCGTCCTGGCCCGGCGCCCGCAGGTGGCGCTCGTCGACGAGCTCGCCCACACCAACATCCCCGGCTCGCGCAACGCCAAGCGCTGGCAGGACGTGGAGGAACTCCTCGCCGCCGGGATCGACGTGATATCGACCGTCAACATCCAGCACCTGGAGTCGCTTGGCGACGTCGTCGAGTCGATCACCGGCGTACGGCAGCAGGAGACCGTGCCCGACGAGGTGGTGCGCCGGGCCGACCAGATCGAACTGGTCGACATGTCGCCCCAGGCGCTGAGGCGCCGCATGGCGCACGGCAACATCTACAAGTCGGACAAGGTCGACGCGGCCCTGTCGAACTACTTCCGTCCGGGCAACCTCACCGCCCTGCGCGAGCTGGCCCTGCTGTGGGTGGCCGACCGGGTCGACGAGTACCTGAAGCAGTACCGCAGCGATCACCGGGTGTCGAAGATCTGGGGTTCGCGCGAGCGGATCGTGGTCGGTCTGACCGGCGGCCCGGAGGGGCGGACGCTGATCCGCCGGGCCGCCCGGCTGGCGGAGAAGGGCGCCGGCGGTGAGGTGCTCGCCGTCTACATCTCCCGCAGCGACGGCCTCACCTCCGCCTCGCCCAAGGAACTGGCCGTCCAGCGCACCCTCGTCGAGGACCTGGGCGGAACCTTCCACCACGTCGTCGGCGACGACATCCCGGCGGCGCTGCTGGACTTCGCACGCGGGGCCAACGCCACCCAGATAGTGCTCGGCTCCTCACGCCGCAAGAGCTGGCAGTACGTCCTCGGACCGGGCGTGGGCGTCACGGTGGCCCGGGAGTCGGGCCCCGACCTCGACGTGCACATCGTCACGCACGGGGAGATCGCCAAGGGGCGCGGACTGCCCGTGGCCAGGGGAGCCCGCCTCGGACGGCCGCGGATCCTGTGGGGCTGGCTCGTCGGCGTCGGCGGTCCCATGCTGCTCACCCTGCTGCTGACCCACGTCGACGCCGATCTCGGGCTCGCGAACGACATGCTGCTGTTCCTGACCCTGACGGTGGCGGCGGCCCTGCTCGGCGGGCTCCTTCCCGCCCTGGCCTCGGCGGCGGTCGGGTCGCTGCTGCTCAACTGGTACTTCACCGCCCCCATGCACCACCTCACGATCGCCGATCCGAAGAACCTCCTCGCACTCGTGATCTTCGTGTGCGTGGCGGTGGCGGTCGCCTCCGTGGTCGACGTCGCCGCCCGCCGCACCCACCAGGCGGCCCGGCTGCGCGCCGAGTCGGAGATCCTCGCCTTCCTCGCGGGCAACGTGCTGCGCGGCGAGACCGGCCTGGAGGAGCTGCTGGAGCGCGTCCGGGAGACCTTCGGCATGGAGTCGGCGGCCCTGCTGGAGCGGGCGAGCGACGTGGACCCGTGGACCTGCGCGGGCCGGGTCGGGCTGGGACGCGAGCTGGCGCGTCCGGAGGAGGCGGACGTCGACGTACCGGTGGGCGACCACATGGCCCTCGCGCTGACCGGCCGGGTGCTGCCCGCCGAGGACCGCCGGGTGCTCGCCGCCTTCGCCGCGCAGTCCGCCGTCGTCCTGGACCGCCAGCGGCTGCAACGCGAGGCCGACCAGGCCAAGGAGCTGGCCGAGGGCAACCGCATCCGCACGGCCCTGCTGGCCGCCGTCTCCCACGACCTCCGTACGCCTCTCGCGAGCATCAAGGCGTCGGTCTCCTCCCTGCGGTCCGACGACGTGGCGTGGTCCGAGGAGGACGAGGCGGAGCTGCTGGAGGGCATCGAGGAGGGCGCCGACCGGCTCGACCACCTCGTGGGGAACCTCCTCGACATGTCCCGGCTGCAGACCGGCACGGTCACGCCCCTCATCCGCGACATCGACCTCGACGAGGTCGTGCCGATGGCGCTCGGCGGGGTGCCCGAGGACAGCGTTGAGCTGGACATCCCGGAGACGCTGCCCATGGTCGCCGTGGACCCGGGGCTGCTGGAGCGGTCGGTGGCCAACCTGGTCGAGAACGCCGTCAAGTACAGCCCGGACGACAGCACCGTCCTCGTCTCCGCGAGCGCCATCGCCGATCGGGTCGAGGTCCGGGTGGTCGACCGCGGGCCGGGCGTACCCGATGACGCGAAGGAGCGCATCTTCGCGCCCTTCCAGCGCTACGGTGATGCCCCTCGCGGCGCCGGAGTGGGTCTCGGTCTCGCGGTGGCGCGCGGCTTCGCCGAGACCGTCGGCGGCACCCTGAACGCCGAGGACACACCTGGAGGCGGCCTCACCATGGTGCTCACCCTCCGGGCGGCGGCATCGCCCGGCGGGGAACCCGGCCACTTCGACCGGCCTCTTCACTCCGACGAGTTCTCGCATTCCGTACGACCCGAAAGGCAGACCACATGACCCGGGTGCTGGTGATCGACGACGAGCCGCAGATCGTGCGCGCCCTCGTGATCAACCTCAAGGCCCGCAAGTACGAGGTCGACGCGGCCCACGACGGGGCCACCGCCCTCGAACTCGCCGCCGCCCGCCACCCCGATGTGGTCGTCCTCGACCTCGGTCTGCCCGACATGGACGGCGTCGAGGTGATCCGGGGGCTGCGCGGCTGGACCCGGGTGCCGATCCTGGTGCTGTCCGCCCGGCACTCCTCCGACGAGAAGGTCGAGGCGCTGGACGCGGGCGCCGACGACTACGTCACCAAGCCGTTCGGCATGGACGAACTGCTGGCCCGGCTGCGGGCCGCCGTCCGCCGGGCCGAACCCACCGGGGGCGGCGAGGAGGACGTGATGGTGGAGACTGACGAGTTCACCGTCGACCTGGCCGCGAAGAAGGTCAACCGGGGCGGCAAGGACGTCCGGCTGACCCCGACGGAGTGGCACCTCCTGGAGGTCCTGGTGCGCAACACCGGGCGCCTCGTCAGCCAGAAGCAGCTGCTCCAGGAGGTGTGGGGGCCGTCGTACGGGACCGAGACCAACTACCTGCGGGTCTACATGGCCCAGCTGCGCAGAAAGCTGGAGGCGGACCCCTCGCACCCGAAGCACTTCATTACGGAGCCGGGGATGGGATACCGATTCGAGAGGTGAGCTGCGAGGCGGCTGGGGGTCCGGGGGTTATCCCCCGGGAGGTACAGCATTACGGAGCCGGGGATGGGCTATCGGTTCGAGAAGTGATGCCCGGTAGGCTTCAAGTCATGAGTGCTGTTCCTCGTTCCGAAAAGTCGGTGGGCCGTTTCCGGCGCATGCTCGACCGGCTCTCCTCGTCGCAGGAGGACCTGGAGTCCGAGGAGCTGCGTGAGGACGCCGAGACGGCCGGCTGTATCAAGATCGGTGACTGTCGTGACCGACAGATAGTGACGGTTACTGGTACCTTGCGCACGGTCACCCTGCGGCCGCGTGCGGGAGTCCCGGCCCTGGAGGCCGAGCTGTTCGACGGCTCCGCCGCCCTCGACGTGGTGTGGCTCGGCAGGCGCTCCATCGTCGGCATAGAGCCGGGACGCCGACTGATCGCATCGGGCCGGATCTCCATGAGCCGGGGCCGCCGGGTGCTCTTCAACCCGAAATACGAACTGAGACCCCTCGGACGGGAGTAGCCGGTGACGTCGCTCGACAAGCCGACTGAAGACACCACCGACACCGCCACAGGCGCCGAGCATGACGCCCGGGCGGTGACCGAGGCCGCGCTGTTCGAGGCCTTCGGCGGCCTGCGCGGCATGATCGAGACGGTGCTGCCCGGTCTGCTCTTCGTCACCATCTACACGATCAACAAGGATCTGCACCTGTCGGCCATCGCCGCGCTCGGGGTGTCCCTGTTGCTCGTGGTGGTACGCCTGGTGATGCGGGACACCGTCAAGCACGCGTTCAGTGGTGTCTTCGGCGTCGCCTTCGGTGTCGTGTTCGCGATGATGACCGGCAACGCGAAGGACTTCTATCTGCCCGGCATGCTCTACACGCTGGGGCTGGGGCTCGCGTACATCATCACGACGCTGTGCGGGGTGCCGCTGATCGGCCTGATCCTCGGGCCGGTGTTCAAGGAGAACCTCTCCTGGCGCAAGCGCAACCCCGGTCGCAAGAAGGCGTATGCGAAGGCCAGTTACGCGTGGGGCCTGATCCTGCTCGCCAAGTGCGCGATCCTCTTCCCGCTGTACTGGTGGGCCGACACCACCCAGTTCGGCTGGGTCCTGGTCGCCCTGAAGATCCCGCCGTTCCTGCTGGCCGTGTGGCTGACGTGGGTGTTCCTGGCGAAGGCGCCCGCGCCGATCGACGTGTTCGCGGAGATGGAGGCGGCCGAGAAGGCCGAGGAAGAGCGGAAGGCTGCCGCCGGCTCGGCCGAGTAGGCACCCGGCGTCGTCCGGGCGGGCCTCGCTGGGGGCCTGCGGCCCCCAGACCCCCGCTTCGGCCCTGAACGGGCCTCGTCCTCAAACGCCGGACGGGCTGAAAGCAAGGGCGCCCCGAGTACTCGGGGCGCCCTTTGCCGTCGTATCCCCGAAGGGCTCAGCCCGCAGTGTCCTCGCGCCGCACCGACAGCAGGTCCTCCAGCTGCTCCTCGCGGGCCTGGGCCGCCACGAACAGCAGCTCGTCGCCCGCTTCCAGGGAGTCCTCGCGGGACGGGGTGAGGACACGGGTGCCGCGGATGATCGTCACCAGGGACGTGTCCTCCGGCCACTCCACGTCACCGACCGTGGTTCCGGCCAGGGCCGACTCCTCCGGCAGGGTCAGCTCGACGAGGTTGGCGTCGCCGTGGCTGAAGCGCAGCAGGCGGACCAGGTCGCCGACGCTCACCGCCTCCTCGACCAGGGCCGACATCAGACGCGGGGTGGAGACCGCCACGTCCACGCCCCAGGACTCGTTGAACAGCCACTCGTTCTTGGGGTTGTTCACGCGGGCCACGACGCGCGGGACGCCGTACTCCGTCTTCGCCAGCAGGGACACGACCAGGTTGACCTTGTCGTCGCCCGTCGCGGCGATCACCACGTTGCAGCGCTGCAGGGCCGCCTCGTCGAGCGACGTGATCTCGCAGGCGTCGGCCAGCAGCCACTCCGCCTGCGGGACGCGCTCGACCGAGATGGCGGTCGGCGCCTTGTCGACGAGCAGGACCTCGTGGCCGTTCTCCAGCAGTTCGCCCGCGATGGAGCGACCCACCGCACCGGCACCGGCAATGGCGACCCTCATCAGTGACCGCCCTCCTCTTCGGGACCCTTGGCGAAGGACGCCTCGACCTTGTCGACCTCGTCGGTGCGCATCATGACGTGCACCAGGTCGCCCTCCTGCAGCACCGTCTGCGAGGTGGGCAGGATCGCCTCCCCGAGCCGGGTGAGGAACGCCACGCGGACGCCCGTCTCCTCCTGAAGCCTGCTGATCTTGTGGCCCACCCACTCGGTGGACGCGTGCACCTCGGCGAGCTGGACGCCACCGGTGGGGTCCCGCCACAGCGGCTCGGCGCCCGAGGGCAGCAGACGGCGCAGCATCTGGTCGGCCGTCCAGCGGACCGTGGCCACGGTGGGGATGCCCAGGCGCTGGTAGACCTCGGCGCGGCGGGGGTCGTAGATGCGGGCCGCGACGTTCTCCACGCCGAACATCTCGCGGGCAACGCGCGCGGAGATGATGTTCGAGTTGTCACCGCTGGAGACGGCGGCGAAGGCGCCCGCCTCCTCGATGCCCGCCTCGCGCAGGGTGTCCTGGTCGAAGCCGACGCCGGTCACCCGGCGACCTCCGAACCCGGGGCCCAGCCGACGGAACGCGGTGGGGTCCTGGTCGATCACGGCGACCGTATGCCCTTGTTGCTCCAGGGTCTGCGCCAGAGCGGAGCCCACCCTTCCGCAACCCATGATGACGATGTGCACGGCGCTTACCCCGCACTCCTCGTGAGGCGTCTGACTTGCGTGAACGTGGTGCTCATATCCTTCTCTCGGTTCGCCGGGCAACAGGCGCGGGCCGGTGGCGGACCGCTGGGCAACATCATGCCGGGGAATGCCGTGGATGATCCCTCGCGGTTCGGATCGTGGGCTCGCGTGCGCCTCGCTCCACCGTAACTTCCGGCTCGCCGTGTCCCGTACGAGCCCTCAACGGCGGTTGAAGCTGCGCAGGCTGGCCAGTGCCAGGACGCCGAGTCCGACGAGGGAGACGAGGGCTCCGACGAGCTGAGCGGTCGTCTGCGACATGAGGCCTCCCGGATGTGATGAGCGTACCGACGCAGGTCATGGAGGCATGCGCGCGCCGCCCGGACCGGCGCCCGGCGCGAGCGCGGCACGGAATTCACCCCCGCGCCTCGCGCGATTTCACCCGGATGTGCTCTGCTCCAGGCGGGGGGCCTACGATTCACTGTTGTGTCCAAACTGACCGACGTGCCCAAACGGATTCTGATCGGGCGCGCGCTGCGCAGTGACCGGCTCGCGGAAACGCTCCTGCCGAAGCGCATCGCACTGCCCGTCTTCGCCTCCGACCCGCTGTCCTCCGTGGCGTACGCGCCCGGAGAGGTGCTGCTGGTCCTCTCCATCGCGGGCGTGTCGGCCTACCACTTCAGCCCCTGGATCGCGGTCGCGGTCGTCGTGCTGATGTTCACGGTGGTCGCCTCCTACCGACAGAACGTGCACGCCTACCCGAGCGGTGGCGGCGACTACGAGGTGGCCACCACCAACCTCGGCCCCAAGGCGGGCCTCACGGTCGCGAGCGCCCTGCTCGTCGACTACGTCCTGACCGTCGCCGTCTCCATCTCCTCCGGCATCGAGAACCTCGGCTCCGCGATCCCGTTCGTCGTCGAGCACAAGGTCGAGTGCGCGGTCGGCGTGATCGTGCTGCTGACGCTGATGAACCTGCGCGGCGTGAAGGAGTCCGGCAACCTCTTCGCGATCCCGACGTACGTCTTCGTCGCGGGCGTCTTCATCATGATCGCGTGGGGTGCGTTCCGCGGGCTGGTCCTGGACGAGACCATGCGGGCGCCCACGGCGTCGTACGAGATAAAGCCGGAGCACGAGGGCCTCGCGGGCTTCGCGCTGGTCTTCCTTCTCCTGCGCGCCTTCTCCTCCGGCTGTGCCGCGCTGACCGGTGTCGAGGCGATCTCCAACGGTGTCCCGGCCTTCCGCAAGCCCAAGTCGAAGAACGCCGCGACGACGCTCGCGATGATGGGCCTGCTGGCCGTCACCATGTTCTGCGGCATCATCGGGCTCGCCATGGTGAGCAAGGTCCGCATGGCCGAGAACCCGGCCGTCGACCTGCTGAAGGACGGTGTCGCGGTCGGCGCGGACTACGTCCAGAACCCGGTGATCACCCAGGTCGCCGAGGCCGTCTTCGGCAAGGGCAGCTTCTTCTTCCTGGTACTCGCCGCGGCCACCGCGCTGGTGCTGTTCCTGGCGGCCAACACCGCCTACAACGGCTTCCCGGTGCTCGGCTCGATCCTCGCCCAGGACCGCTACCTCCCGCGCCAGCTGCACACCCGAGGCGACCGCCTCGCCTTCTCCAACGGCATCGTGCTCCTGGCCGGCGCGGCCATCCTGCTGGTATGGATCTACGGCGCCGACTCCACCCGCCTGATCCAGCTGTACATCGTCGGCGTGTTCGTGTCCTTCACGCTCAGCCAGATCGGCATGGTCCGCCACTGGAACCGCCTCCTGGCGACGGAGACGGACCCGGCCAAGCGTCGCCACATGATCCGCTCCCGCGCGATCAACACCTTCGGCGCCTTCTTCACCGGACTCGTCCTGGTCGTCGTCCTCGTCACCAAGTTCACGCACGGCGCGTGGGTCGCCCTGCTCGGCATGGTGATCTTCTACGTGACGATGACGGCCATCCGCCGCCACTACGACCACGTCTCCGAGGAACTCGCCGCCCCCGAGGGCCCGAGCGACGACAGCGTACGGCCGTCCCGCGTGCACTCCGTCGTGCTGATCTCCAAGATCCACCGCCCCGCCCTGCGGGCCCTTGCCTACGCCAAGCTGATGCGCTCGGACACCCTGGAGGCGCTCAGCGTCAACGTGGATCCGGCCGAGACCAAGGCGCTGCGCGAGGAGTGGGAGCGGCGCGGCATCGACGTACCGCTGAAGGTGCTCGACTCGCCGTACCGCGAGATCACGCGGCCGATCATCGAGTACGTGAAGGGGCTGCGCAAGGAGTCCCCGCGCGACGCCGTGTCGGTGATCATCCCCGAGTACGTGGTCGGCCACTGGTACGAGCACCTGCTGCACAACCAGAGCGCGCTGCGCCTGAAGGGCCGGCTGCTGTTCACGCCGGGGATCATGGTGACCTCGGTGCCGTACCAGCTCCAGTCCTCGGAGGTGGCGAAGGCCCGGGCGGGCAAGCGGCAGGAGTGGAACGCGCCGGGTGCGGTGCGGCGGGGGCCGGCGCAGGAGGGGACCAAGGAGACGGAAGCCCGGAAGTGACGGGGGCCGGGAGCACGTAGACTGGTCGGCTGTTGTCAGGCCCTCAGGAGACCTCTGGAGAGGGCCGTGCCCCCCTCTTGATCTGGAGTCACCCCACCATGCAGGCAGAAGAGAAGAAGTCGCTGGTGGGGGAGGAGTACGAGGTCGAGATCGGCCCCGTTGCCCACGGTGGGCACTGCATCGCCCGCACCGACGCCGGCCAGGTGCTGTTCGTCCGGCACACGCTGCCCGGCGAGCGGGTCGTGGCCCGGGTGACCGAGGGCGAGGAGGGCGACCGCTTCCTGCGGGCGGACGCCGTCGAGATCCTCACGGCCTCCAAGGACCGCATCGAGGCGCCCTGCCCCTTCGCCGGCCCCGGCCGCTGCGGCGGCTGCGACTGGCAGCACGCCAAGCCGGGGGCGCAGCGCCGGATGAAGGGCGAGGTCATCGTCGAGCAGCTCCAGCGGCTCGCGGGGCTGACGCCGGAGGACGTCGGCTGGGACGGCACGGTGATGCCGGCCGAGGGCGACAAGCTGCCGGCCGGGCAGGTGCCGCAGTGGCGGACGCGGGTGCAGTACGCGGTCGACGCCGACGGCCGTGCGGGTCTGCGCCGGCACCGCTCACACGAGGTGGAGCCGGTCGACCACTGCATGATCGCCGCCGAGGGTGTCAGCGAGCTGGGCATCGAGAAGCGGGACTGGACGGGCATGGCGTCGGTGGAGGCGATCGCCGCGACGGGGTCGCAGGACCGGCAGGTGATCCTGACTCCCCGGCCGGGCGCTCGCCTGCCGATCGTCGAGCTGGACCGCCCGGTGTCGGTGATGCGCATCGGCGAGAAGGACGGCGGTACCCACCGCGTCCACGGCCGCCCCTTCGTCCGCGAGCGCGCGGACGGCCGTACGCACCGGGTCGGCAGCGGTGGCTTCTGGCAGGTCCACCCGAAGGCCGCGGACACCCTGGTGACGGCGGTCATGCAGGGCCTGCTGCCCCGCAAGGGCGAGATGGCGCTCGACCTGTACTGCGGCGTGGGCCTCTTCGCCGGCGCCCTGGCCGACCGCCTCGGCGAGAAGGGCGCGGTCCTCGGCATCGAGTCCGGCAAGCGCGCGGTCGAGGACGCCCGGCACAATCTCGCCGACTTCGACCGGGTGCGGATCGAGCAGGGCAAGGTGGAGGCGGTGCTGCCACGCACCGGGATCACCGAGGTGGATCTGATCGTCCTGGATCCGCCGCGGGCGGGGGCGGGGCGGGGGACGGTGGCGCAGCTGGCGGCGCTCGGGGCGCGGAGGATCGCGTATGTCGCCTGCGATCCGGCGGCGTTGGCTCGGGATGTGGGGTACTTCCGGGATGGGGGGTATCGGGTGCGGATGTTGCGGGCGTTTGATTTGTTTCCGATGACTCATCATGTGGAGTGCGTCGCCATTCTTGAGCCGGCGGCTAAGGGCTCCTGACCTGCGATTTGTGTCGTACGGCGTACCCTGTTCGGTCACTTCCCCGGGCGGGCGGCGCTGTTGGAAGCCCTCGTCGAGGAAGCCTCCGAAACGCTTCGGTCCGCAGTCGCGGCCGGTGTCGAACGGGCGAAGGCGGAGTCGGGTCGAGAGGGCCCTTGCCCGCTGGAAGCGATGACGGGTCGCGTTGCTGGAGGCGGTAAACACCAGGGCGCTGTCGCGTCGGCTGTGACCGTGGAGTCCGCAGCCGACGCCTGAGTCGTCGTCGCAGTCGTACCTGACACCTGAGCGATCTTGTCTGCCCCGGCGCACCACGCCGGGGCAGAGTCCTCTGCTGTCCGTTGTGTCGTCCGGGTGGAGCCCAGGGTGTCGGGCGCCGGACCGTGGACCGTGACGAGCCTCTCAGTCTCCGGTCTCCTGCCCGCAACATAATTGCTCGCTCGCGTGCAATTATCTTTCCTGTGCTCCTGGCTTCGTGGACGGCGCGGCTGTCGCGTCCTGCCCGGCCCAGACTTCCTACCCTCTGTGGAGAAGCGCAGTGAACCTCGGCGGACCAGACGACCTGACCCTCCCCCACTCGGGTCACCCGGTGGCCCTCCTCGGCGGCCGGTACGAGCTGCGCCTTCTGCTCGGCTCCGGCGGCATGGCCGAGGTGCATCTCGCGCACGACCTCCGGCTCGACCGCAGCGTGGCCGTGAAGACCCTGCGCGGCGACCTCGCCCACGAACCGGCACTTCAGGAACGGTTCCGGAGGGAGGCGCAGTCCACCGCGTCGCTCAACCATCCCGCCATCGCCGCGGTGTACGACACGGGGGAGGACGTGGCATACGGCGGGGCCCAGTTGCCGTACCTCGTGATGGAGTACGTCGACGGGACCACCCTGCGCGACGCCCTGTACTCCGGGCCGCCGATGACCGTCGAACGGGCCCTGGAGATGACGGCCGGAGTTCTGCGGGCCCTCGCCCACTCCCACCAGCACGGCATTGTGCACCGCGACATCAAGCCGGCCAACGTCATGCTGACCTGGGCCGGAGATGTCAAGGTCATGGACTTCGGGATCGCCCGGGACGCTCGGGACATCGGCATGACGCAGACGTCGGTCGTGATCGGGACCGCCCAGTACCTCTCGCCGGAACAGGCGATGGGGCGGGAGACCGACGCGCGGTCCGACCTGTACTCCATCGGCTGCCTGCTGTACGAACTGCTGACCTTCCGCACGCCGTTCACCGGCGAGACGCCGATGGCGGTGATGTACCAGCACATCCAAGACGTCCCGCGGCCGCCGAGCCTGTACAACCCCGAGGTCAGCCCACAGGTGGACGCGATCGTCCTGCGTGCCCTGGAGAAGGACCCCGCGTACCGCTATCAGTCCGCCGAGCAGATGCTCGCCGACGTCGAGGCGTACCTCGGTACGGGCCTGCTCGTGTCGGGCGCCGAACCTCCGTCGGCGGAGGGCGACTTCCCGTACGACGACGCCGACCCGGAAGAGGACAGCGGCCGGCGCGGAGGAGCCGTCGTTCTGATCACGGCGGGCGTGACGGTTGTGGTCCTGGCGCTGGTCATGGGCTGGTTCATGTTCGGGCGTGGCACGGCCGACGACGGCAAGGCCGATGTACCCGACCTCGTGGGCCAGACCCTGGCGGAGGCCCGGCGCAGCGCGGACAACGTCGACCTCACCGTCACCGTCGCGAAGCGGGAGCCGTGCGCCGACCAGCCGAGCGGCCACATCTGCGAGCAGAGCCCTGTGGAAGGGGAGCTCGCCAAGGGCGAGGCGGTCTCGGTCACCGTCTCCACCGGGGCGCCCAAGGTCGAGGTGCCGGACGTGACGGACAAGGACGAGGACGATGCGTCCCGGATCCTGGAGGACAAGGGGTTCAAGGTCAAGCTGCGGAACGTCGTATCCGACACCGAGGATCCCGGAACCGTCCTCAAGCAGGATCCTGACGGCGGGGAGAAGACCGAAAAGGGTACCGAGATCACCCTCACGGTGGCCAAGGAGGCGGAGAAGGCCACGGTCCCGGACCTCAGTGGCGCGCCCGTGAGCGAGGCCAAGGAGCTGCTGGCCGCTCAGGGCCTGAAGGTGGGCGACACGACCGAGGTCGAGAGTGACGCCGAGTCGGGGACCGTGGTGGGGCAGAGCGTCGCTTCCGGTGACGAGGTCGAGCCGGGTACGGCGATCGACGTCAAGGTCGCCAAGGCCGTGCAGACGGTCCAGATCCCCACCGACATCGTCGGCAAGACCCTTTCCGAGGTACAGGACGAACTGGGTGCGCTCGGCCTCCAGGTCACCGTCGTCACCTGGTACTCCCAGGCGTCGGACGCGGTGGTGACGTCGAGTACCCCGGCGGCGGGGAGCGAGGTGGAGGCGGGAAGCACCGTGGTCGTCGTCACCCAGGAGGCCGGCACCGACCAGTCGGACGAGGGCACGGCGACGGGCGGAGACGCGAGTGGCGGCACGGAAACCACGGTGCCTCAGTTGCTGCCGGCCCTCCCGGTCCCGGAATGACGCCCGGCCAGGTCTCGTTGCCGCCTCCGCACGACTGAGAACTGCTCGGTCTCCGTGGGCTCCGGATCAAGGCCGACGGCTTCGCACAACTCACTGTGGAGCGAGGGCGGGAAGTGCAGGTCGAGCAGCAACCTTGCTATACGCCCCAGCAGTTCGGGCTCGCTTCGCAGAGCGGTTCTGAGTTCTGGTGCGAACCGACCGGTGGCACCGGTCTCCCGGAGATCTCGCACCCCGCTCCCGGGGCTGCCGTGCCCGCGGTCGGTACGCACTTCCCACACGCCGTCGCTGATCAGATGGTGGAACGGGTAGGCCGGCGTCGTGTTGTTGGGCGGGCCGTACTCGGTCAGCAGACGCTGGAGGTCCTCCTCCACCACGCTGTACCGCAACTCGTCGTCGGAGTCTTCCTGGAACCTGCCGAGCGCATACAGCATGAGCAGAGGCTTGTGCGGAGCGCGTGTGCCGCTCCGGGTCCACTGCCGCAACTTCGCGAGACGATCAAGCCAGTCCATGGCGGCGATCGTAGTGATGTTTCTGGCCTCACCTCTGCGGCCACCGAGCCGTCCTCAGGTGCTCGCCATGATGCGTTCCAAGGTGCGTCGGCCCATCCGGCTCATGGGCGGGTTGCTTTCGACGTAGTACCAGACCAACCCCATGGCTTGAGCGAAGGCCCATGCCTTGCCCCGTTCCCATGCAAGGTCGTCGCACCCCAGGTGATCGCGGAGAACCCGCCGCGGCCCGGCATCGAGCAGATGCCACGCGCTCACGAGATCCAGCGAAGGATCGGCCGGCCCGAAGCCGCCGACGTCAAGAATCCCCGCCAGCCGGCCTGCGGACACGAGCACGTTGCCGGGAATCAGGTCACCGTGGGTCATCACGTCCTCCGCGGCACCGCGCGGCAGCTCGCGCAGCGTTGCCCAGAGACGGCGAAGCCGGGGAACATCCAGGAGCTGCTCGCTGTGTTCGAAGCAGGTCTCCATCCACGCGTCGTGGGATCGCAGGTCGCCTCCCCGGCCCGTGCCGGCAAAGGCGCGACCACGTGTGTCGACCGCGCGCAGGTCGCCGATGAGATCGGCCATGTCGCGGGCGAACGCCGACGATTCGCCTGGGTCCTCATCGGCGGCCACGATTCCGGGCAGCCACGTCTGCACCGACCACGGAAGGGGATAGCTTGCCCCGGGTTCGCCCAGCGCGACGGGCTCGGGCGTGGGGAAACGCGTGCGCCCCGCCAATTCGCGAGCCGCTGCGGCTTCGGATTCCAGTTGGCGCCGCGTCGACTCGACGTCCGCGGACTCAAGAGGGAATCGAGCTGTGAACCGATCGCCAATGCGGAAGATCGCGTTGACCGTACCCTGCGAAGGGATGCTCCTGACTGGCAGGCCCCGCCATTCAGGAAACTGCTGATCCACCAATACGCGCACTGTCTCAGGTGACACTGTCAGCTGGTTGGCGTGCATCTTCACGATGGAAGCATCAATGTCACGATCTTCAGCTGCAACCAATTTTCCGACCTGGCCCTGTTGACCGAGCCGCGGGTGCCGACGCGAACGTCTCGCCGGCGGATCTCGGTGGCGACGGACTCGACCGCGAACCGGTCGCATGTCCAGTCGTCCGAGTCCGATGACACGGAATGGGTAGAGCAGGCGGTCATCGAGGCCTCGAAAAAGGCTTGACCGGGCAGGCCTGGACCATGGTTTCACCGACATCCTCGATGACACCGTCAACGCGGTCGGCGGCGACATCGGGGCTTAGGGGCGTGCAATGTCCTACTGCGATAGCTCAGCACCGCGGACGACGTCCTGAGCGGGATCGACCTGTCCGGCAGCACCGCGATCGTCACCGGTGGCTAGTCGGGACTTGGTCTGGCGACGACCCGCGCCGCTGTTCGGGGTTTCGAAGTCGGCCGCGGCCCGCATCGTTGACCACCTTGGGCCGATGCTTGCGCTCCAGGCACGTAGGAGGTTCGCCAAGGATGCCGTGCTCATCGTGGACGGCACCTTCGTTCCGACCCGCGATCACACCATCGCTGGGCAGTCCCAGAACCACAGGTACTCCACCATGCATCGTCGCGGTGGACAACGAAGGCGGCCCGCGCCCTTGGTAGAAAGGCGCGGGCCGAGCGATGTGAGCCGGGTGTCGGCCTACGTGTCCACGAGGTACTTGATGTCGCTCACGACGTACTCCCCGTAGTGGAACGCATTCCCCAGTGCCTCCAGCCCCGCGTACTGCTCCTCGGACAGATGCAGGTACTCCGGGGACAACGACGCACTCTTCTTGGGCAGAGCTCGCAGGAGCAGCCTGAGGGCGAGATCGGGAGTGCAGCTGCGGGCGCACTCGGCCAGTGCATCCGTCACCTCCGTGTCCAGGACGCTCCTGAACTCGTGCACTTCCGCGAGGACGTCACCGGCCAGCTCCACACCCCCGTACCGGTCGGCGTCGGAGAGAGCCGGGGTGTCCACGCGGCGGGACAGCCACGCATCGCACACCCCGATCACCTGCCGCATCCACTCGTCGCCTTCCCCGACATGGCGCTGGAAGAAGGACTCCGTCGCTTCCGCGCCCCCCTTCCACAACGCCTTGATCTGGGCGGAGGTGAGATTGTCGAGGAGCAGCAGAGCGTCACGCCGCACCGACAGCACGGCCGCCGGCTCAAGTTCCTCCACGAACTCGTTGGCCACCGCTTCTGCCGGCGTCGAGGCGTCGAGCTTCCAGTCCTGGTGGAAGAATTCCATGATCCACGGGACGCCGAACATGAACTCCGTGTGTCGCTCCATCACATGTCACCCTGGGTACCCGGTGAAGACGTAGAAGCCACTCTTATGACCTGGGGCCCGTTTCAGGACGAGGGTGTACCGGTTTCCGGCTTGGGTGATCCTTCTTCCGTCCGGATGGGCGACCCAACCGAGGGAGTTTCTCCCGCCGAACGTACCGGTCAACGTCTTCTTCTGTTGCGAGCCACGAAGCCACGTCGCGATCTCTCCTGCCTTGTTGACGATCGCGTAGTCCACGACCTGCTGTGCCGTCTGCAGGTCGATGAACACACTGACCTTCTCACCGTCGGCCTGGGCCATCGCGAGCGCTTCGGCCTGGGTCTGGTCCACATGCTTCTCAAGAATGTGAGCCTGGCCGGGGTACTTGCCTTCGTCGACGATGAGGTCGTTGCAGTTGTGGACCAGGACCGGCGTGTCGTCCGCCACGGCGTAGAACGTGTGCAGGCCGGACACGGTCAGGTCGTACACAGTCCGGGGCCTCGGTTCGTCCCGGTCGCGCAGTGCGGTGACCGTGCGAAGGGTGCCGTCCGGCGTGCGCAGGCGGTCGCCGGTGCGCAGGTCGGAGGCGAGAGTCCAGCCGCGGCCGACGACGAAGACCTGGTGACCCGGTGTACTGGTGAGGCTTCCCCCGTCCGCCAGGGTGATGTCCAGCAGGTCCTCGGTGGTGTGGGAGAACGTGCGGGTGACCGCCTCTCCCCGTGTGGTTCCGGTGCCGGGGTCGGTGGCCAGGAGCTGGTCGCCGAACCGCACCTCCCGGATCGGCTTGCGGCTGCCGTCGGCGAGGACCACTTCGGTTCCGCCGGGGAAGCTGTTGATCTTGCAGGCCGTCCGCGCCTCCTCGTACCTGTCCACCGTCCGCTCGATGTCGGCGAGGGTCTCCGGGTCGACGTCCAGTTCCTTCAGCGACTTCAGCGCGTCGGCGACACCGTCCCCGCGGCGCAGGGCGGTGTTCAGGGCACGGATCGCGTCGGCGAGCAGGTCGAAGGTCTTGTTCGGGATGAAGTTGGACGCGGCCCAGGCGCAGTCGCCGTAGCTTCCAGAGCCATCACCGTTCAGCTTGTGGTAGCAGCCGGTGAAGTCGCCGATGATCGATTCGTAGAGGCCCTTCCACAGGTTCTTGGTCGCCTCCCAGGAGGAGACCTTGACCGTCTTGGTCAGGTTCGGGAACGTCTTCGTGGTGAGGAAGAACGTGTCCTCGGCGGGGCAGCCGGACTCGGTGGCGGGCACGTCCGGGTTGGCGCAGAGGTAGTAGCTGACGACAGCGTCGAACGTGACCTCGTACACCAGGTCGCACGGAAGGCGCGAGCAGTCGTCGGGCAGACGCTGCGGGTCTCCCTTCTGCTTGAGGTCGTCGATGACGGAGAAGACCCCGCCGACCCCGGTCCCCGCGCCCGCCTGCACCTGTTTGTTCGCGTCCTCGCGGCCGGCCTGGTCGGCCGCCTGCTGGGCCGAGTCCGCGTACTTCTGGGCGTCCTTGGCCGCTTCCTCGGCCTCGGTCGCGGCGGCGTCGGCGCGTTCGGCTGCGGCGCGGGCGTCCTTGGCGGCCTGTTCGGCTTCCGAGGCCGCGGCGCGGGCCGCTGCGGCGTCGAGGGCGGCCTGGTCGGCGGCGTCGCGGGCGTCCTTGGCGTAGCCCTCGGCGCGGCCGGCTGCCTTGTCGGCGGCGGCTGCGTCTTCGGTGGCCTGGCGCTGGTACTCGATCGAGCGGGCCAGTGACTGGCTGGCCTTGGACGCGGCCAGGGCGGCGTCGGCGGCGTAGCCGAGGGCTTCCTTGGCGTAGCCGCGTGCGTCGGCCGCGTGCCCTGCCGCGTTGGCCGCGTGCTGGTAGGCGGCCTTGGCGTCACCCTTCGCCTGCACGGCGAGGGCCTTGGCGGCGGCTGCTTCCTCCTGGGCGTTCTTGGCGTGGGCGTCGGCGACGGCCTTCTGCTGCTCGGCGATCGACTTCGACGCCTGCCCGGTCAGGACGACCAAGCCGGCGGCCGAGTCGGTGGTGACGTAGGGCGAGCCGAGCTGGATCGCGTCGTTGGCCGGCTGGACAACCTGCGCGGCCGCGTTGCCCGCGTCCACGGCGGCCTGGGCGGTGACGTGGGCGAAGCCTGCTGCCTTGGCCGAGGCCACCAGGGCCTTGGCGGCCTCCTTGTTCGCCTCGTCCGCCTGGGACTTGGCGGTCTTGGCGTGCTGTTCCGCCTCATCGGCCAGCTCAACAGCCGTCTTCGCCTCGGCGGCGGCGTGCGCGGCGGCCTTGATGGCATCGGCCACAGCGGCGGTCGCGGTCTTCACCGCGGCATCCGCCCGCAGCTTCGCCGCCTGAGCACCGTCCGCGTGGGCGCGGGCGCGCTTGGCGGCCGCCTCGGCACGGGTGGCGGCAGCGTCCGCGTCTGCTGCGGCCTGGGTGGCGGCGTTGGCCTCGGAACGCGCCCTGCCCGCTGCGGCTTCGGCATCGTCGGCGTGTCCGTCCGCCGCGTCGGCGGCCGCCCTGGACTCCTGCGCGTTGCTGTCGGACTCGTGGGCCTCGGCGTACGCGTCCTTGGCCGCGGCCTTGGCTCGGGCGGCGTTGGCCTTGTGCTCCGCGTCCCAGGCATCGTCCCGCTTGGCCTTGGCGTTGTCGCGGGCCTGGACGGCGGCGTTCTTCTTCTCGACCGCGGTGCTTTCGGCGGCTTCGGCCTTCTCCTTGGCCTCCTTCGCGTTCGACGCTTCCGCCTGGGCGTTCTCCTTGTGGCGGGCTGCCTCGGCCTGCTTGGCCTCGGCGGTCTCCTTCTCCGCCTTCGCGGTCTTCTCTTCGGCTTCCGCGGCCAGCCGCTTGGCGTGCGCGTCGGCTGCAGCCGCCTTCGCGTCACCCTCCGCCTTCAATGCGACGGCGAGCTTGGCCTCAGCGGTCTCCTTGTCCTTCTTGGCGTTGTCGCGGTGCACCTTCGCCGCATCCGCTGCGGCCTTGGCCTGCCACTCGGCCGCCTCCGCGGCCTTCTTACGGAACTCCGCCTTCGCCTGCGCGGCCTGGGCCAGCGCACGCTGCGTGATCGTCTCACTGTCCGCGGCCGCGGCACGGGTGGCCGCCTCAGCGGTCTCACCGGCCTTCACCATGGCCGTCAGCGCAGCCGCCGCACCCTTGGTGACCTGCGCCTTCTGCTGACCCACCAGCAGACCACGACCCCGCGGAGCACCCGCCTGGTCAGCGATCGTGTAGGCGGCCTGCTCGGCAGTGTCGGAAGTGGTGACGGCCTTCTGCGCTGCCGCCAGCTGGGCCTTCAGCACAGCGAGCTGCTTCTTCGCCGCCGCCTGAGCGGCCGTGATACCGGCCTTGGCCTTGTCGAACTGTGCCTTCGGCGGAACCGTCCCGGTGTGCCCGGACGGCTTGATGCTGTACTTCTGCGAGTTGCCGCCGGAGCACGTCCACAGCCGCCCGTCAGTGCTGTTCGTGAAGTTGGCCAGGTCCAGGCACTTGTCCGTGGCGGTGTTCTTCAGGGCCGTGGCGGCGCGCAGGTTGTACTCCCACGTCTGCGCCGGAGAACTGTTGCAAGTCCAGATCTGGATCTTCGTGCCGTTCTCCGCACTGGCCCCCGACACATCAAGGCACTTCAGGGAGTTGACGTTCCGCAGGTGCAGGCCCTTGTCGTCGCCGTAGACCTCCCACTGCTGCTGAGCCTTGCCGTTGCAGGTGTAGATCTGCACCGGCGAGCCGTTGGTCTTCGCACCACCCGGGATGTCGAGGCACTTGCCCGACGCGCCCGGCACCTCGATCACCGCCGGAGCGTCACCGACGTATCCGACGCCGCCCGCGGACCAGTAGTCCTGCCAGCGCGTGAGGTGGTCGGCCGTCCAGGAGTGGCCCAGCATGTCCCCCAGCGCCTTCGCGCCCGCTGCCAGCGCCGTGGTGGCGTCCTTGTTCGCGCCCAGGATCTGGTTGCGCTGCGCGGCTTGCGCGGAGACCTCCTGCTGCCACTCGGTGGCGGCGGTGGAGGAGATGCCGTCCAGCACCTTGCTCGGGTCGATCGGATCCCGCCACGCACACGCCGAGAACCGGCTCTTCAGGTCCTCGACCGCGATGCGGTACTCCACCGTGCCCGGCTGCGGGGACGTACGGGGGAAGCCACCGGAGGCGAGGAAGAGACGGGCGTTGTCCGCGCCGGTGGGCTCCAGCGACCAGTCGGACAGGTGCTTGAAGGCGTCCCGCTCGGCGAGCGCACGATTCCACTCGTCACTGGGAAGACCCGGATCCGGGTCCTTGCCGTACAGCGGGGCACCGAGGTCCTTGACCGCCTTGACCGTCGCCGCATCAGCCCTCGGGGTGGAGTCCTGGTAGAAGTCGCCCTCGTCCTTCCAGAACCGCTCCGCGGTCCACTTCGTCAGGCCGGTCTGGCCATAGAAGTCGTCCTTGCCGTCATTGGCTGTTCCGGGAGGCCAGTGGAAGCCGGTCTCAGTGAAGCCGGCCGGAGTGGTCAGCCCGGTAAGGGGCTTGCCCCACCCGTCCCGCAGCGCGTTGAGGGCGTTCAGCTCCTTGCTCGCCGCGTCCTTGTCCTTCTGGTACGCCGCGGAGAGCGGGGTGTTCTCCCAGTGGTCCCGGTTGGCCAGCTCACGCAGCTGCGCCGGAGTCTGGTTGAGACCGTCCTGCGCCGTCGTGGCCATCGACGGCCCACCCAGGCGCAGCACATCGGCCATCAGGCACTGGTCCTGCCGCAACTGCTCGGCAGCCGTGTCCTCGTTCCAGTCGTACGAGTCGTTCGCCGCCGCGGTCTTCGCCGCGGTCAACTGGAGCACGTCCGGCTGGACAGCCAGACCGCTCAGCATGGAGACGGCCACGACGGACGTGACGACGGGAGTGAGGAAACCGGATTTTCTTGATCTGGTACTGGTTCTGGAGCTGAAGAACCCTTGTCTCGGGCGCAACAGAGCATCCCTTCATCGCAAAGGAAGGCAGGCGGGGGCGACCGTCCGAAGAGGCGGAAGCGACAGGGGAGATCAGGCCGTCGTCTCGGTACGGAGACCGGAGCAACGGGCGGAGCAGGCTGAAACAGCATGCGTGAAGTGCCGGATTCGCGGCATGACGACCAACCTCTCCCCGTGGCGACACCGTTCCCCCGGCCGCCGGTTGACACACGCGATGGCGGAGTGGTCAGAAGCCGCCCGTCGCGACGATCACCATACGCGCACATGAACGGGACAGGACAAGTCAAATCTTGATGTCGGGGTTGGCTGGGGCAAACGTGCCAGTCGAGGCTCACGGATCTGGACGTGCACAACTTCCGTGCTCAAGCTCGGGATTACCTGTGAAGCAGACGTGAAGACCTGTCAAGTTGGCGCGATTACCGCATCAAAGTTGACCGGAAGTCGTCCATCGCTGACCAGGTCGCGGATTCGCCTGGACAACGAACCGGATGACCTTCCCGATGCCCCCGGGACGAGGTTCCGTACTCAGCCGTCCGCCAGGGCTGCCACCCGGCACTCTCACGTCGCGACGCGGTGATCAGCCTGGCGAACTTCTGCCGACTCGGCCCGGTGAAGGGGGCTGTCCAGGACGGCTCGGACGCCGTGATCAGACCAGCCACGCGAAGATCATCCCAGGAGGGCTAGGGTGCCTTCGTCGAGCCGAGGGATCGGAGGCGACTGATGGAGCAGGACGAAGCGTTGCGGCTCGCGGTGGCGTTTCTCGCGGACAGTCAGAGCGAGTACGAGCCCCCTCTTGCCATTGACACAGGGCGAGTCCGCGAGCGCAACGGGCTCCTGATCGTGCCCTACAACTCTGTGCAGTACCTCGCCTCGCGCGCAGGCGTACACGGAGGCCCTGCGAGAACTGACCGGTTGGACTCACCACGTACTGCTGCCCGTCTACGGACGCGAGACGACTTCCAATGCCCTGTGGTGCTCACGCTGGTGGCTGCACCAGGAGGCCGTGATGAGTCTTCATGGGCTGTTTCTGGCCTGGCAGGAGCTGACCAGCGCCGAGGCCGGCCTTACGGGACCGGCCTCGTGGCACCGTGACTTCCTCGGCCCGGTCATGGACAGCCTGCGCGCCCCCTCGGGCCCCTTCGCCGGCTGCAAGCCCGGTCGCCACCGGGACAAGGAACAGCCACCCGTCGAGGTCATCGACCCCTTCGGCCTTGAACCGGCCGCGAAGGAGTCCTGACCCGCTGTCCTGCGCGTGCACACTGCAGGGCGGCTCCTGTCACCGCTGGGCAGGCGGAGCGACCAGGCTCTCGGACTGCCCAGCGCGGCGCAACGACGCGGCGACGAAGCCGTTCGCCTTGAGCTCCTCGACCAACTCCCGCAGGAATCGCACGGTTTCCGGACGCCGGGCCCTGGTCGTGCCGACGGCCTGGCGGATCTGCATGAACCCCTCCTGGATCAGCCGCACTTCGGGGTGTGCGTGCGCGTAGGCGGTCATCGGCTGCCGGATGCCCGCGCCCGCCTCCAGGCCTTGCGCGGCAAAGACGTCGACGCCTTCGTCACCGCGAACGAGGGTGGCGTGGCGCAGGGTTCGGGTGAGGTGGAGGTCGTACGCGGACCCGGACTTCACGCCGATCCTGACCCCGGGTGCGTCGACGTTCCCCGGCTTCGTCAGCTCGGAGTCGAGGGGCACCGCGTACACGCCCTCGATGAGCACGTACGGGGCTGTGAACGCGACCTCCGCCTCGCGGGCGGGGTCGATCGCGAGGAAGCACACATCGGCCCGTCCATCGGCCATCGCCTCGAATGACTTCCGGGCGGCGTCGAAGCAGAGGAACTCCACGGGCACGCCGAGCCGGGCCGCGATCTCCTGGGCCAGATCGACGGTGATGCCGCTCGGCGCGTCCGGCGTGCCCTGGGCGAGGACGGGATTGCCGAGGTTGATGGAGGTGCGCAGGACACCGGTGGGCGCGAGGTCGGCGGCGAGGGAGGGCAGGCTCATGGCGGGAGTCTAGGTCGCCGCACGTCACTCGCCGCGTCGGCCGATCACGTCACGTCGGACCGGTGACGGCCGAGGGCAGGATGCCCGGCACGCCGTCGGCCGTCGGGCGGGTCGCGTCGCTGAGGGCGCGCAGGAGGGCCGCCGCCGCGGGGATGTTCCGGGCGTCCGGCCAGAGCAGGGCGAAGACGCGGCGGACCGGGAAACCGGTCAGCGGGCGGGCGACCACACGAGGGTCGCTGTGGGCGGTTACGGCCAGGGTGTTGAGGACAGCGAGGCCGATGCGGTGGGCCACCAGGTGGTGCAGGGTGAGCTGGTCGTCGACGGTCGCGGCGATCCGGGGGGTGAAACCGGCGTCGCGACAGGCCGCCAGGAAGCGGGCCCGGCCGGACTCCAGCACCCAGCGTTCCCCGGCGAGGTCCGCCAGTGAGACGAAGGGCTGGGCGGCGGCCGGGTGGTCGGCGGGCAGCAGGACGCAGCGGCGGTCGGTGAGCAGGGGGATACGGCTCAGTCGCGGATCGATCTCGATGGTGAGGGAGTCGCGGCCGGTCTCCGGCTCGGCGGCCGGGTCGACCGCGTCCACGTCGCACATCACCGCCAGCTCGATCTCGCCGTTCAGCAGCAGACCGTGGGAGACCTGGCACTCGGCCTGGGTGACCGTGACCTCCAGCTCCGGATGGGTGCGGCGCAGGGCGCCGAGGGCGCGGGGCACCAGGGCGACGCAGCTGCTCTGCATGGCCGCGAGCCGGACCCGGCCGCCGCCGGGGGCGTTCAGGGCGGCGAGTTCCTCCTCGGCCGAGCGCAGCGCGGCGAGCACGGTGTTCGCGTGCCGGGCCAGGGCCTGGCCGGCGGGGGTGAGGCGGATGCCGCGGCCCCGGCGGGTGGCCAGGGGAATGCCGACGGCGCGTTCCAGCATCCGCATCTGGTAGCTGATCGCGGGCTGGGTGTAGCCGAGTGCCTCGGCGGCGGCCGTGTAGGTGCCCGTTCGGGCGACCTCGGCAAGGACCTGCAACTGTCGGGGGTCGTACACCGAGCCAAGCATAAAGAGCTTTTATTGATTCCGCGTAAAACCCGAATTGGACGTCCCGGAATCGTCCGCACGATGCTTGTCCCGTGCCTGCCGACCCTGTTCTCGTACGCCTGGAAAAAGTGAACAAGTACTTCGGGGAGAATCACGTCCTGCGGGACGTCGACCTCGATGTGCACACCGGTGAGACCGTGGTCCTGCTCGGCGCGTCCGGGTCCGGGAAGTCCACCCTGTGCCGGTGTGTGAACCGGCTGGAGACGATCGACTCCGGGCGGATCACGCTCGCCGGGGAACCGCTGCCCGAGGAGGGCCGGGAGCTGGCGCGGCTGCGCGCGCGGGTGGGCATGGTCTTCCAGTCGTTCAACCTGTTCTCGCATCTCAGTGTGCGCGACAACATCACCCTGGCCCCGGTGCGGGTGGGCGGCAGGACCCGGGCCGAAGCCGCCGAGCGGGCCGGGGAATTGCTGGCCAGGGTCGGTCTGGCCGACAAGGCGGACGCGTATCCGGGCCAGTTGTCCGGTGGGCAGCAGCAACGTGTCGCGATCGCCCGGGCGTTGGCGATGGACCCCGAGCTGCTGCTGTTCGACGAGCCGACCTCCGCGCTGGACCCGGAGATGGTCGGCGAGGTGCTCGACGTGATGGCCGCGCTGGCGGCCGACGGGATGACCATGCTGGTCGTCACCCACGAGATGGGCTTCGCCCGCCGGGTCGCGGACCGGGTGGTCTTCCTCGACTCCGGGAGGGTCGCGGAGGCCGCGACACCCGACCGGTTCTTCGACGAGCCGCGTACCGCCAGGGCCCGGGAATTCCTCTCCAAGGTCCTTTCCCGCTGACTGACCGACTGTCCACCGATCGTCAAATTCCCCGGCCGCCTGGAAAGGGCTCCCGCCATGAGAAATTCCCGCGTCCTCACCGCCGTCTGCGCCTCCGCCGCGCTCGCCCTCACCCTCGGCGCGTGCGGCGGGGGTTCGGCGGCGCTCCCCGCCCCCGGCGGCTCCGCGGGATCCTCCACCGCCGCCGGATCGTCCGACGCCTACCAGCAGATCCTCGACGCGGCCCCCGTCGCCACCGCCGACCAGATACCCGCCGGCAGCCTCATGGCCACCATCAAGAAGCGCGGCACGCTCGCCGTCGGCGGTACCGACACCTCCGCCCTGTTCTCCCTGAAGGACCCGGTCACCGGCAGGCTCACCGGCTTCGACGCCGGTCTCGCGGCGATGCTGGCGAAGTACATCACCGGCAGCACGGACACCAAGCTCGTGCAGGTCACGGTGGCCACCCGGGAGCAGCTGCTGCGCAACGGCACGGTCGACACCGTCTTCGCCACGTACTCCATCACCCCGGAGCGGGCCAAGAAGATCGATTTCGCGGGGCCGTACTACTCCTCCGGCAACGCGATCCTCACCAAGAAGGGCGACTCCGGCATCACGTCCGTCAAGGACCTGAACGGCAAGAACGTCTGCGTACAGAGCGGCTCCACGGCCGCCAACAACGTCAAGAAGTTCGCGCCGAAGGCACAGGTGATGCTCTTCGAGGGCAACAGCCAGTGCGTCCAGGCCGTTCGGCAGGGCCGCGCGGACGCCTACGTCAACGACCAGTCGCTGCTCGTGGGCGTCCAGTACCGCGACCTGTCCGTGCAGGTGGTGGGCAAGCCGTTCACCACCGACCCGTACGGCATCGGCGTACCGAAGCAGTCGCCGGAGATGAAGAAGTTCGTCGACGCGTGGCTGAAGAAGATCGAGGACAGCGGGCTGTGGGCGAAGTTGTGGAAGGCCACGCTGGGCACCGCCGTGACCGGTGACGCCCCGAAGCCGCCGGTGATCGGCTCGGTCGAGGGCAGCTGACCGACGCCATGAGCGCCCATCTCCCCGACATCGCGGGCCAGTTGGCCCACGGGCTGCTGCTGACACTCGCCCTGACCGCGCTCGTGTTCGTGGGCGCGGTCGTGGCCGGCGTGGTGGTGGCCGTGCTGCGGATCTGCCCGGTGGCGCCGCTCAGGTCGTTCGGCGCCGCGTACGTCGCGCTGTTCCGGAACGTCCCGCTGCTGGTGCTGCTCGTGCTGTTCGTGTTCGGGCTGCCCGACCTCGGGCTGCTGTACCCGCTGTTCGCCACCGCGGCCACGGCGATGGCCCTGTACTGGGCGGCGTTCGTGTGCGAGGTCGTGCGCTCCGGGGTACGCGCCGTGCCGCGCGGGCAGGTGGAGGCGGCCCGCGCGCTGGGCCTCGGCTTCGGCGCGTGCCTGCGGTTCGTGATCCTGCCGCAGGCGATCCGGCCCATGGTGCAGCCGCTGGGCTCCCTCTTCGTCGGCTGCGCGCTCAGCACCTCGCTGGCCGCGGCGGTCGGTGTCGCGGAACTCACCGGCCAGGCCGAGTTCGTGACCCTGCGGTACGACCAGCCGCTGACCACCTTCGCGATCACCACGGTCGTCTACGTCGCGATCACCCTCTCCGCCGGCCTCGTCACCGGGCGCATCGAACGGAAACTGGCGGTGAGCCGATGACGACGGTGACGAACCCGACGACCTCCGCGCCGACGGCCAAGCGGCAGCGGCGCCAGGACGACCTCCACCTCCTCTTCGACCCGCCAGGACCCCGCGCCCGCCGCCGTATCCGGATCGCCACGGCCGTCTCCGTGGTCGTGCTCGCAGCCCTGTTCGCCCTGGCGGTACGGCAGTTCGCGGCGCACGGTCAGCTCGACCGCAGCCAGTGGTGGATGTTCGGCCAGTGGCCGGTCCTGCGGTTCCTCCTCGACGGACTCGGCCACACCCTGCTGGCCACGGCCGTCGCAGCCGCGCTCGCCTTCCCGCTGGGCGGGCTGATCGCGCTCGGCCGGCTGTCCCGCAACCGCCTGGTCCGCGGGGCGGCCCGGACGTACGTCGAACTCTTCCGGTCCGTGCCGCTGCTGCTCCTGCTCTACGTCTTCCTGTTCGGGCTGCCCAGCGCCGGCCTCACCCTCCCGGTGTTCTGGCAGCTGGTGATCCCGATCGTGCTGGGCAACGCCGCCGTCGTCGCCGAGATCTACCGGGCCGGTGTGCTGAACCTGCCGCGCGGGCAGACCGAGGCCGCGTACAGCATCGGCATGACACACGGCCAGGCCATGCGGTACGTCGTCGTGCCACAGGCGCTGCGGGCGCTGGCACCGGCCCTGGTCAGCCAGTTGGTGCGGCTGCTGAAGGACTCGACGCTCGGCTACGTCGTCAGCTATCTCGAACTGCTCCACCAGGCCAAGGTGCTGGGCGAGTACTACCACGCCGTGCTGTCCACCTACCTGGTCGCGGCCGTGGCCTTCATCGCCGTCAACGCGGCCCTGTCCCGGACGGCGTCCTGGCTGGAAGCCCGCCGTTCCTGAACTCCCCGAGCGTCGCCGAAACCCGCGAGGAAAACACCCATGTGCCGCCTGATGGGCGTGGTCACCCGCGCCCCGCTGCCCCTGACCGACGCCCTGAGCGATCTGGCCGCCCCCTTCACCGAGCTCAGCCGCGAACACCGGGACGGCTGGGGCATCGCCGCCTGGCCCGGACAGGGCACCGGCCTGCGCATCGTCAAGGACACCGCCCCGGCCGCCGACACCCGCCTCTGGGGCACCGTCCTCACCGGCACGCTCACGGACGCCGCGCTGCTCCACCTGCGGCTGGCCAGCCCCGACCTGCCGGTCGTGCCCGGCAACACCCACCCCTTCACGGCCGGCTCCCTCGCCTTCGCGCACAACGGCTTCTTCACGCCGTACGACGCACTCGACGGGCTCATCGACGCCGACCTGCTCGCCCGGGCGGCCGGCAGCACCGACTCCGAGCGGTACTTCCTGCGCGTGCTGACGCTGCTGGGGGAGGAGGACCCGGCCGACGCGCTCGCCCAGGCCGCCGCGGACATCCGGGCCCGCGCCTCCTTCGCCAGCCTCAACTGCCTGCTGCTCACCGAGCAGGCCCTGTACGCGTATTCCGAAGAGGACCCGGAGTCCGAGGTCAGTCGGCGCCGCGGCCCCGACTTCTTCCGGCTGCGCTACCGCGCCGACGAGGACCGGGTGGTCGTCGCCTCCAGCGGCGTCCCGCAGCCCGACGGCGACTGGCACGTCCTGCCCTACCGCCGGGTCCTGGAGATCCACCGCTCCAGCCTGCGGGTCTCCGTGCGTTGAGGTGTTCGAAAACCAGTCGACCGGCGGAGCCGTGCGCCACTACCGTGCTGCCGGTCCAAGTCGTCTGATCAAGGACGTGCCGTTGTACACCGTGTGAGACCCCCCAAGCGCTGATTGGTCGCGCGTCGCGTCTGTGCGCCGCGCTGCTTCCTGCTGCGGTCTTCTCACTGAAACCGGTGTACTTCTGTGCTCAAAATCTGGGTGGTCGCGCCCACCTGCCTGCCGCTCGTTCTGCGCCGTTGCCACACGTGCGCGTCCGAGCGCTTCCGGGCAAGCGGCAAATTCCGCGTCAACGCGAACCACAAGCTCATCGATGCCTGGCTCCTCGTGCTCTGTACCGCTTGCGGGGAAACGGCCAAGCTCACGGTCCTGGAGCGGATGAACGTGCGCTCCGTACGACCTGAACTGCTGGACCGGCTGCATGACAACGACCCTGCTCTGACAGCCGAGTTGCTCCAGGATCCGGCCCTGTGGCGCCGTAATCGCATCGCCCTCGACTGGGACGACGCCTGGCGCCTCGACACCGGCGGACCGGATCACCTGGACCGCGAGGTGATCGACGTCTCGGTCCGGTTCGCGGCGCGGATCCCCGTCCGGCCGGTGCGGCTGATCGCTGAAGGGTGCGGTCTTTCGCGGGCGGAGGTCGAGAGGCTGATCGCGGAAGGGAAACTCGTCTCGCCGGTCCGGCTGAGCGGCAAGCTCTCCGACGACTTCACCTTCGTGCTCAAGCGCTGACGCCTCCTCAACTCCCCTTCCACATATGCTCCGTTGGTCTTCCACGTAGGCGTCGCCGTCCGACGGCCGCCCGGCGGCTGTGCGCCTTCGCGCGTCTGTCCGCGCGGTCGCCGTCGGGCGTTGGTCGGGAGCCGCTGCGTTCGTCAGCGGTTCCGACGCCGCGTCGCTGCGGCAGGCCATGTCGCAGAAGGACTGGGGCGCAGCTGCGCGGTGAGGACGGAAAGGCCAGGGTGACGGTGCAGTACGCCGCCCCCGCGGGGACATCGGCAGGCAGTGGGTGCTGCTCCAGTCCCGCCACCGGAGCCGGCGACGGATCGGTCAGCCCCCGGGCACCACCCCCGTCGCCAGCGCGGCCGGCTCGCCGGATGGGACACCGAAGGAGTCTGGCTCGGCCTCCTGACCGGCCTCGCCGCCACGGCCCTGCTCCTGCTGCGCCGCTACCACCGGGCCCTGAATCTCCGGGTGGCCGAACAGCCGGCCGTCGCCTGACGACGGTGGCCGACCGTGCCCTCCGACTCCACGGGGGGGGCTACTGCTGTCTCAGCGCGTACGGCATTGAGAGGATCGTCCGTGACCTGTGCGTTCACCAGATCCTGGAAGGAACCGACGAGATGATGCGCGTCATCGTGGCCCGCGGCCTGACGGAGGCACTCGGATGACCGACGTCCTGTTGGCCACGGAGGGCCGGGCCGCCCACATCACCCTGGACCGGCCCAGGGCGATCAACGCCCTCACCCACGCGATGGTGCGCCGCATCGACGAGGCGCTCACCGCGTGGGAGCACGACCCGGCCGTCGAGACCGTCGTCATCAGGGGCGCGGGGGAACGCGGCCTGTGCGCGGGCGGCGACATCCGGGCCATCCACGACGACGCGCGCGACGGGGACGGCACGGCCTCCGCCGCGTTCTGGCGCGACGAGTACCACCTCAACGCCCGTATCGCCCGCTACCCCAAGCCGTACGTCGCCCTCATGGACGGCATCGTCATGGGCGGCGGCGTCGGTGTCTCCGCGCACGGCAGTGTCCGGATCGTCACCGAGCGGTCGAGGGTCGCCATGCCCGAGACCGGCATCGGCTTCGTCCCGGACGTCGGTGGCACCTACCTGCTCGCCCTGGCCCCGGGCGAACTCGGCACCCACCTCGCCCTGACGGGTGCGCAGATCGGCGCCGGGGACGCCCTGCTGTGCGGGCTCGCCGACCACCACATGCCGTCCATCGCGCTGCGGTACTTCGTCGACGACCTCGCCGAACTGCCCGTACGAGAAGCCCTGGACCGTCATGTGCGGCCCGCCCCGGAGGGGGAGTTGGCCGGACGGCGGGAGTGGATCGACTCCTGCTTCGCCGCCGACACGGTCGAGGAGATCGTCGGGCGGCTGCTCGCCCAAGGCGACCCGGACGCCAAGGAGACCGCCGAGACCCTCCTGGCCAAGTCGCCCACCGCCCTCAAGGTCACCCTGGCCGCCCTGCGCCGCGCCCGTCGGCTCGGCCCGCTGGAGCGGGTCCTCGACCAGGAGTACCGCGTCTCCTGCGCGGCCCTGACCGCGCCCGACCTGGTCGAGGGCATCCGCGCCCAGGTCATCGACAAGGACCGCAACCCGCGCTGGTCACCGGCCACCCTCGCCGAGGTCACCGGCGCCGACGTGGAGCGCTTCTTCACGCCGCTCGGCGAGCGCGAACTCGGGCTCGCCGGACCCGACGGCACCGAGGAGTCGGCCGGGTGAGCAGAGTGCGGCGCAGCGCCGACCGGGCCTCTCAGGTGACCACCGGCGCCTGGTCGCGGTTCTCGGTGAAGGTGCTGTGCCGGTGGAAGGAGTACGCCTTGCCGACCGCCTGGAGGAAGTTGGCGACGGCGAGAGCCGTCCACAGGGCGGCAAGGCCCCCGGCCGTGGCGACCGGGGCGGCGACAGCGGCCAGGACTCCGTAGCAGACGAAGGTCGACACGAAACTCGGCACGGTGCGTTTGAGGCCGATCAGTCCGAAGCCGACGACCGCCTGCAGCGCGTCGGTGACGACCACGGCCAGCACCAGGGGCAGCAGGTCCGTGATCTGCGGCCGTACCTCGGCATCCCCGGTGAACAGCGGAACGATCCACGGACCGAGGGCGATCATCACTGATGCGATGAACCCCACGACGGCCAGTGCCAGCCAGGTCCCTGCCCGAACGCTGCGGCGGATACGCGCGCTGTCGTGCTTCTCCGCGTACTCGGAGACCAGCGGGATGGTGGCCTGGCCGACCGCCACCGCAGCCGTGAAGATGAGGTTGACAAGCGAGATTCCGACGCTGTGCACCGCGGCGTCCGCCGTCCCGATCCGGGCCGCGGCGAAGGTCAGTACGCCCAGGACGGCGAACTTGACGAGTACCGTGCCGGCGAGCGGAATCCCCACGGAGCCCAACTGCCAGACCTGTCTCACATCCGGCCTGCCCGGATACAGGGAGCGGCCGGCCAGCACGGTGGAGCGACGGAGGGCCACCTGGTTGACGGAGGCGCTGATCACGCTGGACGCGAGCATGGCGACGCCCGCCCCCGTCAGGCCGTAACTCGGCAGTGGGCCGGGACCACCCACGAGGAGCACGGACAGCGCGGTGGATGCGGCGGTGCCGAGCAACCCGGCCCGCATCACCAGCTTGGAGTCGCCCAGCGCGACCAGGACGGACGTGGCCGACGAGCCGACCGCGATGGCGAGCACACTGCCGGCCAGCAGCAAGGGAAAGGTCCCCAGCTGGTCGAGAGCGGTGCGGGGAACCCCGGTCGCCCGGCCGATCAGAGGAACGGACGCGACCGCCGCCGCGGCGAGGGCACCGACGGTGATCGCGAGCCACGTCCCGCTGTGCACCACGGGCAGGAGACGGTCGGGATCCTCCCTGCGCGGCGTGACGAACGGCATCACACCGCGCAGCGCGCCCGCCACCGTGGCGGTGGCCGGGCTGAACACCGCCATGCTCACGGCGAAGGCGGCGAGCACGGCGGTGGAGTGGTTGCCCAGCAGAGCGGTGTCGACCAGCGCGCCGGCCGAGGCGGCGATCATCGTCAGGTACAGCGGGAGCGCTGCCGCCGCTATCCCGATCCACGTACTGCGTCCGGCCGGTCCCGTTCCCCTGCTGATCACACGTTCGATCATCACACCGCGGGAACCCGCAGTTCGGCGGAAGCGGAGAACCGCCGCGGAACCGACCGGTCACGGCGTCAGGACGCGGAGCGCCCCGCGACCTCCTCGCGCACCGTGCGGGCAGCGGCGACCAGGTGCTCCAGCGAGGCGCGGGTCTCCGGCCAGCCGCGGGTCTTCAGACCGCAGTCGGGGTTGACCCACAGCCGTTCGGCGGGGATGGCCTTCAGCCCGGTGCGCAGGAGTTCCGCCGCCTCCCGCGTGCTCGGCACCCGCGGCGAGTGGATGTCGTAGACACCCGGCCCCGCCTCACGCGGGTAGCCGTGCGCGGCCAGCTCCCGGGCGACCTGCATGTGCGAGCGGGCGGCCTCCAGGCTGATGACGTCGGCGTCGAGGTCGTCGATGGCCTGGACGATGTCGCCGAACTCGGCGTAGCACATGTGGGTGTGGATCTGGGTGTCCGGCCGCACTCCGCTCGTGCTGAGCCGGAACGCCTCCGTCGCCCACGCCAGATAGGCGCCGCGGTCGGCGGCACGCAGCGGGAGCGTCTCGCGCAGCGCGGGCTCGTCGACCTGGATGACCGAGGTCCCGGCCGCCTCAAGGTCGTTCACCTCGTCGCGCAGGGCCAGGGCGACCTGGCGGGCCGTCTCGCCGAGCGGCTGGTCGTCGCGGACGAAGGACCAGGCCAGCATGGTGACCGGTCCGGTGAGCATGCCCTTGACCGGGCGGGAGGTGAGGGACTGGGCGTACGACGTCCAGCGCACCGTCATCGGATCGGGACGGGAGATGTCGCCGGCCAGGATCGGCGGGCGGACGTAGCGGGTGCCGTAGGACTGCACCCAGCCGTGCTGGGTGGCGAGGTAGCCGGTGAGCCGCTCGGCGAAGTACTGGACCATGTCGTTGCGTTCGGGCTCGCCGTGCACCAGGACGTCGATGCCGGTCGTCTCCTGGAAGGAGACGACCTCCTGGATCTCCGCCTTGATCCGCTCCTCGTAGCCGGCGGTGTCGATGCGGCCCGCGCGGAGGTCGGCGCGTGCGGTGCGCAGTTCGCCGGTCTGCGGGAAGGAGCCGATGGTCGTGGTCGGCAGCAACGGCAGGCCGAGGTGGGCGCGTTGGGCGGCGGCCCGTTCGACGTACGGCTGGGAGCGGCGGGCGTCCGCGTCCGCGACGGCCGCCGCACGGGACCGGACGGCCGGGTCGTGCGTGATCGGGGAACCGGCGCGGGAGGCCAGGTCGGCGCGGTTGGCGGCGAGTTCGGCGGTGATGGTGTCGGTGCCCTGGGCGAGGCCCCGGGCGAGGGTGACGATCTCGGCGGTCTTCTGCTTCGCGAAGGCCAGCCAGCGCAGGATCTGCGGTGCGATGTTGCGCTCCGCCGCCGCGTCCAGCGGCACGTGCAGCAGCGAGCAGGAGGCCGACACGTCGACCCGGTCGGCGAGGCCCAGCAGGGTGCCCAGGGTGGCGAGGGACTTCGACAGGTCGTTGACCCAGACGTTGCGGCCGTTGACGACACCGGCGACCAGGCGCTTGCCGGGCAGCCCTCCCACGGCGGCGAGCGCGTCCAGGTTGGCGGCGGCGGCCTGAGTGAAGTCCAGCGCGAGCCCCTCGACCGGCGCCTTGGCCAGCACCGGCAGGGCGTCGCCGAGCCGGTCGAAGTACGAGGCGACCAGCAGCTTCGGCCGGTCGGTGAGGGCGCCGAGGTCGCGGTAGGCCCGCTCGGCGGCGTTCAGTTCGGCCGGGGTGCGGTCCTGGACCAGGGCGGGCTCGTCCAGCTGGACCCACTCGGCGCCGGCCGCGCGCAGGTCGGCGAGGACCTCGGCGTACACCGGCAGCAGCCGGTCCAGGAGGGTGAGCGGCTCGAAGTCCGCGGCGACCCCGGGCGCGGACTTGGCGAGCAGGAGGTAGGTGACCGGTCCGACCAGGACGGGCCGCGCGGTCAGGCCCAGCGCCAGGACCTCCTTCAGCTCGGCGACCTGCTTCGTCGAGTCGGCCGTGAAGACCGTGTCCGGGCCCAACTCCGGGACGAGATAGTGGTAGTTCGTGTCGAACCACTTGGTCATTTCCAGCGGCGCGATGTCCTGCGTGCCGCGCGCCATGGCGAAGTAGCCGTCCAGGGCGTCGGCCTCGACGGCGGCGCGGTGCCGGGCGGGGACGGCGCCGACCATGACGGTGGTGTCCAGGACCTGGTCGTAGTACGAGAAGTCGCCGGTCGGCACCTCGTGGATGCCGGCCTCGACGAGCTGCCGCCAGTTCGATGCGCGCAGGTCGGCGGCGGTGGAGCGGAGGGCGTCGGCGTCGACCCGGCCCTTCCAGTAGCCCTCGATCGCCTTCTTCAGCTCCCGGTTCGGGCCCTGACGGGGGTAGCCGTACACGGTGGCGCGTGCTGCCGCGGCTGCGGACTTGGTGGTCACGGAGATCTCCTTCGCGAGATGAATCCCTGAGATCCCGGGGACGGGACGAGAGCGCGAAGGGGCGACGGACCGGACGGCAGCGGCCGTATGGCCGTCCGTTCGGTCGTGTACGCCGACCCGCCCTCGAGGTCACCGGGATGTCCGCGCACGAGTGGTTCGCGCGCGGGCAGTTGGCAGGTCTTCGGACTCGCGGGCACGCCCTCCTGACCGGAGGACACCTACTGGCCGTCGCTTCCCGGGCCCTGTACGTCGGGCCCAGTGCGTATGACGGCGGTCGTTCCCGCTCACCGCTGCGGGGCAGTCCCGGATTCCCACCGGGTTCCCTCTTGCGACGCATCCCGCCTGGAGGACGGGGCGAACCAGCTGCACGGATCAGCCTACCCGGCCGTACACATGGAACCCCCGGCCGCTCTTACGGCCCAGCAGCCCCGCCTCCACCATCCGCTGGAGCAGCGGGGGAGGAGCGTAGAGGGGTTCCTTGAACTCGTCGTAGAGCGACTCGGCGATCGAGGCGACGGTGTCGAGACCGATCAGATCCGCGAGCTTCAGCGGGCCCATGGGGTGGGCGCAGCCCAGTTCCATGCCGGTGTCGATGTCGGCGGCGATGGCGAAGCCGGACTCCGCCATCCGGATCGCGGACAGCAGGTAGGGGACGAGCAGCGCGTTG
The DNA here is from genome assembly GCF_044453205.1 of Streptomyces sp. NPDC051738. Taxonomy (NCBI): domain Bacteria; kingdom Bacillati; phylum Actinomycetota; class Actinomycetes; order Kitasatosporales; family Streptomycetaceae; genus Streptomyces; species Streptomyces sp. NPDC051738. Next base: position 104,412 of record NZ_JBITCM010000017.1, on the reverse strand, counting down.
ACGACGAAGCCCGCCCGGTCCTGGGAACGGATCACGGTTCTGCCGAGCGTGCGGGCGGCGAAGCCCTCGACCGTGGCGATCGTCGCGGCCGAGGTGTGCAGGGAGGTCACGACCTCCACCAGCGGCAGGACGGGCACCGGGTTGAAGAAGTGCAGGCCCACGACCCGGTCCGCGCGGCCGGTCGCCCTGCCGAGCCGCATGACCGGCAGGGAGGAGGTGTTGGTGGCCAGCACGGCCGCCGGATCCTCGACGATCTTGTCGAGCGCCGTGAACACCTCGATCTTGGCGTCCGGGTTCTCCACGACGGCCTCGACGACGAGCTGCCGGTCGGCCAGATCCTCCAGGTTGCCGGTGAACACCGTCCGCGCGAGCGCGTCCCGCGCGGCGACCTGCTCCAGCTTGCCCCGCCGCACCGCGCGGTCGAGCGACGCCGTCACCCGTTCCCGGGCGGCGCGGGCCGCGACCGCGTCCACCTCGCACACCACGGTGTCGAGCCCGGCCAGCGCGCACACCTCGGCGATCCCGGCCCCCATCTGCCCGCCGCCGACCACACCGACGCGCCCGACGCCCCCGCTCATGCTCCGGCCTCCGTCCGCCGCACGAGGTGACGGCTGTAGGCGTCCGGCGTGAAGAACTCCGGCAACTCGCCTGCCAGCGCGGTCCGTTCGAACAGCGCGCGGATCTCGTCGACCGGCGCCCACGGGTACTCGGCGCCGAGCGCCACGACCTCGTCGTCGAGCAGCCGCAGTACGGTCGCGCGGTCGATCACCCGATGCCGCAGCCACTGCCAGATCTGCACCCGGGCGATCTCGGCGGTGGCCGCGTCCTCCATCAGCCCATACAGCGCGACCGCGCCCTGGCCGCGCAGCCAGGCCGCGAAGTACCGCAGGGCGACCGCGATGTTGACGCGCACGCCCTCCGGAGTGGGCGGCCCACTGATCCGGCGCACCGACAGCAGGTCGGCGGCGCCGACCTCCACGTCGTCGCGCGTACGGTCGATCTGGTGCGGCCGTGCGCCGAGGACACCGTCGAACACGTCACGGCAGACGGACACCAGGCCCGGGTGGGCAACCCACGACCCGTCGAAGCCGTCCTCCGCCTCCCGCTCCTTGTCCAGGCGCACCTTGGCGAGCGCCGCCTCGTTCGCGGCCGTGTCCCTGCCGGGCACGTGGGCGGCCATGCCGCCGATGGCGTGGGCGCCCCGCTTGTGGCAGGTGCGCACGAGGAGCTCGGTGTACGCCCGCATGAACGGGGCGGTCATGGTGACCTTCGCCCGGTCCGGCAGCAGGAAGTCCGTCCGATGACCGAAGGTCTTGATCAGGCTGAACAGGTAGTCCCAGCGGCCCGCGTTGAGACCGGAACCGTGCTCGCGCAGCTCGTGGAGGATCTCCTCCATCTCGAAGGCCGCGGTGATCGTCTCGATGAGAACGGTGGCGCGGACCGTGCCGCGCGGGATGCCGAGGAGTTCCTGCGCGAGGACGAAGATGTCGTTCCACAGGCGGGCCTCGTAGCGGTTCTCCAGCTTGGGCAGATAGAAGTACGGGCCGTGGCCGGCGTCGATCTGGCGCTGGGCGCAGTGGAAGAAGAACAGCCCGAAGTCCACGAGAGCCGCGGGCACCGGCCGCCCGTCGAACTCCAGGTGCTCCTCGTCAACGTGCCACCCGCGGGGCCGGACGACGATGGTGGCGAGCCGGTCACGGTCCCCGAGGCGGTACTCCTTGCCCTCGGGGCTGGTGAAGTCGATCCGGCGCTCGATGGCGTCGAGCAGGTTGAGCTGACCGGAGACGATGTTGTCCCAGGTGGGCGAGGTGGCGTCCTCGAAGTCCGCCAGCCACACCTGGGCGCCCGAGTTGAGGGCGTTGACGGTCATACGGCGCTCGGGCGGGCCGGTGATCTCCACCCGCCGGTCGGCGAGACCCGGCGCGGGCGGCGCCACCCGCCACGTCGGATCGGCGCGCACGGCCGAGGTGACCATGGGGAAGTCGAGCGGCGCCCCACTGGCCAGCCGCAGGGCCTGCCGACGACGCTCCTTCAACAGTTCCCGCCGACGCTCCCCGAAGGCGGCGGCCAGCCGGCCGACGAAGTCGAGAGCGGCGGGCGTGAGAATCTCGTCGTGCCGGTGCCCGGCAGCGGCGAGGACGCGGACACGGTGAGCAAGTGCGGTGGTAGACATCGGCCTCTCCCGACTGGAAACGTTCAGGGCATCGCCCCTAAAGGGGCGCGGGGAACTGCGCGACCAGCCCCCACGCACCCGCAGACGACGAACCGGACCTAGTGGAACTGCTCTTCCTCGGTGGACCCGGAGAGCGCGGTGGTAGAAGAGGCAGGATTGACAGCGGTCGACACCAGGTCGAAGTACCCGGTACCGACCTCCCGCTGATGCCTGACGGCAGTGAACCCGTGCTGCTGCGCCGCGAACTCCCGCTCCTGCAGATCGACATACGCGGTCATCCCGTGCTCGGCATAACCACGCGCAAGGTCGAACATCCCGTGGTTCAGGGAGTGGAACCCGGCCAGCGTGATGAACTGGAACCGATACCCCATCGCCCCCAACTCCCGCTGGAACTTGGCGATCTGGTCGTCGTCCAGCGCGGCCTTCCAGTTGAAGGACGGCGAGCAGTTGTACGCCAGCATCTGGTCCGGGTGCTCGGCGTGGATCGCCTCGGCGAACTCCCGCGCCTGCGCGAGATCCGGCGTACCGGTCTCGACCCAGATGAGGTCGGCGTAGGGGGCGTACGCGAGGCCACGGGCGATCACCGGCGCCATCCCGTTGCGCACCCGGTAGAAGCCCTCCGCGGTCCGCTCCCCGGTCACGAACTCGGCGTCGCGCTCGTCGACATCACTGGTGACGAGGTTGGCGGCGAGGGCGTCCGTACGCGCGATGACCAGCGTCGGCACATCGGCGATGTCGGCCGCGAGCCGGGCCGCGTTCAGGGTGCGGATGTGCTGGGCGGTCGGCACCAGGACCTTGCCGCCGAGGTGACCGCACTTCTTCTCCGAGGCGAGCTGGTCCTCGTAGTGGATGCCGGCGGCCCCCGCCGCGATCATCGCCTTGGTCAGCTCGAAGGCGTTCAGCGGGCCGCCGAACCCGGCCTCGGCGTCGGCGACGATCGGCGCGAGCCAGTCCGTGGTGTCGCCCGCGCCCTCGGCGGTGGCGATCTGGTCGGCGCGCAGGAGGGCGTTGTTGATCCGACGGACCACCTGGGGCACCGAGTTGGCCGGGTACAGGCTCTGGTCGGGGTAGGTGTGCCCGGCCTGGTTGGCGTCGGCTGCGACCTGCCAGCCGGACAGGTAGATCGCCTGAAGGCCCGCCTTGACCTGCTGGACGGCCTGGCCGCCGGTGAGCGCGCCGAGCGCGTGGATGTAGTCCCGCTCGTGCAGTTGGCGCCACAGCCGCTCGGCGCCGCGCCGGGCCAGGGTGTGCTCCTCACGGACGCTGCCGGAGAGCCGCACGACGTCCTCGGCGGTGTAGGTGCGCTCGATGCCCTGCCAGCGCGGGTCGGTGGCCCAGCGCCGCGCGAGCTCCTCGGCCGCCTGCGTCCTCGCCTCTGCCATGAGTGTCACCGTCTCCCTCGGTTGTGCGGTCTGCCAATCCTCACGCTGTCGCCGCGAGAGGTGGCACTGTGTGTCTTCGCCTGGAGTGCGGCCCGCCCCACCTGCCGTTGGGCGGAGCTGAGCAATGCTGGCCCGGTGGCGCGGCGTTGCTGCCGGGATCTCCGACGTCAGGGCGTGAATCGTGCCCGGTGCGGTGCCTGGCCGCCGGAGGTTCGGCGGGCCGCACTGAGACTCTGGCAGTGGCACTCAGTGCCATCAAGGGTGGATGAGTGCCAACTTCTGCGAATCTTCGCGCCCTCTTTTGCCAAGGTTGCGAAGGGTCGCGGCGCCCTCGGTTCGCGTACGCTGGCGACCGTCCCGGGCGATGACCGGATGCCCGGGCCGGCGTCGTTGAGGAGAGCGGTGAGCAAGACCTACGCGGGCGCGCGGCTGCGGCGGCTGCGCGAGGAGCGCCGGATGAGCCAGGCGGAGCTGGCCCGCGTCCTCGGGATCTCGCCCAGCTATCTGAACCAGATGGAGCACGACTCCCGCCCGCTCACCGTCCCGGTCCTGCTGAGGCTGACCGAGGCCTTCGGCGTCGACCCCGGCTTCTTCTCCGAGCGCGACACGACCCGGCTGCTGGCGGACCTGCGCGAGGCGCTCGCCGGCGAGATCACCGAAGCGCGGGTGTCCCCGTCCGACCTCGCCGAGCTCGCCTCCCGGATGCCCGAGGTCGCCCAGGTCCTGCTGGACCTCGGCCGTCGCAACCAGCGGTTGTCCGAGCGGCTCGCCGGGGCCGCGGACGGCCGCGACGGCGATCGGGGTGCCGCGTCCTCACCCCATGAGGAGATCCGGGACTTCTTCTACCGCCGCCAGAACTACCTGCACGACACCGACCTCGCCGCCGAACGGCTCGCCGAGGACATCGGCATCCGACCCGGCGAGGTCGTCCAGGCCCTGACGGCCAGACTCGCCGACGCCCACGGCGTCCGCCTGGCCGTCGCGACCGGCGACCATCTGCACCACTACGACGAAGCCGCGCGCACCCTCCACCTGTCCGCCCGGCTCCGCCCCGGACAGCGGGCGTTCCGGATGGCCCTCCAACTAGCCCTGCTCGAATACGGCGCCGAACTCGACCGCCAGGCCGGCGAGGACTTCCCGCCCGGTTCCCCCACGCACGCCCTGGCCCGCATCGGCATCGCCAACTACTTCGCGGCCGCGCTGATCCTGCCGTACACCGCCTTCCACGCGGCGGCCGAGGAGGTGCGCTACGACATCGAACGCCTCGCCGACCGCTACAGCCTCGGCCACGAGACCGTCTGCCACCGGCTGAGCACCCTGCAGCGGCCCCGGCTGCGCGGTGTGCCCTTCTCCTTCGTCCGGGTGGACCGGGCCGGGAACATGTCCAAGCGGCAGTCGGCCACCGGGTTCCACTTCTCCCGGGCGGGCGGCACCTGCCCGCTGTGGAACGTCTACGAGGCGTTCGCCGCGCCCGGCCGGATCCATGTCCAGATCGCCGAAATGCCGGACGGGCAACGGTACTTGTGGACGGCCCGCGCCCTCACCCGGCACCGCGGCGGCTGGGGCGAGCCCGGCAAGACCTTCGCCATCGGCCTCGGCTGCGAGATCCGCCACGCCCATCGCCTCGTCTACTCCGACGGCCTCGACCTCGCCAACGCCTCCGCGGCCACGCCGATCGGCATGGGCTGCCGCGTCTGCGAACGCCTCGACTGTCCCCAGCGCGCGGTGCCGCCCCTGGACCGCCCCCTGCGGATCGACCAGAACAGCAGCACCTTCGTGCCGTATCCGGTGGCGGATCCGGCGCGGTGACGGGCCTTGCGCGCCCCGAGCCGGTCAGCCGCCGCCCACTCGCCGTGCCTCCCCCTCGGCGACCGGCACCCCCGCCACCACCCCGTGCAGGACGTACGCCAGCACCTCCGCCCCGCGCACCACGCGCGGCCCCGGCCGGTTGAAGCACGCCGGCCCGTCCACCACCCACACCTCGCCCGCCCGCCCGCACCGCGGGAAGGTCCCGCCAACCAGGCAGACCCGTGAGGGCCCCCTCCCACTCGCGCAAGGTGCGCTGCGGGGCGAAGCCGCACGGCAGGAGAAGGACGACGTGGTCCGGGCGAGGAGTTCGGCGTTCCTGAAGATCTGGATGTCCATCAGGCCACACCCACCAGGGCCGCCCCCGGTCGCAGCGCGGCGTACTCCAGGGGTGCCGACGGGTCGATCGACACATCCAGGGGCGCCGGTTCGGCCCCGGCCCGGACCAGGAGGTCGCCGACCGCGGCGATCATCGCGCCGTTGTCCGTGCACAGCCTGAGCGGCGGTACGCGCAGCTCGATCCCGGCGGCCCGGCACCGCTCCTCGGCCAGCGACCGCACCCGCGAGTTCGCGGCCACTCCGCCGACCACGACCAGCGTGCCGACCCCGTGCTCGGCACACGCGGCCACCGCCTTGCGGGTCAGGACGTCCGCGATCGCCTCCTGGAGCGAGGCGGCACCGTCGGCCACCGGCAGCTCCCGCCCCGCGTGCCCCTCGGCCCAGCGGGCGGCGGCGGTCTTGAGCCCCGAGAAGGAGAAGGCGTGCGGGTCGTCACGCGGACCGGTCAGCGGGCGCGGGAAGGAGACAGCGCGCGGATCCCCCACGCGCGCTGCCCGGTCGATGGCCGGACCGCCGGGATACGGCAGCCCGAAGACCCGCGCGACCTTGTCGAAGCACTCCCCGGCGGCGTCGTCGAGGGTGTCCCCGAGATGGACGATCGGATCGAGGACCAGATCGCGCACGAGGAGGAGCGAGGTGTGGCCGCCGGAGACGATCAGCACCATGCAGGGGTTCGGCAGCGGCCCGTGCTCCAGGGTGTCGGCGGCGACGTGACCGGCGAGGTGGTGGACGCCGTACAGCGGGACACCGAGCGCGTACGCGATGCCCTTCGCCCCCGCCAGCCCCACCTGGAGCGCACCCGACAGACCCGGCCCGGTGGTGACGGCGACCGCGCCGATGTCGGACAGCCGCAGCCCGGCCTCGTCCAGCGCCCGCCGGACCACCGGGCGCAGGGCTTGCAGGTGTGCCCGGGAAGCGATCTCGGGTACGACGCCGCCGAAGCGGGCGTGCTCGTCCATGCTCGACGCCAGCGCATGCCCCAGCAGCCGCCCGTCCCGGACCAGCCCCGCGCCGGTCTCGTCACAGGACGACTCGATGCCCAGCACGATCCGAGAGCCCATGCCCACCTCTTCCTGCTTACTTCATGTTATTGCGATCAGTGTGCAATAAAGGTGGGTGGATGTGTACCCGAGCAAGGGTGTGCTGGTCGTCGCCCAGTAGAGTGCGCCCCTGGCGCCCCTCCCGGGCGTTGCCCCCGACACCCGAGGTACCGAGCAGTGACCGCCGCACGTCCCGCACCGACCACCACCGCCGTGACCGTCGTCGGGATCGGGGCCGACGGCTGGGCGGGCCTGACCGACACCTCTCGTGCCGCGCTCCGTGAGGCCGAGGTCCTCGTCGGCGGCCCGCGTCAGCTGGATCTCCTGCCCCCGCAGTGCACCGGAGAGCGGATCGCCTGGCCCTCACCCCTGCGCCCCGCGGTCCCCGCCCTGCTCGCGACACACGCCGGCCGCCGGATCGCCGTACTGGCCAGCGGGGACCCGATGTTCTACGGCATCGGACGCGCCCTCATCGAGGAAATCGAGGGAGCCGAGGGAGTCGCAGGAGCCGAGGGGGCCGAGGGAGCCGCGGGAGCGAACACCCTGCGCGTCCTGCCCCACCCCTCCTCCGTCTCCTACGCCGCCGCCCGCCTCGGCTGGCCGCTGGAGGACGTAGAGGTCGTCACGCTCGTCGGCCGCCCCGCCGCCCGGCTCGCCGCCGCCCTGCACGACGGCCGGCGGCTCCTCGTCCTCAGCGCGGGCGCCGGCACGCCCGGCGAGGTCGCCGCGCTGCTGCGGGACCGCGGCTTCGGGCCGAGCCGGATGCGGGTGCTGGAACAACTCGGCGGCGCGGAGGAACGTACGACCGCCGAGACCACCGCCGACGACTGGCCGGACTCCCAGCCGCCCGGCGATCCCCTCAACATCGTCGCCGTCGCATGCCGGCGCGCCCCGGACGCCCCACGCCTCGGCGCCGTGCCCGGCCTCCCGGACGAGGCGTACGAGCACGACGGGCAGCTCACCAAGCGGCACATTCGCGCCGCCACGCTCGGTGCGCTCGCGCCCGCCCCCGGCGAACTGCTCTGGGACGTCGGCGGCGGGTCGGGTTCGATCGCCATCGAGTGGATGCGCACCCACCCGTCGTGCCGCGCGGTCACCGTCGAGCGCGACCCGGTGCGCGCCGAGCGCATCACCCGTAACGCCGACCGGCTCGGCGTGCCCGGCCTGCGGGTCGTCACGGGCGCCGCGCCCGCCGTCCTGGCCGAACTCCCGCAGCCCGACGCCGTGTTCGTCGGTGGCGGGCTCACCGCGCCCGGCCTCCTCGACGCCTGCTGGGAGGCGCTGCCGATCGGTGGACGGCTCGTGGCCAATACGGTGACGCTGGAGTCCGAGGCGCTGCTCGCGGACGCCCACCGGCGTCACGGCGGTGAGCTGGTGCGGCTCGCGGTCGCGCACGCCGTGCCCGTGGGCGGCTTCACCGGGTGGCGGCAGGCGATGCCGGTCACCCAGTGGGCCGTACGGAAAACCCTCGACACCCCTTCGGGAGCAGACAGATGACCGTGTACTTCATCGGCGCCGGCCCCGGTGCCGCCGACCTGATCACGGTGCGCGGCGCCCGCAGGCTCGCCGCCTGCCAGGTCTGCCTGTACGCGGGCAGTCTGGTTCCGCGCGAGCTGCTGGCCGAGTGTCCGCCGGACGCCCGCCTGGTGGACACCGCGAACCTCAACCTGGACGAGATCACCGCCGAGTTGGTGCGCGCCCACGAGGAGGGGCACGACGTGGCGCGGCTGCACTCCGGGGACCCGTCCGTGTTCAGCGCGGTCGCCGAGCAGATGCGCAGGCTGGACGCGGCCGGGGTGCCGTACGAGGTGGTCCCGGGTGTCCCGGCCTTCGCCGCCGCGGCCGCTTCCCTGAAGCGGGAGCTGACCGTGCCGACCGTCGGCCAGACCGTCATCCTCACCCGAATCGCCCAGCAGGCCACCGCCATGCCCGAGGGCGAGGACCTGGCCACCCTCGGGCGCAGCGGTGCGCTGATCGTGCTGCACCTGGCCGCCAAGTACGTGGACCGCGTGGTCGGCGAACTCCTCCCGCACTACGGTGCCGACTGCCCCGCCGCGGTCGTCGCCTACGCCTCCCGCCCGGACGAGCTGATCATCCGTGGCACCCTCGACGAGATCGCCGGGAAGACGAAGGAGGCCGGTGTGCTGCGCACGGCCGTGATCATGGTGGGGCGCACGCTCGGGGCGGAGCAGTTCCGGGACAGCCACCTGTACTCGACGGAACGCGAGCGGCACGCCTGCTGACGGGAGGCTCGGGTCATGGAGGAAGAGGTCATCCCCATCCTGCGGGTGCGGGACGCCGCGCTCGCGGTCCGGTGGTACGCGCGCCTGGGCTTCACCCAGCAGTGGGAGCACCGCTTCGAGCCCGGGTTCCCCGTCTTCACCGAGGTGGCCCGCGGGCGGATCCGGCTGTTCCTCTCGGAGCACGAGGGGGACGCCCGGCCGGACACCCTGGTGTACCTGCGCGTCGCCGACCTCGACGCCGTCGCCACGGAGTTCGGGGTCCCGGTCGATGACGTCCCCTGGGGGCGTGAACTGGAGCTGCGGGACCCCGACGGCAACCGCCTTCGCGTGGGCGCGGTCGGCAGCGAGTGAACGGCACCTGCCGTCAGGTCACCGCGCTGCGCCCCACCACCGTCCCCGCCCGGTCGATGCAGATCACGTCGACCGCGACCGGCGCCCCGCGCAGCACGGCCCGTGCCTCGTCGCGGGCGGTCGTGGCGACCAGGTCGCCGAGCGGCACCCCGGCGGCCATGCACAACTGGAGCGCGGCCAGCCCGGTGTTGGCCTCGGCCACCTCCGCGGCCAGCGCCTCGCTCGCGCCGCCGCGCCGGGCGAGGTCGGCGAGGAAGCCCTTGTCGACCTGGGAGCGGGCGGAGTGCAGGTCGAGGTGGCCGGCGGCGAGCTTGGAGAGCTTGGCGAAGCCGCCGCAGATCGTCAGGCGGTCGACGGGGTGGCGGCGGATGTACTTCAGTACCGCCCCCGCGAAGTCACCCATGTCGAGCAGGGCGTCCTCGGGCAGGCCGTACTCGGCGACGACCGTCTTCTCCGACGTGGACCCCGTGCACCCGGCGACATGCGTACGCCCCGCCGCCCGGGCCACGTCCACGCCCCGCCGGATGGAGTCGATCCACGCCGAGCAGGAGTACGGCACCACGATTCCGGTCGTGCCGAGGATGGACAGGCCGCCCAGGATGCCGAGCCGCGGGTTCCAGGTGGAGCGGGCGATCTCCTCGCCGTGGTCGACGGACACCGTGATCTCGACGTCGCCGGTGCCGCCGTGCCGGGCGGCGACCTCGGCGACGTGGTCGCGCATCATCCGGCGGGGTACGGGGTTCACGGCCGGTTCGCCGACGGGCAGGGGCAGGCCGGGGCGGGTGACGGTGCCGACCCCGGGCCCCGCCTTGAAGACCACCCCGGCCCCGGCGGGCAGCCGCCGCACCGTGGCCCGGATCAGCGCGCCGTGCGTGACGTCCGGATCGTCGCCCGCGTCCTTCACGACGCCGACCATCGCGTATCCGTCGCCCAGTTCCTCGGCCGCCAGCGCGAACGACGGTGTCTGCCCCTTCGGCAGCGTGATCGTCACCGGGTCGGGGAACTCGCCGGTCAGCAGCGCCGTGTACGCGGCCGTCGTGGCCGCCGTCGCACAGGCGCCGGTGGTCCACCCGTGCCGCAGGCCGGTGTGCTCCAGCTGGGCCCTGCGGCCACCCTTGACTTCGCTGCTCATGAACGGACCTGGACTTTCATGCACGTGCTGATACTCGGCGGGACCACGGAAGCCCGCCGCCTCGCCGAACTGCTCCACCGGACCCCGGGCCTGACCCTGACCAGCTCCCTCGCCGGGCGCGTGGCCAGCCCCCGGCTGCCTCCGGGCGAGGTCCGGATCGGCGGTTTCGGCGGTGTGGAGGGGCTGACCGCGTGGCTCGGCGAGCACCGGGTGGACGCGCTCATCGACGCCACCCATCCTTTCGCCGGGACGATCAGTTTCCACGCGGCGCTTGCCGCCGCCACCGCCCATGTTCCCCTGCTCGCGCTGCGGCGCCCCGGCTGGGTCCCGGTAGCCGGTGACGACTGGCGCGAGGCCGGCTCCCTGGAGGAGGCCGCGCGAGCGCTGCCCGCCCTCGGCCGACGGGTGTTCCTCACCACCGGACGCATGGGTCTGGCCGCCTTCGCCGACCTGGACGACCTGTGGTTCCTCGTACGGTCCGTGGACGCGCCGGAAGCGCCGCACCCGGCCCGCATGGAGGTGCTGCTCGACCGGGGCCCCTTCACCCTCGACGGGGAACGCGAACTGCTGCGCCGCCACCGCGTCGACGTCCTGGTGACCAAGGACAGCGGGGGAGCGGCCACCGCGCCGAAGCTGACGGCCGCCCGGGAGGCGGGGCTGCCCGTGGTCGTGGTGCGCAGACCGCCGGTCCCCGAGGGTGTGCGGGTCGTGGCCGAACCGGAGCAGGCGCTGCGATGGCTGGTCGCCCGCACGTCTTTCCCGGCCGCTGGCTGAAACCTGACCCGAGCTTTGCCGCCCTCTAGTTTTACCTGCAACCCCTTTGCAGCAACCTCAAGGGCGTGGCTGAAAAGAACACAACAACGAGATGGCACCGCGTCCGCGCCTCGATGACCCGCAAGGAATGGACGAGCCTTGGCGGGATGGCCGCGTTCATCCTGGCCCTGCACGTCATCGGCTGGTTCACGCTGGTCGCCGTCGTGGCCCCGCACCACTACAGCCTGGGTGAGAAGTCGTCCGGTATCGGCATCGGCGTCACCGCGTACACGCTGGGCATGCGGCACGCCTTCGACGCCGACCACATCGCCGCCATCGACAACACCACCCGCAAGCTGATGAGCGAGGGGCAGCGGCCGCTGTCGGTCGGCTTCTGGTTCTCCCTCGGCCACTCGACCATCGTCTTCGTCCTCGCCTTCCTGCTCTCCCTGGGCGTGAAGGCTCTGGCGGGTCCGGTCGCGAACGACGACTCCGGACTGCACGACATCACCGGCTGGATCGGCACCACCGTCTCCGGGGTCTTCCTCTACCTCATCGCGATCATCAACCTGGTGATCATGGTCGGCATCTGGAAGGTCTTCCGGCAGATGCGCTCGGGCCACTTCGACGAGGCCGCCCTGGAAGAACAGCTCAACAACCGAGGCTTCATGAACCGGCTCCTCGGCCGCCTCATGAAGTCGATCACCAAGCCCTGGCAGATGTACCCGCTGGGCATGCTGTTCGGCCTCGGCTTCGACACGGCGACCGAGGTCTCCCTGCTCGTCCTCGCCGGTTCGGGCGCCGCCTCCGGCCTGCCCTGGTACGCGATCCTGTGCCTGCCGATCCTGTTCGCGGCGGGCATGTCCCTGCTCGACACGATCGACGGCTCGTTCATGAACTTCGCCTACGGCTGGGCGTTCTCCAAGCCGGTCCGCAAGGTCTACTACAACCTCACCATCACCGGCCTGTCCGTCGCCGTCGCCCTCATCATCGGCACGGTCGAGATCCTCGGCCTGATCGCCGAACAGGCGGACCTGCACGGCCCGTTCTGGGAGTGGGTGTCCGGTCTCGACCTCAACATCATCGGCTACGTCATCGTCGGCCTGTTCTTCGCCACCTGGGCCGTGGCCCTGGTGGTGTGGAAGGTCGGCCGCATCGAGGAGAAGTGGACGGCGGGCCTGGCGCAGGCCACTGAGGCCCCGGCCCCGGCCCCGACCGCGACCGCGGCCGCGGCCGCGGCCTCGGCCTCGGCCTCGGCCGAGGAGAGCTGACCCGCGCCGCCGCCTCACGCCTCCGGATACCGGCGAGGGGTCCAGACGATCTCCTCGCCGTCCCCGCGCCGCACCGCCCGCGTCTGCGAGGACCCGACCAGCAGGATCGTGCGCATGTCGACCTCGGCCGGATCCAGGTCGGCCAGCCGTACGATCCGCACCCGCTCCCCGGAGCCGCCCACGTCCCGCGCGACCACGACCGGCGTGTCCGGCGACCGGTGCTCCAGCAGCAACTCCCGGGCCTTGCCCACCTGCCAGGTGCGGCTGCGGGAACCGGGGTTGTAGAGGGCCAGCACCAGGTCGGCCGAGGCGGCCGCGCGCAGCCGTTCGGCGATGACCTCCCACGGCTTGAGCCGGTCGGAGAGCGAGAGGGTGGCGTAGTCGTGCCCGAGCGGGGCGCCCGCGCGGGCCGCCGCCGCGTTGGCCGCGGTCACACCGGGCAGCACCCGCACCGGGATGTCCGCGTACTCCTTCTGCGAGGCGACCTCCAGGACGGCCGTCGCCATGGCGAAGACGCCCGGGTCGCCGCCGGAGACGACCGCGACCCGCCGCCCCCGCCGGGCCAGATCGAGCGCGAACTCGGCACGCTCCGACTCGACCCGGTTGTCCGAACCGTGCCGGTCCTGACCGGGACGCGACGGCACCCGGTCCAGGTAGGTGGTGTAGCCGACGAGGTCGTCGGCGGCGGCGAGCGCACCGCGCGTCTCGGGCGTCAGCCACAACGGACCGGCGGGCCCGGTGCCGACCACGACGACCTCGCCCCGCTCCCGGGCCTCGGGCCGCTCGGCGTCGACCTGGCTGGGCAGCACGGCCACCGAGAAGTACGGCACCGACTCCGGGTCCACGTCCGCCAGTTCGCCGACCCGCTCCCCGGCCATGGTGGCCCGCTCGACGTACCGCGCCTCGCCCAGCCGCCCCGCACTCTCGAACGCGCCGCGCACCTTGGTGAAGGTCCGCCCCAGCTTCATCACCACGGCCACGTCCGTCGCGGCGAGCCGTGCGGTCAGCTCCTCCTCGGGCAGCGTGCCCGGCAGGATGGTCAGCACCTCCTCGCCCTCGACGAGCGGGGTGCCCAGGCGGGCCGCGGCGGCGGACACGGACGTGACACCGGGGATGACCTCGGTGTCGTAGCGGTCCGCGAGCCGCTTGTGCATGTGCATGTACGAGCCGTAGAAGAGCGGATCGCCCTCGGCGAGGACCGCGACCGTGCGCCCGGCGTCGAGGTGCGCGGCGAGCCGGGCCGACGCCTCGGCGTAGAACTCCTCGATGGCGCCCTTGTAGCCGCCGGGATGGTCGGTGGTCTCCGTCGTGACCGGGTAGACCAGCCGCTCCTCGATGTGGTCGGCGCGGATGTGCTGCGCCGCGATCGAGCGGGCGATGGACCGGCCGTGCCGGGCGCTGTGGTACGCGACGACGTCCGCCTCGGCGATGACCTCGACGGCCCGTACGGTCATCAGGGACGGGTCACCGGGGCCGAGCCCGACCCCGTACAGCCGTCCCGCGGTCGACTCCTTGCCGCTCATTCTTCCTCGCTCGCGATCGCGTTGAGCGCGGCGGCGGCGAGGGCACTGCCCCCGCGCCGGCCGCGCACGACCAGGTGGTCCAGGCCGGACGGATGGGCGGCCAGGGCGTCCTTGGACTCGGCGGCACCGATGAAGCCGACCGGCACACCGATGACGGCGGCGGGCCGCGGAGCCCCCTCCTCGATCATCTCCAGCAGCCGGAACAGGGCGGTGGGCGCGTTGCCGACGGCCACGACCGAGCCTTCAAGACGGTCCCGCCACAGTTCCAGGGCGGCGGCGCTACGGGTGGTGCCGAGCTTCGCCGCCAGCTCCGGGACGGACGGGTCGGAGAGGGTGCACAGCACGTCGTTGTCGGCGGGGAGCCGCTTGCGGGTCACACCGCTGGCCACCATCTGGACGTCGGTGAAGATCGGCGCGCCGGCCCGCAGCGCCTCGCGGGCGCGGGCCACCACGGCCGGCGTGTAGTCCAGGTCCCGCACCAGGTCGACCATCCCGCAGGCATGAATCATCCGGACCGCGACCTGGCTGACGTCGGCGGGCAGGGACGCGAGGTCCGCCTCCGCCCGGATGGTGGCGAAGGACTGGCGGTAGATGGCCGCGCCGTCCTTCTCGTAGTCGTACGTGGTCACGGTGTTCGTCTCACTGCTCTCGGTGTCGATACGGCTCGTGCGGCTCATGCGGGTGATGCGGCTCATGCGGTGATCGCCGCCAGGGCGGCGGCGAGTCGGAGGGGATGGTCCATGGTGGTGGTCCGGGGTTCCTGGCCGGCTACGGCGGTGGAGAGCAGGTAGCCGCCTCCCGGGGCGGCGACCACGTCGATCCGGTCACCGCGGGGATGCCCGCAACGGCGTTCGCACCCCGACCAGTACAGGGGGAGACCGCCCGGGCCGACCGCCTCGCGGGCCTCGGTCGCGTCGGCCTGTACGTCGGCCCGTGACTTGGCGCATCCGGGCCGGCCGATGCAGGCACCGATGAGCGGCCAGATGGAGCCGGGATCGGTGACGAGGCCGGCGGCGACGAGACGGGCCAGAGCCTCGACGGCCTGTGCTCGTGGTGTGGGAAGAACCACACCGCTCCACGGCGTGAGCCGCATCTCACCCTCGGCGGTGCCGATCAGCTCCCGCCACTGACGGCCGGTGAGGCGACCGAGGGGGACATGCACGGACAGACCGGTGCCGACGGCTCCGGGAGGCGGGCCGTCCGTACGGCCGGAGTCGCGGGCGCACCGCTCGTGCCCGATGCCCTCGTCCGCGAGGCGGCGCCCGACCAGATCGAGGAACTCGCCCTCGGGCAGCGCGAGTTCGTCCACGCGCCACACGCCCCGCGCCCTGTCCAGGAACGCCTCCGCGGCCACCAACGCGGCCCGCGGCGCCTCCTCGGCAGCGATCCGCAGCGCCTCCTCGGCCGACCCGAGGCCGAGTTCCGCGCCACCCTCCGCCGACGCCCGTACGGTCACGTCGGCACCGAGCCCGGCCACGTCCCCGCGCCCGTCGTCCAGCGCGAACAGGAAGCGTCCCGACAGCGCCCGCGCCGCCTCGCTCGCGCACAGCGCGGCGTCGAGGGCCGTCAGCCAGGGCCGTACGTCGAGCAGGCCCTGTCCGTCGAGGCCGGACAGGGGCGAGGCGACGATGTTCCGGACCCGTTCGTGCCCTCGGGACGGCAGCAGTCCGGCGGCGTCCAGCAGCTCGGCCAACTCGCCGCCGCAGCCGTCGCCCAGCCCTCGCACCTGCACATTGCCGCGCGAGGTCAGATGCAGCTCGCCGTCGCCCAGCCGCTCCGCCACATCGACGAGCGCCTGCGCCTGCGGCACGGTCAACACCCCGCCGGGAACCCGGATACGGGCCAGCGCGCCGTCGTCCGCCGCGTGCAGTCGCAGAGTCCCCGGGCAGGCGTCACCGCGGTCCCGTGTGGCCGCTGTGGCCTGGGACGATGAACGAAGGTCAGCCGTGGACATGGCGGCGAGCATACCTACCATCACACCCGGTGTATCCTCCGGCCTTTTCCCGGTCCCGGGACCCTTACGATGTCCTCGGCGGATCACCCGGTCCGCCATCGCCACGACGGCGACAGGGGAGGAAGCCCGGTGCGAATCCGGCGCGGTCCCGCCACTGTGAATCCGGCCACCAAGGGCCGGATGAGTCAGGAACTCCCGCCGTCCGACACCACCCGGGGCGCGGACACCCCGAGGAAGGCCGACGCCGCATGATCCTGCTCCTGTCGACGTCCGACACCGACCTGCTCAGCGCCCGAGCGGCGGCCGGCCCGGTGCCCTACCGCTTCGCCAATCCCTCCCGCCTCGTCCTCGACGACCTCCCCGCCCTCCTCGACGGCGTCGAACTGGTCGTCGTACGCCTCCTCGGCGGGCTGCGCGCCTGGGAGGACGGCCTCGACCTGCTGCTCGCCGACGGCCGCCCGGTCGTCGTCCTCACCGGTGAACAGGCCCCGGACGCCCAGCTGATGGCCGCCTCCACCGTCCCCATCGGTATCGCCGCCGAGTCCCACGCCTACCTCGCGCACGGCGGACCGGCCAACCTGGAGCAGCTCGCCCGCTTCCTCTCCGACACGGTCCTGCTGACCGGTCACGGCTTCGAGGCACCCGCTGCGGCGCCCACCTGGGGTCCGCTGGAGCGCACGGCCCGCGAGGACGTCCAGGGCCCGACCGTCGCCGTGCTCTACTACCGCGCCCACCACATGAGCGGCAACACCGCCTTCGTCGGCGCCCTGTGCGACGCGATCGAGGACGCGGGCGCCCGACCGCTGCCCCTGTACGTCGCCTCCCTGCGCGCCCCCGAGCCCGAGCTGATCGAGGCGCTGCGCGCAGCCGACGCCATCGTCACCACCGTCCTCGCCGCGGGCGGCACCAAGCCCGCCGAGGCGTCGGCGGGCGGCGACGACGAGTCCTGGGACGCGGGCGCGCTCACCGGGTTGGACGTCCCGATCCTCCAGGCCCTGTGCCTCACCGGATCGCGCTCGGCCTGGGAGGAGAACGACGAGGGCGTCTCGCCGCTGGATGCAGCCAGCCAGATCGCCGTACCCGAGTTCGACGGCCGCCTCATCACCGTCCCCTTCTCCTTCAAGGAGATCGACGAGGACGGCCTCCCGGCGTACGTCGCCGACCCGGAGCGCGCGGCCCGCGTCGCCGGAATCGCCGTACGCCACGCGCGACTTCGCCACATCCCCGCGGGTGACAAGCGCCTCGCGCTCGTGCTGTCCGCCTACCCGACCAAGCACTCCCGCATCGGCAACGCGGTGGGCCTGGACACCCCGGCCAGTGCGGTGGCCCTGCTGCGGCGCCTGCGTGACGAGGGCTACGACTTCGGCTCGGACGCCGAGGTGCCGGGCCTCGCCTCCGGCGACGGTGACGAGCTGATCCGCGCCCTCATCGAGGCCGGCGGCCACGACCAGGACTGGCTCACCGAGGAGCAGCTGGCACGCAACCCGATCCGCATCCCGGCGGCCGACTACCGTCGCTGGTACGCCACCCTCCCCGAGGAGCTGCGCACGGCCGTCGAGCAGCACTGGGGCCCGGCGCCCGGTGAGATGTTCGTCGACCGCAGCCGCAACCCGGAGGGCGACATCGTCCTTGCGGCCCTGCGCTTCGGCAACCTGCTGATCATCATCCAGCCGCCGCGCGGCTTCGGCGAGAACCCGATCGCGATCTACCACGACCCGGACCTCCCGCCCTCCCACCACTACCTCGCCGCCTACCGCTGGATCGCGGCCCGCGCCGAGGACGGCGGCTTCGGCGCCGACGCGATGATCCACCTCGGCAAGCACGGCAACCTGGAGTGGCTGCCCGGCAAGAACGCCGGCCTGTCCGCCGCCTGCGGCCCCGACGCGGCCCTCGGCGACCTCCCGCTGGTCTACCCGTTCCTCGTCAACGACCCCGGCGAGGGCACCCAGGCCAAGCGCCGCGTGCACGCCACCCTCGTCGACCACCTCGTGCCGCCGATGGCCCGCGCCGACTCCTACGGCGACATCGCGCGCCTGGAGCAACTCCTCGACGAATACGCCCAGATCAGCTCCATGGACCCGGCCAAGCTCCCGGCGATCCGCGCCCAGATCTGGACCCTCATCCAGGCGGCCAGGCTCGATCACGACCTCGGCCTGAACGACCGCCCGGAGGACGACGGCTTCGACGACTTCCTCCTCCACGTCGACGGCTGGCTCTGCGAGGTCAAGGACGCCCAGATCCGCGACGGTCTGCACGTCCTCGGCACCCCGCCACAGGGCGCGGACCACGTCAACCTCGTCCTCGCCATCCTCCGCGCCCGCCAGATCTGGGGCGGCGCCACCGCCCTGCCCGGCCTGCGCGAGGCCCTCGGCCTCGACGAGTCCGCCGCGACCCGCACGACGGCCGACGCGGCGGAGGAGAAGGCCCGCGCCCTGGTCCAGGCGATGGAGGACGCGGGCTGGGATCCGGCCGCCGTTCCCACCGGGCACGGCGAACAGGTCGCCGCCATCCTTCAGTTCGCGGCCCGCGAGGTCGTCCCGCGGCTGGCCGCGACCACGGACGAACTCGACCACACGGTCCACGCGCTGGAGGGCGGCTTCGTCCCGGCGGGCCCGTCCGGCTCCCCGCTGCGCGGCCTGGTCAACGTCCTGCCGACCGGCCGCAACTTCTACTCGGTCGACCCGAAGGCCGTCCCCTCCCGCCTCGCCTGGGAGACCGGCCAGGCCCTCGCGGACTCGCTGGTGGAGCGCTACCGCACCGACAACGGCGAGTGGCCCACGTCCGTCGGACTGTCGCTGTGGGGCACGAGCGCCATGCGCACGGCGGGCGACGACGTGGCGGAGGCTCTCGCCCTGCTCGGCGTCCGCCCGGTCTGGGACGACGCCTCCCGTCGCGTGACCGGCCTTGAGCCCATTCCGGCCGAGGAGCTGGGCCGCCCCCGCATCGACGTCACCCTGCGCATCTCGGGCTTCTTCCGGGACGCCTTCCCGCACACGATCGGCCTGCTGGACGACGCCGTACGCCTGGCCGCGTCGCTGGACGAACCGGCCGAGGCCAACCACGTACGCGCCCACGTCCAGGCGGACCTGGCGGCCCACGGCGACGAACGCCGCGCCACCACCCGTATCTTCGGCTCCCGCCCCGGCACGTACGGCGCCGGCCTGCTCCAGCTCATCGACTCCCGCGACTGGCGCACCGACGCCGACCTCGCCGAGGTCTACACGGTCTGGGGCGGCTACGCCTACGGCCGCGAACTCGACGGCCGCCCGGCCCGCGAGGAGATGGAGACGGCGTACAAGCGCATCGAGGTGGCCGCCAAGAACACGGACACCCGCGAGCACGACATCGCCGACTCCGACGACTACTTCCAGTACCACGGCGGCATGGTGGCCACCGTCCGCGCCCTGCGCGGCACTGCCCCCGAGGCGTACATCGGAGACTCGACCCGTCCCGAGACGGTCCGCACCCGCACCCTCGTCGAGGAGACGTCCCGCGTCTTCCGCGCGCGCGTGGTCAACCCCAAGTGGATCGAGGCGATGCGCCGCCACGGCTACAAGGGCGCCTTCGAACTCGCCGCCACCGTGGACTACTTGTTCGGCTACGACGCCACGACCGGCGTGGTCGCCGACTGGATGTACGACAAGCTCACCGAGGCCTACGTCCTGGACGAGACCAACCGTGAGTTCCTCCAGCAGGCCAACCCCTGGGCCCTGCACGGCATCGCCGAGCGGCTGCTGGAGGCGGAGTCGCGCGGGATGTGGGAGAAGCCGGACCCCGCGGTGCTGGAGGCGCTGCGGCAGGTGTACCTGGAGACCGAGGGGGACCTGGAGGGCGAGGGCTGACGGCCCTTCCGAGAGCTGACTGCGGGGCGACGTCCGTTGAGGACGTCGCCCCGCGGCATTTCCGCACCGCTTCCTCCGCGACACGGCCGAGGTCCTAGGTCCAAGGCCTGATCGCTAAGCTGTCGCTCCTACTGTTAGCGTGTAGTTGCATATCACTCGCAATAACGTCGGAGGACGTTGGACATGGCGGTTTACACGCTCCCGGAGCTTCCGTACGACTACTCGGCGCTCGCGCCCGTGATCAGCCCCGAGATCATCGAGCTGCACCACGACAAGCACCACGCGGCGTACGTGAAAGGTGCGAACGACACGCTGGAGCAGCTCGCCGAGGCGCGGGACAAGGAGACGTGGGGCTCGATCAACGGCCTGGAGAAGAACCTGGCCTTCCACCTCTCCGGCCACATCCTGCACTCGATCTACTGGCAGAACATGACCGGCGACGGCGGCGGCGAGCCCCTGGAGAAGGACGGCGTGGGCGAACTCGCGGACGCCATCGCCGAGTCCTTCGGTTCTTTCGCGGGCTTCAAGGCGCAGCTGACCAAGGCGTCGGCCACGACCCAGGGTTCGGGCTGGGGTGTGCTGGCGTACGAGCCGCTGAGCGGCCGGCTGATCGTCGAGCAGGTCTACGACCACCAGGGCAACGTCGGCCAGGGCTCGACCCCGATCCTGGTCTTCGACGCCTGGGAGCACGCCTTCTACCTGCAGTACAGGAACCAGAAGGTCGACTTCATCGACGCCATGTGGGCCGTCGTCAACTGGCAGGACGTGGCCAAGCGCTACGCCGCCGCCAAGGAGCGTGGCGACAGCCTGCTCCTCGCGCCGTGACGGCGTAGCACCCAGATGTCCTGCTCGTGATCGTCTTCTCAACCTTCACCGGCAGGCAGCAGGACGAAGGGCTCCCGCAAGGACGTGACTTGTGGGGGCCCTTCTGCATGCGCCAGGCATCGGTCACCTATCGTGCGCCGCCGGGAAGAGGCGTGCGGGCCGGGCGGCCGGCGAGAACGTCGAGGATGTTGTCGACGGCCAGGTCGACCATGGCGGCCCGGGTGGACTCGGTCGCCGATCCGATGTGCGGCAGCGTGACGATGTGCGGTTCCGCCACCAGCGGGGACAGCTCCGCGCCCATGGGTTCGCGTTCGTAGACGTCGAGCCCGGCGGAGTGCAGGCGCCCCTCCCGCACGGCCTTCAGCAGCGCCTCCTCGTCCACGACACCGCCGCGCGCGGTGCTGACGAGCGTGGCCGTGGGCTTCATCGCGTCCAGTTCGCGCGCCGATATGAGGTGCCGGGTCTCGTCGGTGAGCGGCACGTGCAGCGAGACGACGTCGGAGTCGGCCAGCAGCCCGGCCAGGCTCACCGGGGTCGACAGGGTGTCGTCGGGGGTGTGGGAGGCGTACGGGTCGTGGTGGAGTACGCGCATACCGAAGCCGTGGGCCCGGCGGGCCACCGCGCGGCCGATCTGGCCGTAGCCGATCAGGCCGAGGGTGGCTCCGTGGACGTCCAGGCCGAGGTAGTCGTGCATCCGGAACACGTCCCAGGCGCCTGCGCCGAGGCTCGCCGAAGCGGAGGCGAGCCGGCGGCGGGCGGCGAGAATCAGCGCGAAGGTGAGGTCGGCGGTGGTCTCCGCCAGCACCCCGGGGGTGTGGGTGACGACGATGCCGCGCTCCGCCGCCGCGGCCCGGTCGACGTTGTCGAAGCCCATGCTGGCCAGCGCGACGACCTGCAGAGAGGGGCCGGCGGCGTCCATGAGAGCGCCGTCGACCGGGTCGTTGCCCAGCGCCAGGACGCCGCTCGCGCCGGCCGCGAGCGCGGCGAGGTCCGACGGGCCGGGCTTGTCGGACCCGGACCAGGCCACCACGTCCGCCGCCGCGGAGAGGCGGTCCAAGCCGTGGCCGGGCAGGTTGTCACGGGTCGCGAGCACGCGCTTCTTCACTCATGTCTCCAGTGCAGCGAATTCCGCAGCCGATTAGCAGCTGATTTCGCAGCAAGCTAGCCGCGACACGCACCGGAAACAAATAGGGCTTTCGTGTGACGCTATTGCGGATCCTTATCGCCGCCCGGCGGCTGCTCGTCGGGCGGCCCGTCATAAGTGGTGATGAGTTCCAGGAACAGATCATGCACCGCCAGGGCGGGCTCGGAGAGGGGCTGATTGTCCGAGGTCACCAAGGACAGCTTGACCTGGATCACGGGATTCACGATGCGGCGCACGGGCAGCGAGCCGACGTCGAGGATCGCGCGCGCCGCCGACCACGGCAGGACGGTGGCACCGAGGTCGGCCTCCACGGCGTGCACCAGGGTGAGCGCCGACTCGACCTCGCCGACCACGTTCGGCTGGAGCGACGCCTGCTGGAAGGCGGCGTCCACCACCTGCCGGATCGTGTGGATCCGGCTGGGCAGCAGCAGCGGCACGCCCTTGAGGTCCTCCAGGCTCACCTCGCCCCCGCCCGCCGGGGCCGCCGCGCCGGGAGCGCCGATCAGGAACAGGTCCTCCGTGCGCAGCGGCTCGAACTGCACGCCCCGCAGCGGGCCGGCGCCGTAGATGAACGCCATGTCCATGCGGCCGGTCATGATCGCCTCGCTGATCACGCCGCCGAAGTTCTCGTTGATGTGCAGCAAGATCTCCGGGTAGCGCTCCCGCACGCTCTTGAGCAGCGGCAACGCGAGGGCGGCGCCCAGGCTGTACGGCGCGAGCCCCACCGAGACACTGCCGGCCGGAGCCCGTCCGGAGACCTCGACGGCCGCGTGCGCGAGGTCCACCTGGCGCAGGATGAGCTGGGCGTGCCGGTACAGCGCGCGACCCGCCTCGGTCGGGGCGACCCCGCGCTTGCTGCGGATCAGCAGTTGCTGCCCGAACTGTGCCTCCAGCGCGGACAGCTGCTGGCTGAGCGCGGGCTGCGCGATGTGCAGGATGTCGGCCGCGCGCGTGATGCTCCCCGCATCGACGATCTTGATGAAGGAGTACAGCCGCCTGGTGTCCATGCAGGGCCTTCCCATGAGCGGAGCCTCATCGTAGGGCCCGGGCTATGAGCCTCGTCATAACCGTTCGTGATAACGCCAAACCGAACGCGTATTGGCGGCCGGGCGAGCAGGGGATTAAGTTGTGCGGAACCAGCACGCCGGAACACCCCCCGGAAACGCAGAAGAGAAACAGCTTCCGGAATTCCGAGCCCTCCGCTCCTTCTTTCCCGCCTTTCTCGCCTTCGTTTCTTCATCTTCTTCGTTTCCTTCTCCCGGAGGACGTCATGCCTCATACGGTTGATCTCGTCGCCGATCTCGGTGAGGGATTCGGCGCCTACACGATGGGCGACGACGAAGCCCTCCTGGAGTTGCTGACATCGGCCAATGTCGCCTGCGGTTTCCACGCCGGTGACCCGCGCATCATGGACGCCACGGTGCGGCGCTGCGTCGAGCGGCAGGTGGCCGTGGGCGCCCATCCCAGCTTTCCCGACCTGGTCGGTTTCGGCCGCCGTGCGATGGATCTCACGCCGGAGGAGGTCCGTACCGATGTGCTCTACCAGGTCGGCGCGCTCCAGGCCTTCGCCGTCGCGCACGGCACCCGGGTGCGTCATGTCGCCCCGCACGGGCGCCTGGGCAACCTGGTCGCCGTACGCCCCGACTACGCCCGCGCCGTGGTGGAGGCCGTCGCCTCGCTGGACGAGTCGCTGATCGTCCTCGCGCAGGACGGCGAACTCGCCGACGCCGCCCGCGCCCGCGGACTGCGCGTGGGCATCGTCGGCATCGCCGACCGCGCCTACCGTGAGGACGGGACCCTCGTCCCGCGCTCCGAGCCTGGCGCGGTGATCCACGACCCGGACGAGATCGCCCGGCGGACGCTTCGGATGGTCACCGAGGGCGTCATCCGCAGCGTCGACGGCAAGGACGTCCCGGTCACCTGCGACACCGTCCTGCTGCACGGGGACACACCCGGGGCGATCGCACTCGCCGGCCGCGTCCGCGAACAACTCCTCGCCGCCGACGTGAAGATCACCGCTCTTGAGGACGTGCTGAGCGGCAAGGGCGTATGAGATGGCGAGGGACTGTGGGACGCGCGAGGCGCCCGACATGACGGGCAACGTCGCGATCACGGACTGCGGTGACTCCGCCCTGATCGCCAAGGCCGTGGGCATGGCCGCCGAGGAGGCCTGGCGGCTGGTGCACGCCCTCGCCGACGCGCTGGACGCCGTCCAGCTCACCGGTGTCCACGGCGTCGTGGCCACGTACGACGCGCTGCTGGTGGAGTTCGACTGCGCCGGCACGGACCATGACACCGTCAGGCGCGTCCTGTGGCACGAAGCCGCCCGTCTCCGTCCGGGCTCCGCGCGGCAGGCTCCCTCCCGGCGCTTCGTCGTCCCCGTCGTCTACGGCGGGGAGTACGGGCCCGACCTCCCCGAGGTCGCCGCACAACTCGGCCTGGAGGAGAGCGAGGTCATCGCCCTCCACTGCGGAGCGGACCTCACCGTGCGCTGCCTGGGCGCGCCCGCCGGGGCACCCATGATGGACGGGCCCGCCTTCCCCCGGCCGGTACCGCGCCTGGCATCGCCCCGCACCCGCGTCGACCCCGGTTCGGTCGCCGTCGCCGGCCGGCAGGCGGTGATCTGCCCGATGCCCTCACCCGGCGGCTGGCCCCTCCTCGGCCGCACCCCGGTGCGCGTCCTCGACCTGCACAGCGACCCGCTCACCGCCTACCAGCCCGGCGACACCTTCCGCTTCGTACCCATCACGCCCGAGCAGTGGGACGACTATCCGGACACCCCGCTGGCGGCCTGCCATGGCTGACACCCTGACGATCCGCACCGCGGGCATCACCACCGTGCAGGACCTCGGCCGCGTCGGCCGCGCCCGCTACGGACTGCCCGCCAACGGGGCCGCCGACCAGCACTCGGCGCGGGTCGCCAACGTCCTGTGCGGCAACGACGAACGAGCCCCGCTGCTGGAGATCACGGCCCTCGACTTCGCCTGCGTCCCGTCCGGCGACATCCTCATCGCCGTGACCGGGGCACCCGCCGACGTGATCGTCGACGGAGTCGTCCGCCCGCAGTGGGAACCGGTGTCGGTACGCGCCGGGGAGACCGTCCGCGTCACCGGTATCCGGCAGGGGCTGCGCGCCTATCTCGCGGTGCTCGGCTCGTTCGAGGCCGAGTACCTCCAGGGCAGTTGCGCCCCGGACACGATCCTGGGCTTCGGGCCCGCCCTGCGCGACGGCGACGAACTCGCCCTGCGCACGGGCTGTCCGCCCATCGACCACCCCTACTCCCGGATCCCGCTGTTCCGCCTGCACGCCCCCGTCCCCGGTTTCCCCACCGCTACCGCTTCCGCCCCCACCACCGCCTGGACCATCGACGTCACCGACGGCCCCGACCGGGCCGAGTTCGGAGACACGGCCGCCCGCCTCTTCGGCGCCCCCTTCACCGTCAGCCCGCAGAGCAACCACATCGGACTGCGGCTGCGCGGCGACGTCCCCCGCCGGGTCTCCCAGGGCGAGGTGCTCTCCCGAGGCGTGCCGATCGGGGCCGTCGAAGTACCGGCCGGGGACGAACTCCTCGTCCTGCACCGCGGCCGCGGCGTCACGGCCGGCTACCCCGTCCTCGCCGTGGTCACCGCCACCGGCCTGTCCGCGCTCGGCCAGGTCCGCCCGGGGCAGACCATCCACTTCCGGCACCGCACCGTCGACCAGGCGGTCAACGCGTACCGCGCGCAGCGCAACGCCATCGACTTACTGAGAACCCGCGTGCGCACGACGTTCGAGGCGCTCGACATCCCCGTACCCGACGCCACCTGATCTCGGCGCGCCCCCTCCGCCCGCCGCGCGAAGCCGCCGTACCCGAGACCCGCCCGCACGGCACCCGCTCCACCCCGCCCAGCCCCCGCCCGCACGGAGCCGAACGCCCTTCATCCCACGCCCGCTCCAGACAGGAGACGCCATGAGCACCATGGCCGCTCAGTCGGTACCCAACACCGTCGACCCGAGAACAGCCCGTAAGGTCACCCTCGCCGGATGCGTCGGCATCTTCGCCGAGCTCTACGACAACGGCATCTTCGGCTTCATGGCGGGCACGCTCGCCGCCGTCTTCTTCCCCGGCTCCGACAACGCCATCCAGCTGGTCTTCCTCGGCTACGCCGTCTCCTTCTTCTTCCGCCCCCTCGGCGGCGTCATCTGCGGCCACCTCGGCGACCGCATCGGACGCCAGCGGATGCTGGTCTTCGTCATCCTGCTCATCAGCGTCGCCACCGCCGCCATCGGCCTCCTGCCCACCTACGCCAGCATCGGCGTCGCCGCGCCCGTGCTGCTGATCCTGCTGCGCGTCGCCCAGGGCTTCTCCGTCGGCGGCGAGGCGTCCGGCGCGATGAGCTTCCTCGCCGAGCACGCCCCGGAGGGCAAGCGCGGCCTCTACACCAGCTACGCCCAGATAGCCTCCTTCCTCTCCCTGCTCACCGGCACCCTGATCGCCGCCGCCATGACCAGCGGGCTCGGCGCCGAGCGCATGGAGTCCTGGGGCTGGCGCATCCCGTTCCTGCTCGCCGTGCCGCTCGGCATCACCGGCATCTACATCCGCAAGCGCATCAGCGACACCCCCAACTTCACGCGCCTGCAAGAAGAGGGCGGCCTGTCCAAGAACCCCCTCAAGGAGGCCTTCACCTCGCCCGAGCACCGCCGCGCCATGCTCCTGGCCCTGTTCATCCCCCTGATGAACGGCTCCGGTTACTACGTCCTGTTCAGCTACATGCCCACCTTCATGAGCAACGAGCTGAACTTCGGCAAGGTCCAGGGCCTCCTCGTCACCGCGTCCAGCCTGGTCGCGATCTGTATCGCCATCCCCTACATGGGGAGGCTGTCGGACCGGATCGGCCGCAAGAAGGTCATCGCCGGCGCCGCGATCGCCATGGCCGTGGTCGGCATCCCCTGTTACCTCCTGATCGGCACCGGCAACGTCGCCCTCGCGGTCCTCGGCGCCTGTCTCATGGCGGTCGTGTTCGCGGGACACACCGGCGTCATCCACATCCTGCTCGTCGAGCTCTTCCCGACCCGCGTGCGCTACTCCGCCTACGGCCTCGGCTACAACGTCTCCGCCGCCCTGTTCGGCGGCACGGCCCCGCTGCTGATGACGTACCTGATCGACCGCACCGGCAACGTCAACATGCCGGCGTTCTACGCCGTCCTCACCGCCCTCGGCACGCTCATCGCGGTCAGCCGGGTGAAGGACCGCGCGCACCTCCCCCTGCGCGACGCCTGACAGCCACGAACAACCGCGTACACCCGCACGGCAACCAACCCCCCACCCCCACCCTGAGGAGCACCCCACCATGCCCATCTCCGACTACAGGACGGCCCTCGTCACCGGGGCGTCGACCGGCATCGGAGCCGTCGTCGTCGAACGACTCGCCAAGCAGGGCCTGGAGGTCCACGCCCTGGCCCGCAACGCCGAACGGCTCGACGCCCTCGCCCGCACCACCGGCTGTGTCCCGCACGCCGTCGACATCACCGACACCGACGCCCTGACCGCCGTACTGGACGGCCTGGAGATCGACGTCCTCGTCAACAACGCGGGCGTCTCGCGCACCGGCAACATCCTCACCGCCGACGAGTTCGCCGTCGACGAGCAGATCGCCGTCAACATCCAGGCGGTCCTGCACCTGGTCCGGCTGCTCATGCCCGGCATGGTCGAGCGCGACCTCGGCCACATCGTCAACATCAGCTCCATCGCCGGCGTCTACAACTTCGGCGGCAACACGATCTACCACGCCACGAAGGCCGCGGTGCACACCCTCTCCCGCCAGCTGCGCGTCGACGGCTACGGCCGCCGGATCCGCGTCACCGAGATCTGCCCCGGCCGCGTGGAGACGGAGATCTTCGGCCGGCTGCTCGGCGACATGGAGGAGGCCCAGCGGCAGTTCTACGACGGCTACGAGTCCCTCAAGCCCGAGGACATCGCCGACGCCATCGAGTTCGCCGTCGGCTCGCCCCGGCACGTCAACATCGGCCACATCGAGATCCTGCCCACCTTCCAGGTCCCCGGCGGCCTGAACTTCGAGCGCAGGGAGGGCTGAGCGCATGAGTACGGCAGCGCGCGTACGCCGTATCAACCCCTCGCCCAGCACCGCCGCGGCGCAGCGCGTGCGCGAACTCAAGAACCAGGGGCACACGATCCTCGACCTGACCGTGGGCGAGCCCGACTTCGACACCCCGGACCACGTCAAGGCCGCCGCGATCGAGGCGATCCGGGCCGGGGAGACCAAGTACACCCCCGTGAACGGCACACCACGACTGCGGGCCGCGATCGCGGAGAAGGTCCGCCGACGCCACGGGCTGACCGTCACCGACCCCCGGATCACGGTCGGCGGCGGAGCCAAGCAGGTCATCTTCCTCGCCCTGATGGCCACCCTGGACGAGGGCGACGAGGTCGTGATCCCGGCGCCGTACTGGGTGTCGTATCCCGACATGGTCCTCGCCAACGACGGCACCCCCGTCATCGTCGACTGCCCCGAGTCGGACGGCTTCAAGCTGACCCCGGCACGCCTGCGCGCGGCGCTCACCGAACGGACACGCTGGGTCGTGCTCAACACGCCCGGCAACCCGACCGGAGCCGCCTACACACCCGCCGAACTGCAGGCGCTCGCCGAGGTGTTGCTGGAACACCCGCAGGTGCGGGTCCTCACCGACGAGATCTACGACGAGATCTGGTACGGCGACGAGGACGCCCCGTCGCTCGCGGCCGTCGAACCCCGCCTGGCCGACCGGGTGTTCCTCACCAACGGCGTGTCCAAGACGTACGCCATGACCGGGTGGCGCATCGGCTACGGGGTGGGCCCGGCGGACCTGGTGACCGCGATCAACACCCTGCAGTCCCAGATCTCCTCCTGCCCGTCCTCCGTCAGCCAGGCCGCGGCGGCCGTGGCGCTCACCGGGCCGCAGGACTTCGTGGGGGAGACCGTACGGGTCTACCGCGGGCGCCGCGACGCCACCGTGAAGCTCCTCAACGACGTCCCGGAACTGAGCTGCACCACGCCCGACGGCGGCTTCTACCTCCTGGTCAACTGCCGGGCGGCCATAGGGCGGTTCACCCCGTCAGGAGCCCGGATCGAGAGCGACGAGGACTTCGCCCGCCACCTCCTGGACGCCCAGCAGGTGGCCGTGATCCATGGCTCCGCCTACGGCGCGCCCGGCTACTTCCGCATCTCGTTCGCCACGTCCACGGACGTCCTGACCGAGGCGTGCGCGCGCATCGCGACGGTGTGCGCCGCCCTGTCCTGAAAGGCCACCATGATCCGCGTCAACACCAAGTTCGACCGCCCGGACCCCGAGGTCGTCGAGCAGCTCAGCGCCTACTCCTCGGCCACCATCCACGAGGCACAGGGCCGCCTCGGAGCCCTGGAGTCGGCCATCAAGCCGGTCGACCACCGGATGTCCCTGTGCGGCCCCGCGTTCACCGTCCAGTGCGCGCCGCGCGACAACCTGATGCTCCAGACCGCCATCGCCTACGCCCGCCCGGGCGACGTCGTCGTCGTCTCCGCCGGCGCCTACGAGGAGGCGGGCTCGTTCGGGGACGTCCTCGCCAACGCCTGCCAGTCCAAGGGCCTCGGCGGCCTGATCACCGACACGGGGGTCCGGGACACCGAGGACCTGCGCGCCCTGGGCTTCCCGGTCTTCTCACGCAGCGTCTCCATCAAGGGCACGGTCAAGGAGACCGTCGGACCGATGTGCGAACCGGTCACCGTCGGCGGGGTGCTCGTCCGGCCGGGCGACGTGATGCGGGCCGACGCGGACGGTGTGGTCGTCGTGCGCCGGGAGGACGCGGCGGACGTGGTCACCGCGTCGCAGGAGAGGGTCGACGCCGAGGCGGGCTACATCGCCGCCTACCGGGCGGGCAAGTCCGTCATCGAGATGTGCGACCTCGCGCCGCTGTTGGCGTCGAAAGGGCTGGTGATCGAGGACGACTGACGCCTACCGAGGGTGAACCTGAGGCACAGTGATCCGGCGCGTCTGAGAATATATTGGGACTTTTCCCATTAATCTCTGCTCACTGTACGAAGTCGATCTTCCACGGATCGCTCCCACCTCAGTCCATCGGAGAAGACATGCACAACCTTCGCAAGGCGGCAGTCCTGGTCGTCGCCCTCGGGAGCCTCGGACTCATGAGCGCCGGCACGGCCACCGCTCAGGGCCTCGACGGCAAGGGCAAGGGCGGTGACAAGTTCAGCGTGCTGCAGAGCTCCAACTGCAAGTCGCACGACCTGAACGTCGACGTCCTCGGCCAGGTCGGCGTGCTCAACGGCGCGCTGGGCAACGCGCTCAACGGTGAGGGCATCGCGGGTGGCCAGGACGGCACCCACCTGGGCTCGGCGATGGGCTGCGACAACAAGGCCTTCTAGGTTGTGCGGTGAAACGGGGATTCTCGCCACGTCCCATGCCGTGATGATCGCGGTGTGGGACGTGGGGATCCCGGATGAGCGCAGGCCCGTGTGGCACCGCGGTCGCCTGTTGCGCAGGTCGGCGTGCCGTCCGCATGTCGACGGAGGCTGATCGACGGGATCCGCCGGCGGGAGCGGACCGGTGCCGCACGGCGAGACCCACCGGTGGAGTACGGGCCGTGGCAGACGGTCCATGGGGTCCCGCCGACGGCAGCGCACCCCGCGGAAACCAGGCAGGGGCCCGACCCATGACAGTGGGTCGGGGCCCCTGCCCGGTGGTGCCGTCCGCGTCATGGGGTGAGCAGGGCCCGGGTCTTGTCCAGGATCTCCGCGCGCGGCCAGCCCGTCGTCCGGTGCAGCTCCTGAAGGTGCTTGACGGTCTGTCGCTCGTCCCCTTCGGCGAGGGTGAACACGACGATGTCGCCGTGACTGGTGTCGTCGATCACCAACTCATGGGCGGTGATGACGTTCAGACGAGCCATCAGCTCCGCGCGGACCGGGTCCGACAGGCGGTCGGGCGACAGGAACTCGATGGCCCATCCCGTACGGCGCACGGGAGCGGGGACGTAGCCGCCGCGAGCCATGTCCGCCAGCGCGCTGAACGTGTTCGTTCCGGAGGCGGCGCAGGACAGGGTGGTGGCGCCGCCGATCCGTGGGTTGATCTCCAGGACCACGTACCGGGAACCGGTGTAGATCATGTCCACGTTGACGGACCCCTGGACGCCGAGGTCCTCGCACAGGGCCACCAGCCCCGCCGCCACGGGTGCGAAATCGGCGTCCGCCCGCGGTCGGGGGCCGCACCAGCGCAGATCGGCGAAGGTGAACACGGGCTCGGTGCCCGCCGTGCCGGTCCAGCACACCGGCAGTACCCGGTACGCGCCGGGCTCGCCCACGATGTCCACCGAGCACAGCGCGCCGACGACGCACTCCTCGATCACCGCCGACACCTCGGGCGGATCGGCCAGGTACGCCTCCAGGGCCGCGGCGTCGGGCAGGGCCCTGATCCCCATGCTGGTCGAGTCCCACAGCGGCTTGGACAGGAGCGGGTGGCCGATGCGGGCGGCGGACGCGCGCAGGGCGTCCGCGTAGGCGGGTACGGCCACGCCGCGCCCGGCGAGCAGATCGGAGTCGACCTTGACGCCGCGTGGGGTGTCCAGGCCCGCGCGGACGAGGAGTTGCTTGGTCTCCCACTTGTCGCACAGGGTCAGGGTCGACCGGAGTGGAGTCATGACCGTGGGGACGCCTTGGGCGTCGAGGAGCTCCTTGACCGTCGCGTCCCGCAGGGCGTTCTCGCACGGCAGGGAGATCGAGACGGCGGCGTCCGCGCCCCACTGAACGACCTCCCGGGCCAGGTCGGCGGGGGTGACGGCGGGGTCGAGGCGGTGACGAGGGCCGGGGAAGTCCCCGTCGTCCGCGGTGCCGTGGGTGTGGAACAGGCAGCTCTCGATGCCGAGTTCGGCCAGGTCGCGGACGCAGCGCTGGATGTACGGGTGGGCGCGTCGGATCTCCACGGACCGCAGGAACGCGATCTTTCGCACGGGCTTCCGCACGGGCCTGGCCATGGACCAGCTCACCTTCACTCGGGTGCCGGCGATCACCCGCGAGGCAAGGCGGCGGGCTTCGTCGACGGACGCGGCCCGCGCCACGACATGGCCGACCCGGCCGGAACTGTCGGCCGGTTCCGGCACCCGCTGCCCGGGACGGATGTGGAGCCGGCTGTGGGTGCCGGGCACGTCGGGGATGACGACGCCCTCCAGTACCCCCGCCCGGTCGGGCAGCAGGAAGCGCACCGCGGCCGCCGCGTCCCGGGTCGGTGTCGTGTCCGGCACCCGGCCGGTCACGGCCCGCAGATAGGCGGCGGCCTCGCTGACGCCCGTCGCGGCCTCGACGATCTCGCAGATGTTGTCCCCGGGCAGCCGGGCCCCGGTCTCGATGACGATCGGCTCGCCGCCCGGAAGGATCTTCACCTCGGTGTGCGCGATGCCGTCGCGCACCCCGACGGCGAGCGCGGCACGCGCCGCGGCCTCCTGGACCGCCCGCACCGTGCGCGCGTCGAGCCCGGCGGGGCAGGAGTGCCCGGTCTCCACCCGGTACCGGCCCACCGTGGTGTCCTTGCGGACCACGGGCAGCGGGTACGGCACCCCCTCGTGCACGACGGTGTCGGCGGAGAACTCGTCACCGGGCACATAGCTCTGCAGCAGTACCCGCGAGTCCAGCGGCAGACCGTGCGGCTCGGCGTGGGTGACGAGCCCGGCGGCGGCCACCGCGGCGTCGAGCCCCTCCGGTCCGTCCACCACGCTCACGCCCCAAGAGCCGCCCTGCTCGGCGGGTTTGACGACGAGCGGCCAGCCCAGCCGGCCGGAGGCGGCGACATGATGGGCCTGCTCGGCGGTCGTGACCACCGCTTCCGCCGGGGCCGCCACGCCCGCCGCCCGGAACGCCTCCGCCATGGCGATCTTGTTGCGGGCCGCCTTGGCGCGCAGCGGGTCGTTGCCCGGCAGCCCGAGGCGCGCGGCGAGCAGGGCCGCCAGCGGGGTCAGCAACTCCCAGCAGGCCGCGACACCCCTGATGCGATGCGCGCGGCAGAACTTCTCCATGTCGTCCAACGCGCGTGCGGTGTCGGCCAGTTCGGTCAGGCACACCCCCGCGAGGCCGCGGGTCAGCCACGGCTCGTAGCCGGCGTGGACCCGCTCGTCGGTGGCCGCGTACAGCCGTATGCCCAGCCGGTCGGCGGCCTCCACGAGGAAGGGGCCCGCGTTGCCCAGGGGCTCGATCACCATCACGCCGGTCGTGCCCGGCTCGTCGCTGTTGTCCACACGCCCAGTGGATCGGTCGCGGCGGCGCACCGTCCATCGGGCCGTTCTCCGAAAACAACTCGCTGATGGCAGACCCGAGTTGGCCGAAGCCACAATGGTGCCGAAACATCACCGACGCGGTCGAGAAGGGGGACGCCGGAGGTCGTCAGCCCCCGGTCGGCTCGTAGGCGCTGATGACGTAGAGCGCCTCGTCGTCGATCGCGTTCTCCTCCCAGTCCAGGGAGATCCGCGCCGGATGCCCTTCGGCCGCGTACTCCGCCTCGGCCTTGTCCGCGTCGTCCCGCCGCGCCTGCTCCAGTTCGTCGAGGAGTTCCCCGATGGTGGGCACCGCGTCGGGGACATCCTCGACCACGCGCCGACCGCTGTCGTCCAGGCCCACCGCCTCGACCACGGCGCCGTCGCGGACCGTGATCCGGAAGGTGCCGAGCAACGTCCGCTCCCCTTCGGTCGATCGGAGCGTGTAGGCGTACGAGGCGGGCTCCTGCCAGGTGGCCCCGCCACCGGCCGGCGCGCTCTTCGATTCGGTGCCGCAGGCGGCGACCGCGCAGAGCAGTCCCGCAGTCAGCGCGGCCCTGGACACGGTACGGGCGGTGAGAGATACGGCGGTCATGGCGGCGGTCCCTTCGAAAGCGGCTGCTGCTACGACGCCGCTCGCCCACTGAACGTTCGCCCTGCCCGCATCCGCCAACGGGCCACGCTCCATGATTTGGACGCGTCCTTCCCGTGCGCTGCATCAGCCCTGTATGGGCGTTAACCGCTGCTTCGCAACAGTGGAAACACCCGCCCCACCAGGGCGAACACCAGAAGGGAAGAGTGCCATGGGCAGTGTCTCGCGACCGCAGCGCCGAGCGATTCTCACCGGAGGGCTCGTGGCCTCCGCGGCCATGATCACCGGCTGTTCGGCGAAGGCGGACACCGGCTCGGCGCAGAAGGCGACGGTCGCCGGAGGGTCGACTCCCTCCGCCGCCGCGGGTGCGCGGCCGGACTCGCCGTGGTCGGCGTTCGCGCGGCTGATGGAGGGCAACAAGCGCTGGGTGGACGGTGCGCTCCAGCACCCCGACCGTGACCCGAAGAGGCGTCAGTTCGTCGCCGAGGAGCAGAAGCCCTACGGCGTCATACTCTCCTGCATCGACTCCCGCGTGCCGCCGGAGCTGCTGTTCGACACCGGGATCGGCGACCTGTTCGTGATGCGCACCGGCGGCCAGGTGGTCGCCCCGGTCGTCACCGGTTCCGTCGAGTACGGGCCCATGACCGCGGGGACCCCGCTGATCGTCGTCCTCGGCCACCAGCGCTGCGGTGCGGTCAAGGCGGCGTACAAGGCACTGAAGGACGACAAGCCGCTGCCGGGCAACCTCCAGTCGATCGCCGAGGCCCTGCGCCCGGCCTACGAGGAGGTCGCCAAGCAGAAGCACACCGACCCGGTCGACGCCATGACCCGCGTCCACATCAAGCAGACCGCCGGCGCCCTGCGGACCAACGTCGATCTCTCCCCGCTGGTGAAGAAGGGCGACCTGGCCGTCGTCAGCGCCTACTACTCGCTCGACACGGGCCAGGTGGAGGTCCTCACCGGAGCGCCCTCCGCCTGACGCGGCGCCTCCCCGGCGAGGTCCGGCAGCAGATGGCACAGTGCCTCCCGCTGTTCCGCCCCGACGAAGCGCGCGAGGGCCGCCTTGACCGTCTCGCCGAGGATCTCGGAGGCCTCCGTCAGCAGGCGGCGGGCCTGCTCCGTGAGGGCGACCTCGACACCCCTCTTGTCGCCGCACACCGACCTGCGGTTGACGAGGCCGGCGTGCTGGAGGCAGGCGATCTGGTAGGTGAGCCGGGTCTTGGGCCGGCCGAGGAGTTCCGCGATGCGGGTCATGCGCAGGCTGCCCGCCGGGGGCTGCTCGGCCAGCAGGCACAGGATGAGGAACTCGTCGTGGGAGACGTCCAGCCGCTCCTTGACGACGGTCCGCAGCTGCTGCTCCACGGCCCCGGTCGCGGCCAGCAGCAGCATCCAGCCGCGCAGCTCGGCCGGGAGCAGGCCGCCGCCCTGGGCGGAGGGGCATTCGAGCTGGTCGGCGGGGTGTTCATCGGCGGCGGACATGGCTCGATTCTACCTGTCGTTCATTTTTGGACGAGGCACCCTCGGAATGGTTGTCCATATTTGGATTATGGGCTAGCGTGCAGTCATCCAAATTTGAACGACAAGGCCGCAGGAGAAGGATCATGACCGTCGCCGTCGAAACCGGGCTGTGGCAGCTCGACCCCACCGCCTCCACCGTCGCCGTCCGGCACCGGACGATGTGGGGCCTGGTCAACGTGAAGGGTGCCTTCGCCGCCGTCACCGGCACCGGCGAGGTGCGGCCCGACGGCTCCGCCGTCGGCACGATCACCCTGGATGTCGCCTCCCTGGACACCCGCAACGCCAAGCGCGACGAGCATCTGCGCTCCGCAGACTTCTTCGACGCCGCCAACCACCCCGAGATCACCTTCTCGGTCCGCAGCGCCGAACTCCGTGACGGCGACAGCGTGCACGTCGTCGGCCAGCTCACCGCCCGCGGCGTCAGCCGCCCCCAGTCCCTCACCGCACGCCTCGTCGGCGCGGACGCCGACGCGCTCACCCTGGACACCGAGTTCACCGTGGACCGCGAGCAGTTCGGCATGGGCTGGAACCAGCTCGGCATGATGCGCGGCCACGCCACGATCGCCGCCACCCTCCGCTTCACCCGGACCGCGGCAGCCTGACGTCGGCGCTCGACAGCGTCTGCGGTACGGCCGTGAAGGCCCGCAGCCGGATCCGCACGCCCGGACGGGGGAGGCGGAACACCCCTGGGGGAGGCCGGAGTTCATAGCGAGCCGTGGCGTGCGCGGGCAGCGTGGCCGGGCCGCGTACGACCGTCCAGTACGCGTTCGTGCCCTGGCCCGTGGTGAGCGTGAAGTGGGGCGCCAGGGCGTCGGCGTCCGTGTTGGTGACCTCCACCTCCAGGCGGGACACGGCGGCCCGCGTCGCCCACCGCACCGACGTCAGCCGCATGTCCAGCGGAGGCGTCCCGGTCGCCGCCCATGCCACGCTCGCCAGGGCCGGGGTGAGCAGCAGCGCGGCCGCCGCGATCCGGGCCGGCCTCCTGGCGAGCACGTGCGGGCGCGGCTGCCAGGCCGTGGCGAACTCCGACGCCGGCGCGGTGACGGCCGCCGCCAGCCACAGCGGCGTCATCATCACGTAGTAGCCGTCCTGCGACCGGGTCGCCACGAAGAACGCGCACCACGGCAGCACGGTCGCCGCGGGCCCGAGCCGCCGTACGAACACCACGAACAGCGCGAGCAGCCCCGCAGTCAGCAGCATGCTCGCGTGGGAGTACCAGTCGAGCCGGTCGCTGCCGTCGGTGAAGTACAGCGAGATGCCGACCACGCCCTGCCCGTGGATGATCGCGCCCTGCGTCAGCGGCAGCGCTATCCCCCGGATCCAGGTGCCCGGCTCGCTGACCACGAAGTACGTGTTGATCAGCAGCCATACGACCCCGGCGACCCCGATGATCCGCGCCACCACCAGCGCCGCCGCGCGTGCGCCCAGCTCCCCGCGCCGCACCGCGTAGATCCCGGTCAGCAGGAACGGCACCACGAACCACGGCAGTTGCTGCGCCGCGCACGCCGCCCCGACACACGCCGCCCGCGCCAGCCCGCCCGCACCGAGCCGCCCGCCCCGCCCGATCCGCGGCCACCGCACGACCACCGGCACCAGCAGGGCCAGCGCCACGATCGCCGGATAGCCGAGGCGGGCGTACGACGGCAGGAACCCGAAGCCGAGGCAGGCCATGGTCGCCGCCGACCGCCACGGTGTGGGCAGCAGCCGCCACAGCGCGACGGTGCCGGCCAGCAGGGCGGCCATGCTCACGACCGTCGCGGGCAGGGCCCCGTGCCCCAGCCACAGCAGGGGCGCGGTCAGCAGCGGGGTCAGGGGCGGATAGCCGTACGTGAAGTCGTAGCCGCCCGTGACCGTCGGGGTGAGCGCGACGCCGTGGCCGAACAACCAGGGCCAGGGCTGCCCGTAGACGGGATGCCCGGCGACCAGCGCACGGGCGGCCTGAGTGGTGAGGATCGCCTCGTCGCTGCCGCGGTGGTTCATCGCCCACCCGCAGAGCGCCAGCGTCACGGCGGTCACCAGGACGCACAGATCCACCCGCGCCAACGACCTCGCCCGCCGCACGACCGGCGCCAGTACCCCGCACGCCAGGATCGACGCGTAGCACGCCGAGATGGCGGCGGCCACGACGAGACGGTGGCTCGCCGCCTGCGTCCAGATCGCACGCGTGCCGATGAAGAGACTGATCGCCGCGAGGAGGGTGAGGACGCGGTGCCACTGGGCGGGGGATTCCGTTCCCGGGACGGCGGGCGCCGGCGACTGTGTCCCCCGGGCCGGTGTCACCGGCTGCTGTTCTGCCGACTGCACGCCACCGGACCGTAATCAGGCCTGGTGAGCGAGGCGCCGAGGGAGGTGAAGAGTCCGGTGTGAGGGGGGTGAGAAGATCCCTGGAGTATCCCGGAACCGTAGGTTCCGGGGTTCCCGGGAACCGTCAGTAGACGTCCCGCACGTACCGCTTCGCCGCCGCCAGCTGCTTCACGTACGCCGACGCCTCGGCCTCCGCCAGCCCACCGTGCGTGACCGCGATGTCCCGGAGCGCCTGGTCCACGTCCTTGGCCATGCGCGAGGCGTCGCCGCAGACGTAGAAGTGGGCGCCGTCCTGCAGCCAGCGCCACAGCTCCGGGCCGTGCTCGCGCATCCGGTCCTGGACGTACACCTTGTTGCGCTGGTCGCGGGAGAAGGCGGTGTCGAGGCGGGCGAGCGTGCCCTCGTCGAGCAGTTCGGTCAGCTCGTCCTCGTAGTAGAAGTCGCTGGTCCGGTGCTGCTCCCCGAAGAACAGCCAGTTGGGGGCCCGGTGCCCGAGCGCGCGCCGCTCCTGGAGGAAGCCGACGAACGGCGCGACACCGGTACCCGGGCCGACCATCACCATCGGCGTCGCGGCGTCCGCGGGCGGCCTGAAGTGCGGGGAGCGCTGCACGAAGACCGGCACCTCGGTGTCCTGCTCCGCGTCGGCGAGGAACGGTGAGCAGACGCCTCCGCGGGCCCGGCCGTGCAGGTTCTCGTACCGCACGACGGAGACCGTCAGCGAGACGCTGTGCGGGTCGACGAGCGGGCTGGACGATATGGAGTACAGACGCGGCTGGAGCTTCCTGAGCACCCCGGCCCACTCCACGGCGCCCGCCCGCACGGGGTGCTCCCCGATGACGTCCACGGCCTGCCGCCCCCAACTCCACTGCGCCAGCCGGTCCTTGTTGTCGGGACGCAGCAGCCGCCGCAACTCCCGGTCGTCGCGGACGCGTTCGGCGACGAAGCGGAGCAGATCCGAGGTGATCTTCGTGATGTCGAGGTGCCGGTGCAGGGCCTCGGCGAAGGGAACCTCGCCAACGCCGTCCAATTCCACGGCGGTCGACCCGTCCACGCCGGTCACCGCCAGCCATTCCTCCACCAGCGCCGACGAGTTGACCGGCCGGACGCCGAGCGCGTCGCCTGCCTCGTACGTCAGCGGAGTTCCGCTCGTGTCGAAGGTGAAGCGCCGCACCTCCTTGTCCGCGCCGGGCAGGCTGAGCAGCCGGTTGCCGACGAGGCGGGCGGTGGTGGGGGCGGGCTTGGCGGGGCGCGTGCTGGGCTTGGACGTCGGCTCGGGTGCCGGTGCCGTCGTGGTCGCCGTCGGAGCGCCGGCCGCCCCCGGCTCCAGCGCGGTGAGCACCTGGTCCAGCCAGGCGCCCGCCGACGGCTCGTAGTCCGGTTCGCAGTCGGTACGCGGCGCGAGCCGTACCGCCCCCAGCTCGTCGAGACGCGCGTCGAGCCGGCGCCCGTGCCCGCAGAAGTCGTCGTACGACGAGTCGCCGAAGGCGAGCACGGCGTACCGCACCCCGTCCAGCCGTGGCGCCCCCGTGTCGGACAGCGTGTCCCAGAAGCCCGACCCGTTGTCGGGCGCGTCACCGTCGCCGAACGTACTGGTG
Source organism: Streptomyces sp. NPDC051738 (assembly GCF_044453205.1). Lineage (NCBI taxonomy): Bacteria > Bacillati > Actinomycetota > Actinomycetes > Kitasatosporales > Streptomycetaceae > Streptomyces > Streptomyces sp. NPDC051738. The sequence continues at coordinate 65,359 of NZ_JBITCM010000017.1, read as the reverse complement.
ATGAAGAGGAGGTCGGCCGCGCGGGCGAGAGCGAGGACGTCGGCGTCCTCCATGCCGACGAGGGTGGCCCGGTGCCCCGCCGCGCCCAGCCGCTCGGCGGTGGCGGTGGCGAACTCCTCGGCGTTGCCGGTCTGCGAGGCCCACAGCACCACGACCTCACGCACCTCACGGCCATCACGCGTGACCGGCTCCGCTGCCGTCCGTGAGTACATCCCGGCCAGCACGCCGTTGACCCACATCGCGTGCTCGGGGCTGAAGGGCGCGTCCGGCGGCAGGACGGGGATGCCGGGCGCGCCGGTCCGGATGCCGGAGAGGAAGCCGGTCAGATAGAGGCGTTCCTGGGCGGTCAGCACGGGTGGCGGGGCGGGTTCCAGACCGAAGGGATCGGCCGAAGCGGCGGGATCGGCCGAGCCGGGGGTGACGGACGTCGGCGTCAGCGCTTCCACCGGCTCTTCCGGCACCGGAGCCGCCACCCGCGTCAGGGACACGGCGCACACCTTGAACTCCGGCTGGAAGGAGATCGGATCCACCGCGTCACTCGTCACCGCGTTGACGCTCAGATACTCACCGAACAGGTCGTTCCAGTGGAACGGCGCGAAACAGCCCCCCGGCCGCACCCGCTCCGTCACCACCGCCGGCAGCACCGCCCGCCCCCGCCGCGAGGCGACCTCCACCCGGTCCCTGTCGGCGATCCCCAGCGAACCCGCGTCCTCGGGATGCACCTCCACGAACGGCCCCGGGTTCAGCTTGTTGAGCTTGGCGACCCGCCCGGTCTTGGTCAGCGTGTGCCACTGGTGCTGCACCCGCCCGGTGTTCAGTACGAAGGGGTAGTCGTCGTCCGGCATCTCGGCGGGCGGCATGTGCGGCCGCGCGTGGAACGCGGCTCGCCCGCTCGCGGTCGGGAACCGCAGCCCGCCGTCCGCGTCGACGTACCGGATCGGATTGCGCTCGGGCCCGTCCACGTCGGCGGCCGGCCACTGCACGGGTGTGGCCCGCAGTCGCTCGTACGTCACCCCGCGCAGATCCCAGCCGGTCACCGGGTTCCAGGCCCGCCGTATCTCCTCGAAGACGTCCTCGGCACTGTCGTACGAGAACCCCTTCTCGTAGCCCATCGCACAGGCGACGGCCGCGATGATCCGCCAGTCCGCCATCGCCTCACCGGGAGGGTCGGCGACCGGCGCGGTCAGGGTGAGATTGCGCTCGCTGTTGACGAAGACGCCGTCGCCCTCGGTCCACAGGGCGCCGGGCAACACCACATCGGCGTAGGCGTTGGTCTCGGTCTCCCCGAAGACGTCCTGCGTGACGACGAACTCGGCGGCCTCGAGACCCTCGATGACCGTACGGCGGTTGGCGACCGAGGCGACCGGGTTGGTGCAGATGATCCAGCAGGCCTTGATCTCGCCGTCGGCCATCTTCTGGAACATCTCGACGGTGCCCTTGCCGACCCCGTCGGCGCGCAGGGTGCCCGGCGGCAGCTCCCACAGCTCCTCGACGAAGGCCCGCTCGGACTCGACGGCGACCGACCGCTGCCCCGGCAGCCCCGGCCCCATGTACCCCATCTCACGCCCGCCCATCGCGTTGGGCTGGCCGGTGAGGGAGAAGGGCCCGGAACCCGGACGGCAGATGGCCCCGGTGGCCAGATGCAGGTTGACCAGGGCGTTGGTGTTCCAGGTGCCGTGCGTGGACTGGTTGAGCCCCATCGTCCAGCAGCTCATCCACTCGCCCGCCTCGCCGATCAGCCGGGCGGCGGTGCGCAGGTCGTTCTCGTCGATGCCCGTGATCTCCGCCACGGCCGCGGGCGCGTAGTCGGTGAGGAACTCGGGCAGCGCCTCCCAGCCGTCGGTGTGGGCGGCGATGAAGTCGGGGTCGGTGTGGCCGTTCTCCACGAGCAGGTGCAGCAGGCCGTTGAGGAGGGCGAGGTCGGTGCCCGGCTTGACCTGCAGGAACAGATCGGCCTTGGCGGCGGTGGCGGTGCGTCGCGGGTCGACCACGATGAGCTTCGCGCCCGCCTTGACGCGCTCCATCATCCGCAGGAACAGAATGGGGTGGCAGTCGGCCATGTTCGAGCCGATGACCAGGAAGACGTCCGCCTTCTCGAAGTCGTCGTACGACCCGGGCGGCCCGTCGGCGCCGAGCGACAGCTTGTATCCCATGCCGGCGCTGGCCATGCACAGCCGCGAGTTCGACTCGATCTGGTTCGTCCGCACGAACCCCTTGGCCAGCTTGTTGGACAGGTACTGGGCCTCCAGGCTCATCTGCCCGGAGACATAGAAGGCGACCGCGTCCGGCCCGTGCTCGTCGATGATCGCGCGCAGCCGGCGGGCGGTCTCGGCGATGGCGTCGGCCATCGGGGCGGGCACCGGCTCCTCGCCCCGGTCGTCCCTGACCAGCGCGGTCGTCAGCCGCCCCGGCGCGGCCAGCATCTCGGCCGTCGTCGCGCCCTTCGTGCACAGCCGGCCCGCGTTCGCCGGGTGCGCCTTGTCGCCGGAGGCCTTCAGGACCGTACGCCGTCCGTCGGGCCCCATCCCGACGTCCAGCAGGATTCCGCAGCCGACCCCGCAGTACGTGCAGACCGTCCGGACCTGAGTCGTGGAGGTGGTCGAGGTCACGTGCTGCCCTTCTCCGGCGGTCGCGGTGGTACGTGAAGCGTACGAATTGCCCGTTACGTCGATGTCACATCCCTTGATCATGAGGAGTTACGTCGGCCACACAGCCCTCCATGGCGCGATGTGAGGGACGTGTGGCGGTCGCGCATCGTGTCGCTGTTGGGCCGAACGGGTGACTTGGCGTAAGAATTGGCAGGTGCAGGCAATGAAGGCGAGTCAGGGCGGGGGGAGCCGGTGAACAGCCACGACGTCACCGATGAACAGTGGGAAGGGCTCGCCCAGGTCGTGCCGCTGCGCGGCCGGGACGCCTGGCCGTCGGCGGTGGACCATCGGGTGCACCCGGAGGCGGAGACGGAGACGCGGCGGCGGTTCGTCGTCCTGCGGGTCAATGTGTTCGCGGACGCCCGTGAGGTCGCCGAGACGCTGATGGCGGGGATTCCGGTCCTGCTGGACCTGACGGGAGCGGAGACCGATACCGCCAAGCGGGTCCTGGACTTCAGCACAGGCGTCGTCTTCGGGCTGGGGAGCGGGATGCACCGGGTCGACCGGAACGTGTTCCTGCTGACGCCGCCCGGGACCGAGGTGAGCGGGCTGATGGAGGGGGCGGGGGTGCCGGGCCCCTGAGGCGGCCCGGCCGGGCGGTACCTCGATCGTAGGAAGGCGCCGGGACGGAACGGTTCGTCTGACGGCGGGGGTCCTACGGTCCGGGAATGGCCGTCTCATCTGCGTCTGGTGCCGTTTCCCCGCCGTCTGAGAAGGGCCGTGCGGGTTCGCCGCCGTCCCGGAAGGGGCACGGGGGTTCCCCGCCGTCCCGGCAGGGACACGTGGATTCCCCACCGCCCCAGAAGGGCCATTCGGTACCCCCGCCGTCGCCGGAACGCCCTCTGGGTGAGCCGTCCGCGGTGCGCCCCGACCGGTCCCACCTCACCGAGCTGCGGCTGTCGGCGTTCGCCGGGCATCGGCGGGTGGCGTTACCGCTGGGGCCGTTCACGCTCTTCGCGGGGCCGAGCGGCTGCGGGAAGACGACTGCCCTGAGGGCGTACGAGGCGCTGGCGCGGCTCGCCGGCGGTGCCGGGGTCGGGGAGGCGTTCCCCGACCCGGACGCGTGCGTGCCGGAGCGGGCCCGGCCCGATGCCCAGCGCCGACGGGGCTTCCGGATCGGCTGCACCGCCGACGGTCCCGAGGGGCCGGTCCGGCTCGATGTCGCCGTGCAGGCGGAGCCCGAACTGCGCATCGTGGGGGAGCGGTTGAGCGCCGGCGGTGTCGTGCTGCTGGAGACGGCCCTGCGTGATCCGAGCCGCCCCTATGTGCAGGCCGCCTGGCACACGGCCGGTCAGTCGCCGGTGACCCGGGCGCCCCTGCCCGACGACCGGCTCGGAACGGCGCTGCTCCCGCTGCGGGTCGCGGGCAAGACCGACGGGCAGCGCCGCGTGCTCGCCGCCGCGGAGCAGATGGTGGTGGCGTTGCGGTCGGTCTTCGCGTGCGATCCGCGGCCCGACCGGATGCGGGGCCGGGTGCCGGTCGGGTCCGGTCGACTGCTCGGCGGCTGCGACAACCTCGCCGATGTGCTGTGGCGGACCCGGACCGAGTGCGCGCGGCGCCATGCGCAGTTCGTGGCCGCGGTGCGGGCGGGGTGCGCCGGGGCGGTGGCGGACGTGGCCGCGGAGGTGCTGGGGGACGGGACGATCCGGGCGGTGCTCGACCGCGGGGACGGGATCCGCACGGAGCTCGGCCGGCTGGGCGACGGTGAGCTGCGGTATCTCGCGCTGTCGCTGGTGCTGCTGACCGGTCCCGGGGTGCTGGAGGTCGACCCGGCCGGCGAGGTGCCGGAGGCCATGCAGACGTTGACCGTGCTGGCCGACGGGCTCGATCGGGCGCTGGATCCCGGGCAGTGCGGGGAAGTGGTGCGGCTGGCGGCGCGGATGTGCGAGCGCGGGCACATCCGGGTGGTCGGGGCGGTGAGCGACGCCTCGGGGGTGGCGGAGGTGGGCGGGGTGACGGTGGTACACCTGGAGCCGTGACCGAACCTCTTGATGTGGCCAAGCTGCAGCGCAGGCTGGCCGAGTTCGCCGCCGCGCGCAACTGGCAGCCGTACCACACCCCGAAGAACCTCGTCGCGGCGCTGAGCGTCGAGGCGTCCGAACTGGTGGAGATCTTCCAGTGGTTGACGCCGGAGGAGTCGGCCCGGGTCATGGACGACGCGCGGACCGCGGAGCGGGTGACGGACGAGGTCGCCGACGTACTGGCGTATCTGCTCCAGCTCTGCGAGGTGCTCGCGATCGATCCGCTGGCGGCACTGGACGCGAAGATCGACCGGAACGAGCGGAGGTTTCCGGCGCCGTAGGGAGGGTGCGCGGAAGGGTACTTCGGTGAGTGGAGGAAGTGCTCCGTGCACGGAAGGGGCGCTTCCGGCGCCGGGAGGATCCTCGTCCACTTTCACTCTCCGTATCCAATTTGGCGCCTGTAGCCGAAAAGTTGTCCAGAGATTTCCGCCTTCCTCTGGCTTTTCGTCTCAACGCCCTTCACTCTGGGTAGTGAACAAGGGAGTTCGGGCGGACGCGTGGGCAGCGCGTCGGACAGACGGGGACAGCGGATGGACGCGGTGCGGCTCATCAAGACCAGCAGGCGTGCATTGGCCGGCAGCGGGAGCCTGCCGGAGACCATGACCGAGGTGTGGCAGGCGCAGGCCCTGGCTCAGGCGATAGGAAGTCGGCTGGCGGTCTTCGGCCCACCTGAACTACGCGGCGAGGCACTGGGGTTGACGGAACTGGCCGGGCGCGGCTGCGGGGTACTGGAGGCGCCGAACCTCGCGGAGGGGGACTTACGCGCCGCCCAGCTCACGGAGTTGGGGGATGCGCGGCAGTCGCTCATGCAGCTGGGGAGCCTGCTGGGGGAGGTGGGGATCGCCCTGGTGGGTGTGGCCAGTGCCGCGGACGGCGAGTCGACGTACTGGCGGTGCATGGAGGCGATCGACGCGGCGGACGAGTCCCGGGATCGGGTGCTGGAGATGCTGCGGAGACTGGCGGATCGGGATCAGGTGTTGGCGGAGCGGGAGGCGGGGTAGGGCTGCGGGCTGTCGTCCTCGCAACGCCGGTCCCGGCATTTCAGCCTGTCCGGCGTTTGAGGACGAGGCCCCTTCAGGGCCGAAGCGGGGGTCTGGGGGCCGCAGGCCCCCAGCAGGGCCCGCACCCGGCCGCGGCGCGCACCCCCGTCACCTCAGCCTTGAGCGGCCCGGAACTCAGCCGGCCTCCCCGTCCTGCCGCTTCCCCACGCCAGACCCGCCGGTCGCCTGCAGATCCGCGTCCAGAGCAGACAGGTCCGCATTGAGCGCCGCCATCAGCTCCTCCATCTGCTGCAACAGCCCCTTGGGCTGACCGCCCCCGCTCTGCGGTGGTGCGAGTTCCTCGGACATGACGGCCTCCTCGGCCTCCGGCCCCCGACACAAGGGGGCCGACACGGTGACGCTCCGGCGGTCACCGGCCGGCGCGGGCGCCGGGCGGTCCGGCTCCGACCGAGCCAACGATCACCGTCGGGGGCGGTCACTGGCCTGGCCCAGGGGCGGCAACCGCGTGGCGGGAATTCACCCGACCGGGGACGCGAGAGGCGGGGGGACCGGTGGGCCCGGCCCGCACCGCGGCGTGCAGGATGGAGGTATGGATCTTCGCATCTTCACCGAGCCCCAGCAGGGGGCCACCTACGACACCCTCCTCACCGTGGCGAAGGCCACCGAAGACCTTGGGTTCGACGCGTTCTTTCGCTCGGACCACTACCTCAAGATGGGCTCCGGCGACGGCCTTCCCGGCCCCACCGACGCCTGGATCACCCTCGCCGGCCTCGCCCGCGAGACCAAGCGGATCCGCCTCGGCACCCTGATGACCGCCGGCACCTTCCGGCTGCCCGGCGTGCTCGCCATCCAGGTCGCGCAGGTCGACCGGATGTCCGGCGGTCGGGTCGAACTCGGCCTGGGCGCGGGCTGGTTCGAGGAGGAGCACAAGGCGTACGGCATCCCGTTCCCGAAGGAGAAGTTCGGGCGGCTGGAGGAGCAGCTCGCCATCGTCACGGGGCTGTGGGCGACCGAGGCCGGCCAGACCTTCGACTTCCACGGGACCTACTACGACCTCACCGACTCGCCCGCCCTGCCCAAGCCCGCCCAGGACCGGATCCCCGTCCTGATCGGCGGACACGGCGCCACCCGCACGCCCCGGCTCGCCGCCAGGTACGCCGACGAGTTCAACATGCCGTTCGCCTCGATCGAGGACAGCGAGCGGCAGTTCGGGCGGGTGCGGGCCGCCGCCGAGGAGGCCGGCCGCAAGGGCGACGACCTCGTCTACTCCAACGCCCTGGTCGTCTGCGTCGGCAAGGACGACCAGGAGATCGCCCGCCGCGCCGCCGCGATCGGGCGGGAGGTCGACGAGCTGAAGCTCAACGGGCTCGCCGGCTCCCCGGACGAGGTCGTCGACAAGATCGGCCGGTACCAGGAGATCGGCTCGCGGCGGATCTACCTCCAGGTCCTCGACCTCGACGACCTGGACCACCTGGAGCTCATCTCCTCCCAGGTGCAGTCACAGCTGTCGTAGGGCCGTAGGGCCGACCCGACCGATCCATGCGTCATCCGGCGCATCGGGATCCGGCGCATCGGGATCCGGCGGATCGGGCCGACAAGGGCGATCCGCCGGATGCGTCGTCATCGCTTCTGGCCGACCCCCACGTACAGGGGTATCTCCTCGCCCTCGTGCCGCTCACCGAGCTCCGGATGCCACTCGGCGGCGAGCACCACGCCCGGATCCACCCATGTGAGCCCGGCGAAGAAGCCGGCGAACTCGTCGCGCGCCCGCACCTGGGCCGGGGTGCCGCCCTTGCGGTACACCTCGACGACCCGCTCCCAGGTCTCCGGGTCGAAGTCCCCCGTCGCATGGGACAGCGTCAGATAGCTTCCGGGCGCCAGCGTTTCGAGCAACTCGCTCACGATCCGGCCGGGTTCGTCCTCGTCCACCACCAGGTGCAGCAGAGCCACGAGGGACAGCGCGATCGGCTGCGTGAAGTCGAGGGTCTCCCGCGCCGCCGCGAGGATCCGTCCCGGTTCCCGTACGTCACCGTGGACGTAGGCTGTCCTCCCCTCGCGGGTGCTGTGCAGCAGGGCCTCGGCGTGCCTGAGGACGATCGGATCGTTGTCCGCGTACACCACCCGGGCGTCGGGGGCGATCCCCTGCACGATCTGGTGGAGGTTCGGCTCGGTCGGAATCCCGGTGCCGATGTCGAGGAACTGGCGGACACCCCGCTCCGCCAGCAGCCGGGAGGCACGGTGCATGAACCAGCGGTTGGTCCGCGCCATCTCCCGCACGGCGGGGAAGAGGGAGACCACCTGCTCGGCCGCCTCCGCGTCGACCGGGTAGTTGTCCTTCCCGCCGAGGAAGTAGTCGTACATGCGGGCCGAGTGGGGCTTGCTGGTGTCGATGGGGGTCGCGCGTAATCCGGCGTCTGTCACGTGAGGCCTCCGCTGGTGGGCATGCGTGGGGGATGGTGGGCATGCGTGGGCGGTCGGTCGTGCGCTGTTCGAACGCCCGGACGATCACGGAGGCTAGCGAAAATTTCCGGGTGCTGCCGATGCCCGCTCGGTACGGTGGGCGTATCCGCAGTTCAGACGACTACTCCAAGGCCTGCCCACCGTGTTCCTGACCATCACCACCACCGGCTCCCCAGAGCGCCCGGCCACCGACCTCGGCTTCCTGCTGCACAAGCACCCAGAGAAGGCGCAGGCGTTCTCCACCTCCTACGGCACGGCCCATGTCCTGTACCCAGAGGCCGATGCCGAGCGCTGCACGGCGGCGCTCCTCCTGGAGGTCGACGCGGTGGCACTGGTCCGGCGCGGCAAGGGCAAGGGCCGGGGCGGCGCGCCCGACGCGGCGCTCGCGCAGTACGTCAACGACCGGCCGTACGCCGCCTCCTCGCTGCTCGCGGTCGCGCTCAGCGGCGTGTTCTCCAGCGCGATGCGAGGCGTGTGCAACGCCCGTCCCGAGCGCGCGGCCCAGCCGCTGCCCCTGCGCATCGAGGTGCCCGCGCTGCCGGCCCGGGGCGGCCCGGAACTCGTACGGCGGCTGTTCGAGCCGCTCGGCTGGGCGGTGAGGGTCGAGCCCGTGCCGCTGGACGTTCAGTTCCCCGAGTGGGGCGACTCGCGCTACGTCCGTCTCGTCCTGGAGTCGGAGGCGCTGACCCTCGCCGAGGCCCTGCGCCACCTCTACGTCCTGCTCCCCGTCCTCGACGACGCCAAGCACTACTGGGTCGCCCCCGACGAGGTCGACAAGCTGCTGCGCGCCGGTGAGGGCTGGCTGCCGGACCACCCGGAGCAGAAGCTGATCACCAGCCGGTATCTGTCGCGCCGCTGGTCGCTGACCCGGGAGGCGATGGAGCGGCTGGAGCTGGTGCGGCTCGCGGAGGCCGACGACAGCGAGGTCGAGGACATCGACAACGCCGTCGAGGCCGAGAGCGAGACCGAGGAGAAGCCGACCCCGCTCGCCGTGCAGCGACGGGACGCGATCATGGCTGCGCTCAAGGCGTCCGGTGCCGCGCGCGTGCTCGATCTCGGGTGCGGGCAGGGGCAGTTGGTGCAGGCCCTGCTCAAGGACCCGGCGTTCACCGAGATCGTGGGTGTCGACGTGTCGATGCGGGCGCTGACCATCGCCGGGCGGCGGCTGAAGCTGGACCGGATGGGGGAGCGGCAGGCCTCGCGCGTGAAGCTCTTCCAGAGCTCCCTCGCCTACACCGACAACCGTCTCAAGGGCTACGACGCCGCCGTGCTCAGCGAGGTCATCGAGCACCTCGACCTGCCCCGGCTGCCCGCCCTGGAGTACGCGGTGTTCGGCGCCGCGCGTCCGCGGACGGTCCTGGTGACCACCCCGAACGTCGAGTACAACGTCCGCTGGGAGTCCCTCCCCGCCGGGCACGTCCGGCACGGCGACCACCGGTTCGAGTGGACGCGCGAGGAGTTCCGCGCCTGGGCGCGGGCCGTCGCCGAACGGCACGGGTACGGCGTGGAGTTCGTGCCCGTCGGGCTCGACGACCCCGAGGTGGGGCCGCCCACGCAGATGGCCGTCTTCGAGATGGGCACGGCCACGATGATCAACAACGACGAGAAGGAGGCGAAGGCAGCATGAACCAGACACCGAAGGGGCGTGCCCTGCCCGTCACCGACCTCTCCCTCGTCGTCCTCGTCGGCGCCTCCGGCTCCGGCAAGTCGACCTTCGCCCGCCGGAACTTCAAGCCCACCGAGGTCCTCTCCTCCGACTTCTGCCGCGGCCTGGTCTCCGACGACGAGAACGACCAGAGCGCGACCCGGGACGCCTTCGACGTCCTGCACTACATCGCGGGCAAGCGCCTGGCCGCCGGCCGCCGTACGGTCGTCGACGCCACCAGCGTGCAGCAGGACTCCCGCCGGCAGCTGGTCGAGCTCGCGCGGCAGTACGACGTGCTGCCGATCGCCATCGTGCTCGACGTGCCCGAGGAGGTGTGCGCCGAGCGCAACGCCGCCCGCACCGACCGGGCCGACATGCCGCGCCGGGTCATCCAGCGGCACATCCGCGAACTCCGCCGTTCGATACGGCACCTGGAGCGCGAGGGCTTCCGCAAGGTACACATCCTGCGCGGTGTGGAGGACGTCGAGAACGCCACCGTCGTCACCGAGAAGCGCTTCAACGACCTCACCCACCTCACCGGCCCCTTCGACATCGTCGGCGACATCCACGGCTGCGCCTCCGAACTGGAGTCGCTGCTCGGCAAGTTGGGCTACGTCGACGGCGCGCACCCGGACGGTCGTACCGCCGTCTTCGTCGGTGACCTCGTCGACCGCGGCCCGGACAGCCCCGGCGTGCTGCGCCGCGTGATGTCGATGGTGAAGTCGGGCAACGCGCTGTGCGTCCCGGGCAACCACGAGAACAAGTACGGGCGTTACCTGAAGGGCCGCAAGGTCCAGCACACGCACGGACTCGCCGAGACCATCGAGCAGATGGAGACCGAGAGCGAGGAGTTCCGCGCGCAGGTACGGGAGTTCATCGACGGGCTCGTCAGCCACTACGTCCTCGACGGCGGCAGGCTGGTCGTCTGCCACGCCGGTCTGCCGGAGAAGTACCACGGCCGCACGTCCGGGCGGGTGCGCTCGCACGCGCTGTACGGCGACACCACAGGGGAGACCGACGAGTTCGGGCTGCCGGTGCGCTACCCGTGGGCCGAGGACTACCGAGGCCGGGCGGCCGTGGTGTACGGCCACACACCGGTCCCGGAGGCCACGTGGCTGAATAACACGATCTGCCTGGACACCGGCGCCGTCTTCGGCGGCAAGCTGACCGCGCTGCGCTGGCCGGAGCGGGAGCTGGTCGACGTAGCGGCCGAGAAGGTCTGGTACGAGCCGACCAAGCCGCTGCGGACGGAGGCACCGGGCGGGCACGACGGGCGGCCGCTGGACCTGGCGGACGTGCACGGGCGCAGGGCCGTCGAGACCAGGCACCAGGGCCGTGTCGCCATCCGTGAGGAGAACGCGGCGGCGGCCCTGGAGGTCATGAGCCGCTTCGCGGTCGACCCGCGCCTGCTGCCGTACCTCCCACCGACCATGGCACCGACGGCGACCAGCCATGAAGAGGGCTACCTGGAGCACCCGGTGGAGGCCTTCGCGCAGTACCGGGCGGACGGGGTCGAGCGAGTCGTGTGCGAGGAGAAGCACATGGGTTCGCGGGCCGTGGCCCTGGTGTGCCGGGACGCGGAGGCGGCGCGCAAGCGGTTCGGCGTGGACGGCCCCACGGGATCGATCTACACCCGCACCGGCCGCCCGTTCTTCGACGACGAGTCCGTGACGGAGACCATCCTCGACCGCGTCCGCGCGGCGGCCGGCGAGGCCGGGCTCTGGGACGAGCTGGAGACGGACTGGCTGCTGCTCGACGCCGAGCTGATGCCGTGGTCGCTGAAGGCCTCGGGCCTGCTGCGTTCGCAGTACGCGGCGGTCGGCGCAGCCTCCGGGGCGGCGTTCCCGGGTGCGCTGGCCGCGCTGGAGGGCGCTTCGGCGCGCGGTGTCGAGGTGTCGGACCTGCTGGCACGCCAGCGTGAACGGGCGTCGGACGCCGCAGCGTTCACGGAGGCGTACCGCCGCTACTGCTGGACGACGGACGGCCTCGACGGCGTACGCCTGGCCCCCTTCCAGATCCTCGCGGTCCAGGGCCGCAGCCTCGCCGCTCTCCCGCACGACGAGCAGCTCGCGCTCCTCGACCGGCTGGTGGAGCACGACGGCAGTGGTCTGCTCCAGACCACCCGACGGCTGTACGTCGACACCGGGGACCCGGAGTCGGTGCGGGCGGGCGTCGACTGGTGGCTGGAGATGACGGGCCGCGGCGGCGAGGGCATGGTCGTCAAGCCGATCGGTGCGGTGGTCCGCAGCGAGGAGGGGCGGCTCGTGCAGCCCGGCATCAAGTGCCGGGGCCGCGAGTACCTCCGGATCATCTACGGCCCGGAGTACACCCGCCCGGACAACCTGGCCCGCCTGCGCAAGCGGTTCCTCAACCACAAGCGCTCCCTCGCCATCCGCGAGTACGCGCTGGGACTGGAGGCCCTGGACCGGCTGGCCGAGGGCGAGCCGCTGTGGCGGGTGCACGAGGCGGTGTTCGGGGTGCTGGCGCTGGAGTCGGAGCCGGTGGACCCGCGGCTGTGACGGTCAGCCGATGAGCCGCAGCCGCTCCCGGCACACGCCGACACGGAGCGTCTGACCCCAGGTCAGCTCGACCGCGTCCGTCTCCATCCCGTCCCCGAAGGCGACCAGCCGCTCGGACTCGACGGTGAGGTGGAGACGGTGCGCGGCGGCGAGTTCCCCGGCCACCAGTGACGTACCGGTGGCCGGGGACGGCCAGGCTTCCCGTACGAACCACAGCAGGCGTTCCTCCGTCGGGGAGGGCAGCCGCAGCTGCCCTCCCCGCTCCTGCCACACCGACCGGATCCATCCGGTCGCCCCCGTCCCGGTGCCGATCAGCACCCCGGACGAGGCCTGGGCCTCGACGACACCCCCGTCGTCCTCCAGGCCCAGGCGGTATCGGGCCGTCTGGTGCCCGACGGCACCCAGGTAGATCTCGTTCAGGGCCACGAGCCGCTGTGTGTCGTCGGCGACGGCCTCCACCATGATGAGTTCGTCGCAGCGGACCCCTCCCGACTGCGTGGCGGTGAGCAACGGGCCGGCGTCGGTGGGGCGGTGACGCACCAGGACGCCCGGATTGCGGCCGGGGTCGGTGTCGATGCCCAGCACCGGCTGTCCGGCGAGGTACTTGGCCACGTTCGCGACCAGCCCGTCCTGCCCGACCACGACCACCACGTCCTCCGGCGCGAACAGGAACCGGTCCAGGTCGGCCCGTTCCACCCGGCTCTGACGCCAGGTCAGAGGGATCGCCGAGGCCACCTCCGTCAGCGCCTGGCGCGTGCGGTGGTGGCGTTCGGCGACCTCCGCGATGTCGCGGCCCCGCGAGGAGAGGAAGAAGGCGGCCTGGCCGTGCGTGCCGTGCCGGGCCACCAACTCCTCGTACTCCGTGGTGCGATGGACGAGGACGACCCGCGGTGCGAGGCTCACGCCTGCTCCCGCGTACCGAGCCTGGCGAGCAGCCCCGTCAGCACGTCCGGCGACACCGTCACGCTGTCGATGCGAGGCAGGTTCTCCGCCAGCCGGGTCCCGGTGAGGGCGTGCAGCGTCGCCACGTCCACCTCCGCGTGCACCCGCAGCCACGCCGCCTGTGCCTGCGCCCGCGCTTCACCGACCTCACGCGCCCCCTCGGCCTCGGCCCGCGCCAGCCGTACGGACCGCGTGGCCTCCGCCTCCGCGAGCCGTACCGTCCGTGCCGCCTCCGCCTCGGCCCTGACCGCGTCGGCCGCCGCGTGCTCCTCGGCCTCCCGGCGCGCGTTGGTGCCCCGCTGGTCCACCAACTGCTCCTCGCGGCGGGCGAGTTCGATCTGACTGGCCAGTTCGTTCTCGGCGATCGTGCGCTCCCGCTCGACGGCCACCGCCCGGCGCTCGTACGTCGCCCGGTCCGCCTCCTGCTGGATCTGCTCGCGGGCCGGGGTGCGCAACGCCCGCTCCACCTCGGGCTCCGGGCGCAGCGCCATGACGCGTACGGCGACGACCTCGATGCCGGTGGCGGGGAGCCGGGGCTCCCCGGCGAGGCCCGCCGCGATCCGCTCCCGCACCGCGGTGACGCCGTCGACCAACGCCGCGGACAGAGGCGTACGGGCCAGGACGTCCAGGGCGTGCTGCTGCGCCGTCTCCGTCAGGAGCGTGCCCAGCTGCTCCAGCGGGGTGCCCCGCCAGGCGCCCGTGTCCGGGTCGACGGAGAAGTCCAGGCGGGATGCGGCCACCGCGGGGTCGCTGATCCGGTAGGTGACCGTCGCCTGGACGGCCACGTCCTGGAAGTCGGACGTACGGGCATGGAAGGTCATCGCCAACTCCCGGTCGTCGACCGGCACTTCGGAGAGCGCGGCGGTCAGCGCACGGAACCAGAAGCTGAGCCCGGGGCCGTCGTGCAGCAGCTTTCCGCCACGGTGGTGACGGATGTGCGCCGTGGGCGCGCCGCGCAGATGGCGCCAGCCGAGGCGCCGGGTGATGTCGGCCATGTGATCCCCTCCACTATTTCTCGTCAATGAGACGATAATCATGGGACGGGGTTGTCGTCAAGGGGACGAGAATGAGGGCCGAGAATGGGGCCGGGAATGGGGCCGGGAATGAGGGCCGAGAACAAGAAGGGTGCAAGTGGGGGTGAAGGCGGCCCCCGATGGTCAGGATGGAGGCATGGCATTCCATGTCGACTCCGAGGCCGGGCGGCTGCGCCGCGTCATCCTGCACCGGCCGGATCTGGAGCTCAAGAGGCTCACCCCCAGCAACAAGGACGCGCTGCTCTTCGACGACGTGCTGTGGGTGCGCCGGGCGCGCGCCGAGCATGACGGGTTCGCCGACGTGCTGCGCGACCGCGGTGTCACCGTCCACCTCTTCGGTGACCTGCTCACCGAGGCCCTGGAGATCCCGGCGGCCCGGAAACTCGTCCTGGACCGGGTCTTCGACGAGAAGGAGTACGGGGTGCTCGCCACCGACCACCTCCGTGCGGCCTTCGAGGGCCTGCCCGCGCCCGAACTGGCCGAGGCGCTCGTCGGCGGCATGACCAAGCGGGAGTTCCTGGAGGCGCACCCCGAGCCGACCTCCGTGCGCTTCCATGTCATGGAACTGGACGACTTCCTGCTCGCGCCCCTGCCCAACCACCTCTTCACCCGCGACACCTCCGCCTGGATCTACGACGGTGTCTCCGTCAACGCGATGCGCTGGCCCGCCCGTCAGCGCGAGACCGTGCACTTCGAGGCGATCTACCGGCACCATCCGCTGTTCTGTGACGAAACGTTCCACTTCTGGTCCGAGGGGCAGGCGGACTACCCGTCAACCATCGAGGGCGGGGACGTCCTGGTGATCGGCAGCGGCGCGGTCCTCATCGGGATGAGCGAGCGGACCACCCCGCAGGCCGTCGAGATGCTCGCCCACAAGTTGTTCGCCGCCGGCTCGGCCGAGACGATCGTGGCCCTCGACATGCCCAAGCGGCGCGCCCTGATGCACCTCGACACCGTGATGACGATGGTCGACGGCGATGTCTTCACCCAGTACGCCGGGCTCGGCATGCTCCGCTCGTACACCATCGAACCGGGCGCCGGCGACAAGGAGCTGAAGGTCACCGACCATCCGCCGGAGCACATGCACCGTGCGATCGCCGCCGCCCTGGGCCTGAGCGAGATCCGCGTCCTGACCGCCACCCAGGACGTCCACGCGGCCGAGCGCGAGCAGTGGGACGACGGCTGCAATGTGCTGGCCGTCGAGCCGGGTGTGGTCGTCGCCTATGAGCGCAACGCCACCACCAACACGCATCTGCGCAAGCAGGGCATCGAGGTGATCGAGATTCCGGGGAGTGAGCTGGGGCGGGGGAGGGGAGGGCCGCGCTGTATGAGCTGTCCGGTCGAGCGCGCGCCTGTGTAGACGTGTCCGCACGGGGCGCTGTATAGAAATGCCTATCGTCGTATAGACTTCCAGAGTCCTGTTCACGTACCTCTGGAGCGCCCCCATGGCGACTGTCCCGACCGCCCTCGCCGGGCGCCACTTCCTCAAGGAGCTCGACTTCACCGAGCAGGAGTTCCGTGGGCTGGTCGAGCTGGCCGCCGAGCTGAAGGCCGCCAAGAAGGCGGGGGCCGAGACGCGGTACCTGCGGGGCAGGAACATCGCGCTGATCTTCGAGAAGACCTCGACGCGCACGCGCTGCGCGTTCGAGGTCGCGGCCGCCGACCAGGGCGCCTCGACGACGTACCTGGACCCCTTGAGCTCGCAGATCGGGCACAAGGAGTCCGTGAAGGACACCGCGCGTGTGCTCGGGCGGATGTATGACGGGATCGAGTACCGCGGGGACAGCCAGCAGAAGGTGCAGGAGCTGGCGGCGCACGCCGGCGTGCCCGTCTACAACGGCCTCACCGACGACTGGCACCCCACCCAGATGCTGGCCGACGTGCTCACCATGACCGAGCACACCGCCAAGCCGCTCAAGGAGATCGCCTTCGCCTACCTGGGCGACGCCCGCTTCAACATGGGCAACTCCTACCTGATCACCGGCGCCCTGCTCGGCATGGACGTACGGATCGTCGCTCCCCAGGCCTACTGGCCCTCCCAGGACGTCATCGGCCAGGCCTGCAAGCTCGCCGAGACCAGCGGGGCTCGCATCACCCTCACCGAGAAGGTCGACGAGGGTGTACTCGGCGCGGACTTCGTCGCGACCGACGTCTGGGTCTCGATGGGGGAGCCGAAGGAGGTCTGGGCCGAGCGGATCGCTGCGCTTGGCTCGTATGCGGTGACCATGGATGTGCTGCGGGCCACTGGGAATCCGGACGTCAAGTTTCTGCACTGTCTGCCGGCGTTCCATGACCTCGGGACGAAGGTGGGGCAGGAGATCTTTGAGGCCCACGGCCTTGAGTCTCTTGAGGTGACCGACGAGGTGTTCGAGTCGGCGCACTCGGTGGTCTTCGACGAGGCGGAGAATCGGATGCACACGATCAAGGCGGTGCTGGTCGCGACGCTGGGGTGAGTCAGATTGGGCGGCGTTGGGAGGGGACCGTTGGCAGTCTGAACCACACTGCCTTGCCCGAGGCCGTTGGGCGATGGCCGCAGGACGAGCTCAGGGCGCGGATCAGGAGCAGGCCCCGACCGTGTTCCTGCCAGGGGTCGGGATCCATGCCGCTCGGCTTGGTCAGATCGCCCGGTGGGGCCGGGTCCGGGTCGTGTACCTCGACCTGGCAGCCGGAGGGCAGGAGCTCCACCACCAGCTCTATGGGGCCGTTACCCGCGGTGTGCTCCACGGCGTTCGCGACCAGCTCCGCCGTGAGCAGCTCCGCGGTGTCGCTGTCGGCGGCATGCTCCAGCTCGGTCAGCGCCGTACGGACCAGTGCACGCGCGACGGGCACGGCCGCGGCGGTGTGCGGCAGTGCGATGCGCCAGGAGGCGGAGGCGGGCGAGCGATCTTGCAAGGCGGGTCCGTTCATGAGCAGGCTGTCCTGCTTTCAACCTTATGAATGGTACGGCGCCACCCGACAAAGGCATCCGACGGGCACCGTTCGGGACCTTCGGCCCCGACTGTTGGGCGGCTTACCCCGGTGAACGGTCGGCCTCGCGCGGTTGATCCCGCCGTTACGGGGGCGTCGACGATCCGTGACGGATGTGACGCGGCCAGGTCACTTCCGAGATCACACCCAGATGGGTTATCGCGCGGTCGTGACGACAGTCAAAGTTGGGTGATAGCTTCGAAGGAGAGAGCTCGAAGGGTAGAGCTCAGTGAGTCAGTGCCCGCCGTCCGCCCGAGGAGGCCGCACGTCATGAGTCCCTTCACCGGCTCAGCCGCCCGCACGACCGACTGGGAGCACCTGCGGGTCGAGTGCGCCGACGGGGTCGCCACCGTCACCCTCGCCCGCCCCGAGAAACTCAACGCGCTCACCTTCGGCGCCTACGCCGACCTGCGTGATCTGCTCGCCGAGCTGTCCAGGGAGAGGGCGGTACGGGCCCTGGTGCTGGCCGGCGAGGGCCGCGGTTTCTGCTCCGGCGGCGACGTCGACGAGATCATCGGCGCGACCCTGTCCATGGACACCGCCCAACTGCTCGACTTCAACCGGATGACCGGGCAGGTCGTGCGGGCCGTACGGGAGTGCCCGTTCCCGGTGATCGCGGCGGTGCACGGGGTGGCGGCCGGTGCAGGTGCCGTACTGGCACTCGCGGCCGACTTCCGCGTCGCCGACCCCAGCGCCCGCTTCGCCTTCCTCTTCACCCGGGTCGGCCTGTCCGGCGGCGACATGGGCGCGGCCTATCTCCTGCCGAGGGTCGTCGGCCTCGGCCACGCGACCCGCCTGCTCATGCTGGGCGAACCGGTACGCGCACCCGAGGCCGAGCGGATCGGCCTGATCAGCGAGCTGACGGACGAGGGCGGCGTCGACGAGGCCGCCCAGTCCCTCGCCCACCGCCTGGCCGACGGCCCGGCCCTGGCGTACGCCCAGACAAAGGCACTCCTGACGGCCGAACTGGACATGCCACTGGCGGCAGCGGTGGAGTTGGACGCGTCGACCCAGGCCTTGCTGATGAACGGCGAGGACTACGCCGAGTTCCACGCGGCCTTCACGGAGAAGCGCCCTCCCAAATGGAGGGGGCGGTGACTGTGCCAACCAAAGGGGCGCGGGGAACTGCGCGACCAGCCCCCACCAACCCGCAGTCGCCGATGACGACCAGCCACCCCCTACGAGTTGCGGTCATCGGCGGCGGCCCAGGTGGCCTCTACGCGGCGGCGTTGCTCAAACGCCTCGACCCCGACCGCGAGGTCACCGTCTGGGAACGCAACGCCCCCGACGACACCTTCGGCTTCGGAGTAGTCCTCTCCGACGAAACCCTCGGCGGCATCGAACACGCCGACCCCGTGGTCTACGAGGCCATGCAAGCGCACTTCACCCGCTGGGACGACATCGACATCACCCACCGAGGCACCCACCAAACCTCCGGAGGACACGGCTTCGCGGCGCTAGGCAGAAAACGCCTCCTCGAAATCCTCCACGACCGCTGCCGCACCCTCGGCGTAGAACTCCGCTTCCAAACCGAGGCCCCCTACCCCGCCTGGCTCGCCGAGACGTACGACCTCGTCATCGCCGCCGACGGTGTGCACAGCACCACCCGCGAGGCCTACACCCATGTGTTCCGCCCCCATGTGGCCGAACACCACTGCCGCTACATCTGGCTCGCCGCGGACTTCGCCTTCGAAGCCTTCCGCTTCGAGATCGCCGAGACCGAGCACGGCGTGATGCAACTGCACGGCTACCCCTACGCGGCCGACGCCTCCACCGTGATCGTGGAGATGCGGGAAGAGGTATGGGAGCGGGCCGGGTTCGCGGAACTCGACGAGCAGGAGTCGGTCGAACGCTGCGCCAAGATCTTCGCGGAAGCGCTGCGCGGACGGCCGCTGAAGTCCAACAAGTCCGCCTGGACCACCTTCCGCACCGTCGTCAACGAACGCTGGTCGCACGACAACATCGTGCTGCTCGGCGACGCCGCCCACACCGCCCACTTCTCCATCGGCTCCGGCACCAAGCTCGCCGTCGAGGACGCCCTCGCGCTCGCCGCCTGCCTGGAGGAACAGCCCGACCTCGCAAGCGCGTTGACCGCGTACGAGGCCGAGCGCAAACCGGTCGTCGCCTCCACGCAGCGCGCCGCCCGCGCCAGCCTGGAGTGGTTCGAGAACCTCGGCCTCTACCTCGACCAGCCGTCCCGCCAGTTCGCCTTCAACCTGCTCACCCGCAGCCGCCGCGTCACCCACGACAACCTGCGCCTGCGCGACGCCCACTTCACCGAGGCCGTGGAGCGCGACTTCGGCTGCCCGCCCGGCACGCCCCCGATGTTCACCCCGTTCCGGCTGCGCGGCCTGACCCTGCGCAACCGGGTCGTCGTGTCCCCCATGGACATGTACTCCGCCACGGACGGCGTCCCCGGCGACTTCCACCTCGTCCACCTCGGCGCCCGCGCCCTCGGCGGTGCCGGCCTGGTGATGACGGAGATGGTGTGCGTCAGCCCGGAGGGGCGGATCACCCCCGGCTGCGCCGGCCTCTACACCGGCAGACAGGGCGACGCCTGGCGGCGGATCGTCCAGTTCGTGCACGACCGGGCACCCGGTACCGCGATCGGCGTGCAGCTCGGGCACAGCGGGCGCAAGGGCTCGACCAAGCTGATGTGGGAGGGCATCGACGAGCCGCTGGACGACGGCAACTGGCCGCTCGTGGCCGCGTCGCCACTCCCCTACAAGCCGGACAGCCAGACCCCGCGCGAGCTGAGCCGCGCCCAACTCACCGACATCCGCGAACAGTTCACGGCCGCCGCCTGGCGCGCCGCCCGCGCCGGTTTCGACCTCCTCGAACTGCACTGCGCGCACGGCTACCTGCTCTCCGGCTTCCTCTCCCCGCTCACCAACCGCCGCACCGACGCCTACGGCGGCTCTCTGGAGAAACGACTCCGCTTCCCGCTTGAAGTCTTCGACGCCGTACGGAGCGTATGGCCCGAGGAACGGCCCATGACCGTCCGTATCTCCGCCACCGACTGGGCCGACGGCGGCACGACCGCCGAGGACGCCGTCGAGATCGCCCGCGCCTTCGCCGCGCACGGCGCCGACGCGATCGACGTGTCGACCGGGCAGGTCGTGGCCGACGAACAGCCGGAGTTCGGGCGGTCGTACCAGACGCCGTACGCCGACCGGATCCGGCACACCACCGGTCTGCCGGTGATCGCGGTCGGCGCGATCTCCTCCTGGGACGACGTCAACTCCCTGATCCTGGCGGGCCGTACGGACCTGTGCGCCCTCGCGCGCCCGCACCTCTACGACCCGCACTGGACGCTGCACGCGGCGGCCGAGCAGGGCTACGACGGTCCGGGCGTCGGCTGGCCGGCCCCGTACCGGGCGGGCAGCCGCCGCCCGCAGACCGGACGCACGGACGCTCCCAAGCCCCGGCTCACACTGGGGAGTTGACCTCAGCCGACCTCGGCCATGCCCGCCGTGAGCGTCGACCCGTCCGCCGGGTCGATCAGAATGAACGCGCCGGTGCGGCGGGAGACCGCGTAGTCGTCAAGGGCCAGGGGCTCGGCGGGACACGGTCGCCGGTCCGCAGCGGACGGTCGGCCAGGTGGCAGACGTTCGCGGTGACGTCCTGCGTGAGCGTCGGCGCCTGCGCCCGACTTCGGGGAAGTTGTGTCCGGTGTCCACATGCAGCAGTGAGAAGGGGACCGCCGCGGGGGGGCGAACGGCTTCAAGGCGAGGTGCAGCATGACGATGGAGTCCTTGCCGCCGGAGAACAGGATCACCGGCCGCTCGAACTCGCCCGCGACCTCGCGGAAGATGTGCACCGTCTCGGACTCCAGCGCGTCCAGGTGCGAGAGGGCGAAGTCGCTCATACCAACCCCCGCTCCGCCAGCACCGCGTACACGGCGTCCGCCGACTCCCGCGGTGACTGGTCCTGGGTCCTGAGGACCAGCGCCGGGTCGGTCGGCGGCTCGTACGGGTCGTCGACGCCCGTCAGCCCGGTGAGCCGCCCCGCCGCCTGCCGGGCGTACAGCCCCTTCACGTCCCGCTCGCCGCACACCTCGACCGGCGTGGCGACATGCACCTCGACGTAGGGTGTGGCGCTCGCCTCGTGCCGTTTGCGCACCGCCTCGCGGCTGTTGGCGTAGGGCGCGATCACGGGGACGACGGAGAGCACGCCGTTGCGCGCGAGCACCGCGGAGACCAGCCCGATGTGCTGCACGTTGGTGTTGCGGTCCTCCCGTGAGAAGCCGAGGCCGGCCGAGAGGAAGCGGCGTATCTCGTCGCCGTCGAGGACCTCCACGCGGTGTCCCTCCGCCTTCAGCCGGTCCCCGAGCAGGCGGGCGATGGTCGTCTTGCCCGCGCTCGGCAGCCCGGTGAGAAGGGGCGCAGAGGAACCTGAGGGTTCCGTTAGTGGCACATGATGTGCCGGAGGTCATAGCCCGGCGTACCCGGCCCCCGCGTCCCGCAGACGCTCGTGCAGTCCCCGGAAGACGGCGGCCGAGTGCGCGCCCGGCCAGTCCTCGGGCAGCAGCCGGGCGGGCAGGCCGGGGTCGGTGTAGGGGAGGTGGCGCCAGGAGTCCAAGGCGAGGAGGTAGTCGCGGTAGGCCTCCTCGGGCGGGGTGTCCTGCCGCAGCTCCCAGTCGTGCAGCACGCGCGCGTGGCGGTCGAGGAACGCGTCGTGCTCCTTGGCGATCGCGGCCAGGTCCCACCAGCGGGCGACGGCCTCGACGGTCGGCGTGAAGCCGAGGTGCTCCCCGCGGAAGAAGTCGACGTACTCCTCCAGGCGCAGTCGCTGAAGGGTGTGCCGGGCCTCCAGGTAGAGCCGCGCGGGCGCGATCCACACACCGGGGGCCGCCGTCCCGAAGCCGAGCCCGGCCAGCCGGGAGCGCAGCACGTGCCGCTTCTGCCGCTCCGACTCCGGCACCGAGAACACCGCGAGCACCCAGCCCGCGTCCTCGGGCGGCGCGACGGTGTAGATGCGCCGGTCGCCGTCGTCGAGCAACTGCCGGGCCTCCGCCGACAGTTCGTAGCCGGCCGCGCCCTGTGCCGTACGGGCCGGAAGCAGCAGCCCGCGTCGCTTCAGCCGTGACACCGACGAGCGTACGGAAGGGGCGTCCACGCCGACCGCGGCCAGCAGTCTGATCAGCTCGGCGACCGGCACCGGGCCGGGCATATGGCGGCCGTAGGCGCCGTAGAGCGTGACGATGAGAGACCGTGGTGCATGCTGGTCGGACACGTTGATCATCTTAAGTCTTGTCAGGTCTTGCGGATCACTGCTGGTCACCCCGCGGCTGACCGCCGTCGCGCAGCCGGAACCGCTGGAGCTTGCCGGTCGCGGTGCGCGGGAGGGCGTCCAGGAAGACGATCTCACGCGGGCATTTGTACGGCGCCAGCTCGGCCTTGACGAACGCGCGCAGCGCCTCCACGTCCCGTCGCGCACCCCCCCTGAGCACCGCGTATGCCACCACGACCTGTCCGCGTGCCTCGTCGGGCCGTCCCACCACCGCCGTCTCCAGCACATCCGGGTGGCGCAGCAGCGCCTCCTCGACCTCCGGGCCCGCGATGTTGTAACCGGCCGAGATGATCATGTCGTCCGCGCGGGCGACATAGCGGAAGTAGCCGTCACCCTCCCGGACGTAGGTGTCGCCGGTGATGTTCCAGCCGTGGCGTACGTACTCGCGCTGCCGCGGATCGGTGAGATAGCGGCAGCCGACGGGCCCGCGCACGGCGAGCAGCCCGGGTTCCCCGTCGGGCAGGTCCCGGCCCTCGTCGTCGACCACGCGCGCGTGCCACCCCGGTACCGGCATTCCCGTCGTCCCGGGCCTGATGTGCTCGTCGGCCGCGGAGATGAAGATGTGCAGCAGCTCGGTGGCGCCGATGCCGTTGATGATGCGCAGCCCGGTCCGCTCGTGCCAGGCCTGCCAGGTGGCGGCGGGCAGGTTCTCACCCGCGGAGACGCAGCGGCGGAGCGAGGAGACGTCGTGCGAGTCGAGTTCGTCCAGCATGACGCGGTACGCCGTCGGGGCGGTGAACAGCACGGACACCCGGTGCTCGGCGATCGCGGGCAACAGCTGTTTGGGACCGGCCTGTTCGAGGAGCAGGGCGCTGGCGCCGGCCCGCATCGGGAAGATGACGAGCCCGCCGAGCCCGAAGGTGAAGCCGAGCGGGGGGCTGCCGGCGAAGACATCGCCCATATGGGGGCGCAGCACATGTTCCGAGAAGGAGTCGGCTATCGCGAGCACATCCCGATGGAAGTGCATACAGCCCTTGGGCCGTCCGGTGGTGCCGGAGGTGAAGGCGATGAGCGCGACGTCGTCGGCCGCGGTGTCGGCGGCGGGGTAGGGCGTGTCGGGTGCCGGGCGGCGCAGCAGGTCGTCGGGGGCGTCGCCGCCGTACGTCGTGATGCGCAGGTCGGGTATCTCGGCCTTGGCGAGGTCGTCGACGGCGCGTATGTCGCACAGCGCGTGCCGCACTTGGGCGATCTCGCACATGGTCCGCAGCTCGTGCGGCCGCTGCTGGGCCAGCACGGTGACGGCGACCGCACCCGCCTTCAGCACCGCCAGCCAGCAGGCGGCCAGCCAGGGCGTGGTCGGGCCGCGCAGCAGCACCCTGTTGCCCGGGACGACGCCGAGCTGGTCGGTGAGCACATGTGCGAGCCGGTCGACGCGGGCACGCAGTGTGCCGTACGTCCATGTGGCGCCGGACGGGGTGTGGAACACGGGCCGCTCGTCGCCTGGGCCGTCGAGGAGTTCGGCGGCGGCGTTGAGCCGTTCGGGGTAAAGCAGCCCCGGAAGGTCGAAGTGGAGCTCGGGCCACTGGTCGGGCGGTGGCAGGTGCTCGCGGGCGAAGGTGTCGACGTGGGCGGAGCGGTGCAGACCGGCCATGGCGGTTCGCCCCCTTGCCTGGTGGGTGCCTTGTGGGCTGCCGTGTTGGCGTCGTGGTGGGCTCGCACAGGGAGCGTATCGTGTTGGTGACGACAGTCAATGGTGCGCGATATCGTCGGGAGGTCCGTGGGAATCCGTCGAGGAGGTCCGTCGAGAGCGTCCGTCGCGGACGGCTCCGCAGGGAGGTCGGCAATGCCCGCATTCTCACTCGATCCGACGCAAACCGCCTGGTGTGCCGAGCTGCGCACCCTGGCCGCCGAACGGCTGCGCCCCCTCGCGGAGAAGGGCGAGCCCGGGCACGTCAACCGTCCACTCGTCGCCGAACTCGGTCAACTGGGGCTGCTGGAGCGGCTGTTCACCTCGGGAGCGGTCGACCTGTGTCTGATGCGGGAGTCCCTCGCGTATGCCTGCACGGAGGCCGAGACGGCGCTCGCCCTCCAGGGCCTGGGCGCCCATCCCGTGCATGCGTACGGCACCCCGGCCCAGCGGGAGCGCTGGCTGCCCAGGGTGGCCGAGGGGAGCGCGGTGGCGGCCTTCGCGCTGAGCGAGCCGGGGGCCGGGTCGGACGCGGCGGCGCTGGGGCTGAAGGCGGAACGCGACACCGTGTGGGCGGGAGAGGCGCCGGTCGCCGAGCCCGACGGCCCCGCCCGCTGGCGGCTCACCGGCGAGAAGTGCTGGATCTCCAACGCCCCCGAGGCCGACTTCTACACCGTCTTCGCCCGCACCACCCCCGGCGCCGGCGCCCGAGGCGTCACCGCCTTCCTGGTCCCGGCCGACCGTCCCGGTCTCACCGGAGCGGGCCTCGACATGCTGTCCCCGCACCCCATCGGCGCCCTCGCCTTCGACGCCGTCCCCGTCACCGCCGCCGACCTGCTCGGCGAGGCCGACCGAGGTTTCCGGGTCGCGATGGGCACCCTCAACCTCTTCCGGCCCAGCGTCGGCGCCTTCGCCGTCGGCATGGCGCGGGCGGCCCTCGACGCGACCCTCGCCCACACGGCCGAACGGGACGCCTTCGACGGCAAGTTGAAGGACCTTCAGACGGTCGCCCACCAGGTCGCCGAGATGGCCCTGCGCACGGAGGCGGCCCGCCTCATGGTGTACGCGGCGGCGACGGCGTACGACGAAGGGGCCGCGGATGTCCCGAAGCGCGCCGCGATGGCGAAACTGCTCGCCACCGAGACCGCGCAGTATGTCGTCGACGCGGCGGTCCAGTTGCACGGTGCGCGTGCCCTGCGCCGCGGTCACCTGCTCGAACACCTCTACCGCGAGGTGCGCGCCCCGCGTATCTACGAGGGCGCCAGCGAGGTCCAACGCGGCATCATCGCCAAGGAGTTGTACGCGAACACGGAGGCCGCCCAGTGAGTACCGAGCGCGTCAACCCGCCCGATCTCTCCCCGCCCACCGGCTTCTCCCACGCGGTCGTCGCCACCGGCTCCCGCGTCGTGTTCCTGGCCGGTCAGACCGCCCTCGACACGGACGGCAAGGTGACGGGCGACACCCTGCCCGAGCAGTTCCAGCGGGCCCTGACCAATCTGCTGACCGCACTCACCGCCGCCGGCGGCACCCCCGCGGACCTGGCCCGGGTCACCGTCTACGCCACCGACGTCGCCGCGTACCGTGCTCAGGCCGCTGAACTCGGCCGTATCTGGCGGAAGTCGGCGGGCCGGGACTATCCGGCGATGGCGGTCGTCGAGGTCGTACGCCTCTGGGACGAACGGGCGATGGTGGAGCTCGACGGGTTCGCGGTGCTGCCGTAAGACGTGCTCACACGCTCACGCGGCCATCGCGAGCCGCGCGGCCGGCACCCGGTGCGGTGCGACGACGCGGCCGTCGGGGAGCAGTTGGCCGCTGTCGTCGAAGACGATCGCGCCGTCGCACAGGAGGCTCCAGCCCTGCTCGGGGTGGGCGGCCACCACATGGGCGACGGGGCTTTCGGAGGACGGGTACGAGGACTGGTGGGAACACATGGCGCACCTCCACATTGGATGGACGAGCCGTGTGGGTCGTCCATATGGGTAGACCATGCGCCCGCCGCGAACTCATCGGAACGGCCGGTCGTGAACCGTGACAACACGCGGACAACACTCTGACCGATCCACGAAGGTCGGGGCGGACTCGCCACCGAGTGGGTGACGGTCACGTCCGTCGGCACACCTGCCGGGTACGAGTGGTAGCCCCCACTCCGCCCATCCGGGAGGTCATCCCATGCCCCTGCGCCCCGCGCTCGCCACCGCCGCCTGCGCCGCCCTGCTCCTGTTGGTCGCCGCCCCCTCGGCCCCCGCGGACTCCTCGGCGCCCGCCGACCCCGAGGAGACCGTGACCGTCGACTCCAAGGGCCTCATGGCCGCGGACGGCACCGTCACCCTGTCCGGCACCTACCGCTGCGTCGACAGCGTGGGACCGGTGTACGTGAGCTCCTCCGTCGGCCAGAGGTCCGAGACCGTCCGGTACGCCATCGGTGGCACCTCCGCCGTGTGCGACGGCAAGCTGCACCGCTGGTCGAACAAGAGCAAGCCGTCCCCCACCACGCTCAAGCGCGGCAAGGCGGACGTCGAGGCCACCATCGTGGAACTCCACCCCGTGGGCATCCTGCCCCTGCCCCGCTTCCACGCGGTGCTGAAGCAGGACATCACCCTGAAGAAGGCGTAGGCGGTATCCCGCCGCGGCACGACGCGCACCGCGTCTCTTCCGGTCAGGAGGGGCGCGGTGGGGCCTCACCACTCGGCGGGGCGCCCCTTGAGCTGGTGCCAGTAGCGGCGGTGCGCCTGCCGGGCCCGGTCGCTCGTCATGCAGCCGGGCAGCTCCTCGTCCAGCGGGTCGGCGAGTTCGGCGATGTCGCGCAGGGCGGCCGCCTGACAGGCCCGCTTGGTGAACGCGTACTGCTCGATGCAGTCCTCGGGCGTCCCCTCGGCGACGGCGACGGCCCGGTCCAGGAGGTCATCGGCCGACGCCAGCTCGTGCACCATGCCCAGGGCGTGCGCCTGCTCGGGTGTGAAGATCTCACCGAGCAGGCAGGCCCGGGAGGCGACCGGCTCGCCCCAGGCGTGGGCGAGCATACGGACGTACACGGCGGGCATGGGGATGCCGATGGGCACTTCGTTCAGCCCGAACCGCGCCCCCTGCGCCACCGCCACCCGGTAGTCGCACACGGCGGCGGTGATCAGTCCGCCGGCGAAGGCGTGCCCGTTGACCGCGGCGACCATGGGGCGCGGGTAGGTGAACAGCCGCATGTTCGTGGCCCGGTAGTCCTGGAACCAGGACGCGACGGCCGCCGGACCGCTCGCGAGCAGGGGGAAGTTCTCGCCGAGGTCGAGACCGGCGGAAAAGCGGGTGCCCGTGCCGGTCAGGACGACGGGGGAGTCGGCGTGGTCGCGTTCGAGCCGGTCGAAGGCGTCGCGCAGGTCGGCGAAGAAGGCGCGGTTCTGCGCGTTCACCGGGTTGGTCGTCATGGTGACGACGGCGACACGGCCGCGCCGCTCGATCGTCCAGCTCATGCGTGCTCCTCCTGACGTACGGCTGTGGTGGGCGCCACGGGATCCGAGTCCCCGTCGGTCCGGGCCTCCAGCGCCCGCAGTACGGCCACCATGTCCTCGCCACCGTGGCCCTGCGCCACCGTCTCCCGGAAGAGGCTGTGGCAGACGTCGAGGAGCGGAGAGGCCAGGTCGGCCTTGCGGGCGGCCTCGGCGATCAGCCGGTTGTTCTCCAGCACGTTGGTGGCGGCCGCCTGGACGCCGAAGTCGCGGGCCAGCAGTTTGGGTCCCTTGACGCGGGAGACGGCGCTGGCCATCGGGCCCGCGTCCAGCACGTCCCGGAGCAGGCGCTGGTCGAGCCCGTGCCGGTCGGCGAAGTGGAACGCCTCGGCGAGCCCGGTGACCAGGGTGATCAGGAACAGGTTCACCGAGAACTTCATCAGCAGCCCGCCCGGGACCGGGCCGCAGTCGAACGTCTCCCGGCACATGGGGGCGAGCAGGTGCCGTACGGCGGCCACGGCGTCGTCGTCACCCGCCGGCATCCCCACCAGCTCGCCCCGCTCGGCGGGCACGCGGGAGCCGGAGACCGGGGCCTCGACGTACCTCCCGCCCGCCGCCCGGATGTCGTCCTGCAGACCGCCCGAGAACTCGGCCGAGGTCGTGCCCATGTGGACGACGGTGTGTCCGGCGACGCGTGCGGCGAAGTCAGGAGTGCCGCGCCCCAGGACGGTGTCGATGGCAGGCTCGTCGGCCAGCATGAGGATCACGGTCTCGGCCCGGTCGAAGACCTCGGTGGGATTCGCCGCTACCTCGGCTCCGGCCGCACGCAGGGGCTCGCACCGGGCGGGGGTGCGGTTCCACACGACGAGGGGCGTCCCGGCGCGGGCGAGGTTGAGTGCCATGGGCTGCCCCATCACCCCGAGGCCGACGAAACCGACGTACACGACGCACCACCACTCTCGGCCGGCCACGGGCCAGGACTATGACAGCGGTCATAGTAGCCGACGTCTATGACAGTGGTCATAGGATGGATGTCGGGCGGGGCCAACGAATGGGGCGTACGAGACGAATGGAGGGACCGAGGATGTCCGAACGCGGGCCGCGCGAGCGGATGGTCTTCAGTGCGGCCCAGCTCATCCGGCGCGACGGGGTCGCCGCCACGGGGATGCGGGAGGTGGCCGTGCATGCCGGGGCGCCGCGCGGTTCGCTCCAGCACTACTTCCCCGGCGGCAAGGAGCAGTTGGTCAACGAGGCGGTCGGGTGGGCGGGGCGTTACGCGGGCAACCGTGTCGCCCGCTTCCGCGCCGCGCTGACCCAGCCGACGCCCAGTGGGCTGTTCGGCGAGATGGTGCGCCAGTGGACCGACGAGTACACCGCCGTCGGCTTCGTGGGCGGCTGCCCCGTGGCCGCCGCCACGGTGGACTGGGCGGAGTCCACGGTGTCCACGCGCGAGGCCGCGGCGTCGGCCTTCGCCGCCTGGACCGGCCCGGTGGCGGAGGCCCTGGCCGACATGGGCGTGCCGAAGGAACGGGCCGGGGCGCTGGCCACGCTGATGATCAGCGCACTGGAGGGTGCCCTCCTGATCGCCCGCGCCGAGCGGGACGTCCGCGCCCTGACGGCCGTGGCCCGGGAGCTCGGGCCGCTCCTCGACGCGGCGGTGGGCAAGGGCGACTGACCTGTCGCCCTCGACCTGTCGCCCTGAGCGTGATTCCGGCGCGGTGCGGCTGCCGCCGCGCGTCACGCCGGGTACGCGTGGGTCTGCGTCGCCTTCACCGTCGCCCAGATCAACGCGCCCGTGTGGAGGCCGAGTTCGGCGGCGGCCACCGTGGTGAGGTCCGCGGTGAGGGAGAACTCGCCGGTGAGGGCCACGCGGATCTGGTCCCCGTGGGTCTCCAGGCCGGCCACCTCGCACTGCCAGAGGTTGCGGGCGCTGGCGCCGGTCGGGCGTTCGCGGTACAGGGTCACCGCGGCCGGGGGGAAGGTGACGCAGACCGGGCCGGTGAGGTCTTCGGTGGTGGTGATCTCCGGCCCTGTGGCCGTGATCTCCGGCCGCGCGTCCAGTCGTACGGTGTGCCCCTGGGCCTCGCCCTTGTAGAGGTTCAGGCCGACGAGATGGGCGATGTAGTCCGTACGCGGATGGCGGGCGATGTCGGCCGGGGTGCCCTCCTGCACCACATGTCCGTCCTCGATGACGACCAGGCGGTCGGCCAGGACCATGGCGTCGAGCGGGTCGTGCGTGACGAGGACCGCGACCGCCTCGAAGTCGGCGAGGTGGCGCCGGAGTTGGGCGCGGACATCGAGGCGGGTGCGTGCGTCGAGCGCGGCCAGCGGTTCGTCGAGAAGCAGCAGTCGTGGGTGGGTGGCCAGGGCGCGGGCGAGGGCGACGCGCTGGGCCTGGCCGCCGGAGAGCCGGCGGGGCTTGGCGTCGGCGTGCTCGGCGAGGTCCATCCGCCGCAGCCACTCGGCGGCCTGCGCCCGTGCCTCCGCCTTGCCGACGCCGTGGCAGTGGGGGCCGAAGGCGACGTTGTCGAGGGCGGTGAGGTGAGGGAAGAGCAGATAGTCCTGGAAGACGACGCCGACCGGGCGGGACTCCGGTGGCGTACGGTCCAACTCGGCGCCGTCCAGCCGTAGATGACCGCCCGTCAGCGGGACGAGCCCGGCCAGCGCGCGCAGGGCCGTGGTCTTGCCGGCGCCGTTGGGGCCGAGCAGCGCGACGACCTCACCGGGGGCGGCCGTCAGGGACACGTCGAGGTGAAAGCGGCCCCGGTCGACGACGAGACGGGCGTTCAGACCCTCGTCGACGGGAAGCACCGTGCCGTCGGTGTCGGTGTCGGTGTCGGCGTTGGTGTTGGTGTCGGTCGAGGTCTTGTCGATGTCGGTCATGACGCGGTCATCCAGCGGTCGCGCAGTCCCGCGAGGACCGCGATCGAGACGGTCAGCAGGACGAGGCTGAGGGCGATGGCCGCCTCCGGGTCGCTCTGCAGGGCGAGGTAGACGGACAGGGGCATGGTCTGGGTACGGCCCGGGAAGTTGCCCGCGAAGGTGATCGTCGCGCCGAACTCGCCGAGCGCCCGCGCCCAGGCGAGCACCGCGCCCGCCGCGATGCCCGGCGCGATCAGCGGCAGCGTGACCCGGCGGAACGCGGTGAAGCGGGAGGCGCCCAGCGTGGTCGCGGCCTCCTCGTAGCGCGGGTCGGCGGCCCGCAGCGTGCCCTCGACGCTGATGACCAGGAACGGCATCGCGACGAACGCCTCCGCGATCACGACCCCGGCGGTGGTGAAGGGCAGGGTGATCCCGAACCACGCGTCCAGCCACTGCCCGACGACACCGTTGCGGCCGAGCGCCATCAGCAGCGCCACGCCCCCGACGACCGGCGGCAGGACGAGGGGCAGGGTGACGAGGGCCCGTACGAGGCCGCGTCCGGGGAACTCGACGCGGGCCAGCAGCCAGGCCAGGGGCACGCCGAGGACCAGGCTCACCGCGGTCGCGGCCGTGGCGCAGATCAGGGACAACTGGAGGGCCTGCCACACCTCGGGGCTGGTCAGTTGGTCCGGCAGGCTGTGCCAGGGGGTGCGGACCAGCAGGGCGATCAGCGGCACGATCAGGAACGCCAGGCCCAGAAGGGCGGGCACCAGGAGAGGCAGTGGCGCGCCCTTGAAGCCTTTGAACCCGTTGAAGCCCGTCCGGCCGCGCCGACGCCGTGGCCCACCCGTCAGGGTGTCGGCCACGGCAGCGGACTTGTCGTGCGGGGAGGTCATGGCTTGAGGAACCCGGCCTCGGTCAGGACCTTCTGGCCCTCGGCGGACCGCACCAGCGCGATGAACGCCTTCGCTGCCTCGGCGTTGGTCGCGTCCTTGAGCAGGGTGATCGGGTAGTCGTTGACGGCGTCGGCGGACTCGGGGAACTCCACGCCCTCCACCTTGTCACCCGCGGCCAGCACATCGGTCTTGTAGACGACCGCGGCGTCCGCCTCCTTCAGCTCGACCTTGGTGAGGGCCGCCTTGACGTCCTGCTCGTACGACACCGGCGTGAGCTTCAGCTTGCTCGCGTCGAGGGCCTTCTGGGCGGCGGCCCCGCACGGCACCTCCTTGTCGCACAGCACGACCTTCAGGCCGGAGTTCGTGAGGTCCTTCAGGGAGTCGACCTTGTCCGGGTTGCCCGGCAGCGTGGCGATCTCCAACTGGTTGCGGACGAAGGTGGCGGGTGTGCCGGAGGCGTCCCCGGCGTCCGTGACGATCTTCATCGTCTTGGGGCTGGCGGAGGCGAACACGTCCGCCGGGGCCCCGCCGGTGATGCTCGCGGCCAGCGAGTCGCTGCCGCCGAAGCTGAAGGTGACCTTCGTGCCCGGGTGCTGCTTCTCGAACTCCTTGCCCAGCGTCTCGAAGCTCTCCTTCAGCGAGGCGGCGGCGAAGACGGTCACCGTGCCGGAGAGCTTGGGGGAGCCGGACGCCGAAGGGGAGGAGTCCGACCCCGCGGAGTCCGAGTCGGAGGAGGAGCAGGCGCTCAGGGCCAGCAGCGCGGCGGCGCTCACGCCGGTCACCCGCAGCATCCGGGCGGTGCGGCGGGTGTGGCGGGTCCGGCGCGCGGAACGGGTCATCACGGGGTTACTCCCTCTCGTTGTGCATACGCCGAGCATACTGCCGCATATGCAAGGTGTAAGTCCCTTGTCGCATCGCATGAGCCTGGCTGTGACCTGCGGAGGCTGGTATATGCGTTTGTACAGGAGGCCCGCCCGGGTACGGTCATCCGGGAGGTGGTAGCCCGTGAGTCAGTCCCTCGCAGCCGCCGGTACGGCCGCCGTTGCGCCGGCGGAAGTCGTTCTCGCCGGTGACCTGGCCCGCCCGGCCCGTATCACCGTCGCCGACCTGCCTGCCTGGCCTCAGCACGCCGCGGAGGTCAGCTTCGAGTGCTCCGCCAGCGGAATCCGGCACCACCGTTTCACCGGCCCGCTCCTGTACGACGTGCTGGCGGCGGCCGAGCCCGCCTTCGACGCCGCCCGACGCAAGGACCGCCTGCGCTTCCTGATCGCCGTGACCGGAGCGGACGGCCATCACGCCCTGCTGTCCTGGGCGGAGACCGACCCGGACTTCGGCCGCGCGCCGGTCCTCCTCGCGGCCACCATCGACGAAACCCCGCTCGACCGGGCCGGACCGCAACTCGTCCTGCCGCAGGACCGCTGCGGCGCCCGCTACATCAGCGGGATCACCGCGATCCGGGTGGACGGCGGCTACCCCGCCTGGACGTGACCGACCCGGTCGAAATCCCGGTTGCCGGGAATCGGTCTCGCGACCTACCTTCGCCCCATGGCGGACGACGACGAACCCACGCGCGCGGCAAGGCTGTTGGATGCCCAGGCGAAGGCCGAGCGGCTCTTCGCGGAGATCGAGGAGCGCGGGCTCGTCGCGCCGGGGGAGGGGGAGCGGGCGGTCAGCGACCGGGTACGGGATCTGGCGAACGAGCTGTTCGGGACGACCCGGCACTGGCACAAGAGGATCGTGCGCTCGGGGCCGAACACGCTGCTGCCGTACCGGGAGAACCCGCCGGACCGGGTGATCGGCGCGGACGACCTCGTGTTCGCCGACTTCGGGCCGATCTTCGAGGAGTACGAGGCCGACTTCGGGCGGACCTTCGTGCTGGGCGACGACCCGGTCAAGCGGCGCCTCGCGGACGACCTGCCGAAGGTCTTCGCCGCCGGGAAGCGGTTCTTCGAGGGCGACCCCGACATCACCGGCAAGCGGCTGTACGCCGAGGTCGAGCGGCTGGCCGCCGAGGCCGGCTGGGAGCTGGGCGGCTGGCACGCCGGGCACCTGGTCGGGGAGTTCCCGCACGAGTGGATCGACGGCGCCGACGTGGAGTCGTACATCGCACCCGGCAACGACACCCCGCTGCGGCGCACCGACAAGGCCGGGCGCCGCTGCCACTGGATCCTGGAGATCCATCTCGTCGACCGGGGGCGGGAGTTCGGCGGGTTCTACGAGGAGCTGCTCACCCTCGGCTGAGAGGAGCCGTCCGCCTTCGGCCGATCCGGAACGCCTGCCTTCGGCCGATCCGGAACGCCCGCCTGCTCGTCGCGACCTGACCGTCGTTCAGTCGTCCCTGCGGTCCGGGGCCGTCGACCAGCCGATGAGCGCGCCGCGCAATGCGGCCACCAGGCGGGAGGCGGCCTCGTCCTCGGTGCGTCCGCTCTTGATGAGGTCGAGGATGTCGCGGGGGTCGAACAGGGCGTTCCACAGGTACAGCGCCTCGTCGCCCAGGTTGCCGAGCCCGAGGTCCTCCGTGGTCTGCCGCAGCGGCTCGGCGAGTGCCTCGGCCTGCGGGACGAGATAGCCGGTGCTCTCGCGCAGCCGCTCCAGGTAGCCGCGGTGCGAGCGCATCTGGGCCATCGCCCCGCCGTGTTCGAGGACGAGCGACACCCAGTAGCGGGACACCGCCTCCAGCCGCTGCATGCCGCGGGTGGTCTGCCGGGCGCTGAAGTCGCGCAGTTCGGAGCCGACTTGGGCCCGGAAGGCGTGCAGGATCTCCTCGACGGAGGAGAAGTGCCGGTAGGCCGTCGCGGTGGACACCTCGGCGTGCTTGGCGATCTCGGCCAGGCTGACCGGCGTCGGCGAGTTCTCGAACAGCACCGCGGCGGCCTTGATGAGCTGCCTGCGATTGCGCTGGGTGTCACTGCGCATGGGTCGACTCCCCCGTTGCATACGAGACGGCGTTCACTGAAGGGCCGAGAGGCCGTGAGCCAGTCGGCGGACGCCCTCGGTGATGGACTCCGCGTCGGCAGCGTACGACAACCGCAGGTGCCCCTCGCCCCGGGCGCCGAACTCGCTGCCCGGCCGGACGGCCACGCCGTAGGTCGTACGCAGCGCCGCCACCACCTCGGTCGAGGGCAGGTCGAGGTCGTAGCGCGGGAACTGGTAGAACGCGCCCTCCGGGGAACTCAGCGTGAGTCCCGGGATCCTGGCGAGTTCCGTCCGCATGAGCTCGCGGCGCCGCTCGTACTCCGCGCGCATGAGCGCGATGTCGGCGGCGCAGGTCCGTACCGCGACGAGTGCGGCGTCCTGGGCGACCGTGTTCACGGAGCCGTTGAAGGTGTTGTGGATGCGCGCGGCGGACTGGATCAGCGGCGACGGGCCCCAGAGGTAGCCCACCCGCCAGCCGGTCATCGCGTAACTCTTGGAGAAGGTCTGGCAGTAGACCGTACGGTCGCGCAGGCCGTCCAGAGAGAGCGCGGACGTGAAGGGCCGGCCGGTGAAGTCGAGGTCGGCGTAGGCCTCGTCGGAGATGACGAGGGTGGACGTGCCGTCGAGCAGCTCGGCGAGCGCCTCCAACTCGGCGCGGCTGTGCACGATTCCGGTCGGGTTGCTCGGGTTGCAGAACACGAAGAGCTTCGCTCCGGCGAGGGCGTCGGCCAGCCGGTCGAGGTCCCAGTGCAGGTCGGGGGCGAGCGGGACGGGGACGACGACACCGCCGGCCATGCTCACCAGGTCGCCGTAGAGGGAGTACGTCGGGTCGGGGATGACGACCCGGTCGCCGGGGTCGACGATGCCGAGGATCGACGCGGCGAGGCCGGCGGTGCCGCCCTGGGTGACCAGGATGTCGGCGGCGGAGACGGCCGTTCCGGCGATACCGGCGAGCTTCTCCGCGAGCGCCTCGCGGAGCGCCGGTTCGCCCAGCAGCGGCGAGTAGTGGGTACGTCCGGCGCGCAGCGCGGCGTTCGCGGCCTCGGTCACCTGCGCGGGCGTGTCGAAGTCGGGCTCGCCCATGGCGAGGGACACGAGATCGCCCCCGGACTGCGGCTGCTGCACCCGACGCGAGGCAGCGGCGATCCGAGCGACGGCCGCGGCAGGCACGAACGAGAGCGGCGAGGTGGTGACGGTGGGCGACATGCGCTCCTCCTGGAAGCGGGGGGTGGTCAGTCCTGGGGGCGGGCGTCGGAGGGCCGCTCCCGGCGCTCGGCGTCCGTGGGGCGGATCTCGGGCGTGGTGCCGGCTGGCTGGACCTGCGCCGCCGAGTCGGCGGGACCGGCCTGGGGTGCCGTGCCGCTGGGGTGGACGTGCGCCGAGGTGTCGGCCTGGGGCGTGGTACCGGCGGGCCGGACCCGTGTCGACGGATCGGTCGGAGCGCCCGCCCTGCGGCTGATGTCGAGGTCGGTAGACGTGTCGCGCTGGCGGGTCGGGGCGACGACGATCTCCTGGAGCACGACTCGCTGGGGCAGTGTGACCGCGAGGCGGATGGCCTCTGCCACGTCCTCCGGGCGGAGCATGTGGGCGCGTTCCTCGGTGGCCGGTGGCCGGGCGCGGTTGTCGAGGATCGGGGTGTCCGTCTCGCCGGGCAGCACGGTGATGGCGCGCAGGCCCTCGTTGCGGAAGGTGTTGTGCAGGAAGGTCATGAAGTTGCGCACCCCCGCCTTGGCCGCGCCGTAGGCCGCACCGCCGAGCAGGTTGGGGTTGACGGCGGCGAGCGAGGAGACCGTGACGATCGTTCCGTCGCCGCGGCCGAGCATGTCGGGCAGCACGGCCTGGGTGAGCTGGAAGACCGCCGTGAGGTTCACGTCCAGGACCTCGCGCCACTCCTCGTGCGGCAGCCACTGCGGGTTGAGCACCGACGACGCGCTTCCCGCGTTGTTGACGAGGACGTCGACCGGGCCGAGTTCGGCGTGGATCCGGTCGACGAGCCGGGTCACCTCGTCGGGGCGGGTGATGTCGGCCGCGATCGCGTGGGCGGTGCCGCCCTCGGCGCGGATGGCCGCCTCGGCCTTGTCGAGCGCCTCCTGCCGGCGGCCGACGAGGACGACGGCGACGCCGTCCCGGGCGAGCAGCCGGGCCGCCTCGAACCCGATCCCGCTGCCGGCGCCTGTGATGAGCGCGGTCCTCGTCGCGGTCCTCGTCACGGTTCTTCCTCCAATTGAGACGTCTGTATCAAGTGAGAATACTTTCTCAACTAGCGTCGGATCAAGTGCGCCGAGGACTCGAAGCGCAGCGCACCGAACGCGTCGGCCGTCGCCCGCTCCAGCACCCGCAACTCGCTCTCCCGCCGCGCGAACCGCCGCACCGAGGTCTCCCGGTCGACCCACCGGAACCGCAGCTCCCGCCCCGGCCCGGCCTGCCCGAGCAGCGGGAGGGACGCCCGCGAGGCGACTCCGACGATGGGATAGCCCGCCGTCAGGCTCCGGTACCTGCCGAGGACGATCAGCTCGTCCGCGTGCGGGATCTGCAGGGCACCGATGGGAACCCCGTGCGAGACGATCTCCGTGTCCGAGTCCGGATGGCGCACCGGTCCGTCGAGTCGCAGGCCGACATGGTTCGAGCGGCCCGTGACGACGTACGACGACTCCGCGATGAGCTCCCGGACCCCGGGAATCGCATGGATCCCGTGGCTCTCGACGACGTCGATAACCCATGGCCCGTCCGGGCAGCGCAGCACGGGGACGGGGAGCCGGAAGAGCGGGGGAGTGAAGTGGCTGCCCCGGAATCCCCGGAAGTCGGACTCCAGGCGGACGCGTGTCCCCAGGGTCTGCGGGAAGCCCATCCGCGCGTCCGGGGCCGCGCTGCCCAGCAGGGTCTCGGCCGCGAGGACCCCGTTGACGGCCAGGTAGGTCCGGGCACCCAGGCCGACGTCACCGCGGACCCGTAGCTCCTGGCCCGCCGGTACCACCACCGGCGACCAGCTGTCGACGGGCGCGCCGCCGACCGTGACCCGGGCGGGCCCGCCGGTCACGGCGACCAGGACGTCCGCGTCGGGCACGAACGCCGGCTTACCCCCGAGGCTCTCGATCAGCGTCGCCCCGCGCGGGTTGCCCACGAGGACGTTCGCCACGGCCGCCGAGTGCTGGTCGGCGGCGCCCCCGGTGGGGACGCCACGGCGTTCGGAGTCCCGGCGACCGAGATCCTGGAACGTCGTGATCCACCCCGTGCCGGTGATGTCGAGGCCCACCGTCGTCATGCCGGCACCTCCGTCGGCAGCAGGAAGCCCGCGTCCAGCGCGGCCGCCTCGTCCCGTGTGACGGGCACGAACCGCACGATGTCGCCCGTGCCGAACGACACGGGTTCCGGGCGCGAGATGTCGACGATGGTGTGCGGGGTGCGCCCGACCACTCGCCAACCAGTCGGTCCGGGGAACGGCTGGATGATCGCGTTCGTACCGGCGACCATGATCGCCCCGGGCGCCACATCGGTACGCGGCTCCGCGCGCCGGCGTACCGGTCGGGGCACCCGGAGCCCGTCCATCATCGGGGCCATCGCCGCGCCCAGCAGCGAGATCGTGAACGTGGACTGGGCGATCGCCTCGACCACTTCGGCCGGGGCGAGCCCCACCTCCTCGGCGACGGATGCCAGGTCGGGTCCGGTCTCCTCGTCGAAGACGACGGGGATGGCGAACCGCAGAGCCGAACGCGGCCGGAGCGGCTCGTGCACCGGCAGGCCCCGCGCGAGCAGCCGTACGGCGTACTCCACGTGCGCGAGCGCGGTCTGCAGCGGGTCGAACTCGACGAGCAGCGACTCCAGGCCGGAGACGACGTCGAGCACTCCGTGCGGCCGGTCCGCCAGAAACCGCTCGCGGAAGGCCACGATCGCCGCCCTGCGCAGGGCCGGGTCGGGATGCGGAACGGTCACCATCACCGCCGAGTCCCCGAAGGGCTCGACGGTGACGGCGGGGAACTGTGCGGTGGCCATCGAAGCGCCCTCAGACCGCCACGTTCGCCTTCTCGGCCAGCACGTCCTTCAGCCCCGTGACCCGGACGTCCGCCTTCTCCAACGCGGCCCGCAGCGCGGTGCCGTTCGCCAGGACCCTGGGGTGGTCGCCGTGCAGCAGCAGGACGTCGACGTCGTGGCCGAGCGGGACGACATTGCCGTCGACCGAGCGGACCGTGCCCTCCTGAACGACCTGCGCGCACCGCTCGCCGATGACCTCGGGGTCGTAGATCAGGCCCTGCTCGTGCGAGCGCGGCACGGGCATGCCGTCGTCGCCGTAGCCCCGGTCGGCGAGGAAGACGTACCCCACGTCCAGGCCGCGTTTGCGCGACTCCTCGGCGAGCAGGCCGCGTTGACAGATGACGATGTAGTCCGTGTCGTACGCGGCGATCGCGTCCGTGATGGCACGGGCGTGCTTGGCGTCGGTCTGGGCTATCGATCCCATACGGCCATGGGGGGCCACGTGGCTGATCGTGCCGCCGTGCACGCGCGCGAAGGCGTCGAGCGCGCCGAGCTGGTAGAGCACGTCGGTGCGGATCTCCTCCTCCGACGCCTCGATGAGCCGGCGGCCGAAGCCGACGAGGTCGGGGTAGCCGGGGTGGGCGCCCAGTTCGATGCCGCGGGCCACACAGTCGGCGACGGTCTGATCCATGATGCGCGGGTCACCCGCGTGGAAGCCGCAGGCGATGTTGGAGGCGGTGACGAGGCCGAGCAGGGCCGCGTCGTCGCCGATCGTGTAGTTGCCGAAGCTCTCGCCGAGGTCGGCGACGACCGCCACCGAGTGGGTTCCGGATGCCATGGGGTGTCTCCCAAAGTGCGGTTCAGAAGGACGGTTCAGTGGGAAGCGAGCGGGCGGCCCTTGGTTTCCCGCAGGAACGCCACGGTGACCAGGGTGATCGCGGCGGTGATGATCGAGGCGAACGCCGGGATCAGGTTGGACCCCGTCGACTCGATGAGTTCGGTCATCACGAGCGGGGCGCTGCCGCCGAAGATGATCGTCGAGACGCTGAACCCGATGCTGTACGCGGAGTAGCGCACGCTGGTCGGGAACATCTCGGCGAGCACGGTGTGGACGACGGCCGCGTGGCCGGAGAAGGCCATGGCGAGCACCGCGGTGCCGAGGCACGCGAGCCCGAACTCGCCCGTGGTGATGAGCAGGAACATCGGGTACGAGACCAGGGCCATGGCGACGGCCGAGCCCGCGAGCACGGGCTTGCGGCCGACGCGGTCCGACAGCCGTGCCATGAGCGGGATGCTGATCACGATGGCGACCAGGCTGCACGCGGTGACCATGAGCGCCCGCACCATCGAGAAGTTGTGCTCGCCGAGCGAGGTCTTCAGGTACGTCGGCATGTAGACGAACAGCAGGTAGTAGCCGGGGCCGTTGAGCGCGGGCAGGAAGATCGTGAGCGCGATCGCCTTGAGGTGCCGCCTGGAGGTCAGTGCCTCTCGCAGCGGGTTGCGGGCGACGGTCTTCTCCTCGCGCAGTGCCGTGAAGTGCGGGGTCTCCTCCAGCCTGCTGCGGATGTAGAAGCCGACGTAGCCGAGCGGGACCGCGAGCAGGAACGGGATCCGCCAGGCCCAGGAGGTCATCGCGGCGTCGCCGAGCGTGGTGATGAGGACGGCGGAGAGGGTGCTGCCGAACATGAGGTCGCCGTCGGCCGCGGCGACCGAACACCTCCTCGACAAGGGGTTCTTCGACGCCCTCCGGCCCGGCGCGACCGTAGTCAACGTCGGCCGCGGAACCGTCGTGGACGAGGCCGCGCTGGTCGACGCCCTCGACAGCGGCCAGGTGGGCTTCGCCGCCCTGGACGTCTTCGAGACGGAACCGCTGCCCGGCGACAGCCCCCTCTGGGACCACGACCGCGTCCTGGTGAGCCCCCACACCGCCGCCCTCAACGCCGCCGAGGACCGCCTCATCGCCGAACTCTTCGCGGCCAACGCCACCCGGCTCCTCGACGGACAGGACCTGCTCAACCGCGTGAACACGGTCGAGTTCTACTGACCGGTTGTCCGTGGACGCCGGGGCGAGGAGGCCGTGCGCTTCCCCGCTCCCCGCGCTCTCAGCACCCGTTCGGGCGGCGACCAGGGGCGCGCAGACGGCGACCAGGGGCGCACCGAGTCGGCAACGGGCATCGGTTCGCCCTCGTGAAGCCGGTGTCCGGCCTGGCAGAGTGGATGGGTACGGCACACGGCGGCGGGGGAGACATGGCGGACATGACGGCGACCATCTCCGTGAAGGTCGAGGGGCCGGTCGGCCTGGACGACCCGCAGGAACTCCTCGAAGAGCTCGGGCAGGCGACCGGGCTGGCCTGGCGGCTGGAACCGGCCGGGCGGGACGGCACCCTCGACGGGGGCCTCGCCGAGACGATGCTGCAGGCCGTGCTCGGCGGTGCCGTCGGGGCCGCGGTGCAGGCCGCCACGCAACTGGCGGTCGACAACTGGCGGCGCCGCAGGCTCGACCCGCCGCCCGTCATCGTCGTCGTCCGGCCCCCCGAGCCTCCGCAGGACCCGCAGCCGCCGCGGCGCACCGACGGCCCCGACGCCCCCGAGGGGAGCTGACCGGCATGGCGTCACGGGCGGTGGTGGTGGGGGTCGGGACGTACGCCGACGACTCCGGCATACACGGGTATCCGACGATCGAGGCCAGCGCCCGCGCATACGGCGCAGCGCTCGACCGGGACCCACGGTGGGGCACCGCAGCCCGGTCCCCGGTGCTGGACCGGGACGAGGTGCGGACCGCCGACGGCGTGATGCGCGCCCTCCACGAAGCGGCCGCGGCCGGCGAGGGGCCGCAGGACACCCTGCTGGTGGTGTACGTCGGACACGGCGCCTATTGGCAGGACGTGCCCGGCGGCCAGGTCCACTTCGCGCTCGGCTCCTCCCGGGTCAACGAGCCCTGGACCTGGCTGTCCGCGTGGTACGTGTACCGGGCGATCAGGAAGAGCAAGGCAGGCCTCAAAGTGCTGATCGCGGACTGCTGTTACTCCAGCATGCTGCCGCACCTGGGCCCCGAGTCCGCCCTGCCCGGCGTCCTCGGCACCCGGTACCAGGGCACCTGCGTGCTCACCGCGGTCGGCGGCAACGTCCACAACGCCTGGGCGGGCGCCTGCCCGAACCTCCCCGCTCCCCTCGACGGTTGCACGACCTTCAGCGGCCACCTGCTGAACGTGCTGGCCCAGGGCATGCCCGAGCACCCCGACGACCTCACGCTCGGCGCACTGCGCGCCGGCATCGACGAGGGCATGCAGGAGTGCGGAGTCCACCACACCCCCCGGATGCTGCTGAACGACGCCTCGGAGGCGGCCGCGCTGTTCACCAACCACGCCAAGGGCCGCCG
Organism: Streptomyces sp. NPDC051738; assembly: GCF_044453205.1. NCBI lineage: Bacteria > Bacillati > Actinomycetota > Actinomycetes > Kitasatosporales > Streptomycetaceae > Streptomyces > Streptomyces sp. NPDC051738. The sequence goes on along the minus strand of NZ_JBITCM010000017.1, from coordinate 23,747 downwards.
GTCCCGCACACGCGCACCGGTCACGGTCGACGAGTGGGTCCGCGAACTGCTCCTCAACGGCGAACGCAACCTGCCCGAACTGATGCGCCGCCCCGACCTCGCGGGCCGTGTGGTGGTGCGGCTGAAGGCCGGCGACGAGCAGAGCCGCGAGCTGGCCCGCAGGGTCGACGCCAGGGCCGGCGAACTGCTGCCCGACCCGGTCGACTTCGTCAGGTACTGGGGTGAGATCGAACCCGCGATGCTGGGCGGCGGATGACCGCCACCGAGGGCATCGACGGTGCCCGTCGCACGGACCACCTGTTCCAGCCGGACCTGACCGAGTCGCTCAACGAGGCGTACGCCTGGGTGACCCGGATCGAGGTCCCGCAGTTCGTGGGGATCCTGCGCAGGATGCGGGAGGAGCACCGCGGGGCCATGGCCATGCGCGCCCTGCACGCCTTCGCGCTGCGCCGCCCGGTGGACGAACTCGTCGAACTCGTCCACCACTTCGACCGGCGGGACGCGGTCATGCTGATGGCCACGGCCGCCCTGTCGCGGCCCGTCGGGGAGGCCGCCGAACTGGCCGTGATGCAGCAGGAGGCGGAGTCCGGGAGCGAGCCCGCCACGATCACCGCGAGCATCGTGCATGACGTGGCCTGCCAGCGGACGGCGTTCGACGTGGCGGTGTTCGTGCGGGTTCTGGAGGAGCGGCAGTCGGCGCTCGCCAAGCGCACCGTCAAGGTGTTCGCGGGCGCCGGCTCCGGCCGCACCAACCTCGACAAGGCGCTGCTGCACACCGCGCTGCGCGACGAGGGCTGCCACCGCGAGGCCGACCGGTTGCTCGGGCTGACCCTGCGGGCGATCGCCGACGGCCCGCCGGGCGCCGAAGGAGCGAGCGAGGGCGGCGAGGAGATCGCCGACCTGGCGGGCGCGTTCCAGCATCTCAGCCCGGCCGGACGGGTCCTGGAGCACTGGGTCGAGGAGCGGCTGGGTGCCTCGGACGCGACCGAGGTGGAGCGGACCAAGCGCCTGGTGGCGAGGCTGATCGCCCGGCGCGGCAGCGGCCACGACGCCCTCGCCGAACACATCGGCCGCACCACGCAGCCCCGGCACCTGGTGAAGCTCTGCGCGATCCTCGCGAAGGACGAGGCGTCCCCCGCCAAGTGCGCCCTGGTGCGGCACTACGCGGCCGGGCACAAGAACGTGCAGGAGCTGGCCGTGCTCGTGGCGTCCTGGCACCGCGAACCGGTCCTGACCCGTACCACCCGGGACCTGCTGACCGACATCGTGGCGGGCCCGTCCGCCTCCGGCTCCGCGCCCCGCCCGCTGGAAGAACTGCGACAGCTGGACGAGTGGCTGCCCCTGGAGGACGCCGCCCCCGAGTGCTCCCGGCTGCTGCGCCACGCCGCCGCCGTACGCGTCGAGGGGCGCTCCGGCGCCGACCTGGTGACCCTGCTGGACCGCGTCGAGCGCAGCCGGGACCGGACCCGGGCCGCGCTGGAGGCGGGGCGCCGGCTGGCCGTGGCCGTGATGCGCTCGGACGCGGACCGGGACGGGTTCGTGGACTGTCTGCGGGCGCTGCACGACGCCCGCCACTCGGTCGCCGTGCGCGCGGCCTGCCGTGAACTCTCCGACCCCGCCTCGCCCGGGACGGTCGACGCCGAGCTGGTCGCCGATGTCGCGGGCCGGCTGCACCGGGCAGGCCTCGACAACGTGGCCTGGACGCTGCTCGAACGGTTCCTGGAGAACGAGCAGTTGGTGACGCGGGCCGACGTGGTGGAGGTCGTGGGCCAGGTGCTGGAGCTGCCGCTGCCGGACGCGGAGCTGCTGCTGCGGGCCACGGTGGGCCGCTGGTCGGACGTGGGCCACCGCGATGACACGGTGGCCGCGCTGCGGGCGGCCGGGCGGAGCGAGGCGGCCGAGTGGGTCGTCAAGTCTCTGCGGTGACGGACGGCTCCGCGGTGGCGGACGGCTTCATCCGAGGTTCCTGGCGGGGAGCGGGCAGGGTGGGCGGTACGGCCGCCATGTAGCGCCGGCAGGCCCGGACCAATAGGGGGAACACAACAGCGGCCGACAGAGCGGTGACCGGCAGCGTCACCCGGGAGAGGTCGTACTCGTGCCCGAGCAGCGTGCACGTCACGAGTACCGCCAGATACGCGAGGAACAGCAGCACCGGCCGTACGGCGGGGTCGTCCGGGTCGGCCAGGCGGGAGACGTGTTCCCGGGCGTCGTAGCGCCGCAACAGGCGTCCCACGAAGGGCAGGTCGAGTCCCGCCAGCCACGGCAGCCCGAGCAGCAGCGCCGCGCCGATCCCCACGGCGGCCATGCCCCGCCACACGTCGTCCCACCTGGCCTCGTGGATGACGACGGCGATCGCCACGAACGCGGTGTAGGACAGGGCCAGGTGCAGGATCCGCCGCGTTCCCCGGAACCCCGGCGGTTTCAGCGCCACCAGGACGACGCCCGGCATGGCGTACACCACCAGCGCGGGCACGCTGTTGAGGGCGACCAGCTCCTCCCAGCTGCCCCGCGTCAGGGCCAGCATCACCAGCCCTATCGAGAAGTTGACCAGCAGGATCATCCAGTACGCGTCGATCGCGCCGCCCCGGAACCGGAACGAGGCCCGGCGTGCCGTCTGCAGTCCCCGGTGGGTGAGGTGGGCGCGACTGAGGGCGGCGACCTCGCGGGTCAGGGCGTGCGTGAAGACGATGCCGGAGCCCATCGGGGACAGCAACGCGTTCACGCGAATCAGCCAGCCAAGACCGGTCATCTCCAACACGAAGGCGATCTTGGCGTACGGCGAGTCGAGCATGTTCCCCTTGAGCAGCCCGCACTGTTGGCCGAACACCCACTGCAACGCCGCGTACAGCAGGAACGCGCCGACGAGGGTGCCGTACACCGCCCAGCGTAGCCGTGCGGCCTCGCCCATGCCGCGCCGTTTGACGTTGCCGGCGAAGTCGAGCGGGGCCTGGAAGCCGATGTACGCGTAGATGATGCTGCCGCCCAGCACCGTGTACAGGAAGTGCGAGGAATTCCCGGCCTGTTCCTTCAGGACCTTGGCGCTCTCCGTCCCGCCGCTGAGATACCAGACGTCGCGTGGCTGACAGCTGTGCCCGGTGTCGAGCGCGGCGAGCCACAGACAGACGACGACCAGCAACGGGATGACGATCTTCACCAGGGTGATGAAGAGGTTCAGCCTGATCAGCCGGCGGGGCGGCAGCAGGTTGAGCCCCACGATCAGCGCCATGAAGACGACAGCGCACAGGAGGCCGGTGTGGGAGAGGTCGTAGGGCTGGTCCACGCCCGTCGTGAGCTTGCCCGCTCTCTTCAGCTCACCCGAGTTCTCCAGCAGCGACGGAAACTTGTACGCCAGCCCGCGGACCATGGCGGCCGCCTCGCTCGCCGGGTTCACCGCGTACACGATCCACAGCCCCGCGGCCACCACGGAGGCCACGAGCGGGCCGGCGGCCTGCAGCGGAAGAAAGATCAGCCCACCCGTCTTCGGGACGGCGATCCCCAGCTCGACCATCACGGCGGCGATCAGCAGCATCAGCGCCGCGCCGGCCACCCACCCCCACACGGCGTACTTACCGAGCCCCCAGAAGGCCGGACCGGCGGCCAGCAGCCACCCGGACCCGAGAACCCCACCGGCGGCGAGCCCCACGAGGTCCGATGTGGACAGCCGCCGCCGCTCGTCCGCGTCCTGGACCGACCCCGCCCGCACAGCACCCCGGCCGCCGCTCAACCGCCCCAACTCCGCCCCCTCCACCGCAGTTGCGAAGGAGCAACGCTAGCCGCGCGGGCGGCGGTGGGGCAGGGGACGCGCCGGGTTCGGTGGTGGCGCAGGCGTTCCCGTCTCCGGTATGGCGCGGAACGCCTCGATGACGTAGGCGGCGAAGCGGCGGGACGCCGTGATCCGGGCGGCACGCGGCACGTCCTGGAGGCCCCGGTGGGCCATGAGCATGAGGATCAGGTCGTCGACGACGAAGCCGGGGCGCAACCGGCCGGCCGTCTGGGCGCGGTGGGCCAGTTCGGCGACGGCGCGGGTGGTCCGCTTCCGCTGCCCGCCGGACTGACCGGCACCGACGCGGTGACTCTCGGCGGCTCCGGTGTGGTCGCCCACTTCGCCCTGGACCGCGCCCGTTTCGCGCCAGGCGAGACCGTGCTCGTGCGCGGGGCGGCAGGCAGCATCGGGATCACGGCGGTCCAGCTCGCGGTCGGAGGCGGGGCCGGCGCGGTGGTGGTCACCACCTCATCGGCCGAGCGGGGCGCCCGCCTGCGGGACCTGGGCGCGACCCACGTCCTCGACCGCTCCGGCGAGGGCGGCTCGGACGCGCCGTCGGGCTTCGACGTGGTGATCGATGTCGTGGGGGGTCCCCAGCTCTCCCTTTTCCTGGACAGGCTGAACTCCAACGGGCGCTATGTGGCCGTCGGCGTGCTCGGTGGGCAGCCGCCGGCGGACTTCGGCATGCGGCTGATGGACGCCTTCCGCCGGTCCCTGTCGTTCGCCACCTTCAGCTCCGACACCGTGCCCGGCCCCGACCGGCAGGCCGTGCGGTCGTCCCAGTTCGCCGATGCCGCCCACGGGAACCTGCGCACGGTCGTGCACGCAGTGCTGCCACTGGACCAGGCGGTGTCGGCCCACCGCGACATGGACGTGGGCCAGGTGTTCGGCAGGGTCGTGCTCACTCCCTGAGGTCTTTCGGAGGCATCCCGAAGCCTCCCGGGGCTTCCCGGGGCTTCCCGCGGAAAGGGGCGGTCGCATGCCGCGCCGCCCCCTCCTCATCGGCTCCCCGCCGGGATGACCCGGCCGTGGCGAGGCGTTCAGTACTGCTCGGTCTCCACGAAGCCCGCGTCCGAGTCATGGCCCGCGTCAAAGGCCTCGGCGGCGGCCGTCGGATTGAATCCGGGCGGGCTGTCCTTGAGGGCCAGGCCCATGTCGGCCAGCTTCGCCTTGACCTCGTCGATCGACTTCGCACCGAAGTTGCGGATGTCGAGCAGGTCGGCCTCGGAGCGCGCGACCAGCTCACCCACCGAGTGGACGCCCTCACGCTTGAGGCAGTTGTACGACCGGACAGTGAGGTCGAGCTCCTCGATCGGCAGCACCAGGTCGGCGGCGAGGGCGGCGTCCGTCGGGGACGGGCCCATGTCGATGCCCTCGGCGTCGATGTTCAGCTCGCGGGCGAGACCGAACAGCTCGACCAGCGTCTTGCCGGCCGAGGCCATGGCGTCACGCGGACGCATCGCCTGCTTGGTCTCGACGTCGACGATCAGCTTGTCGAAGTCGGTGCGCTGCTCGACACGGGTGGCCTCGACCTTGTACGTGACCTTCAGCACCGGCGAGTAGATGGAGTCGACCGGGATACGGCCGATCTCCTGGCCCACCTGCTTGTTCTGCACGGCGGAGACGTAACCACGGCCACGCTCGACCGTGAGTTCCATCTCCAGCTTGCCCTTGCCGTTGAGCGTGGCGAGGACGAGGTCGGGGTTGTGTACCTCGACACCGGCCGGGGGCGCGATGTCGGCGGCGGTGACCAGACCCGGGCCCTGCTTGCGCAGGTACATCACGACCGGCTCGTCGTGCTCCGAGGAGACGACCAGCTGCTTGATGTTGAGGATCAGGTCGGTGACGTCCTCCTTGACGCCCGGCACGGTGGTGAACTCGTGCAGGACACCGTCGAGACGGATGCTGGTGACAGCAGCGCCGGGAATCGACGACAGGAGGGTTCGACGCAGGGAGTTGCCGAGGGTGTAACCGAAGCCCGGCTCCAGCGGCTCGATCACGAACCGGGAACGGAACTCGTCGACGACCTCTTCGGTCAGGGACGGACGCTGAGCAATCAGCACGAGGTGTTGCCTCCAGTGGTTTGGCGCCCGTTTCGTGGCGCCGTAGACACCATGAAGGGTACGGGCGGTTCGGGCGATACTGCCTCCGAAAGAGGCCGAACCGCCCGACTCCATCCCCGCGGGGAGGCTTGAGGGAGTGGTGACCGGGCCGACTCAACGGGGGATTCGGACGGCCCGGTCACGTTCTGGGGGCGTGGTGTGCCGTGGTTGATCATGGCGTGGGGGCGGTGTGGAGGCAAAGGGCCGGGGCGTGGGTATGTCACGCGGACGACGCCCTTTTGACCGGGCTTTGAGCGGTTCACGGGTGCAGGGTGACCTTGCCGGTGGTGCGGCGTGCCAGGAGGTCCTCGTGGGCGCGGCGGGCCTGTGTCAGCGGGTGGCTGGGGCCGGTGACCGGTCGGAGCACGCCGCGGCGGGTGAGGCCGAGGAGTTCGCGGAGGGGCTCGGTGTAGCCATCGGGGGCCTTCAGGGCGGGGCGTAGCCAGAAGCCGATGACGGCCGCGTTGAGGCGGCTGAGACGGGCCGGGTCGACAGGGGTGAAGGGGAGCCGGGCGGCGTTGCCGTAGGTGACCAGGCGGCCGGAGAGGCCGAGGGAGTCGAGGGCCTGGTCGAAGAGGGGGCCGCCCACCGCGTCGAGGATGACGTCCGCCTTCTCGGAGAGGGGGTACTCCGCGATGCCGTCGGCGCCCAGTTCGAGGGCGAGTCGACGCTTGTCGGGCGTGGAGGCCTGGGCGAGGACGCGTCCGGCGCCGAAGTGCCGGGCCAGTTGTACCGCCAGACTGCCCACACCGCCGGCCGCGGAATGGACGACGACACTCTCGCCGGGCGCGAGCCGGGCGGCGGTGCGCAGCAGGTGCCAGGCGGTCAGGCCCTGGGTGAGCAGGGCGAGCGCGTGAGCCGCCGGAAGGTCCTCGGGGATGTCGACGAGTGCGGTCTCGGACGCCAGGACCTGTTCGGCGTACCCGCCCGAGACACGGGCGAGGACGCGCCGGCCGTCCGGGGTGCGGCCCACGACCTCGCTTCCGGGTATGTAGGGCAGCAGGTCGGCGCTCAGATAGGAGCCGTCGGTCTGGTGGGTGTCCGCGAAGTTGACGCCCACGGCCTCGACGGTGATCCGGACCTGTCCGGGCTGGGGTTCCGGGACGGGAAGTTCAACTGTCTGGAGGACTTCGGGGCCGCCGAAGCGGTCGAACCGGATCGCGATCATGAGGCTCAGTATCGCGCTCCCTGGCGAGCGGGCGGCCGAACTGCTCAGCGCAATGGCTGGACTTGTGCGCGGTTTGTGCGCTCTTTGAACGGCGTGCGGCACGCTGGGCGCGGCCGTGCGCCGCACGGGGCGGACTTGAGCGGGCAGACCGAGGGAGTGGGAATGGCGGGCGAGTGGCTGCGCAGGTTCCATCCGCAGGATCCGGCGCCGCGGCAGGGCAGTGAGGCACCGCGGCTGATCTGCTTCCCGCACGCCGGTGGCGCGGCGAGCGCCTTCCTGCCGCTGGCGCGGGCGCTGGCTCCGGCGGTGGAGGTGCTGGCGGCGCAGTATCCCGGCCGTCAGGACCGCCGTAGCGAACAGCCCGTCGACGACATGGGCCGCCTCGCCGACGCGCTGACCGAACAGGTACGGAGCGCGATGACGGGTCCGTACGTCCTGTTCGGGCACAGCATGGGCGCCGTCGCGGCCTACGAGGTGGCCCGCCGTCTCGCCGAGCGGTCCCTGCCCGGGCCCGAGGCACTGATCCTCTCCGGCCGGGGCGCCCCCACCGCCCGGCCCGCCCGGTACGACGCGTTGCGCACGGACGAGGACATCCTGCGGGTCGTTCGGCTGCTGGGAGGCACCACTCCGCGGGTGCTCGAGGACCCGGAGCTGCGGGAGATGGTCATGCCGGCGCTGCGGGCCGACTACCGGGCGATCGGCGGATACGTCTGGCGACCCGGCCCGCGCCTCGACGTGCCGTTCACCGTGCTGGTCGCGGACGACGATCCCGTGGTGAGCGTGGACGAGGCCAGGGCCTGGCGCGAGCTGACCACCGCCACCACCACGACCCGGGTCTTCGGCGGCGGGCACTTCTTCCTCGACACCCAACTGCCGGGGGTGGCCGAGGCGGTCACCGCCGCCCTGAGCCGTACCGACGCGGGGCGCCTCGCGGCGGCCGAGGGCCGCTAGGTCCTGTCGTCAAATTCCCGTCTGCCGTGCGACGCCCGGCACGCGCCGCACGGCCGCCCTTCGGGCGACGACGGGAATTTGACGACAGGACCTAGCCCGGGTGCCCGGCCGAGCCGCCGCGCGCCGGCACGCCGGCCCGGGTGCTGTCCGTGAGGTGAAGGGGGTGAGCGCGTGACGCGCTGGGAAGGTCTGTTCATCGGCGCGGCCGCGATGTCGCTGGGGCACAGCCAGGACGTCCAGCAGGCCGTCGCCGCCGGGTTGTACGACGCCCGGCAGTGCCGGCGGGACGCCTACCGCGCGGTGCGCGTGGCGCAGGACGGCGCGCTGCCGGGCCTCGTTGCGCGGGCCGCCGATCTGGCGCGCCGCCGCTCGGGTGTGCCGGCCGGTGACGTGGACCTGGTCCTGCACGCCTCCTCCTGGTCGGCGCAGGCGGCCGGTTGCCGTGCCGAGGTGGTACGGCAGGCGCTCCGGTGCCCGCGCGCCACCGCGCTGGAGGTCCGCGGCGCCGCCGGCAGCGGCGTCCTGGGTCTGCATCTGGCGGCCCGGTATCTCTCCGCGTCCCCGGACATGACCGCCGCGGTGATCACCACCGGAGACTGCGCGGCCGCGCGTACCGGCGACCGGTTCCGTACGGGGCCGGGCCGGGTGCTCGCCGACGGTGCGACGGGCGTGGTGCTGAGAACCGGCGGCGGACTGGCGCGCGTTCTGGCCACCGCGGTGGCGGAGGAGCAGCCGCAGTGTCTGCTGCGCTCCGACCTGCCGTGGCGGATTCCGTCGGCCGTACGGAAACGGGCACGTGACAAGGCGGCCGCGACGGCGGTCCGCCCCGACGACCTCGCGGCACCGCTCGCCGACCGGGAGCGCGAGGTCGTGGAGCGGACTCTGACGGATTCGGGGCTCGATATCGACGACGTCGCGCGGTTCGTCTTCCCGCACCTGGGCTCCGGTCTGCAACGCTGGGACAGGCGCGCGGCGTGGGGTGTCGACGAGAAACGCACCACGTGGGACTGGGGCACCGGGGTCGGGCATCTTCCGTCCGGTGACCAGGCCGCCGGTCTCATCCATCTGCTGGAGTCCGCCGAACTCGCCGCCGGGGACAAGGTGGTGCTGGTCGGGGGCGGTTCCGCCGACAGTCCGGGGTGCGCGGTACTGGAGATGCTCTGACAGCCAGGTGATGGCATTGGTTGGAGCTTGTATCAGATTTGTGTGGGCTTGGATCGCTCCCTTGCAGCATGGTGACCGGATTTTGACCGCTCGGCTGTCGATCTGGGGGAACGATGCAATTCCGGTTGTTGGGTCCGATGGAGGTCGTCGCCGATGAGCGGACCGTCGCTCTGGGCGGAACGAAACAGCGCGCCACTCTCGGCTATCTGCTGCTCCAGGCCAACCGGGTGGTCGCCACCAGCCGGCTGCTGAACGCCCTGTGGGGGGTCGAGGAGGCCCCGGCGACAGCACGGAAGATCCTGCAGAACGCGGTCTACGGGCTGCGCGGCGTACTCGCCTCGTATCGCGGTGCCGGCGGCGACGAGGCTCCCGCGCTGCTGACGCAGGCCCCCGGCTATGTGCTGCGCGTGGACCCGGAGCAGGTCGACCTGCATCTGTTCCACACCTGGGTGGGCCTCGGCCGGCGAAAACAGGCCGAGGGCGACGCGCAGGCGGCGGCCGGGCTGCTGCGCGAGGCGCTGGCCCTGTGGCGGGGGCCCGCCCTGGCCGATCTGGTGGAGGCCGGTCTGGACTGGCCCGAACTGGCGGCCGTGCAGAGCACCCGGCTCGATGTCACGGAGGACTACTTCGAAGCCCAGCTGCTGTGCGGTCGCCACTACGAGATCCTGCCCGAACTGGAGACCATGGTGCAGGCCGAGCCGCTGCGGGAACGATCCTCGGCGCAGCTGATGCTCGCGTTGTACCGGTGCGGCCGGCAGGCCGACGCGCTCAACGCCTACAGCCAGGTGCGTGCGGCGCTGGTGGAGAACCTGGGTCTGGAACCCGGCCGTGGTCTTCAGCAGCTCCAGCAGGCGATCCTCACCCAGGACCCGTCCTTGTCGATGGACCGCCCCGTCCACCGGGGGGCGTTGGCCGGACCGGACGCGCGGGTCGCACGGCCCGCTGTCCGGCTGCGCCCCGCGCTGGTGCCCTCCCGTGGCGGGAAACCGGCGTCCGATCCGCGCGACGGCACCGGGCGCAGCACCCCGCGGACACCCGCGCCGGACACCCCGCTCACGGCTGCCCCGTCCGTCTCCGACGCTCCCGACGCTCCCGACGCCCCCGCGCCGCAGACCGGGAGCGACCGTCGCACGGTCAGCGTGGTCTCCGTGCGCACCCGGATCGCCCAGGAGGCGGGAGCCGAGGCCCGTGACGACCTGGACGAGCTGCTGGACGGCGCGGCCGAGGTCGTCAGGGAACAGATCGAACGATTCGGGGGGACGGTGACGGCCTGCCTGGGATCGGTGTCGCTGGCCGTGTTCGGCCTGAACGAGGCGGGCGCGGACGACGTCCGGCAGGCCACCCTGGCGGCGCTCGCCGTGCGTGACGTCCTGGATGTCGCCACGCCCCGCGACGCCGGGCAGCTGCGGCTGACCGTGCACGTCTGCGTCACCATGGGGGAGGTGCGGCTGCGTCGCCGCGGCCAGGACGGCGTGCCCACGGTGGTCGGTACGACGCTCGACGATTCCCAGTTCCTGCTGTCCGAGGTGCCCGCCGGACAGGTGTGGGCCAGCGACGCGGTCCGGACGGCCACCGAGAGCGCCGTCTCCTACCTGCCCACCGCGGCCTCGCCCGCTTCGTGGCAGGCGGTCGAAGTGCAGGAGCGGAACGCCGACGACGCCACGGACTCCGGCCGGGCCCATGAACTGGAGGTGCTCCAGGGCCTGTTGAAGCGGACCCGGCACCGTCTGGTGCCCCATCTGGTCACCCTCCTCGGCGAGGACGGCTCGGGAAAGAGCGAGCTGCTCAGGGAGTTCGGCCGGTGGGCCGGCAACCGGCCGGACGCGCCGCTGTTCCTGACCGGCAACTCACCGGCGGCGCCCACCGACCATCCGCTGCGGGCCCAGGCCGAGATCCTGTCGGCGTTCTGTGGCATCGGGCCCGACGCCACGCCGGACGCCGCACGCGACGCCCTGGCGGACAAGGTGCGCGAGGTCATCGACTCGCCCGCGGCGGCGCAGCGGATGTCGTCCCGGCTCGCCCCACTCCTCGCGGCGCCCGATGCCGTGCACGAGGCGCCTGCCGGAGCGGACGCGATGAGCGACGTACTCGACGCCTGGCGGGAGTTGTTCCTCACGGCGACCCGGCACATGCTGCTGGTGCTGTGCGTCGACGACCTGCACCGCGCCGACGACCGGGTGCTGGACGCCATCGAGGATCTCGTCGGCTCCGCGGAGTCGGGGCGCCTGTTCGTGGTCGCGGCCGCGACGCCCGAGCTGCTGCTGCGCCGGCCGACCTGGGCCGGCGGCAGGAGCCACGCCACGTCGGTGACCCTGGTGCAGCCAACGCGGGCCACCGGCGAGCAATTGGTGGCACTGCTGCTGTCGGCCGCTCGTCGGCAACACTCCCAGCACATATCCGGTAATTCGGCGCCCACTCCGCCACCGGCCGTGCGGAATGACCTCGGTATGACCGCGCGCTGGGACGACCTGGAACAGGATGTCAGGAAGCATCTGCGGGGCATCCGAAAAGGAGTGGCATGAATTCCGAATCCGTGGTCCGTGAGCTCGCGGAACCCAATTTGCGTAGGCTGCTTTCCACGGCCGGTCTGGATGTCGAGTACGTGCGTGCGAGCGGCAACACGCTCTACCGCAAAGGCGCGAACGGAGAGGAGATACCCGTCCTCGACTACGCGGCCGGCTACGGGGCGCTCATCTTCGGGCACAACCATCCCGACATCGTGGCCCGCGCACGGGAACTCCTCGACGAACAGACCCCGGTGCTCGCGCAGTTCTCCTCGCACCCGTACGCGAACCGGCTCGCCGCCGAACTCAACCGGATCATCCACCGCGAGACCGGCTCCGACGAGCCGTACTACGCCACCTTCGCCAACAGCGGCGCCGAAGGCATCGAAGCGGCGGTCAAACACGCCGAACTGGACCGGGTGATGCGCCTGTCGAAGGTCTTCGAGGAGATCGAGGCGAGCGCACAGCGCGTACGGGAGACCGTGCGGGCGGGAGCGGCCACGGTGCCGGACGCCCTGTGGAACCGCCTGGGCCTGCCCCGCCCCACGGCGGGACAGGACGAGGCCGACCTCCTGATCGCGGAGATCGGCCGCCGCAACCAGCTGCGGCGTGCGAAGCCTCCCGTGTTCGTGGCGCTGAAGGCGGGCTTCCACGGAAAGCTGATGGGCAGCGTCCAGCTGACGCACAACGAGTCCTACCGCACCCCGTTCGCGGCGCTCGGCGCACAGGCCCGGTTCGTGCCGTGCGACGACCCCGCGGCGCTCAAGGAGGTGCTCCAGGAGGAGCGCGGCACGCTCCTGGAGCCGACCGTGCGGGACGGCACGGTGCGGCTCGTCGAACGCGGCCACCACACCATCTGCGCCGTTCTGCTGGAACCGATCCAGGGCGAGGGCGGCATCCGGCCGCTGTCGGCCGAATTCGCCCAGGAGATCAAGGCGTTCGCCGAAGAGGCCGACTGTCCCGTCGTCATCGACGAGATCCAGAGCGGCCTGGGCCGCACCGGCACCTTCCTGGGCGCCACCCGCCTCGGCCTGCGCGGCGACTACTACGTCTTCGCCAAGTCCCTGGGCGGCGGCATCGCCAAGGCGTCCGTGACGCTGGTGCGTGAAGGTCGCTACCGCCCGGAGTTCGAGCTGCTGCACAGCTCGACCTTCGCCAAGGACAGCTTCTCCTGCCACATCGCCCTCAAGGTCATCGAGATGCTGGAGGCCGACGGCGGCCGCGGCTACCGCCTCGCGCACGAGCGCGGCGCCGCGCTCGCCGGGATGCTGCACGGGATCCGCGCCGACTTCCCGGACGTGGTCAAGGAGGTGCGCGGACACGGCCTGATGCTGGGCTTCGAGTTCCACGACCAGTCCGACGCCGCCGACGACACGCTGCGGGAGGCGGCGCGCTCCTCGCTGTTCGGCTACGTCATCGCCGGGCACCTCCTGCACGGGCACGCCATCCGGACCTTCCCGACCGCCAGCGCCGTGCACACGCTGCGCTTCGAGCCGTCCGTGCTCCTCACCGACGAGGAGATCGACCGCCTGGAACACGCCCTGCGGGACGTCTGCGCCCTGGTGCGCGACCAGGCCGGCGACCGCCTGGTTCTTGCCTCCTGAGTCTTTTCCAGCACAGCGTGTGGTGAATTCCTCGAATACCCGATTACCGCGTGGTGTGCGGGCTTGGAACTGTCCGCACCCATGCCACAGGGGCCGCCTTTCCGGTTGTGCGGCGCCCTTTCTTCCCCAACCGCGCTGATGCCGACCGCGCCGATCTCCGGCGCCCGCGAAAACTCCAGGTCGGCCCGCACAGGAATCCAGTAGTGAAAGGGCAGCGGAAGTTCATGATGAGCGAGCATGGTCCGGCGGCCGTTGACGGCTCTCCCGAGCGCGACGAGCCGATCGCCGTCGTGGGACTCTCCTGCCGATTCCCCGGGGCCTCGTCCGCCGCGGCGTTCTGGGAGCTGCTGCGCAGCGGCACCAGCGCCATCACCGACGTACCCGAGGGCCGCTTCGACCCGGCCGTGCCCCCCGCGATCACCCGCGGCGGATTCCTCCCGGACGTCGGCGACTTCGACGCCGCGTTCTTCGCCGTCTCGCCCCGCGAGGCGGCCGCCATGGACCCGCAGCAGCGGCTCGTCCTGGAACTCGCCTGGGAGGCCCTGGAGGACGCGGGCATCGTGCCGGCGTCCCTGCGGGACAGCAGGACCGCCGTGTTCGTGGGAACCCTGCGCGACGACTACACCACCCTGCTCCACCAGCAGGGCGTCGACGCCCTCACCCAGCACACCATGACCGGCGTCAACCGCGGCCTGATCGCCAACCGGGTCTCCCACCACCTGGGGCTGCGCGGGCCGAGCATGACCGTGGACTCCGCCCAGTCCTCCTCGCTGGTCGCCGTGCACCTGGCCTGCGAGAGCCTGCGCGGCGGCGAGTCCACCGCCGCGCTCGCCGCCGGGGTCAACCTCAACCTGCTCGCCGAGCACACCGTCACCGAGCAGCTGTTCGGCGCGCTGTCCCCGGACGGGACGACGTACACCTTCGACGCGCGCGCCAACGGCTTCGTGCCCGGCGAGGGCGGCGGCGTCGTCGTACTGAAGACGTTGCGGCGGGCCCTGGCCGACGGTGACCGGATCTACGGCGTCATCCGCGGCAGCGCGGTCAACCACGACGGCGCCACCACCCATCTGACGGTGCCGGGCCGGATCGCCCAGGAGCAGGTCCTGAGCACCGCCCGCGAACGGGCCGGCGTCGACGTCGAGGACATGCAGTACGTGGAACTGCACGGCACCGGCACCCCCGTCGGCGACCCCATCGAGGCCACGGCGCTGGGTTCGGCCCTCGGCGCCTGTGCCGGCCGACCGGCCGGCGACGCCTTGAGCGTCGGCTCGGTGAAGACCAACATCGGGCACCTGGAGGGCGCGGCGGGCATCGCCGGGCTCATCAAGACCCTGCTGAGCATCCACCATCGCGCGCTGCCGCCCAGCCTGAACTTCGAGACCCCCAACCCCGCCATCAACCTGAACGAGCTGGGCCTGCGCGTGCAGGGCGAACTGACCGCCTGGCCCCACCCCGGGCGCCCCCTGGTGGCCGGCGTCAGCTCATTCGGCATGGGCGGCACCAACTGCCACGTCGTGGTCGCCGAGAACCCCGTGGCGAGCGTCACGGAACTGCGCCGGGCCGGCACCGTGCCACCCGTGCTGCCCTGGGTGATCTCGGGCGCCGACCAGGCCGCCCTGCGCGCCCAGGCGGACCGTCTGCGCACCTCCCCGGCCGTCACCGAGGCCTCACCCGTCGACGTGGGCTGGTCCCTGGCCCGCACCCGAGCCGTCCTGCGGCATCGCGCCGTGGTCCTCGCACCCGACGCACCGGGCCTGCTCGCGGGCACCGCCGCCCTCGCCGGGAACTCCCCGTCGCCCGCCGTGGTCACCGGCGGCGTCCGCGAGGGACATACGGCCTTCCTGTTCACCGGGCAGGGCGCCCAGCACCTCGGCATGGGACAGGAGCTGTACGAGGCGTTCCCCGTCTACGCGGCCGCGTTCGACGAGGTGGCCGCCGCCCTCGACCCGTATCTGGACCGGCCGGTGGCGGACACCGTGCGCACCGGCGACGGCCTGGAGGAGACGGCACAGACGCAGCCCGCCCTGTTCGCCGTGGAGGTGGCCCTCTTCCGGCTCCTGGAGTCCTTCGGCGTCCGCCCGGACTACGTCGCGGGCCACTCCGTGGGCGAGGTCACCGCCGCCCACGTGGCCGGAGTCCTGGACCTGGCCGACGCGGCCGTCCTGATCACCGCACGCGCCCGCCTCATGCAGTCCGCCGCGGCCGGCGGCGCGATGATCGCCGTACAGGCGACGGAGGACGAGGTCTCCTCCCTGCTCGCGGACCATCAGGGGACCGTGGCCGTCGCCGCCGTCAACTCCCCGCGTTCCACCGTGATCTCCGGTGACGCCGAGGCGGTCGAGGCCGTCGCCGAGCGGCTGCGCGCGCAGGGCCGCAAGACCACGCGGCTCACCGTCAGCCACGCCTTCCACTCACCGCACATGGACGACGTCCTCGACGAGTTCCACGAGGCGATCTCCGGCCTCACCTACCGTGCCCCGGCCATCCCCGTGGTCTCCAACGTCACCGGCGCGCTCGCCGGCGAGCGGGACCTGACCACACCGGGGTACTGGGTCCGGCACATCCGGCAGACCGTCCGCTTCGCCGACGGCATCCGCCGGCTGGAGGCGGAAGGCGTCACCACCTTCGTCGAGGCCGGGCCCGACAGCGTCCTGTCCGCGCTCACCCACGACAGCCTCCAGGACCCCGACGCCGCCACGGCCGTCTCCGTGCTGCGCCGGGACCGGCCCGAGCCGCAGAGCCTGTTCACCGCGCTGGCAACGGCGTTCGTCCACGGCGCCGACGTGGACTGGGGCGCCCTGTACGAGGCGCACGGCGCCCGCCGCGTCGACCTGCCGACCTACGCCTTCCAGCGCAGGCACCACTGGTTCGACACCACCGCACGCGCCGGCGCGACGCACACCCCGGCAGCCGGGCCGTCCGGGCCCGCCGCGGCGCCGAAGGCCCTCGCCGGTGCGGAGGGCGCGGACGCCGACACCGTGCCGAGCCCGCGCGGCGAGCTCGGCGCGCACCTGGCGGGGCTGCCCGCCGCCGACCGCGCGCATGCCGTGCGCGACCTCGTCGACGCCCACATCAGGGCCGTACTGGCCTACGCGCCCGACGAGCACGTCGCCCCCCGCACCGCCTTCAGCGAGCTGGGCTTCAGCTCCCTGATGCTCACCGAACTGCGTGCCTCCCTGGCCGCCGCCACCGGCCTGCGGCTGCCCACCGGAGCGCTCTTCGACCACCCCACGCCCGCCGGCCTCGCCGAGTTCGTCACGGCCGAACTCCTCGGCACCGACCGCGAGGGTTCCGACGGCCCGGGCACCGCGGGCGACGAGCCCATCGCGATCATCGGCATGGCCTGCCGCTACCCCGGCGACGTCGCGTCGCCCGAAGACCTGTGGCGGCTCCTCGTCGACGAGGTCGACGCCATCTCCGCCTTCCCCGACAACCGGGGCTGGGACGCCGACCTGTACGACCCCGACCCCGGCCGGCAGGGCAAGAGCGCCGTACGCCACGGT
The DNA here is from genome assembly GCF_044453205.1 of Streptomyces sp. NPDC051738. Taxonomy (NCBI): domain Bacteria; kingdom Bacillati; phylum Actinomycetota; class Actinomycetes; order Kitasatosporales; family Streptomycetaceae; genus Streptomyces; species Streptomyces sp. NPDC051738. Next base: position 6,988 of record NZ_JBITCM010000017.1, on the reverse strand, counting down.
GGATTCCTGCACGACGCCGGGGAGTTCGACGCCGACTTCTTCGGGATCTCACCGCGCGAGGCGCTGGCCATGGACCCGCAGCAGCGGCTGCTGCTGGAGACCTCGTGGGAGGCCGTCGAACGCGCCGGCGTGCTGCCCGCCGCCCTGCACGGCACCCGTACCGGCGTCTTCGTCGGCGCGACCGCGCTGGAGTACGGGCCCCGGCTGCAGGACGCGCCGCACAGCGTCCACGGCCATGTCCTCACCGGCAGCACGTCCAGTGTGATGTCGGGGCGCATCGCCTACCAGCTCGGTCTGCTCGGCCCGGCCGTGACGGTCGACACGGCATGCTCGTCCTCCCTGGTCGCCCTGCATCTCGCGATCCGCTCCCTGCGCGCCGGTGAGACGAACCTGGCCCTGGCCGGCGGCGCCACCGTCATGTCCTCGCCCGGCATGTTCGTCGAGTTCTCCCGCCAGCGCGGTCTGGCCCCCGACGGACGCTGCAAGTCCTTCGCGGCCGCCGCCGACGGCACCGGCTGGAGCGAGGGCGTGGGCATGCTGCTGATCGAGCGGCTCTCCGACGCCCGCCGCCACGGCCACCAGGTCCTCGCCGTCATCCGGGGCTCAGCGGTCAACCAGGACGGTGCGAGCAACGGGCTGACCGCGCCCAGCGGGCTGGCCCAGCAGCGCGTCATCCGCCAGGCCCTGGCCGACGCCCGCCTCACCGCCACCGACGTGGACGCCGTGGAGGCACACGGCACCGGCACCCGGCTCGGCGACCCGATCGAGGCCGAGGCGATCACGGCCACCTACGGCCGGGGCCGGGACGCCTCCGCGCCGCTCCGCCTGGGCTCGCTGAAGTCCAACATCGGGCACACCCAGGCCGCCGCCGGCGTCGGCGGGGTCATCAAGATGGTGCAGGCCATGCGGCACGGCGTCCTGCCGAGGACACTGCACGTGGACGAGCCCACCCCGCACGTGGACTGGTCCGTCGGCCCGGTCTCCCTGCTCACGGACACCACGGCCTGGCCCGACACGGGCGAGCGGCCGCGCCGGGCGGCCGTCTCCTCCTTCGGGATCAGCGGCACCAACGCGCACGTCGTCCTGGAACACGACCCCGCCGCCGAGGCGGTGACCGAACCCGAGCCGGGCCCGCGCACCGGCGTTCCGGGCCCCTGGCTGCTGTCCGCCCGCGACCTTCCGGCGCTGCGCGCCCAGGCCGCACGGCTGCGCGCGCGGCTCGGCGCGGACGCCGACGCCACCGCCGTCGGCCGGTCGCTGGCCGCCACCCGCACCGCCTTCGCCGAACGGGCCGCCGTCCTGGGCGACACGGTCGAGGAGCGCCTGACGGCCCTGGAGGCGCTGGCCGCCGGGGACATGGCGGCGAACCTGATCACCGGCCGGGCCGCCGACGCCACCCGCACGGCCTTCCTGTTCACCGGCCAGGGCGCCCAGCGGGGCGGCATGGGCCGTGAGCTGTACGCCGCCGACCCCGTCTTCGCCGAGGCGCTGGACGAGGTGTGCGCCGCGTTCGCCGACCGCCTGGAACGGCCCCTGCGCGCCGTTATGTTCGCCGCCGAGGACGAGCCGGACGCCGCCCTGCTGCATCGGACCGCCTACACCCAGCCCGCCCTGTTCGCCCTCGAAGTCGCCCTGTTCCGGCTCCTCGCCCACCACGGCATGACGCCGGACTTCGTGGCCGGACACTCCGTCGGCGAAGTCGCCGCCGCCCACGCGGCCGGGGTGCTCACCCTCGACGACGCCGCCGCCCTCGTGACCGCCCGCGCCCGTCTGATGGCCTCCGCCGACTCCGGCGGCGCCATGATCGCGGTGCAGGCCGCCGAGGAGGAAGTGCTGCCCACGCTGGCCGGCCACGAGGACGCGGTGTCCATCGCCGCCGTCAACGGGCCGCGCTCCGTGGTGATCTCCGGCGACGCCGACACCGCACGGGCCGTCGCCGAGATCTGGCGGGCGCGAGGGCGCAAGACCACCGAGCTGAAGGTGAGCCACGCGTTCCACTCGCCGCACATGGACGGCATCCTCGACGAGTTCCGTGAGATCGCCGCCGGTCTCGCCTTCCAGCCGGCCGCCATCCCCCTGGTGTCCACCGTGACCGGCAGGCTCGCGGATGCGGCCGAGCTGACGTCGCCGGACTACTGGAGCGGACAGATCCGCGCCGGAGTGCGTTTCCTGGACGCCACCCGGGAACTGGCCCGCCACGGCACCGACGTCTTCGTCGAACTCGGCCCCGACGCCGTGCTCACCGCGCTCGTCCACGGCGCCCTCGACGACACCGGCGACCATACGACCGCCGTCGCCCTGCTGCGCCCGGGCCGCCCCGAGCCCCTCGCCCTGGCCGAGGGCGTCGCCCGCGCCCGCACCGCCGGCGCCCCCCTCGACGGGACCGGGTTCTTCCCCGGCGCGGGCCTCCTCGACCTGCCCACCTACCCGTTCCAGCGGGAACACTTCTGGCTGGCCCCCCAGCCCCCCGTGCACCCGCGCGGCCTCGGCCTCGACACTCCCGACCACCCCCTGCTCGCCACCGTCGTCGAACTGGCCGACAGCGACGACACCGTCCTCACCAGCCGTCTCTCCCTGAACAGCCACCCGTGGCTCGCCGACCACGCCATCGACGGCACCGTGCTGCTGCCGGCCACCGCCTTCCTGGAACTCGCCGTCGCCGCGGGCGACGTCACGGACGCACCGCACGTCGAGGACCTCACGCTGCAGGCCCCGTTGCCGCTGGCCGCCGGACAGAGCGTCCGGGTCCAGGTGACGGTCGGCGCGCCCGACGCCTCGGGCCGGCGGGCCTTCACCATCCACGCCAGCCCCGACACCGACGACGCCGCCCGCCGCCAGTGGACCCGGCACGCCACGGGCACCCTCGCCCGGCAGGACGTCCCGGCACCGGCGGCCGGCGATCCGGCGCCCTGGCCGCCCGCCACGGCCGAACCCGAACCGCTCACCGACGTCTACCCCCGCCTGGCCGGACTTGGCTACGGCTACGGCCCCGCCTTCCAGGGCCTGGTGGCCGCCTGGCGCGACGGCCAGGACCTGTACGCCGAGATACGGCTGCCCGAGCCCGGCCAGGACGGCGCCGACCGCTTCGCCCTGCACCCCGCCCTGCTCGACGCCGCCCTGCACCCTCTGGTCCTGCGCGCCGCACCCGCCGACCCCGGCGAGTCGATCCGGCTGCCTTTCGCCTGGTCCGGTGTCACGCTGCACGCCACGGGCGCCACCGAACTGCGGGTCCGCATCAGCCCCCAGGGCACCGACACGTTCGCCCTCTCCCTCACCGACCCCACCGGCGCCCCGGTGGCCGACGTGGCGGCCCTGACGCTGCGCCCCGTCGCCAGGAACCTCCCGGCCACCCTCGCCCCCGCGACCGACTCCGCGCTGTACGAGGTGCGGTGGCCGGCCCTCGCCCCGGCACCCGGGCAGGCGCCCGCCGACTGGGTCGAGGCGGCCGACGACCTCGGCGCCGTCGCACCTGCCGACACCGTCGTCGTACGTCTCCACGACCTGCCGTCGCCCGAGGACGGCCCGCACGCCGCCGTGCACCGCGCCCTGCGCCTGGTCCAGGAGTTCCTGGCCGAGGAGAGGTTCACCGAAGCGCGCCTGGCCCTGGTGACGCGTGCGGCGATCGGTGTCCTGCCCGGCGAGGACGTCACCGACCTTGCCACGGCCCCGGTGTGGGGCCTCGTGCGCGCCGCACAGTCCGAGCACCCCGACCGACTGGTGCTCGTCGACCTCGACACCGACTCCACCGACGAGCAGCTCGCCGCCGCACTCGCCACCGGCGAGCCCCAGATCGCCGTGCGCGCAGGCCGGTTGAGGGCGCCCCGACTCGGGCCGGCCGCCCCCGGCACGGATGCGGACCCGACCCGCCTCGACCCGGACGGCACGGTCCTGATCACCGGCGGCACCGGCGCCCTCGGCGCGCTGCTCGCCCGCCACCTGGTCACCGAACACGGCGTACGCCACCTCCTGCTGGCCGCACGACGCGGCCCCGACGCGCCCGGCGCGAGCGAACTCGCCGCCGAACTGGCCGACTTGGGCGCACAGGTACGCATCGCCGCAGCCGACGTCACCGATCGCGCGGCCCTCGCGGCGCTCCTGGACTCCGTCCCGCAGGACCGGCCCCTGACCGCAGTGGTGCACACCGCAGGCGTCCTGGACGACGCGACCGTCCTCTCGCTGACCCCCGAGCGCCTGGACGCCGTCCTGGCGCCCAAGGCGGACGCCGCTCGGCACCTGCACGACCTCACCGAGGGCCTCGATCTGCGCGCCTTCGTGCTGTTCTCCTCGGTCACCGGCCTCCTCGGCACCGCCGGCCAGGCCAACTACGCGGCCGCCAACACCTCGCTGGACGCCCTGGCGCAGCACCGGCGTGCCCACGGCCTGCCCGCGACCTCCCTGGCCTGGGGCCTGTGGGACACGGATCGCGGCATGGGCGCCACCCTCGGCGACGCGGAGACGGCCCGCTGGGAGCGCGCCGGCATCAACCCGCTCACCCCCGAGCGCGGCCTGGCCCTGTTCGACGCCGCCCTGGCCGCGGACACCCCACTGCTGGCCCTCGTACCCCTGCGGGCGGCGAGGACGGCGGCCGACGCGACGCATCCGCTCCTGCGCGACCTCGCACCGCGCACACGGCCGACCGCGGCACAGTCCCGGCCGACCGCCGCGGCAACGTCGTCGGACTGGACGCGCCGTATCGCCGAGCTCCCCGCCGAGGCGCGCAAGGAAGCCGTCCTCGAATTCGTCCGGGGCAAGGTCGCCGCCGTCCTGGGACACACGGGCGCCGGTGCCATCGCCCCGGAGCGGGCCTTCAGCGACATCGGCTTCGACTCCATGGCCGCCGTCGAACTGCGCAACCAGCTCACCCGGGCCACCGGCCTGCGGCTGCCCGCCACCCTCGTCTTCGACCACCCCGCGCCGGACGCCGTGGCCACCTACCTGCTGGAACGCGTCGTCGAGCAGGGGAAGCCGGCCACGACCGGACGCACCCTGCCCCGGGGCGCCGCGGACGAGCCGATCGCGATTGTGGGGATGGCGTGCCGTTATCCGGGTGGTGTGGCGTCGCCGGAGGGGTTGTGGCGGTTGGTGGCCGGTGGGGTGGATGCGGTGAGTGGGTTTCCTTCGAATCGGGGGTGGGATCTGGAGGGGTTGTATGACCCTGATCCGGAGCGTGTGGGGGCGAGTTACACGCGGCATGGTGGGTTTTTGCATGATGCGGATCTGTTTGATCCGGAGTTTTTCGGGATGTCTCCGCGTGAGGCGACGGCGGTGGATCCGCAGCAGCGGTTGTTGTTGGAGACGGCGTGGGAGGTGTTCGAGAGCGCGGGGGTGGATCCGGGCTCGTTGCGGGGGTCACGCACCGGCGTCTTCACCGGCGCGATGTACGACGACTACGCCGCCCGGATCGCCTCCTCCGCCGGCGAGTTGGAGGGCTTCCTGCTCGCCGGCAACCTCTCCAGCGTCCTGTCCGGCCGCATCGCCTACACCTACGGCCTCGAAGGGCCCGCGATGACGGTGGACACGGCGTGCTCGTCGTCGCTGGTGGCTCTGCACCTTGCGGCGAATGCCCTGCGCGGCGGTGAGTGCGATCTCGCGCTGGCCGGCGGCGTGACCGTCATGGCACAGCCGACGACCTTCGTCGAGTTCTCCCGCCAGCGTGGCTTGGCCGAGGACGGGCGGTGCAAGGCGTTCTCCGCGTCGGCGGACGGCACCGGCTGGTCGGAGGGTGTGGGGTTGCTGTTGGTGGAGCGGTTGTCGGATGCGCGGCGCAATGGGCACACGGTGCTCGCGGTGGTGCGGGGTTCGGCCGTGAACCAGGACGGTGCGAGCAATGGGTTGACGGCGCCGAACGGTCCGTCGCAGGAGCGGGTGATTCGTGAGGCGTTGGCGAACGCGCGGTTGAGTGCGGCGGATGTGGATGCGGTGGAGGCGCACGGTACGGGTACGACGCTGGGTGATCCGATCGAGGCGCAGGCACTGCTCAACACCTACGGTCAGGAGCGACCGGGCGCGGATCGGCCTTTGTGGCTGGGGTCGTTGAAGTCCAACATCGGGCATGCCCAGGCCGCCGCGGGTGTGGGCGGCATCATCAAGATGGTCCAGGCGATGCGCCACGGCGTCCTGCCCAGGACGCTGCACGTGGACGAGCCCTCGCAGCACGTCGACTGGGAATCGGGCGCGCTGACCCTGCTGACCGAGGACCGGCAGTGGCCGGCCGTCCAGGGGCGGCCGCGCCGGGCCGGCGTCTCGTCCTTCGGGATCAGCGGCACCAACGCCCACGTCATCATCGAGGAGACGCCGCAGGCGTCCACACCGGCCGCACTGCCCGCACCGTCAGACGACGCCGCTCCCGCCGACGGAACCACGGTGCCGTGGATCCTCACGGCACGTACCCCGCAGGCTCTGCGCGCACAGGCCCGACGCCTGCACGCCCACGTCGGTGAGCACGCCGAACTCGCCCCCGCCGACATCGCGTACTCCCTGGCCACCGGCCGCGCCGTCATGGACCACGGCGCCGCCGTACTCGGCAGCGACCGGACCTCGCTGCTGGCCGCGTTGGACGCCCTGGCCGACGGAACGTCCTCGCCCCAGGTGGTACGGGGCCGGGCCAAGCAGCCGGGCAAGACCGCGTTCCTGTTCACCGGCCAGGGGGCGCAACGGCTGGGCATGGGACGGGAGTTGTACGCGGCCCAGCCGGTCTTCGCCCGTGCCATGGACGAGGTCTGTGCCGAGCTGGACACCCGCCTGGAACACCCGCTCAAGGACGTCCTGTTCGCCGAGGAAGGGTCGGCGCGGGCCGCGCTGCTGGACGAGACCGCGTACACGCAGGCCGCCCTGTTCGCCCTGGAGGTGGCGCTGTTCCGCCTCTTCGAGCACCACGGTGTGACCCCGCATTACCTGTTGGGTCATTCGGTGGGTGAGGTGGTGGCGGCGCATGTGTCGGGGGTGTTGGGGCTGGCGGATGCGTGTGTGTTGGTGGCGGAGCGGGGTC
>NZ_JBITCM010000016.1:252997-286535 GCF_044453205.1 Streptomyces sp. NPDC051738 | reverse complement strand
AAGGCCAGACCCATGATCCACATGTCGGCGCCGATGCCCGGCGAGCGGACCGCGTCCGACAGCGGGGAGTAGGCGAACCAGCCGAAGTCGGCCGCGCCCTGCGGGGTGAGGAAGCCACCGACCGCGATGAGCGAGCCGAACAGGTACAGCCAGTAGGCGAACATGTTCAGCCGCGGGAACGCCACGTCCGGCGCGCCGATCTGCAGCGGCATGATCCAGTTCGTGAAACCGGCGAACAGCGGCGTCGCGAACATCAGCAGCATGATCGTGCCGTGCATCGTGAACGCCTGGTTGAACTGCTCGTTCGACATGATCTGCAGACCGGGCCGGGCGAGCTCGGCGCGCATGAGCAGCGCCATCACGCCACCGATCACGAAGAACGCGAACGATGTGACGAGGTACAGCGTTCCGATCGTCTTGTGGTCGGTGGTGGTGAGCCACTTGACCACGACGTTGCCGGGTTGCCTGCGCCTGACCGGCAGCTCGTTCTCGTACGAGTCCTCAGCTGCGGCGGCACCCTGGGGTTCGTTGAGGATGCTCACAGGTTTGTCGTCTCCCGGTTCTTCTCGTGGCTCGTCTGCGCGATGCCGGCGGGAACGTAACCGGTCTGCCCCTTCTTGGCGAGGTCCTTGAGGTGCTGCTCGTAGCGCTCGGGGGAGACGACCTTCACGTTGAACAGCATCCGGGAGTGGTCGACGCCGCAGAGTTCGGCGCACTTGCCCAGGAAGGTGCCCTCCTTGTTGGGGGTCACCTCGAAGGCGTTGGTGTGGCCCGGGATGACGTCCTGCTTCATCAGGAACGGCACCACCCAGAAGGAGTGGATGACGTCACGCGAGGTGAGGACGAAGCGGACCGTCTTGCCCTTGGGCAGCCACAGGGTCGGGCCCGGGTTGCCCGTCTGCGGGTTCCGGGTGCCCGGGGTGCCGACGTCGTAGACGCCGCCGGCGTTCGCCGGGAAGTCCTCCTTGAACCGGTCCGGAATGGCGGCCAGGTTCTTGTCGGTCTTCGCGTTGCCGGTGGAACCCTCGACCGGCTCGACGTAGTTGAAGCCCCAGCTCCACTGGTAGCCCACGACGTTGATGGTGACGTCGGGCTTGTCCTTGAGGCTGAGGAGCTTCGACTCGTCGCGGGCCGTGAAGTAGAAGAGGACCGAGACGATGATGAGCGGGACCACGGTGTACAGCGCCTCGATGGGCATGTTGTACCGGGTCTGCGGGGGGACCTCGACCTTGGTGCGGCTGCGCCGGTGGAACATGGCGCTCCACAGGATCAGACCCCACACGAGCACGCCGACGGCGAGCGCAGCCGCCCAGGAACCCTGCCACAGGGAGAGGATCCGCGGAGCCTCTTCTGTGGTCGGGGTGGGCATACCAAGGCGGGGGAAGTCTTCCCAGTTGTACGAGCAACCGGTGGCTGTCGCCAGGACCAGGCCCGCGGTCATTGCCTGCAGCAGCTTCCGCCGCATCGGGCGCCGCGGCGAGCGGTCGGAGCCGTTGGGACTCACGTAGCGCCTTCCCGAGAGTCTCGCCCGCGCGGTATGGCTGCGGCCTGGCCTTCTCGCTGGTCGGTCGCCGCCCTGCGACGGGCAGGGGTTTGGATGTTTATGCGGACCAAACCCTAGCCGACGCTCTCCGAGGGTTCGCGGGGAGGGGGGCCTACTGGAGTGGGGGGTTCGCTTGATTGGCGGCTGCGGGCCCGTCGTGGCTTGTCGCGCCCCGCGGCGGAGCCGCTGATGTCACCGTCCCGCGCCCCTTGGGGGCGCCCCGGTGACCGGACGTTTAGCGTTGCTGTGTGGCCTACTTCGATGCTGCTTCCAGTGCTCCTCTTCACCCTGTTGCTCGGCAGGCACTTCTGGCCTCCCTTGATGAGGGGTGGGCGGATCCGGCCCGTCTCTATCGGGAAGGGCGGCGGGCGCGGTTGCTGTTGGACGCGGCTCGGGAGGCTTCTGCCGAGGCTGTGGGGTGTCGTGCCGATGAGTTGGTGTTCACCTCGTCCGGTACTCGGGCCGTCCATTCGGGTGTCGCTGGGGTGTTGGCGGGGCGGCGGCGCGTCGGGCGCCACCTGATCGTGTCTGCCGTCGAACACTCCTCTGTGCTCCATGCGGCTGACGCGCACGAGGCCGGGGGCGGTTCGGTCACGCAGGTCGCGGTGGACCGGGCGGGGGCGGTGGGTGTTCAGGCTTACGCGGAGGCCCTCCGGCCGGACACCGCGCTCGCCTGTCTCCAGTCGGCCAACCACGAGGTGGGGACCGAGCAGCCGGTGGCGGAGGTGGCCGGGGTGTGCCAGGAAGCGGGGGTGCCCTTGCTGGTGGACGCGGCGCAGTCGTTGGGGTGGGGGCGGGTCGACGGTGACTGGTCGGTGTTGACCGGGAGTGCCCACAAGTGGGGTGGTCCGTCGGGGGTCGGGCTCCTCGTCGTACGCAAGGGCGTCCGGTTCGCGGCGCAAGGGCCCGCTGACGAGCGGGAGTCGGGGCGGGCGGCCGGGTTCGAGAACATCCCGGCGATCGTCGCCGCGGCGGCCTCGCTGCGGGCCGTACAGGCGGAGGCGGCCCAGGAGGCGGCACGGCTGCGGGAGCTGACGGAGCGGATCAGGGCGCGGGTGCCGGAGCTGGTGCCGGATGTGGAGGTGGTCGGCGATCCGGAGCGACGGCTGCCCGGCATCGTCACCTTCTCCTGTCTCTATGTCGACGGAGAGGCACTGCTGCACGAACTGGACCGTGCCGGGTTCTCGGTCTCCTCAGGTTCGTCCTGCACGAGCAGCACGCTGACGCCCAGCCATGTGCTGAAGGCGATGGGCGTGCTGAGCGAGGGGAACGTGCGGGTGTCCCTGCCGTTCGGGACGGCGACGGAGGATGTCGAGCGGTTCCTGGAGGTGCTGCCCGGAGCGGTGACCGCAGTGCGGGAGAAGCTGGGGGCGCCGGTCGCCGAGACGGTCGTAAGGGACGATGTCCTGGTCGTGGACTCCCTCGGCAAGCGCTGCCCGATCCCGGTCATCGAGCTGGCGAAGGTCATCGGGGATGTGCCGATGGGCGGGCTGGTCCGGGTTCTCTCCGACGACGAGGCCGCCCGGCTGGACATTCCGGCCTGGTGCGAGATGCGGGGGCAGGAGTACGTGGGCGAGGAGCCGGCGGAGCGAGGAGCGGCGTACGTAGTCCGCCGGGTGACCTGAACGCCCCTCTTTCAGGGGCGCGGGGAACTGCGCGAACAGCCCCCACGCCCCGCAGCCGACAACGAACCCGCTGAGGCAGACGATCAGTCGCACTCGGCCTCAGCCAAGGTGCGCCCGAACCTCCTCGCCCGCCTCATGCCCATACGCCTTGGTGAACCGGTCCATGAAGTGCACCCGCCGCAGCTGGTACTCCTGCGTACCCACCGTCTCGATGACGAGAGTCGCCAGCATGCAGCCGACCTGCGCGGCCCGCTCCAGGGACACCCCCCACGCCAGCCCCGACAGGAACCCCGCACGGAAGGCGTCGCCGACACCCGTGGGGTCGGCCTTGCGCTCCTCCTCGGGGCAGCCGACCTCGATCGGGTCCTCGCCCTGCCGCTCGATGCGTACGCCGCGCGAGCCGAGGGTCGTGACGCGGTGGCCGACCCTGGACAGGATCTCCTCGTCCGTCCAGCCGGTCTTGGACTCGATGAGCCCCTTCTCGTACTCGTTGGAGAAGAGGTACGTCGCCCCGTCCAGCAGTATCCGGATCTCGTCGCCGTTCATCCGGGCGATCTGCTGGGAGAAGTCGGCGGCGAACGGGATCGCGCGGGAGCGGCACTCCTCGGTGTGGCGGAGCATCCCCTCGGGGTCGTCGGCGCCGATGAGGACCAGGTCGAGGCCGCCGACGCGGTCCGCGACGGTCTTCAGCTCGATGAGGCGGGCCTCGCTCATCGCACCGGTGTAGAAGGAGCCGATCTGGTTGTGGTCGGCGTCGGTGGTGCAGACGAAGCGGGCGGTGTGCAGGGTCTCGGAGATGCGGACCGAGCCGGTGTCGACGCCGTGCCGGTCCAGCCAGGCCCGGTACTCGTCGAAGTCGGAGCCCGCGGCGCCGACCAGGATCGGGTTCGTGCCCAGCTGGCCCATGCCGAAGGCGATGTTCGCGCCTACGCCGCCCCGGCGTACGTCCAGGTTGTCGACCAGGAAGGACAGCGAGACCGTGTGCAGCTGGTCCGCTACGAACTGGTCGGCGAACCGGCCGGGGAAGGTCATGAGGTGGTCGGTGGCGATGGAGCCGGTGACTGCGATGCGCACGGCTGAGGTCTCCTGCGGGGAGGTTGGATTGACAGTCCACGCTACCGTTCGTGACCAGGACTCTGAAGCAGGCAAAACTACCCGATAGTAGATCTTTCTTCGCGGGCTCCGGCGTGCCTACGGTGCCGCTATGACGAAATTCGAGGTCCATGCCCCCGCTCCGGCCGACCCCGAGGTCGACCTGGCGTCGCTCCTCGGTGACTGCGCGCGGATGGCTCCCCACTGGACCGCCCCCGACCGCGTCCTTTCCCTTCCGGTCTCCCCCTCACTCATCCATGGGGTGACCGTGCCGTCGAAGTCGGCGCGACTGGTGGACGCGATGTCGGATTACGGCGACTGATCGACCGCGCCGACTGGTCGAATCTCGGCGATCCGATCGGCGCGTTTGAGGGAACCGTGCGCTCCCCCGCTGCGTCCCATCGCTGTCCCCCGTAAAGGGGATGCGGGATACGACCCGACATGCCGACCTTTTTGACAGGGTCTGGTCAGGGTTTTGGGACATGTGCGCAGCCGAAGGAGCGATGCGGTGAACACCGAGCGACCCGAGAACGACGACACGGGCGTCTCCGGCGAGGCCGTGGAGGAGACACGGACGGAGAGCGGGTCAGCGAAGAAGGATGCCGCTGAGGCGCTCCCCGAGAACGAGGGCGCCTCGGCGGAGAAGAGTGGCCCGGAGGAGGCCTCGGCCTCGCAGGCTCCCGACGCTCCTCCCACGAAGGACCCCGGCACCGCCCCCTCCGTCGACGGCGAACGGGATGACGACGCACAGGACGACGCACGGGACGGCGCCCACGACGGCGCCCCACGTCGCTCCCCCGCGATCATCGCCTCCGTCGCCGCCGCCGTACTGCTCGTCGGAGGTGGCGGGGCCTACCTCGCCGCGAACGCCTCCGGCGGGTCGGACGGCGGTACGACGTCGGCGGCGCCCGGCGGTGACACTCCCCCGCCGCTGCACCTCGACGGCTACACCGGGGGCGACTCCGGTGGCGGCACCAGCGGCATCGCGCCCGGGGAGCCCAACCCGTACGGCGTCACCTACAAGGCCGACGGGGAGCTCGCGGACGGGCCCGGCTCGGCGCCGGTGTACCGGGCGGGCGGAGAGGTCGGTGCCGACGAGGTGGCACGGCTGGCCAAGGCGCTCGGCATGGACGGGACGCCGGTGGCACAGGGGCAGACCTGGCGGGTCGGGGCGACGGACGGTGCGGGGCCCAGCCTGCAGGTGAACAAGCAGGCGCCGGGGACCTGGACGTTCTACCGGTACGCGCCGGGCACCGACAACTGCCAGAGCACCACCAAGTGCCAGAAGGGCTCCGCCGAGTCGGCCGCCGACCCGGTCGGTGAGGAGGCCGCGAAGAAGGCCGCGGCGCCGATCCTCAAGGCGGTGGGTCAGGATGACGCGAAGCTCGATGCCGGCCAGTTGATGGGCACCCAGCGGGTGGTGAACGCCGATCCCGTGGTCGGCGGGATGCCCACGTACGGCTGGACGACCGGGGTGACCGTGAACGCCCAGGGTGAAGTGGTCGGCGGGAGCGGCCAGTTGAAGGCGCCGGCGAAGTCGGACACGTATCCCGTGCTCAGTGCCGAGAAGACGCTCGGGCTGATGAACGCGGCGCCGGGGACCGACGGCCGCATGGGCATCGGCGGCTGCGCCAGCCCCGTACCACTGAAGGACCGCCTTGAGGCGCCCTGCGGTGCGGAGGCGTCGGCGGGGACGCCGTCGAAGGACACCGTCACGGTCGAGAAGGCCGTGTTCGGGCTGGCCTCGCACTATGTGGACGCGCGGCAGGCGCTGGTGCCGTCCTGGCTGTTCGAGGTGAAGGCGGCGGGCGCGCGGGACAGCTTCACGGTCACGTATCCGGCGATCGACCCGAAGTTCCTGGCCTCGACCACGCCGTCCGAGGAGCCGACCGGGCAGCCGACCCCGCGGCCGAGCGACCCGAAGGACGAGCCGACCTCGGCGCCGGTCACCCGGAACGTGACGGTGGACGGCTACACGGTCGACGGCAGGGAACTGACCGTGGCCTTCACGGGCGGCGTGTGCGCCGACTACAAGGTGACGGCGAGCGAGAGCGGCGGCGAGGTGACGGTCCGGGTGACCGAGACCTCGCAGCCGGAGAAGGTCTGCATCCTGATCGCCAAGGTGTTCCACAAGACCGTGCAGCTGGACGAGCCGCTCGGTGACCGCAAGGTCGTGGGCACGGACGGCCAGGCGATCCCGAAGGAGAAGCCGGGGGCGGCAGTGCCGGAGACGTCCGGGGCCCGGTAGGGCCTACGGATGCGAGAAGGCGGCGGCCCCGTCGGAGGGGGTCGCCGCCTTCTCGTGTGTCAGCCGTGTCGGCGGTCAGCCACGTGGGCGGTCAGCCGGGTCGGCCGGGCTCAGCTGAAGGAGTCGCCGCAGGCGCAGGAGCCCGTCGCGTTCGGGTTGTCGATCGTGAAGCCCTGCTTCTCGATCGTGTCGACGAAGTCGATGGAGGCACCGCCCAGGTACGGGGCGCTCATGCGGTCGGTGACGACCTTGACGCCGCCGAAGTCCTTGACCACGTCGCCGTCGAGGGACCGCTCGTCGAAGAAGAGCTGGTAGCGCAGGCCGGAGCAGCCACCCGGCTGAACGGCGACGCGCAGGGCCAGGTCGTCACGGCCTTCCTGGTCGAGCAGGGCCTTGACCTTCGCCGCGGCGGCGTCGGACAGGATGATGCCGTCGGTGACGGTGCTGGTCTCGTCCGATACGGACATCTACATCTCTCCCGGGTTGTACGGAGACTGCTTGCCGACGGTTGCAACCGTCGGGGCCGCGGATTCATTCCGGGCCGGGCGTTTGTCTTTCGGTCCTTCTTCATGCTCGCACACGGCGCGTGGAGCGGAAAATGCCTGATTCGGGAGTGCGGGCCTCCCCCAGGCCTCCTCAGGGCCCCCTCAAGGACCACTCGAGGACCACTCGAGGACCAATCGAGGACCACCGGCCGGGATTCACGTCACATCGACACGATGGCCGTCGTCAAACTGACGTGAACCGGTTATGATAGATAGCGTCAAATCGACGAGAAGTCGATGAAGGTGTCCCGAATGACCCGCCGGTCCGGATCCTCCGGCCCCGGCGAGCCGCAGAACAGAAAGGGTGCGTGTCGTGACCACCGCCCAGACCCAGGAGCTCGACGTACAGCCGACGCCCCTCGCCCTGCTGCTCCTCGGCCGTGAGGCCGACCCGAGGAGCGAGCGCGGCGTCGACTGTCCCGGCGATCTGCCCTCGCCGTCCGATCCGGACCTGGTCGAGCGCGCCCGCGCGGCCAAGGAGAAGCTCGGCAGCAAGGTCTTCGTGCTCGGCCACCACTACCAGCGCGACGAGGTCATCCAGTTCGCGGACGTGACCGGCGACTCCTTCAAGCTGGCACGTGACGCCGCCGCCCGCCCGGAGGCCGAGTACATCGTGTTCTGCGGTGTGCACTTCATGGCCGAGTCGGCGGACATCCTGACCTCCGACGACCAGAAGGTCGTCCTCCCCGACCTCGCCGCCGGCTGCTCGATGGCCGACATGGCGACGGCCGAGCAGGTGGCGGAGTGCTGGGACGTGCTGACCGAGGCCGGGATAGCCGAGCAGGTCGTGCCGGTGTCGTACATGAACTCCTCCGCGGACATCAAGGCGTTCACGGGCAAGCACGGCGGCACGATCTGCACCTCGTCGAACGCCAAGAAGGCTCTGGACTGGGCCTTCGAGCAGGGTGAGCCCAATTCGACAAAGGTCCTCTTCCTGCCCGACCAGCACCTCGGGCGCAACACCGCCGTCCGGGACATGGGCATGTCCCTGGAGGACTGCGTCGTCTACAACCCGCACAAGCCGAACGGCGGCCTGACGGCCGACGAGCTGCGCGCCGCGAAGATGATCCTGTGGCGCGGCCACTGCTCGGTGCACGGCCGCTTCAGCCTGGAATCGGTGGAGGACGTCCGCGCCCGGATCCCCGGGGTCAACGTGCTGGTCCATCCCGAGTGCAAGCACGAGGTGGTCGCCGCGGCGGACTACGTCGGCTCGACCGAGTACATCATCAAGGCCCTTGAGGCGGCTCCGGCCGGCTCCAAGTGGGCCATCGGCACGGAGCTGAACCTGGTCCGCCGGCTGGCGAACCGTTTCGCGCCCGAGGGCAAGGAGATCGTCTTCCTCGACAAGACGGTCTGCTTCTGCTCGACGATGAACCGCATCGACCTGCCCCACCTGGTCTGGACGCTGGAGTCGCTGGCGGAGGGCAAGCTCGTCAACCGCATCGAGGTCGACAAGGAGACCGAGGCGTTCGCGAAGCTGGCGCTGGAGCGGATGCTGGCGCTGCCGTAGTCATCGCCCTGCTGTAGTCCTCGCCCTGCCGTTACCGTCGCCCTGCCCCGCCGTCACCCCGAGACCGGTCCCCCCGAGGCCGGTTTCCGCTCGGGGTCGGCGGGGTCGAGGGCGAAGACGGTGCCGTCCGAGGTGGCGACGATCACCGAGCCCTTGTACAGCAGGACCCCGGGCCCGACCGGCGCGCTGTCCGACCGCTCCGTGCGCGGCAGCGTCTCCCACAGCGAGGTGCCCTTGCGTCCGTCGAGGGCGGCCACGCGGCCGCTGATACTGGCCAGGTACAGGGTGCGTGTCTGTGCGTCGTAGCTGGCCGCGCCCGGGCCTTCCAGGCTGGTCCGGGTCTCCCACAGCAGTTTGCCGGTACGGGGTGACACGGCTCTCACCACGCCGCCGGGCGAGACGAACCAGAGCGTGCCGGCCGACAGCACCGGTTCACCGTCGAAGCTCTCCGCCAGCTTCACCGTGGTGCGGGTGCCGGTGTCCGGGTCCACCAGAAGGACCCGGTCGTACGGCAGGATCTCACCGGACGGCCCCTCCTCCTCGGGCGCCTGCATCATGGCCAGGCGCCCGTCGAGGAATCCGAGGATGCCGCTCTGGCCCGGGGCCTTCAGCGTCCGCGCCGAGCCGTCGGCCGGGTCCAGCACGAGGATCATCGAGGTCTCGCTCGTCCCCGAGGTCTCGATGCACTGGGCGTACACGTCGGTGCCGCCGTTCACGAATGAGCAGTAGTGGCCCTTGGGCATCGGCGCGGTCCAGCGCTCCGCGCCGGTGCGCGGGGACCGGGCCGTCACGGTCGTACCGTTGTCGCCGGACGTGATGACGAGGCCGGCGGAGATGGCCATGTCGAGGTTCTCGTCGTTCACCCGGTGCGTCCACAGCTGTTCGCCGGTCCCGGCGTCGATCCCCAGCACCTCGGCCACATCGGTCCCGCGGGCGGCGTTGAAGACGGACTGGCGCAGGACGACCGTGCCACTGCGGACGCCGAGCAGCGCGGAGTTGTACGACCCGATCTCGTCGCCGCCCCCTGGGGCCTCGGCGCGCCAGAGGGTCTTGCCGGTCCGGGCGTCCAGGCGCACCGGGAGGATGCCCTCGCCCGCGCAGTAGACGCCGTTGCCGTTCATCAGGCACGTCGGCTCGCCGGCAACCGAGCCGTCGTCCGTTCCCAGCGCCTTCTTCGCGCCCAGCGGTGCCGTCTCGGACAGGGTCGTCTGCCAGGGTTCCCAGTCGCCGGGCAGTGTCCTGAACCGGGTGGTCGCGGCCGGGGCAGTGCTCCCCTCCTGGGGGCTGTCCGCGAATCCCGGCCCGAACCGTATGTACCCGAGCAGCCCCAGGGCCAGCGCGCCCACGGTGCCGGTCACGGCCAGCAGGGGACGGATACGGCGACGCCGACGGCCGGACCAGGTGGTCGAAGCCGGGTCGGCCACGACGTCGGGGCGGGTCCGCGCCACCACCGGGTGGTCGCCGCGCAGCGTCACCGTCGGCATGTCGCCCGGATCGGCCTCCGGCAGGGCGTCGGCGAACTCCCCTGCCAGTTCCTCGAGTCCGGGGCGCTCCGCGGCCTCCTTGCTCAGGCAGCGTTCCAGGATTCCCCGGAGCGGCTGCCCGATGCCGTCGAGCACGGGCTCGTAGTGAACCACCCGGTACGCGGTCAGATAGGGGCTGTCGGTGTCGAACGGGCCCCTGCCGGTCGTGGCGTACACCAGCAGCGCGCCGAGCGAGAAGATGTCGGAGGCCGGGCCGACCGTCCGTGCGTCCGTGAGCTGCTCGGGGGACATGAACGGCGGGGTGCCGATCATCTGGCCGGTCTCGGTCAGGGTGTTGTGGTTCGCGGCCGCGCGGGAGATACCGAAGTCGATGACACGCGGGCCGTCCTCGGCCATCAGCACGTTGGCCGGCTTGAGGTCCCGGTGCACCACGCCGGCCCGGTGGATGTCCCGCAGCGCCTCCACCAACCCCAGCGCCAGCTGCCGCAGTTCGCCGTCGCGCAGCGCGCCCCGGTCGCGGATCCGGTCGGCGAGCGAACGCCCCGCCACGTACTGCGTCGCCATCCAGGGCCGTTCCGCCTCCGGATCGGCGTCCACCACCGGCGCGGTGAAGACACCGCTCACCTTGCGGACGGCCTCGATCTCCTGCCGGAACCGGGCACGGAAGACGGGGTCTTCGGCGTACTGGGCATGCACGACCTTGACGGCGACCTCACGGCCGGAACGCGACCTGCCCCGATAGACGGCACCCATGCCACCGGCCCCGAGCCGGTCGAGCAGTTTGTACCCGCCGACCGACTTCGGGTCGTCCTTGCGCAGCGGCACGCCCGAATCCCCTTTCGCCGTGGAGCAGTTCGAGGGCACAGAATACGTAACCGGCGATGACGGCGGCGGCCGGGCGGCGGCGCTTGGGGCACCGGGTCCGTCCCTGGCCGAAACGCGGAGGCCGGCTCTCCTGGATTCCCCTGATCTTGGCGCAATAGCATGATCGTTCGCTTGTGCGATGCATGGTGAAGTTTTCGACGGGGGTTGACGTGAGCGCCGACACCTTGAGGCTGCGGGCGCGGCTGGCGGATCTGGCGGAGAGCGGGCAGGGCGATCTGCGTGCGGTTGTAGGGGAGTTCCGGCGCAGTGAGGTGTTGGTGCCGGTGGTGGACGGTTCGCTGTTGTCGGTCGAGGCGGACGGTGTCCGCTGGCTCTTTGCGTTCACGGATGAGGCGGCGTTGGAGCGGTTTGCCCGGGCGCGGGGTGAGGCGGTGCCTGAGGGGATGCCGGTTCATGGGACGCGGTTGCTGGATCAGGTGGTTCCGAGGGTGGCGAGGTCGGGTGGGCCGGTCGGGGTCGCGGTGGACGCGGGCGGGCCGGCGGGCATGGTGCTGCCTCCGGTGAAGGGGATCGTTCCGGACGCAGTGGCTGTGGATGCGGCGGCTTCGGATACGACTCCGGCTGTGGATTCGGAAGGGGCGGACGCGTGAGCGGCGGCGACGGTTACCAGGTCGATCCGGAGGCGCTGGAGCGGATCACGCGGGGGATCAACCAGGCGATCGGTGAGCTGCAGGAGTTGGGCTTCGATATCGAGGCGGGTCAGGGCCGCGGCTTCGACGACCTGGAGTTGGCGGGTCTGGAGGTGGGAGACGGGGCGCTGCGTCAGGTTTTCGCCGAGTTCTGCGAGCGGTGGGGCTGGGGGGTGTACTCGCTGGTGCGGGACGCCAATGAGTTCGCGGGTCGGCTGAACCTGTCGGCGGGGCTGTATCACGAGCAGGAGCAGTACGCCTCGAACACCCTGAAGAGGGTGTGGACGGCGACGGCGGGCAATCCGGGCCTGACGCCGGAGGAGGTCAACGAGCGTTCCTGGTCGCAGACGTTGGAGGACAACCCCGTATCTCACGTCATGAACGCGGACTTCAGCGAGGAGTCGAAGCGGGAGGGCGAGGAGGCGGCCCGGCAGGCGTGGGGGCAGGCGGCCGAGGACGTGCGGACATCGACGTTGATCCCGGGCGCGGCGTCCGATCCACGGACGGACTGGCAGCGGATCGACCCGTCGCAGGCCGCGGAGTCTTCTAAGTCCGGGGAGGGTGAGCGCTGATGGGCTTCGGGGATGTGGTCAACAGCCTCGGAGACAGTCTGGACAGTGCTGTCGACGGTGTGACGCAGAACGTCGGCGAGGCCGTCGACTGGACGGCGGACAAGGCTGCGGACGGCCTGTCGGCGGTCGGCGCGGACAGCGCGGCCGAGGGTGTGCGCGACTTCGGCGAGGGGGTGAGCAACCGGCTGGGCGGTGATGTCGCCGAGCGCGGGCTGGGGGAGAGCGAGGACCCCAGGGAACTGGTCCATGGCAGCGTTCAGGCGTTGCAGGCGCGGGCGAAGCATCTGCGTGACTTCTCCCGGGCGTTCGAGAACGTCGGCCAGGGCATGCGCCAGTTGGGCGGCGACGGCTGGCAGGGCAAGGCCGCTAACGCCTTCCGCGAGAAGTTCGACATGCATCCAAGGCAGTGGCTGACGGCGGCCGATGCCTGCGAGGCGGCGGCCGGGGCGCTGGAGACGTACGCGGACACCGTTCGCTGGGCGCAGCAGCAGGCGCAACTGGCGATCGACGCCTACCGCCGCGCGCAGGAGGACAGCCGGCGGGCGACGGACGCGCACAACGCGCGGGTGAAGACGTACAACGAGGCCGCCGACCAGTACAACGCGGCGGTGTCGGCGGGACGCGAGGCGGGCCCGAAACCGACCGAGCCGGGCGCCTTCACCGATCCGGGCGTGGCGGGCCGGCGCGACGCCGAGGAGACCCTGGCCGAGGCACGCCGCCAGCGCACCGACGCCGCCCGTGACGCGCAGCGCAAGGTGGCCGAGGCCCTTGAGACGGCCCCGCCGAAGCCGGAGTTCACCGACCGGCTGAAGGCCGACGCCATGGACGCCGTGGTGAGCACCACGCTGAACCAGGCCCACGTCGTGGGCGGTTTCGCCAAGGGCGTCACGGACGTCGTGCAGATGGTGCGCATGGTCAACCCGTACGACCCGTACAACATCACCCACCCCGGCGAGTACACGAAGAACTCCAACATGCTGCTGGCCGGCCTGGTCGGCACCGCCGCCCATCCCGAACGGCTGCCCAAGGCCATCATCGGCAGCGGCTGGAGCAGCGACCCGGGCGACGCGATGGGTTACCTGGCCTCGAACCTGATCGGCGGCAAAGGCGCGGGCGGCATGGCGCGAGGGGCAGCGCGCGGTGCGGCCGAGGGCGCGGCCAAGTCGGGGGCGCGCAATGCCGTGACCAAATCGATCAGCGACACCGCCAGGCGGCTGTGGTGCAAGGTGTTCGGCGGCGACCCGATCGACATGGCCACCGGCCGGATGTCGCTGCCGGCCACCGACGTAACGCTGCCCGCCAAGTTGCCGCTGGTCTTCACCCGGCAGTTCGAGTCGTCGTACGAGGCAGGCCACTGGTTCGGCCCGAAGTGGACCTCCACCGCCGACCAGCGCCTGGAGATCGACGCCGAGGGCGTCATCTGCATCCACGAGGACGGCTCGCTCCTGGCCTACCCACACCCCGCCCCCGGCGTACCGACCCTGCCCGTGGCTGGAGCCCCCAACCCGCTGACGATCGACGCCTACGGCGATTACTCCGTCACCGACCCTGCCTCCGGCCGTGCCTGGCACTTCGCTGCCCCGGGCGGTGACGGCAACGGCATCGCCCTGCTGGAACAGATCACCGACCGCTCCGGCCAGTGGCTCACCTTCGAGTACGACCACCAGGGCGCCCCCACGGCGATCGTGCACTCGGCCGGCTACCACCTCACCATCGACACGACCGGGGACCGAATAACCGCCCTGCGCCTGGCCGGGGCCGCAGCCGATGGCGGCGACGTCGAGCTGGTCCGCTTCGGCTACGACGACCACGGCCACCTGGCGACCGTGACGAACTCCTCCGGCATCCCGACCCGCTTCACCAACGACGCGCTGGGCCGGATCACCGCCTGGACCGACACCAACAACTCGTCCTACCACTACGTCTACGACGACGAGGGCCGCTGCACCTCCCAGACCGGCGACGCGGGCCACCTGCGCAACACCTTCGCCTACGGCGACATCGACCCGGCCACCGGCCACCGCACCATCACCGCGACGAACTCCCTGGGCCACA
Organism: Streptomyces sp. NPDC051738; assembly: GCF_044453205.1. Lineage (NCBI taxonomy): Bacteria > Bacillati > Actinomycetota > Actinomycetes > Kitasatosporales > Streptomycetaceae > Streptomyces > Streptomyces sp. NPDC051738. Next base: position 272,347 of record NZ_JBITCM010000016.1, on the reverse strand, counting down.
GCACCCGCTACGTCATCAACAGCGACCTCCAAGTGATCGCCACGACCGGCCCCGACGGAGCGACGACCCACACGACCTACGACCGCTACGACCACCCGCTGACCGAAACCGACCCCCTCGGCCGGACCCTGAGCTACGCCTACGACGGGGCAGGCCGCACGGTGATGGCCGTCCGCCCCGACGGCCGGTACACGAGCATCGGCTACAACGACCAGGGCCTGCCCGTCTCCATAGCCAGCCCGGACGGCACGCACGTCACCCAGCAGTTCGACGAGTTCGGCAACCGCACGGCCGTAACCGACGAGTCCGGGACGACGACCCGCTTCACGTACGACGATCTAGGCCACCTGACAGCGATCACAAACGCGACAGGCGCGACCACGACAGTCCGCTGCAACACCGCCGGCCTGCCTCTGGAGGTCACGGACCCGCTGGGCGCCGTGACGCGCTACGAACGCGACGCCTTCGGCCGCCCGACGACGATCACCGACCCCATGGGAGCGGTGACCCGCCTGGAGTGGACGGTCGAGGGCCGCCTGTCCCGCCGTACCGCGGCCGACGCCACGACGGAGTCGTGGACGTACGACGGCGAGGGCAACACCACCAGCCACACCGACGCCATGGGCGCCGTCTCCCGCTACGAGTACACCCACTTCGACCTGCTCGCCGCCCGCACCGGCCCGGACGGCGTCCGCTACACCTTCGACCACGACACGGAACTGCACCTGACGAAGGTCACCAACCCGCAGGGCCTGACCTGGAGTTACGAGTACGACGCGGCCGGACGCATGGTCGCGGAGACAGACTTCGACAACCGCCGGCTGACGTACGAACACAACCCGGCGGGCCAGCTGACCGCCAGCACCACCGCCTCCGGCCAGACCGTCCACTTCGAGCGGGACGTGCTGGGCCGCGTGATGAGGAAGGACGCGGCCGGAGCGGTCACAACGTACGAGTACGACGCGACGGGCGGCCTGGCCCAGGCGACGGGCCCGGACGCGGTCCTGACGTTGCAGCGCGACGAGATGGGCCACCTGCTGACCGAGACGGTCAACGGACGTACCCTCACCTACACCTACGACGTGTTGGGCCGCCGCACCGGCCGCACCACCCCGACCGGCGCGACCAGCACCTGGACGTACGACGCGGCAGGCAACCGCACCGAACTGACCACCAGCGGCCGCACCCTCACCTTCACCCACGACGCCGCCGGCCGCGAACTGACCCGCCACATCAGCGAAACGCTGACGCTCACAAGCGCCTTCGACCCTATGGGCCGCCTCACGAAGCAGGAACTCACCGGACCGAACGGCAGGCACCTCCAGCAGCGCGCCTACACCTACCGCGCCGACGGCAACCTGACCGCCATCGACGACCACCTGAACGGCACCCGCCGCTTTGATCTCGACGTCACTGGCCGAGTCACAACCGTCCACGCTGCGAACTGGACGGAGTCGTACGCCTACGACGCGGCAGGTAACCAGACCCACGCCACCTGGCCGGACTCCATGCCCGGCCAGGAATCGACCGGCGACCGCGCCTACACCGGGACCCGCATCACGCGCGCGGGCAACGTCCGCTACGAACACGACGAAGCCGGCCGCATCACCCTGCGCCGGAAAACCCGCCTGTCCCGCAAACCGGATACCTGGCGCTACACCTGGGACACCGAAGACCGCCTCACCTCGGTCGTCACCCCCGACGGCACCACCTGGCGCTACCGCTACGACCCCCTCGGCCGCCGCATCGCCAAACAACGCCTCGCCGCCGACAGAGAAAGGGTCCTGGAACAGGTGGACTTCACCTGGGATGGCACAACCCTCGCCGAGCAGACCACCAACACCCCCGGCACCACCCAGCCGACCATCACCCTCACCTGGGACCACCAGGGCATACGCCCCCTGACCCAGACCGAACGCAAGACGCCGACTGATGCTCCCCAGGAAGACATTGACCAGCGCTTCTTCACGATCATCACCGATCTGATCGGCACCCCCACCGAACTCGTCGACGAACACGGCACCATCGCCTGGCACACCCGCACCACCCTCTGGGGCACCACCACCTGGAACCGCACCGCCACCGCCTACACCCCCCTCCGCTTCCCCGGCCAGTACCACGACCCCGAAACCGACCTCCACTACAACTACTTCCGCCACTACGACCCCGAAACCGCCCGATACCTCACTCCCGATCCCCTCGGCCTCGCCCCCGCGCCCAACCCCACCACCTACGTCCACAACCCCCTGGCTTGGACCGACCCCTGTGGCCTCACACCATGCAAAGACGCGGAGAAAAATGCAGCGGCGAGAAACGAAACGATTCTCGGCCAAGATGTACCTGTTCGGAACGAGGCATCTGTCGGCAGCACAACTGACCACAACTACAAGAGGACATTCTTCAATGCCAACCCAGACCTCGAAGGAAACGTAGTTGTCCATCATGCCATCGAACAGCAAGCCCTCAAGCGCTATCCCGGCCTATTCTCAGCTGACGAGATCCACTCCCTGGAAAATCTTCGAGGGATACCAAAGGGAGATATCAACAGTCGCGTGCATTTGAGCGATATACGCGTGGCGTGGAATGGCTTCTACAGAACACATCCCAACCCGACGCGCCAGGAAGTACTCGACCACGTCACACGCGTCGATGATATGCTCGGCCACTGGTTCAACCCGCGCATCAGGTAACCAAACCAAATCGAAAGGATCACGCACATGTGGCGTGAACTTGCCCTTGTATTCTCGAGCGTAGAGCTACACCCTCCGGCGCCCGAAGAAGCCCTTTCGCTCATCGAAGAACGACTTGGGCAGGCAATTCCATCGCCACTCCGATCGCTCCTCGCCGAGACCGACGGAGTCAATGCCGCTTACGGAACGGAAGTTGTCTGGTCAGCCGAGAAAATCCTGACCGAAAACACCTCGCTCCGCAACAATGAAGAGTTCCAGTCCCTCTACATGCCCTTCGACCCGCTCCTCTTCTTCGGTGATAACGGGGGCGGGGATCAGTTCGCCTTTATCCGAATTCCAGAACGGGATGACGTGTTCGTCTGGGATCACGAAACAGACAGTCGGAACTGGATCTCACCCTCCTTTGAGCACTTCCTGCGCAGTGCCCTCGGGAGTGACGGTGAAGACTGGTACCGCTAACGCGTCTCTACGCGTGAAAGATCGATGGGTGAACTATGTCGTTCGGTCCGCCGCCCGCAAGCTTCGGCCGTACCACCCCGCCTGCCTGGGCCCCTCCTACAGGAGTGGAACAGGCACTGTTCGAGGCCAAGTCGCGAGAGGACTGGGCGGCGTACTTCGACACGCTCGCACGCAATCGGCTGTACTTCGCGATTGACCGGGCCGAGGTCGACGGCAAGCGGCGTAACATCTGTCCCATCCTCGACGTCGACCCGCGGGTGGCCGGTGGGAGGAGATGGGCGATATACACCGAGGGCATGCTTCCGGCACCTGAGCCGCATCGCGTGTTCGACTGGAATGTCCTCGCTTGGTTCGCCGAGGTCTGGCAACCCGCCGATCCTCCGATGATCGTCGTCAATCCCGACAGTCCGTGCGAGGCGTTCCTGCCCTCCGCGCCGCCCCATTCCGCCGCCTGGGCCCAGTACACCGGGCGGACAGGCGGCCCCTCGGACAAGGCGTCATTGCGGACCCTGCGCGTGGGCGGTCCACTGCACGGCCCGGTGGCACACGGGCTGGCCTGCGGCGCCCACCTCATCGTCCACCAGGGCCTTCCCTGGAATGCCATGGCCTACCACGGCCAGGGCTATCCCGCCGAGCGTCAGATGCTGCGCAGATCGTGGGGCATCACCAGCCGCCAGGAGTGGCAGGCGCAGCAGCGCGCCCTGCTGGCCACCGACGGCGCCAACCCGGTCTGGGAGTTCGCCCTCGGGCTGCGCCGCGCCATCGCCCGCGACTTCGGCGGCTACGTCGAGACCGGCTATTGGCGCGAGGCCGCCGCACGCGTCCTGCGCCGGCGGGCGGAAGACGAGACCGTGATCACCTCTGACGGCGTCACCAGGACCGCCGCCTCCGTCCCCACAGCTGAAACCGAGACGCACATCAAGGGCGTCCAGCGTCTCATCGGCCGTATTGCCCGCTACGAGGCCCGCATGCGCGCCGACGGCATCCTCGGCGACAGTCAGTACGTCACCTCCGCCGACGCCTGGGACCTCGGCCGGGCCTCCTGCATGGCGCGCTGGGGCCTGAGCACTCGCTACGGCACCCTGCCGGAAGCCGAAGCCGCCGTCGTCGAAGCCGGGTACAGCGCGGCACGTTGCTATGAGTCCTGGCAGGACTTTTCCGCCGGCTTCATACTTGGCCGCTGCTTGCAGTTCGACAACGAGAAGTTCGGCAGTTGGTACGAGGACATGGTTACCGTTCACCGGATCCTGATGTCCGACCCCGGCAGCCCCTGGCTCAACATCCCCTTCCGGTAAGGCCAGTCGGGACGGGATCGCGACTCTCTCCCAACGGCCCCGCCCTCGTCGTCACGGCCACCTCCTGGACCGCGTTCGTGTCGCCCCTCAAGGACTGATCCAGACAACGGAAAAGCCCGCCCCAGGTCTCCTCCCGGGACGGGCTCTCCTCATGTGGTCCGAAGGTCAGACCCCCGCCGGCTCCGGCTCGTCCGAAGACGAATCCGACGCCGAAGTCGACGTCGCCTCGCCCGGCACGCCCGCCTTCTTCGCCCGCCTAGCCGCCCGCTTCTCAGCCCGCCTCTCCTTACGAAGCTCCACCATCGCGTACAGCGTAGGAACGAGGAGCAGCGTCAGCATCGTCGACGTGATCAGGCCGCCGATCACCACCACCGCCAGCGGCTGGGCGATGAAGCCGCCCTCGCCGGTGACGCCCAGGGCCATCGGAAGCAGCGCGAAGATCGTCGCCAGGGCCGTCATCAGGATCGGGCGCAGCCGGTGGCGGCCACCCTCGATCACCGCCTCCACAACGCCGTACCCCTGCTTCCGGTACTGGTTGATCAAGTCGATCAGCACGATCGCGTTCGTCACCACGATGCCGATCAGCATCAGCATGCCGATCATCGCGGGGACGCCCATCGGGGTGCCGGTCGCTATCAGGAGGCCGATCGCGCCCGTCGCCGCGAACGGGATCGAGACCAGCAGGATCAGGGGCTGGACCAGGGAGCGGAACGTCGCGACCAGCAGCATGAAGACGATCGCGATCGCCGCCAGCATCGCCAGGCCCAGGTTGGCGAACGCCTCGTCCTGGTCCTCGGAGACGCCGCCGATCGCGGCCGTGGCCCCGGCCGGGAGCGTCAGGCCGTTGATCTTGGACTGGAGGTCCGCGCTGACCGCGCCGGTGTTGTCGCCGGTCGGCTTCGCCGTGATCGTGGCGGCGCGCTGGCCGTCGATCCGGGTCATCGAGACGGGGCCGTCCACCAGCTTCACGTCCGCGATGTCACCCAGCTTCACCGGGCCCAGACGCAGGTCCTGAAGCTGCTTCAGGGTCTTCGCCGGCTTGGCCGACTTGATGACGACGTCCCGCTCGGTGTCGTCGAGGGTCGCCTGGGCCGCCGTGTTGCCACGGACCGCCTGGGCCACCGCAAGGCCGAGGGTCTGGTCGTTGAAGCCGGCCGCGGCCGCCTTGTCGTTGGCCTTGACCGAGACGCGCGGCACGCTCTGGGACAGGTCGCTGGTGACGTCGGTGACGTCGTCCAGGCCCGCCACGGCTTCCCGCACCTGCTCCGCCGCCTTGCGCAGCACCTCCCCGTCGGCCGCCTTCACGACCACGCTCAGGTCCTGGGCGCCGAAGCCGTCACCGGCCGCGATGGTCGTCGTACCGACGCCCTCCAGGCCGGCCAGGCCCTTCTCGATACGGTCCTGTACGTCCTCGTACGACGCCGAGTCCTCCAGCATGACCTGGTACGACGCCTGGTTGGTGTCGGTGCCGCCGCCGAAGGCCGCCATGAAGCCGGACGAGCCGATGGTGACCTGGTAGTCCTTGACGCCCTTGGTGTCGGCGAGCAGCCGCTCGACCTTCTTCGCCTGCTCGTCGGTCGCCGCCAGGCTGGTGCCCGGCTTCAACCCCTGCTTGACGGTGAGGACTTCCTGCTCGCCCTGGTCGAAGAAGTTCGTCTTCAGCAGCGGCGCCATGCCGAACGTGCCCACCAGCACCACGACCGCGATCGCCACGCTCGTCAGACGGCGACGCGTCGCGAACCGCAGGACAGGGACGTAGAAGCGCTGGAGCCTGCTCTTCGCCTCCTTCTCCTCGGCCTTTCGGCGGGCCTCGTCCGCGTCCTCGGGCGTGCCCTTCGGCGCGCGCAGGAACCAGTACGACAGGACCGGCACGACCGTCAGGGACACGAGCAGCGACGCCAGCAGGGCCGCCGTCACCGTCAGGCTGAACGAGCCGAACAGTTCGCCCACCATGCCGCCGACCAGGCCGATCGGCAGGAACACGGCGACCGTGGTGAGGGTGGAGGAGGTGACCGCTCCGGCGACCTCACGGACCGCCTTGAGGATGGCCTCCTCGCGCTCCTCGCCGTAGCCGAGGTGCCGCTTGATGTTCTCCAGGACCACGATCGAGTCGTCGACGACCCGGCCGATGGCGATGGTGAGCGCGCCGAGCGTCAGCATGTTCAGGGAGAGGTCCCTGGTCCACAGGACGATCAGGGCCAGCACGACGGACAGCGGAATGCTCACCGCCGTCACCAGCGTCGAGCGGATCGACGCCAGGAAGACCAGGATGATCAGGACCGCGAAGAGCAGGCCGAGCGCGCCCTCCGTCGTCAGACCGTCGATGGACTTCTTCACCGCCGGGCCCTGGTCGCTGACCACGGTGACCGTGGCGTCCGAGCCGAGGTCCTTGCGCATCTCCGGGAGCTTGTCCTCGACCGCGTCCGAGATGGCGACCGCGCTGCCGTCGCGGTCCATGGTGACCGCGATCGCGAGGGACGGCTTGCCGTCGGTGCGCGTGATGGAGTCGGCCGCCGCCTGCTCCTGCTCGACGGTGGCCACGGCACCGAGGCGGACCGGCTTCGCGGAGCCGGAGCCGGAGCCCGAAGCGCCTTCGCCACCTGTGACCATCAGGTCCTTGATCTGCTGGATCGACGTGAAGCCGCCGCCCACCTGGACCGTGCGGTTGTCGCCGTCCTCGTCGAAGGAGCCCGCCGGGACGGTGGCGCCGCCCGCCTGCAGGGCCTGGGTCAGGGCCGCCGAGGTCAGGCCCGCCTTCGCCAGCTTCGCGTCGTTGGGCGTGACGGTGACCTGGAGGTCCCGTACGCCGTCGACGGTGACCTGGCCGACGCCGTCGATGTCCTTCAGGTCCGGCACGACGGTCCGGTCCAGCTGGTCGGCCAAGGCCTGCTGGTCCTTGCCGGAGGTGACGGCGAGGACGACGGTCGGGATGTCGTCCGTGGAACCGGCGATGACCTGCGGGTCCACGTCGTCCGGCAGCTGGACGCGGGCCCGGTTGACGGCCTGCTGGACGTCGGCGACGAGCTGCTGGGTGTCGGGGCCGTAGTCGAAGGACGCCATGATCACGGCGTTGCCCTCGCTCGCGGTGGAGGTGACGCCGGTGATGCCGTCGACGGCTTCGAGGCTGTCCTCGATCGGCTCGACGACCTGCTTCTCGACCACGTCCGGCGACGCGCCCTGATACGGCGCGAGGACGGACACCATCGGCAGTTCGATGGAGGGCAGCAGCTGCTGCTTGAGCTGAGGTATCGCGATCGCGCCGAAGGCGATCGCGATGATCGACATCAGGCCTATCAGGGCACGTTGGGCGAGGCTGAATCGGGACAGCCAGGACATGTGTCAGGGTCTCTCTTCTGTGAGCGGCAGAAGCGGCAAAAGTCGCAGCGGACGCCTGTGCATGACAGAAGCGCATGAACAGATGAGCGCCCGCCCCTACACACTGAGCCATCGCGGAGCCCGGTTTCGTAGGCCGCAGGTCCCGTTCCTTATACGGCGCATACTCCGGGCGCAGTACGCCCGGCTCGGGGTCACTCCACCCTTGGACGTACCAGCCCGGACTCGTACGCGATCACCACGAGCTGGGCCCGGTCGCGGGCGCCGAGCTTGGACATGGCCCGGTTGACGTGCGTCTTCACCGTCAGCGGGCTGACCTCGAGCCGCTCGGCGATCTCGTCGTTGGAGTGCCCGCCGGCGACCTGGACCAGGACCTCGCGCTCGCGGACGGTGAGCGCGTCGAGCCGCTCGGCGCGGGCCGGGTCTCGGTCGTCGTCCGCGCCGTTGCCCTGGGCGAGGAAGCGGGCGATCAGGCCCTTGGTTGCGGCCGGGGACAGCAGGGCCTCGCCGCCGGCCGCGACACGGATGGCGCTGAGGAGTTCGTCGGGTTCGGAACCCTTGCCGAGGAAGCCCGAGGCGCCGGCGCGCAGCGACTGCACGACGTAGTCGTCGACCTCGAAGGTGGTGAGTATGACGACGCGGACGTGGGCCAGGGTCGGGTCGGCGCTGATCATGCGGGTGGCGGCGAGGCCGTCGGTGCCCGGCATCCGGATGTCCATCAGCACGACGTCCGCCCGCTCCTCCTTGGCCAGCCGCACCGCCTCCGCCCCGTCGGACGCCTCACCGACGACCTCCATGTCGGGCTCGGAGTCGACGAGCACCCTGAAGGCGCTGCGGAGGAGTGCCTGGTCGTCGGCGAGCAGGACGCGGATGGTCATGGCAGGTCCTCTGCGGGGCACGAGGTGGATGGCTTCGCCCTACGACAACTTCCGCGAGGTGCGATTGAGTTCCGCGGCCACGTCATCGAGTTCCGCGGCTTCGTCATACGGCGTCCTCCGCCGCGCGCGTACGGCCCTTGACCGGCAGGATCGCATGGACGCGGAAGCCGCCTCCGTAGCGGGGGCCGGTGGTGAGGGTGCCGCGCAGGGCGGTGACGCGCTCGCGCATGCCGAGTAGGCCGTGTCCGCCGCTGTCGGGGGTGTCGTCCTCGCCGGCGCCGTCGTCGAGGACGGTGATCTCGATGTTCGGGCCCACGCGGACCACGCTGACCTCGGCCTTGGCGTCCGGTCCCGCGTGCTTCTGCACGTTGGTGAGGGCCTCCTGGATGACGCGGTACGCGGCCAGGTCGACGGCGGCGGGGAGGGTGGTGCCCTGGTCGGCGCGGGCGACCTCGACCTGGAGGCCCGCGCTGCGGAAGGTGCCCGCGAGTTCGTCGAGGCGGACGAGGCCGGGGGCGGGTTCGGTGGGGGCCTCGGGGTCGCCGGACTGGCGGAGCAGGCCGACGGTGGCGCGGAGTTCGTTCAGCGCGGAGCGGCTGGCCTCGCGTACGTGGGCGAGGGCTTCCTTGGCCTGGTCGGGGCGCTTGTCCATGACGTGGGCGGCGACGCCGGCCTGGACGTTGACGAGGGCGATGTGGTGGGCGACGACGTCATGCAGGTCGCGGGCGATACGGAGGCGCTCCTCGGCGACGCGGCGGCGGGCCTCCTCCTCGCGGGTGCGCTCGGCCCGTTCTGCCCGCTCACGGATGGTGGCGACGACGGCGCGGCGGCTGCGGACGGCGTCGCCGGCGGTGGCGCCGATACCGGTCCAGGCGAAGATGGCGAGGTTCTCCTGGGCGTACCAGGGCAGCGGGCCGGCGAGCATGGCGGAGCCGGTCAGGACGGTCATGGTGAGCAGGCCGACGCGCCAGGTGGTGGGGCGGTCGGTGGTCGAGGCGACGGTGTAGAGGGCGATGACCGCGGACATGGCGACGGGGGCACGGGGATCGCCGGTGACGGACTCGACGAGGGAGAGGGTGCCGGTGACGGCGAGGACCGTCATGGGGGCCCGGCGGCGGAAGACGAGGGCCGCGGCGCCGAGGACGATCAGGACGAGGCTCAGCGCGTCCGGGGTGCGCAGGCCCCAGGTGACGTCGGCCTTCTCGTGCGGGTCCACGAACGATCCGGCCACCATGCAGGCGAGGACGCCGACGGCCAGCGCCGCGTCCAGCGCCATGGGATGCGCTTTCAGATGCCGACGGGCTCGTTCGAGGGTGTTCACGCTTGATTACGGTACGGCGTCCCTGCGGGGCTTGGAACGGGGGCCAACTGGAGGTTCCTCTTAAGGGGCCTCGTCCTCAAACGCCGGACGGGCTGAGATATGCGGGCCGACGTCAGGGAGTGACGGTCGGCGGAGCGAGGCAAAGCCCCCGGCTCAACCCGGGATCAGACCGTCGTCGCTCAGCAGCTCGCGAACATCCTCCAACGTCGCATCCGGCGACGGCAGGATCAGTTCCGACGGTTCCAGGGAGTCGTCGGGCAGGGGCTCGCCCAGTTCGCGGACCTTGGCGAGGAGGGCTTCGAGGGTGTGGCGGAAGCCGGGGCCGTCGCCGTTCTCCATTTCCGCCAGGAGCTCGTCGTCGAGCTTGTTCAGCTCGGGCAGGTGGCTGTCGGACAGCTTCACCTGCCCCTCGCCCATGATCCGGACGATCATGTCGCCCATCGCGCCCTCCTAGGCGTGGGCCCCGGCCGTCGGCTACTGCTTGTCGAAGCGCGGGGTGTCCTGCGGCTGCTGCTGGGACTGCGACTGGCCGTTGCCGCCCTCGATGGCCTGCTGTCCGCCGGACGACCCGCCCGCCAGCTCCGCCTTCATGCGCTGCAGTTCCAGCTCTACATCCGTACCACCGGAGAGCCGGTCCAGCTCGGCCTGGATGTCGTCCTTGTGCATGCCGGACTGGTCGTCCAGGGCGCCCGAGGCGAGGAGTTCGTCGATGGCGCCGGCGCGCGCCTGGAGCTGCGCCGTCTTGTCCTCGGCCCGCTGGATCGCCAGGCCGACGTCGCCCATCTCCTCGGAGATGCCGGAGAAGGCCTCGCCGATCCGGGTCTGGGCCTGGGCCGCGGTGTACGTGGCCTTGATCGTCTCCTTCTTGGTGCGGAAGGCGTCGACCTTCGCCTGCAGGCGCTGCGCCGCGAGGGTGAGCTTCTCCTCCTCGCCCTGCAGCGTCGCGTGCTGGGTCTCCAGGTCCGTCACCTGCTGCTGGAGGGCGGCGCGGCGCGACAGCGCCTCGCGGGCCAGGTCCTCACGGCCCAGCGCGAGCGCCTTGCGGCCCTGGTCCTCCAGCTTGGACGACTGCGACTGGAGCTGGTTGAGCTGGAGCTCCAGGCGCTTGCGGGACGTGGCCACGTCGGCCACTCCGCGGCGGACCTTCTGGAGCAGCTCCAGCTGCTTCTGGTACGAGTAATCGAGGGTCTCGCGCGGGTCCTCGGCCCGGTCAAGGGCCTTGTTCGCCTTCGCGCGGAAGATCATCCCCATACGCTTCATGACACCGCTCATGGGCTTCGCGCGCCCCCTTCTGACGGACTCCACTCCAGCACCTGCGACAGAACCCACAGTACGGGCCCTGCATCCATTACCGCACTGTTCGGGGACGGATGCGCTCATCCCCAAGGACGACTGCTGACGCTCCCGCTCCGGCGTAAGGAGTAGGTGACTCCCGGGTGGGCTCATGGGCGAACCCATGGGTGTCCAACCGGTGCCGCCCGAGTGCCTCCCCCGTGACCGCCGAACGAACCGTCTGCAACGTCCCCTCTGTCCCCCTACGACGACTGGTGTTGCCGGATCGTTCCCCACCGGGCTGGGGTCCAACCCCTGGCACCCCGTACCCTTGGGTTTTGTGTTCCGTAGCCGTGCCAAGGATGAGAAGGCCCAGGCCGCCGACAAGGCGCTGGTGACCGACTCCACTCAGACCCGTCACCCCGAGGCCCCGAAGGGCCGCCCCACGCCCAAGCGCAGTGAGGCCCAGACCCAGCGCCGCAGCGTGGCCAACACGCCGTCGACGCGCAAGGAGGCCGCCAAGCGCCAGCGCGAGGACCGCCGCGCCGCCCTGGAGAAGCAGCGCCAGGCGCTGGCCGGGGGCGACGAGCGGTACCTGCCGGCCCGTGACAAGGGTCCGGTCCGCAAGTTCGCGCGCGACTTCATCGACTCGCGCTTCAACATCGCGGAGTTCTTCCTGCCGATGGCCGTGGTCATTCTCGTGCTGAGCATGGTCCAGGTCCCGGCGCTGCAGAACATCGCGCTGCTGCTGTGGCTCATCGTGATCGTGATGATCGTGCTCGACTCGGTCGTCACCGGCGTCCGCCTGAAGAAGCGGCTGGCCGAGCGCTTCGCCGACGACAACAAGCGTGGCGCCGTCGCCTACGCGCTGATGCGCTCCCTCCAGATGCGCCGGCTCCGGCTGCCGAAGCCGCAGGTCAAGCGCGGAGAGCGACCCTGAGCGCAGCCGCATTCTCCGGGGGTGCGGCCGACGCCTGGCTGACCAGGCTGGGCGGGCTGCGTGATGTCGTACGACAGGAGCTGGTGGCCCGGCAGCTCGACGAGCAGATAGCCGGGCGGTTTCCGGTCGGGCAGCGGCTGCGGGTGCTCGACGTGGGGATGGGCCAGGGCACCCAGGCGCTGCGTCTGGCCCGCGCCGGGCACCAGGTGACCGGCGTCGAGCAGGACCCGAAGATGATCGCGGCGGCCCGTGAGGAGCTCGCCGGTGAGCCCGAGGGGATCCGTGAGCGGGTCCGTATCGTCCAGGGGGACGGGCGGGACACGGGCGTCCACTTTCTGCCGGGCAGCTTCGACGTCGTGCTGTGCCATGGCGTGCTCATGTACATCGAGGAGCCCGATCCGCTGCTGGCGGGACTGGCCCGGATGCTCGCCCCGGGCGGGTTGCTGTCGCTGCTCGTGCGCAACGGCGACGCGCTGGCCATGCGGCCGGGGCTGGCCGGGGACTGGACCGGGGCGCTGGCCGCCTTCGACACGACCGCCTATCGCAACCGGCTCGGCCTCGACGTACGGGCCGACCGGCTCGCGGAGCTGACGGCGACGCTGGCGGGCATCGCGGCGCCGCTGCACGCCTGGTACGGCGTGCGGGTGTTCACCGACACGGCGGCCGACGAGGCGGAGATCCCGGCGGACGTGGAGTCGTTGCTGGCGGTCGAGGAGCGGGCCGGGAAGACGGATCCGTATCGGAGTGTCGCCGCGCTGCTGCATCTGTGCGGAGTGCGCGGCTGAGCCCGGTGTCCGCGCGGAGTGCGCTGCTGAGCTCGTTCGGGTGAGCAGCACTGGCCGGGCCGTGCCCCCGACGCGAGACTCGAAGGTCGAGGTCGGGCAGATCGTGCCGGCCATGGGCTCACCGCTCGGGCTGTCGTCCTCGCTCGCCGAGGCGCTGAGCGGTGACGGGAGCGAGGGAGTACGGCCCTCGCTCCCGTCCCGAGGGGGTCATGCCTCGGCGTGCAGGCTCATCGGGCCGTAGATCTCCGTGGTGTCCTCGAACAGCCGCACCTGGTCCGCGCCGCCCTCCTGAAGCGCCTTCCAGTGCTCCCCGACCCAGGACTCGGCATCGCCCTGGGTGGTGAACTCCTCGGGCTGCACCGCGGGCTGGACCTCCGCCCCGTCGGCCTTCTCGAACCGCCACGTCCATGCCGCCATGTAGCCCTCCAAGGTGTCAGCACGTGCAGAACAGGAGCCGGATCGACGTCCGGCTCCTGCCCGCAGCCTAGTCGGATGCGCGAGACCTGCGCAGACAGGCGAAAATCGGCTCCGTGGAACTGACTCTGCTCGGCACCGGTGCCCCCGCGGGACTCCCCCGCCCCGACTGCTCGTGTGCGGCCTGTGCGGGCGCGCTCGGTGATGACGCGCGGGCGGCCACCGCGTTGCTCGTGGACGGGGCGTTGTTGCTCGATCTGACGCCCGGGGCGGCGTTCGCGGCGGCTCGCGCGGGGCGTTCGCTGGGGGGCGTACGGCAGGTGTTGCTGTCGCATCCGCACAACGGGCCCGCCGTCGAGGTGCCCGCGGGGCTGCCGCAGCCCGGGCGGGTGCCGGACGGGCGGGAGTTGGCGCTGCTGACGGGGCATCGGGTGCGGGCGGTGCCGATGGACTCGCCGGGCACGGGGTACGCGGTGACCGGGCCGGACGGGCAGCGGCTGCTATATCTGCCGCCGGGGGGTGCGCCGGCCGGTCTTGAGGAGGGGGCGGTCGGGATGTACGACATGGTCGTCGCCGATGTCGTGGGGCGGCCGGACGCCCTGGCCAAGCTGCGGGCGGTGGGCGCGGTCGGGCCGACGACGGATGTCATCGCCGTCCATCTGGACCATGACGTACCGCCGGGCGCGGAGTTGCGGCGGCGGCTGGCCGCGGCCGGGGCGCGGGCGGTGCCGGACGGCGCGACGCTGGTGGTGGGGGCGTACGAGGACGTGCCCGATGTGCCGCGGCGGACCCTGGTGGTGGGCGGCGCCCGGTCCGGGAAGTCGGTGGAGGCGGAGCGGCGCCTTGAGGCCTTTCCGGACGTGCTGTACGTGGCGACCGGCGGCACCCGGGGCGGGGACACCGAGTGGGCGGAGCGGGTCGCCGTGCACCGGGAGCGGCGGCCGGGGTCGTGGCGTACGGCCGAGACCTGCGACCTGGTGCCGCTGCTGGCCGAGGACGGGGCGCCGTTGCTGATCGACTGTCTGTCCCTGTGGCTGACGGATGTCATGGACTCCGTCGGAGCGTGGGACGACGCCGTGTGGGCCGACGGCGGGGAGCGGGCACTGCGGGAACGGGTGCGGGAGTTGACGGACGCGGTGCGGGCCACCCGGCGGACCGTGGTCGCCGTGTCCAACGAGGTGGGCTCGGGGATCGTGCCGGCGACGGCGTCGGGGCGCCGGTACCGGGACGAGCTGGGGCGGCTGAACGCGGCGTTCGCCGGGGAGTGCGAGCAGGTCGTGCTGGTGGTGGCGGGGCAGGCGCTGGTGCTGCGCGGCTAGGTCTTCAGGCGGGCGGCGATGCGGGTGCGGTCGGCCCTGCCGGTGCCGTCGGTCCTGACGGTGCGGTGCGTGGGGCCGGTGCGGCCGGTGCCCGCTGGGTGATCGGCTCCTTGCGGGCGACGACTCGGTACCCGTTCGACAGGGGGGTGCGGCGGAGCACGGGGGCCAGGATCAGGTCGATCATCCAGGCGGCGGCCACCAGGGGGGCGCCCAGCACCGCCAGTACCGGGCCCAGGAGGAGGTTCAGCACCAGGGCGATCGTGGCCGCGAGGTCGTAGGGGATGTGCGGGGTGCGGCGGTCCGTCGCCACGATCGTGCAGCCCAGGGACCGCAGTTCCTCGTGGAGCGTGCGCAGGGGCAGCAGATGCAGGTGTCCGTGCGGGCTCTGCGGGATCCACGCCGCGCCGAACAGCAGGGCGAACGCGCTGCGCGGGTTGGGGAGTTCGAGGACGAGGTGGCCGCCGGGGCGGAGGACCGCGAGGGCGGCGCGCAGTTCCGCGCGGGGGTCCGGGGTGTGTTCCAGGTGGCGGAGCATGCTGACGACGTCGTACCGGGTCCGCAGACGAGTCGTGATCCGAGGGTCCGTCAGCAGCCCTACGTGGGCCTCCTCGATGCGCTCGGCCACGCGCGCGTGCAGGACTCGGTGGGTCGGGTCCAGGCCGTCGAACGCGGTGTAGGGAAGGACGTCCTTCGCCGCCTCCGGAAAGCGGGCGTCCCCCGTCCCCACGTCCAGCCAGCTCTCCGGCTCGGCGAAGGGAAGCACAGCACGGGCCGCGGCTCTCAGATGGCGGGGCGAGGCCTGCCGTACGAGTCTCAGGAACCGGGGTGCGTAGGTGTGGTCCCGGCATGCGGCGAGGGTGAACGCGCAGCCTGCGCGGCGTCGTTCGGAGGATGCGGTCGCGGTCATGGCGGCTCCCGGGCGCTAGAGCGTACGGCGTACGGCGGGGGGCGTACGGCGGAATGGTGCTGCGAGCATGCCCCGACAATCCACTGCAAAACGGAACGTATGGGATGGCGATCTTGGGTGCAACGACGTCGGGCGGATGTGGCGGTGACGTGGCGGGGCCCCTGGTGGCCATGTGGCGCCGTTCTGTTCGACCGGTGCCGGTACTGTTCGGCGAATGAGCTCGCTTAATCTCGACGACTTCACTGATCTGATCGAGCGCCCCGACGGTGGGGTACGCCGTGACGCCGAGGCGCGCCGTGAGCGTCAGATCGTGCCGCCCGGGGCGCTGGGCCGCCTCGACGAACTGGGTGAGTGGCTGTCGGCGGCGCAGTCGGCCGTACCGGTGCGGCCGATCGATCAGCCGCGGGTCGTCCTGTTCGCCGGCGACCACGGCGTCGCCGAGCTGGGCGTCTCGGCGCGACCGGCGGGCGGCGCCGGGGAGTTGGTGCGGGAGATCCTGGAGGGCGGCCGGCCCGTGTCCGTGCTCGCGCGGCGGCTCGGGGTTCCCGTGCGGGTCGTCGACATGGCGCTGGACTGCGACCCCGAGTCGCTGCCGGAGGCGGTCGTACGGCATCGGGTGCGGCGGGGCAGCGGCCGTATCGACGTCGAGGACGCGGTCACCCTGGAGGAGGCGGAGGCCGCCTTCCGGGCCGGGGTGGCGGTGGCCGACGAGGAGGCCGACTCCGGTACGGATCTGGTGGTGCTCGGCGATGTGAGCGTCGGCGGGACGACCGCGGCCGGGGTGCTGGTCGCGGCGCTGTGCGGGACCGACGCCTCCGTGGTCACCGGGCGGGGTGGCCTCGCCATCGACGACCTCGCGTGGATGCGCAAGTGCGCGGCGATCCGGGACGCGCTGCGCCGGGCCCGGCCCGTGCTCGGGGACCAGCTCCAGCTGCTCGCGACGGTGGGCGGGGCCGACCTCGCGGCGATCACCGGGTTCCTGCTGCAGAGCGCGGTGCGGAAGATGCCCGTCGTACTGGACGGCGTCGTGGTCGCCGCCTGTGCGCTGGTGGGGCAGCGGATCGCGTTCCGGGCGCCGGACTGGTGGCTGGCCGCGCACAACAGCGGGGAGCCGGGCCAGGCGAAGGCGCTGGACCGCATGGCCCTGGAACCCCTGCTCGACCAGGGCGTGAAGGTCGGCGAGGGGGCCGGGGGCCTGCTGGCCCTGCCGATGGTCCAGGCCGCGGCGGCGCTGGCGGCGGAGCTGCCGGAGAAGCCGAAGGAGTCGGAGGCGTCGGAGCCGACGGGGGACGACGAGCCGGTGGAGCAGTCGGAGACCGAGTAGATCGGGGACCGACTGGAGGTGACGAGCAGTCCCTCCCCCCTGTGCACATAATCCCCATATGAGCACCCTCGCCCGCTTGGCCCGCGCCGAGTGGGGGTCGCTGTACCTCGCCGTGCGGGGTGCGTTGGGGGCGCGGCGGTGGTGGGCCGTTCCGATGACCCTCGGGGCCGTGTGTCTGACCGGGGTCATGCAGGTCGTGCAGAACCAGTCCTGGGGGTATCGGGTCGTCCAGAACCTCGGGGGCGTCCGGGCCGAGGATCCGCTCTGGCTGGCGCTCCTGCGGACGCCGTTGTCGCTGTTCGTGCCCGCCCTCGACCTGCCGGTGTGGGGTGCGCTCGCGCAGATGCTGATCGTGTTCGGGATCGCCGAGCTGTGTCTGGGGTGGTGGCGGACCCTCGTCGTCGCGTACGTCGCCACCCTCGCCGGCACCCTGTACGCGCGCGTGGGCATCGCGCTCGGCCCGGACCACCCGATCGGGCTGCCCGCCTCGGACGCACGGGTCGTGGACACGGGACCGTCGGCCGCCGTGGTGGGGCTGGCGGTGTTCCTCGGGTGGCGGTACGGCGCGTATGTCACGGCGGGTGTGGTGATCGCGGCGATGGTGGTCGAGGTGGCGCTGAAGGAGAACCTCGCCGGGAAGGAGCACCTGGCGGCGATCGTGGCGGTGCTGGCGCTGTGCGCGGTGGCGGCGGTGCGTCAGCGGCGTTCGAGGGCGCGGGCCGGGTCGACGTCGGGCGCGCCGCCGATCCAGTCCTGAAGTTTGCGGCTGGGCCCCGCCCAGCGCTTGTCGTGGTGGTAGGCGCGCAGCTGGGCCTTGGCCCGGGCACGCGGGCGGCGGCGGTAGAAGCGTTTCGCCCAGGGGGAGGCGGGACGGGCCAGGCGGACGGCGCCGAACAGGGCGATGAAGGGGATGACCACCCCGAAGATCGCTATCCGGGCCTTGCCCTTGGCGAGGGCGATCAGGGCGACGAGGAAGTTCCCGAAGATCGTACTGAGCACCGTCCCGCGGCTCTGCAGCTCGTCGTCGTTGAGGTCGTTGACCCCGAAGGGCGCGTAGCCGAGGAGGAACAGGCCGACCACGGCGGCGGTGAGCACGACCACCTCGACGCTCTTGCGGCCCGCCTCGCTCCAGTAGACGTCGTCCAGATGCAGGATCAGGGCGAACTCGTCCAACACCAGTCCCGCGCCGATCCCGAAGACCACCGCGGCCGCGGCCGAGCCGAAGCCGTGCTGCCCGCCGGCCACCGCGCAGAACCCGCCGATGACCGTGAGGACGACGCCGGGGACGACATGGTGGATGTGGACGGCGCCGGTCTCGATGTTGCGGAAGGGTCCCTTTCCCGCGCGGATGAGGCGGGTGATGACGCGGGTGACGAGGAAGGTGACCACGAAGGCGGTCAGGGCCAGGAGCAGCGGGAGCTTTCCCGGTTCGATGATGTTGCGCTGCCACCAGTCACCCATGGTTTCAGTGTGTCCGGGACGGGGACGGCCTGCCCGGCGGGAACTTCGTCCGGGCTAGTCTGCGGACGTGTCCATGACCCCGCCCCCGCTCCACGGTCTCCGCTTCGCCTTCGGCACCCTCAGTGTGCTGCCCGTCAAGGTGAGCCGCTGGGACCGGGAGACGGCGCGCGGCGGGATGCTGTGCGCCCCGCTCGTCGGGGTGGTCCTCGGCTGTGGTGCCGCCCTCGTCGCGCTCCTGCTCCTCTTCCTCGGCGCCGGTCCCCTCCTCGCCGCCGTCGCGGGCGCCGCCGTCCCCGCCGTACTGACCCGGGGGCTGCATCTCGACGGGCTCGCCGACACCGCGGACGGGCTCGGCAGCGGCAAGCCCGCCGAGGACGCGCTGCGGATCATGAAGCAGTCGGACATCGGGCCGTTCGGCGTGATCACGCTCGTGTTCGTGCTGCTCGCGCAGGTGGCAGCCCTCGCCCGGCTCTACGACGACTCGTGGGCCCGGGGCGCCCTCGCCACCGTCGTCTCGGCCGTCGCCGCCCGCCTCGCCCTCACCCTCGCCGCGCGCACCGGCGTGCCCGCCGCGCGGCCGGAGGGGCTGGGTGCCGCGGTGGCCGGGGTCGTCCCGGTACGGGGTGCGGCGGCCGTCGCCCTGGCCGTGACCGGCGTCGCCGCCACGGCGGGCGCGCTGCTCGGGACGGACGACATCGCCCGCACCGCCCTCGCGGTCCTCGCCGCACTCGCCGCCGCCGAACTCCTCCTGCGCCATTGCACCCGCCGCTTCGGCGGCATCACCGGCGACGTCTTCGGCGGCCTCGCGGAGACGGCGGCGACGACCGCGCTCGTGGTCCTGTCACTGGGCTGACGCCCCCGCGTCTCCGCCGGTCGGCGCCGGCGCGTGCGGCAACGTGCCCCATTGGATGATCACAGCGCCCCTCCCCCAGCACCGCACCCGCCGCCTCGG
>NZ_JBITCM010000016.1:0-252899 GCF_044453205.1 Streptomyces sp. NPDC051738 | reverse complement strand
GGCGACATGTTCGACGGCCTCGCGGAGACCGCGGCCACAACCGCACCCGTGGCCCTGTCACTGGGCTGACGCCACCGCGTCTCAGCCGGTCGGCGCCGGCGCGTGCGGCAACGTGCCCCATTGGATGATCACAGCGCCCCTCCCCCAGCACCGCACCCGCCGCCTCGGCGACATGTTCGACGGCCTCGCGGAGACCGCGGCCACAACCGCACCCGTGGCCCTGTCACTGGGCTGACGCCACCGCGTCTCAGCCGGTCGGCGCCAGCGCACACGGCAACGTGCCCCACGGATGATCGCCCTCGCCCGGCACCGCGCAGTGCACCGTGGCCCCGCGATCGCGCGCCCACTCCGCGAGGTCGGCGTCGGGCGGGACGCCGTACACCAGATGGCACAGCCGCACTCCCCCGCCGCCCCGCCACTGCTGCGGGCCGAGGCGGGTGTACGTCGCCCAGGTGCCCTCGAAGGTGACCAGGACGTCGGCGATCCTGGCGTATGACGGGTGCGGTGTCGTGCCGTGGTTCAGGGCGAGGGTGCCGTGGCCGGCGCCCCAGGCCGCCGTCGCGAGCCGTTGGTAGTACGGGAACTCCTCGCGGCCCGCGGCGACTTGGTCGAGGAAGACGCCGTCCGTGCCGTACCAGTCGCGGTGTCGCGTGAGGTCGCGTACGACGTCGGCGGTCGGCCTGCGGCCGTAGTCGGTGTCGGCGTAGCCGAGCACCCGCACGTCCGCCGCCCGGAGCCGGGCCGCGACCTCGGCGAACGCCGGGTCGGGCGTCTCTCCGGGGCCGCTGGCCGGGTTCAGTACGACGCCGTAGAGGCGGGGCGCCGCCGCGATGATCGCGTCCCATTCGGCGGGGCGGACGGACGGGTGCTCGTAGTACGGGATCAGCAGATCTCTGATCGGTGTGCGGTCACTCATCGGTGTGCCGTCGCTCATCGGTGGGCCGTCACTCTCCCCAACTGGGCGCAGACGAGCGTCGCCTGGGCCAGCGCCGCCGTCCCGTGGACGATCAGGCCGATCCAGTGCGGGCTGCCCGAGTGCGTCACCAGCGCCAGCGTCTGGGCGAGCGCCGCCGCGCTGCAGATCGCCGCCGCGCTGAGCACGGCGCCGAAGGACTGGAGCAGCAGGCCCGTCCACAGGACCACGCCCAGCAGGAGCAGTCCGGCAAGGCGGACGCCTGCGATGCCGGGGGCGTGCGGCCACAGGGCCGAGGTCGCGAGGCTGAGCACGAGGAGGGCGAGCAGGTAGCCGGAGAGGCACTTCAGGACGGTGTTCACCGTGGCCCGCCAGAACGCCCTCGGTGTGCTGCTGGAGCGCAGGCCCGCCAGGCTGCCGCTGCGGAAGCGGTACAGCAGCCATTCGGCGGGGCCCATGCTGAGCGTCAGGGCGACTGCGGCCGGGGCGGCGACGGCGCTGCGCTGCTCGCCGGTCAGGATGTCGCCCAGGGCCGCGTAGAGGACGAGGACGCCGGTGGCCAGGCCGAACAGGGCGTACGGGAGGGATGCGGAGAGGCGGGGGCCCATTGTCGTGTCTCGGCTGCGGGTGCTTTGTGGCTGGTCGCGCAGTTCCCCGCGCCCCTTTGGGGGCGCGACCTCACGTAGGCCAAGGACGGCCACCCCCGTCAGTGATCCCAGCAGCAGAGTCAGTCGTGCGGCGTCCGGCACGGAGTGGATCAACGCTACGACCGCGCCCGCTGCCATCGGCGACAACACCGCCAGCAGGGCCCGTTCGCGGCCCATGACCAGCAGAGCCGTGGCCGCACCGAGGTAGCAGGCCTGCCCGGCGGCGAAGGCGACCGCCGCCATGTCGACCTTGGCCGCCGTCCCCGCCACGATCATCGCGACCAAGGCGCCCAGCAGCGCCCCCGCCGGCGCCCCGAGCAACAGAGAACGGCGGGCCGCACCCCGGTCCCCCAACCCGAGCCACGAGTACGCCCGATGGGCGAGGCCCTGGTTCCAGGTCCAGCCGACCAGGGCGCCGGCCAGCAGCGGGACCGTGCCCGCGGGGAGGCCGAAGTCGTCGCGCGGGCCGGCGAGGAGGGGGGCGCCGAGGACGTAGCCGAGGCCGGGGAGGGCGAAGACGACGCCACGCAGCAGACAGCCCAGCAGGCCCACCTGCCAGGGGTCGTGGACCGGGCCGTCGGGCTCCGGGTAGCGGCGCTCGACCCGTTCGTACAGCTCCTCGGCGAGGGCGAAGGAGTTCTTGACGCCGTAGCGCTCGCGTATCTGGTCGTCGGACAGGCCGTCGGACTCCAGGAGCGCGGCGATCTCGTCGGGGTGGACGGCGGCGGCTATGAAGTCGTCGAGGCGTTCGGCGAGTTCGTCGAGGGGGTCGGGCTGCGCCCAGCTGGGCTTGGTGCGCTGGCGCGGGATGGCGGGCAGGGTGTCGGGGCGGGAGCCGGGCGGCATCCAGATGCTTCCGCTCACCAGCCGGTTCCGTCCGTGGCGACCTTCTCGTACCAGGGGTCGCGCAGTTCGAGGGTCCAGTCGGCGACCGTTTCGAGCGTGGGCTCGTACACCTCGGTGCTGCCCGCGAGCTCCTGATAAATCGTCCGGAAATTGTCCACGGAACGGCGCAGCGTGAACCGGTCGATCACCCGCTGCCGGGACAACTCGCCCAATTCCTGGCGCCGTTCGTCGTCGCGGACGAGGGTGAGGGCGGCTGCCGCCATCTTCTCCGGCTCGCGCGGCGGGACGACGAGTCCGGTGTCGCCGACGGCCTCGCGCACTCCCCCGACGTCCGTCGAGACCGTCGTACGGCCGCAGGACATGGCCTCGATGATGGAGAACGGGAAGCCCTCGGAGATGGACGACAGCATGACGACGTGCCCGGCGGCGTAGGCGCGCCAGACCTCGGTGATGCGGCCCTCGAAGGTCAGGCCGTCCGTCACGCCGAGTTCGGCGGCGAGCTTCTCCAGCTTGGTGCGGTAGGCCTCGCCGCCGGGCGGGACGGGGCCGAACAGGCGTAGCCGGGTTTCCGGGAGTTCGGCGCGGACCATGGCGTAGGCCCGCAGCAGGGTCTCCAGGTCCTTGATGGGGTCGACGCGGCCGCACCAGGTCAGGGTGGGGATCTCGGGCTCGGGGCCGGCGTGCGGGAAGGCGTGCGGGTCGACGCCGTTGTAGACCGTGCGGATCTTGTCGGCGTCGGCGCCGCCGCGCTCCTCCCAGCGGCGGTTGTACTGGTTGCAGGGGGTGATCAGGTCGGCCGTCTTGTAACCGTGCGAGTTCAGTTCACGGTAGAAGCCGAGCATGAACGCCTTCACGGGCCAGCGCTGGGCGTCGCTGCGGTAGCCGAGGTAGCGCTCGCGCAGATAGATGCCGTGCTCGGTGAGGAGGAAGGGCACACCGTCCAGCCTGCGGGCGGCGAGGGCCGGGAGGGTCGCGAGGCCGCTGCTCACGGCGTGGGCGACGGAGTCCTCGGGGATGCGGATCCCGAGGGGGCGCAGGGCGTGTTCCAGCAGGTCGGTGGCGGTCAGGGCGTCGTGGACGGTCGGGCGGGCGGCCGCGGTCGGCAGATGCGGCATCGTCCATATCCACATCAGCGACCGCAGCGCCGACTCGGTGCGCAGGGCCGCCGACAGGCGTCCGTCGCGGGCGAGTTCGGCCAGCTCGTCCAGGGCGTCGCCGAAGTCGCAGTGGGCCTCGGGGTCCAGGAAGGAGAGCAGGAAACGCTCGTAGGAGTCGATGAAGCGACGACGGGCCCTGCCGTACGGCGCTCGTTTGCGCCCCGGACGAGGGCCCCAGGTCGGTACCGAGGTGTGCCGGTAGACGTTCGGCGGCATCTCCCAGGTCACGGGTTCGCGACCGGATCCGGTGAGCGACACGATGTGGAAGTCAACCTCCGGCATGCCCTTGACGAGCTGGTCGCACCAGGTGCTGACCCCGCCGTGGACATGCGGATAGGTGCCTTCGGTGAGCATGCTGACATGACGGCCGTTGCGCATCATGCGAGTTCCCCCCTGTTGGAACAAAGATGGTGCTGCGGCTCGGAGCGCACCCCGGCAGGTGGTCGGTCAGGCGCCGGGGTGCGCCGGTGGCTGGCGCTGCGCTACGACGGCAGGTTCAGCTTGAGAGCGGTCTGCAGCAGGCCCGGCGTGGTCCAGGCCGAGCGCTCTCCCGCGTACGGCGTCCCGAACGCGGTGGTGCCGATGAGGAGTTGCTTGGTGGTCCCTTCCGGTGCGGTCACCGGGATCTGCGTCCCGGACGGGGCGTTGACGGTGACGGCGGTGCCGACGCGGTACGCCGTGACGGAGCCGCCCGCGAGAGCGCTCTGCCAGGCGGCCCGGCGCTTCAGCTCGGTGCCGATGGCACTCTGCGCCGGGTTCTCCACCGGGGTGTTGTCGGCGAAGAGCGCCTGGTAGTCGGCGAGCACCTTGTCCAGGACCGGGTACAGCGTCCGGTCCTCGGCCAGGTTGGACTGGTGCGCGTAGTGCGGGCGCGGGTCGTTGCCGATCGCGTGCCCGAGGGCGGTGCGGGCCTCCTGCGGGACGATGTAGGAGTCGTAGCCGGTGGCCACGTCCAGCGGGTCGTCCAGGCAGGTGGAGGCGGGGTTGGTCTCGCAGATGCCGCTGCCGCCGTCGGCCGTGGACGTGTAGATCCAGTTGTACTCGTCGGCCATCTCCTCCTCGGTCCCCGTGTTGTAGTACACGTTCATCGGGTACCGCGGCACGGTCAGCGCGGCGCCGGCCGAACGCTGGTCGGGCTCACGGGAGTTGTCGGAGGCGATCCAGCTGACGCCGTTGTCGGCGAGGGCGCCGGCCAGGTTGGGGTTGTCGTCGGGCTGCTGGGGCAGGGTCTTCAGACCCGAGTGCTCGCCGGTCACGAGTTCGGTGCGGTCGACCGAAAGCCCCTTGGTGACGGCCCAGTTGTGGTTGTCGCGGATCTCGGCGGAGATGTC
Organism: Streptomyces sp. NPDC051738; assembly: GCF_044453205.1. Lineage (NCBI taxonomy): Bacteria > Bacillati > Actinomycetota > Actinomycetes > Kitasatosporales > Streptomycetaceae > Streptomyces > Streptomyces sp. NPDC051738. Next base: position 248,005 of record NZ_JBITCM010000016.1, on the reverse strand, counting down.
CGCGCGGCTCATGTACTGCGTCGAGCCGTCGGCGTTCTTCGCGCAGCTCCACGGCACGGTCGAGGTGTCCTGCACACAGCCGAGGAAGGGGTGCGTGTAGGTGTGGTTGATCCAGCGGTACTCCGCCTTGTCGGCGAGCAGTCGGTCGGTGAGGGCGTCGGCGCCTCCGTTCTCGCTCTTCCACTCCTCGCCGGAGCCGGCGTTGTAGACCATGTCCAGCGTGAACCCGTGCTCGCGCTGCCACTGGGCCGCGTACACCGCGTCCTCGGCGGTCATCCGGATCGGCGTGGTCCCCTCACCGTCACCGCCCACGCAGTCGAAGTCACCGGGCGTGCAGTTGCGCTCGGTGTCCCAGCGGCTGTCGGGAGCGAAGACGTCGTCGACATGTACGGCAAAGTAGTTGCGCGCCTGGCCCAGGTGCACGCCCTGTGTCAGCCATTCGACGATGCCACGGGCAAGTACCCGGAACTGCTGCTGGTACTGGTTGTACGCGAAGGTCACCACCAGTTCGCGGCGCCCGTCGTGGCTGTACTCGCCGACGAGGCTGCCGCGCCCTGAGCCGGCGGGCACGGGAAGGTCGACGTAGCTGGTGAAGCCCGTGCGGGGCCGGGCGACGTAGCCGTAACTCTCCTGTACGGAGGCGTCGTTGTCCTCGAAGGTGAAGGCGCCGTCGAGGTAGCCGAAATACCCCGCCCTGCCCTCGGTGGTGACGGATGCCTCGCGCCCGTCGAGGGCGCCGGCCCAGCCGCCCGAGCTGGTGTAGTCGAGGCCGACGCCCGGGTGGGCCCAGGTGTAGGCGTCGACCTGCGGGATGCCGTAGGTCCGCTCGTAGGTCTCCAGCGTGGTCTGCTCGGCGGAACCGGCGCCGAAGGGGGCCTCGTTGGGCAGGACGACGCCCTGGTACTTGGCCCGGGGCGTGCCGTTCACCGTGTCGCTGAGGAACGCCTCCGTGATGGTCGGGCGGTTCGCGTCGTTCAGGTCGACGGTGGTGTACGGGATGCCGGTGCTCTTCAGCTGGGCGGTGATGGCCTCGACGGGGCTGTCGCCGTTGTCCACGACCAGCACCTTGAGATCGATGCGCGGCTCCTCGGCGGCCACGGCACTCGGGGCCGCCGCCAGGCCCAGGGTCAGCAGACTCGCGGCCGTCAAAGCGGCCACGCCGTTTCTGCGGTTTCTCCATCTGCGCGCACTCTGCGCCATTGATCGCCCCTTCCCCCCAGAAGATCCCCTTGCGGCCACGTGTGACAAATTGGCAGAGGATCCGTGGAAATCATGCAAAGCGGCAAGCTGATCGCTCACCGGAACCAGACGAGTGTGACTCAGCTCACCGATGCCGAGGATCAAGAAATGGCCACGACGCCACCGAGAGGTGAACGCCCGTAGGAATGAGCGAACGCTCACACGAGCGTAGGCTCATCCCGAGTGTTCGCCGCACCGGGGAAGGCCCCGCTGATACCGCACCCGTAGGTCGGAACTAGGGTCGGCCGTCGGGCCCGGTCGACCCACACCATTCGGCCATGCAACTTCACATCGGAAGCGAGAATTCACCACCGTGACTGCTCTCACTCTCAGCACCGCCGCGGCGCCCGGCCTGCGGGCCGACGCGATCGTGATCGGTGTCGCCAAGGGCACGGCATCCAGGTCCGGGAACCTGGTCGTCGCACCGGGCGCCGAGGCCGTGGACAAGGCGTACGACGGCAAGCTCGCCGGCGTCCTGGAGACCCTCGGTGCCTCCGGTTCCGAGGGCGAGGTGACGAAGCTCCCCGCGCCCGCCGGTTTCAAGGCCCCGCTCGTGGTGGCGGTGGGCCTGGGGGCGGAGCCCGAGGACGCCAAGGACGGGTCGTACGAGGGAGAGGCGCTGCGCAAGGCCGCCGGCGTCGCCGCCCGCGCCCTCGCCGGTTCCAAGAAGGCCGCGTTCGCGCTGCCGCTGGGCGACGCAGGTGACGTCGGTGCCGTCGCCGAGGGTGTGCTGCTCGGGGCGTACGCCTTCGACGCCTACAAGGCGAACGGCAAGGACGAGAAGGCCAAGAAGAACGGCAAGGCCCCGCTCGCCGAGGCCGCGCTGCTCGGCGGGAAGCCGCGCGACAAGGAGCACAAGGCCGCGATCGAGCGCGCCACCGCCGTCTCCGAGGAGCTCAACCGCGCCCGCGACCTGGTCAACATGCCGCCGAACGACCTCAACCCGGAGTCCTTCGCGGCGGTCGCCACGGCGGCGGCCAAGGAGCACGGCATCAAGGTGCAGGTGCTCGACGAGAAGGCGCTGGCCAAGGGCGGCTACGGCGGCATCCTGGGCGTCGGCTCCGGGTCGGCGGCGGGCCCGCGGCTGGTGAAGCTGTCGTACACCACCTCCAAGGCGGACAAGCACCTCGCCTTCGTCGGCAAAGGCATCACCTACGACTCGGGCGGCATCTCGCTGAAGCCGGCCGGGCACAACGAGACGATGAAGTGCGACATGAGCGGGGCCGCCGCCGTGTTCGCCGCCGTGGTCGCCGCCGCGCGGCTCGGGCTGCGGGTGAACGTCACCGGCTGGCTGGCGCTCGCCGAGAACATGCCGTCGGGCACCGCCACCCGCCCCGGTGACGTGCTGCGCATGTACAGCGGCAAGACCGTCGAGGTGCTCAACACCGACGCCGAGGGCCGGCTGGTGCTGGCCGACGCGCTGTGGGCGGCGTCGCAGGAGACGCCGGACGCGATCGTCGACGTCGCGACGCTCACGGGTGCGATGGTGCTGGCGCTCGGCAACCGCACCTTCGGTGTGATGGCCAACGACGACGCGTTCCGCTCCGCGATCGTGGAGGCGGCCGAGGAGGTCGGGGAGGCGTCCTGGCCGATGCCGCTGCCGGAGCACCTGCGCAAGGGGATGGACTCGCCCACCGCCGACATCGCCAACATGGGTGAGCGGATGGGTGGCGGGCTGGTCGCCGGTCTGTTCCTGCGCGAGTTCGTCGGTGAGGGCGTCACCTGGGCGCACCTGGACATCGCCGGTCCGGCGTTCAACGACGGCGGGCCCTTCGGGTACACGCCGAAGGGTGGCACCGGGAGCGCGGTGCGGACGCTGGTCCGGCTCGCGGAACTCACCGCGGCGGGGGACCTGGGGTGAGGTTGCTCTGAACAACGTCTGAACAAGAGGGGGCTCCGCGCGCGGGTAGGGCGGAGCCCCCTTATTTGATGCGCTCATTCACGCGCCTCGTCCGTCCGCTCAACTGAACGTGGGACGTCTCACACACCGGCCCGGCGTCTCGTTCGGTGTGGACAAGTGCGAAGATGGGGCTCGGCAGGACAGGGCCCCACCACAGGGCCGAAGAAAGAGCGGCCGGACACCAGCCGCCTGTCGGTCATCGACGACCGGCGCACGGCGCACATGCATGGAGGACGTGACGTGGCGAACGACGCCAGCACCGTTTTCGACCTAGTGATCCTCGGCGGTGGTAGTGGCGGTTACGCCGCGGCCCTGCGCGGGGCGCAGCTGGGCCTGGACGTCGCCCTGATCGAGAAGGACAAGGTCGGCGGCACCTGCCTGCACCGGGGTTGCATCCCCACCAAGGCCCTGCTGCACGCGGGCGAGATCGCCGACCAGGCTCGCGAGAGCGAGCAGTTCGGTGTGAAGGCCACCTTCGAGGGCATCGACATCGCCGGGGTCCACAAGTACAAGGACGGCGTGATCTCCGGCCTGTACAAGGGCCTGCAGGGTCTTGTCGCCTCCCGCAAGGTGACGTACATCGAGGGTGAGGGCCGCCTGTCCTCCCCGACCTCCGTCGACGTGAACGGCCAGCGTGTCCAGGGCCGCCACGTGCTCCTCGCGACCGGCTCCGTGCCGAAGTCGCTGCCGGGCCTGGAGATCGACGGCAACCGCATCATCTCCTCGGACCACGCCCTCGTCCTGGACCGCGTACCGAAGTCCGCGATCATCCTGGGCGGCGGCGTCATCGGCGTCGAGTTCGCCTCCGCCTGGAAGTCCTTCGGCTCGGACGTCACCGTCATCGAGGGCCTGAAGCACCTCGTCCCGGTCGAGGACGAGAACTCCTCGAAGCTTCTTGAGCGCGCCTTCCGCAAGCGCGGCATCAAGTTCAACCTGGGCACCTTCTTCTCGAAGGCCGAGTACACCGCCGACGGCGTCAAGGTCACCCTCGCCGACGGCAAGGAGTTCGAGGCCGAGGTCCTGCTGGTCGCCGTCGGCCGCGGCCCGGTCTCCGCCGGTCTCGGCTACGAGGAGCAGGGCGTCGCGATGGACCGCGGCTACGTCCTGGTCGACGAGTACATGCGCACCAACGTGCCGACCATCTCCGCCGTCGGTGACCTCGTCCCGACCCTCCAGCTCGCGCACGTCGGCTTCGCCGAGGGCATCCTGGTTGCGGAGCGTCTGGCCGGTCTGAAGACCGTTCCGATCGACTACGACGGTGTCCCGCGGGTGACCTACTGCCACCCCGAGGTCGCCTCCGTCGGTATCACCGAGGCCAAGGCCAAGGAGATCTACGGCGCGGACAAGGTCGTCGCTCTGAAGTACAACCTCGCGGGCAACGGCAAGAGCAAGATCCTGAACACCGCGGGCGAGATCAAGCTCGTCCAGGTCAAGGACGGTGCCGTGGTCGGCGTCCACATGGTCGGCGACCGCATGGGCGAGCAGGTCGGCGAAGCCCAGCTGATCTACAACTGGGAGGCCCTGCCGGCCGAGGTCGCCCAGCTCATCCACGCCCACCCGACGCAGAACGAGGCGCTCGGCGAGGCCCACCTGGCCCTGGCGGGCAAGCCGCTGCACTCGCACGACTGACCCTCGGTCGACGAAGCGACGACTTCAGACTTCCGCAATTCGTAAGGAGCAACCGAAACCATGGCGGTTTCCGTAACCCTTCCGGCGCTCGGCGAGAGCGTCACCGAGGGCACTGTCACCCGCTGGCTGAAGGCCGAGGGTGAGCGCGTCGAGGCCGACGAGCCGCTGCTCGAGGTCTCCACCGACAAGGTCGACACCGAGATCCCCTCCCCCGCCGCCGGCGTCCTGGCCTCCATCAAGGTGGCCGAGGACGAGACGGTCGAGGTCGGCGCCGAGCTGGCCGTGATCGACGACGGGACCGGCGCCCCCGCGGCTGCCCCGGCCCCCGCCGCCGCCGAGGCTCCGGCCCCGGCCGCCGAGCCCGCTCCGGCCCCCGTGGCCGAGGCCCCTGCCGCCCCGGCGCCCGCCGCCGAGGCCCCCGCCGCCGCTCCGGCCGGTGCCGCCGAGGGCACGGACGTCGTCCTGCCCGCGCTCGGCGAGTCCGTCACCGAGGGCACCGTCACCCGCTGGCTGAAGTCGGTCGGTGACAGCGTCGAGGCCGACGAGCCGCTGCTGGAGGTGTCGACGGACAAGGTCGACACCGAGATCCCGGCGCCTGCCTCCGGCACGCTGCTGGAGATCGTGGTCGGCGAGGACGAGACGGCCGAGGTCGGCGCCAAGCTGGCCGTCATCGGCGTCGCGGGTGCCGCTCCGGCGGCCGCCCCGGCCCCGGCTGCTCCGGCCCCCGCCGCCGCTGCCCCGGCACCGGCCGCCCCGGCCGCGCCCGCGGCTCCGGCTGCCCCCGCGGCTCCGGCTCCCGCCCCCGCCGCCCCCGCCGCTCCGGCCGCTGCCGCCCCGGCTCCGGTCGCCCCGGCGGCTCCGGCCCCCGCGCCGGCCCCGGTCACCCCGGCTCCGGCGGCTCCGGCCGCCGCGGGCGCGACCGACGAGGGCGCCTACGTCACCCCGCTGGTGCGCAAGCTCGCCTCCGAGAACGGCGTCGACCTGGCCACCGTCAAGGGCACCGGCGTCGGCGGCCGTATCCGCAAGCAGGACGTCATCGCCGCCGCCGAGGCCGCGAAGGCCGCCGCCGCTGCTCCGGCCCCGGCCGCTGCCGCGCCGGCCGCCGCCAAGAAGGCGCCGTCCCTGGAGGCCTCTCCCCTCCGTGGCCAGACCGTCAAGATGCCGCGCATCCGCAAGGTCATCGGCGACAACATGGTCAAGGCGCTGCACGAGCAGGCGCAGCTGTCGTCGGTCGTCGAGGTCGACGTCACGCGTCTGATGAAGCTGCGCGCCCGGGCGAAGGACTCCTTCGCCGCCCGCGAAGGCGTCAAGCTCTCCCCGATGCCGTTCTTCGTCAAGGCCGCGGCCCAGGCGCTGAAGGCGCACGCGCCCGTCAACGCCAAGATCAACGAGGCCGAGGGCACGATCACCTACTTCGACACCGAGAACATCGGTATCGCGGTGGACTCGGAGAAGGGCCTGATGACCCCGGTCATCAAGCACGCGGGCGACCTCAACATCGCCGGCATCGCCAAGGCCACGGCCGACCTGGCGGGCAAGGTCCGCGCCAACAAGATCACGCCCGACGAGCTGTCCGGCGCGACCTTCACCATCTCCAACACCGGTTCGCGCGGCGCGCTCTTCGACACGATCATCGTGCCGCCGGGCCAGGTCGCGATCCTCGGCATCGGCGCCACGGTCAAGCGCCCGGCCGTCATCGAGACGGAGGAGGGCACGGTCATCGGCGTCCGCGACATGACGTACCTGACCCTCTCCTACGACCACCGCCTGGTCGACGGCGCCGACGCGGCCCGTTACCTGACGGCGGTCAAGGCGATCCTGGAGGCGGGCGAGTTCGAGGTCGAGCTCGGCCTGTAATCGCCTCAAGCAGGTCAGGTCGGTGCCCTCGCCCGGAATCTCCGGGCGAGGGCACCGACCTGTTTGGGGGCGCGGGGAACTGCGCGACGAGCCACACACGACCCGCAGCCTCCAGACGACGGACCATCCCACCCCTTTAGGCACACAGACACCGTGTAAGTCTCGTCTCACCTGCACGAAAGCACCCTGTCGGCCCTCCCAGCGGAGCGCACCCGCCGTATTGTCTAAACGTCAACGCGCCCTAAGGAGCCCCCATGACCGCCCCCGTCATCCACTCGCTGCGCGAACAGATCCGCGAGCACATCCTGGAGGGGATCATCAGCGGTCGCTGGCAGCCGGGAGAGCGGATCGTCGAGCGACGTATCGCCACCGAGCTGGAGGTCAGTCAGACCCCCGTACGGGAGGCACTGCGCGAGCTGGAGTCCCTGCGCCTGATCGAGTCGGCACCGAACAAGGGCGTACGCGTCCGCAGCCTGACCGCCGCCGACCTGGAGGAGAGCTACCCGGTCCGGGCCGGCCTGGAGGCCATCGCCGCAGAACTCGCGGCCGAGCGCCTCGCCGAGGACTGCTCCGCCCTGGACCCGCACGTCACCGCGCTCTACGACGCCGACCGCAACTCCGACGGCACCGCCCAGGTACGGCACACCGTCGCCTTCCACCGCGAGATGGTCCGCGCGGCCGGCAACTCCGTGCTGCTGCACACCTGGGAGGGCCTCGGCATCGAGGTGTTCACGGCCCTGTCCATCCGCTGGCTGGGGACCGTGCAGCAGTCGTACGCGGAGGAGCACGAGGAGCTGGTGGCGGCCTTCCGGCGCCGGGACCCCCGGATCGCCGAGATCGTCAAGGCGCATGTGCTCGGCTGCGCCCCCCGGCACGAGGCCTGAGCGCGACCGCGCACGCCCTGAGCGCCACCCCGCTCATACGTATCCCCACCTGCGAAAACCCTTGGAGAACGCGGCACCCCGTGCCTGCCCGAAAGGCACCGCGTGCCGACTTTCTCGTGATCAAGAGGTTTTCGTCCTCAACCCTTTGATCGATCATCGATCAGCGAGCTATTGTCGCCGACGGACCTCCACCGAGGTCTCCGCCCTGTCCTGCCAAAGACCAAGGGCACCCCCGAACCCTTACCGATGAGGGAACCCCCTTCGACTGAGGAAGGCGGCGACATGACCGACCCCAACGCCATCCAGCCGAGCGCGCTCGACCAGCTCCCCGACCGGGATCCGGAGGAGACCGCCGAATGGCAGGCCTCGCTGGACGCGGTCGCCAAGGCGGCCGGTCCGCACCGCGCCGCATACCTGATGCGACGCACGCTGGAGCGTGCCGAGGGCACCGGCATCGCGCTGCCCAAGCTCCTCGAGACCGACTACGTCAACACCATCCCGACCGCCGCCGAGCCGTCCGTGCCCGGTGACGAGGCGATGGAAGCCCGTATCACCGCGTGGAACCGCTGGAACGCGGCCGCGATGGTGAGCCGGGGCAGCAAATACGGCGTCGGCGGCCACATCGCCACCTTCGCCTCCGCGGCCTGGCTCTACGAGACCGGCTTCAACCACTTCTTCCAGGGCAAGGAGCGGGACGGCTCCGGCGACCAGCTCTACATCCAGGGCCACGCCTCCCCCGGCATCTACGCCCGCGCCTTCCTCGACGGCCGGCTGAACGAGCAGCACCTCGACAACTTCCGCCGCGAGTCGGGCGGCGACGGCCTCCCGTCGTACCCGCACCCGCGCCGCCTCCCCTGGCTGTGGGAGTTCCCGACGGTGTCGATGGGCCTCGGCCCGCTGTCGGCCATCTACCAGGCCCGCTTCAACCGCTATCTCACCAACCGCGGCATCAAGGACGTCTCCGCCTCCCACGTGTGGGCGTTCCTCGGCGACGGCGAGATGGACGAGCCGGAGTCCACGGCGGCACTCGCCCTGGCCTCCCGCGAGGGCCTGGACAACCTGACCTTCGTCATCAACTGCAACCTGCAGCGCCTCGACGGCCCGGTCCGCGCCAACTTCAAGATCGTGCAGGAGCTGGAGGCCCAGTTCCGCGGCGCCGGCTGGAACGTCGTCAAGACGCTGTGGGGTACGGCGTGGGACGAGCTGTTCCAGCTCGACACCACCGGCGCGCTCGTACGCCGCCTGCGCGAGGTACCCGACGCGCAGGTGCAGACGTACCAGACCCGCGACGCCGCCTACATCCGCCAGGACTTCTTCGGCAAGGACCCGGCGCTCGTCGAGATGGCGAAGCTGCTGAGCGACGACAAGATCCTGGAGTGCTTCCATCTGTCGCGCGGCGGCCACGAGGCCCGCAAGGTGTTCGCGGCCTACAAGGCGGCCCTGGAGTTCAAGGGCGCGCCGACGGTCATCCTGGCCCAGACGGTCAAGGGCTTCACGCTCGGCGAGGGCTTCGCGTCCAAGAACGCCAACCACCAGATGAAGAAGCTCTCGGTGGACGAGTTCAAGAACATGCGCGACCTGCTGGAGCTGCCGATCTCGGACAGCCAGTTCGTCGACGGGGTCGTCCCCTACGGCCACCCCGGCGCCGACTCCCCCGAGGTCCGCTACCTCCAGGAGCGCCGCGCGGCCCTCGGCGGCCCGGCCCCGGCCCGCCGCACGCACGCGCTCGCCCCGCTGCCCGCCCCCGCCGAGAAGGCCTTCGCCTCCTTCGACAAGGGCTCCGGCACGCAGAACGTGGCCACCACGATGGCCTTCGTCCGCCTCATCAAGGACCTGGTCCGCGACAAGGAGACGGGCAAGCGCTGGGTGCCGATCGTGCCGGACGAGGCGCGCACCTTCGGTATGGAGTCGCTGTTCCCGTCCCTCGGGATCTACTCCCCCAAGGGCCAGACGTACGAGCCCGTCGACCGCGACCAGCTCATGTACTACAAGGAGGCCAAGAACGGCCAGATCCTCAACGAGGGGATCACCGAGGCCGGTTCGATGGCCGACTTCATCGCCGCGTCCACCGCGTACTCCACGCACGGCGAAGCGATGATCCCGTTCTACATCTTCTACTCGATGTTCGGCTGGCAGCGCACGGCCGACCAGATGTGGCAGCTCGGCGACCAGCTCGGCCGCGGCTTCCTCGTCGGCGCGACGGCCGGCCGTACGACGCTGACGGGCGAGGGCCTGCAGCACGCGGACGGTCACTCGCCGGTGATCGCGGCGACGAACCCCGCGGCGCTGACGTACGACCCGGCGTTCGCGTACGAGGTCGCGACGATCGTGCGCGACGGCCTGCGCCGGATGTACGGCGAGGCGGCCCAAGGTGAGGACCCGAACGTCTTCTACTACCTCACCGTCTACAACGAGCCGCTGCCGCAGCCCGCGAAGCCGGCCGGCCTCGGCATCGACGAGGGCATCGTCAAGGGCCTGTACCGCTTCAACACGGCGGAGTCGGCGGACCTGTCCCCGGCGGCGAACGCCCCGCGCATCCAGCTGCTGGGCTCCGGCACGGCGATCCACTGGGTGCTGGCGGCGCAGAAGCTGCTCGCCGAGGAGTGGGGCGTGGCGGCCGACGTCTGGTCGGCGACGTCCTGGACGGAGCTGCGCCGGGACGCCCTGGAGGCGGACGACGCGCTGCTGCGGGGCGAGGAGCGGGTGCCGTTCGTCCGTCAGGCGCTCCAGGGTGCCGAGGGCCCGGTGCTCGCGGTCTCCGACTACATGCGCCAGGTTCCCGACCAGATCGCGCAGTGGGTCGAGCAGGACTACTCCTCCCTCGGCGCCGACGGCTTCGGCCTCTCCGACACCCGCGTGGCGGCGCGCCGCCACTTCGGCGTCGACGCCGAGTCGATCGTCGTCGCGGCCCTGGCCCAGCTCGCGAAGCGGGGCGAGGTCAAGGCGACGGCGGTGAAGGAAGCGCGGGAGAAGTACGGGCTGTGACAGCCGACGCTCGGTGAACGCTCGATGAAGGGGTACGGCAACCGCCGTACCCCTTCATCGTTGTCGATGGCGTTGTCAGTGGGCCCCGGCATGATGGCCGTATGCGTGCTGCCCGGCTGATCAAGATGGTGCTGTTGCTCCAGTCCCAACCCTCCATGACCGCCGCCGAACTCGCGCGCGAGCTGGAGGTGTCCGAGCGGACCGTGACGCGGGACGCGCAGGCACTTTCGGAGGCCGGGGTTCCGGTGTACGCGGACCGGGGGCGGGCCGGCGGGTACCGGCTCATCGGGGGGTATCGGACCAGGCTCACGGGGCTCGGGCGCAGTGAGGCCGAGGCGTTGTTCCTCAGCGGTGTTCCGGGCGCCCTGCGGGAGATGGGGCTGGAGGACGCCGCGTCCGCCGCCCGGCTGAAGGTGTCGGCGGCCCTCATGCCCTCCCTGCGCGACGCCTCCCGTACGGCCGCCCAGCGGTTCCATCTCGACGCCCCGAACTGGTTCAAGGAACCGAAGACCCCCGAGCTGCTGCCGGCCGTCGCGGACGCGGTGTGGGACGACCGGCGGATCGTGGCCCGGTACAGACGCGGGGAGGGCGAGGTCCAGCGGCAGCTTGAGCCGTACGGGCTCGTGCTGAAGGCGGGGGTCTGGTACGTGTGCGCCCGCGTGGCGGGACACGGCTCGTACCGGGTCTACCGGATCGACCGGTTCACCGCCGTGGACGCCGTGGCCGCCGTGGACGCGCGGTTCGAGCGGGACGAGGAGTTCGATCTGCCGGGCTTCTGGGACGAGCGGGCGGAGCAGTTCGCGCGGTCCCTCCTGCGGGCCGAGGTCGTGGTGCGGGTGTCGCCGGGCGGTGCGCGCAGGTTGTCGTACGCCGTCGATCCGCAGTCCGCGCGGGAGGCGCTGGAGGCGGCCGGTGCGCCGGACGGGGACGGGTGGGTGACGGTGACCCTGCCGGTGGAGTCCGAGGAGGTAGCCCACTCCCAGCTGTCGATGCTCGGGCCCGAGGTCGAGGTACTGGCGCCGGAGGGGCTGAGGGCGCGTTTCGCGGGCGATGCGATACGGCTGGCGGAGCTGTATCGCACGTGACGTGTACGCATACGGCGTGAGTCAGGCGGTTTGTCGCCGTGCCGGGCCGCGCACGGGCCGTGCGGCCATGACAATCCGCTATAACAATCCGCCCCACTCCACGTGCGCCCCACCCGCCCAGGGCCGATGCTTGACCCGTGATGGACGAGACGGAGTTCTGGGAGCTGATCGACGGAACCAGGGAGGCCGCCGAGGGCGACCCCGAGGAGCAGGCCGACCTGCTGGTGGACCGGCTCCTGGCCCTGGACCCGGAGATGATCCTGGACTTCGCGCGTCACTTCGAGGCCCGCTACAACCGCGCGTACGCCTGGGACCTCTGGGCCGCCGCCTGGGTCCTGCTGGACGGGGCCAGCGACGACGCGTTCGACTTCTTCCGATGCTGGCTGATCGGCCAGGGCCGCGAGGTGTACGAGGGCGGTGTGCACGACCCCGACTCGCTCGCCGACCTGCTGGACGACTTCGACGAGGAGTTCGACGGCGACGCCGAGGAACTCGGTTACGCGGCCGACGAGGCCTACGAACAGCTCACCGGCACCGTCGCCCCCGACCTCGGCATCCCGCCCGCGCCCGGGGAACCGGTGGGCACGCCCGTCGACTTCGAGAACGAGCGGGCGCTGGCGGAGCGGTTGCCCAAACTCTGGGAGCGGTTCAAGGACTGATCCTCGGGCCTCAAGGGCTGATGGGCTGCTGAAGTGCTGAAGGGCTGATCCTCAGGCCACGGCTGCACGCCTGCGGCTCGGTTCCGACGGGATGTACGCCTGGGTCTGCTCGGCCTTCACCGCCTGGTACATCGGCGCCTTGTTGGCCTGGTCGAGCGCGGACGCCGTGACGGCGGCCGGGCCGAGGACGACGGTCGCGACCGCGCAGACCACCGTCCAGACGCGCGCGCTGCTGGTACCCCTGCTGCTGCTGTTGTTACCGCTGCTGCTCATGATCCCCACCTCCGGTCAGTGCGTGTGCATGACGATAGGGAGGCCGCCTCGGCGCGATCCTTGAATCGGCTACGAGAAACCTGTGAGGCCGAGGGCGGGCACGCACACGCGGAGTTCCGGTGTCCGTCGGCCGCCGTTAACCCGTGCACTCTTGACCGATCCGGTGATCCCCGGATTACGGTGGCCGCCCCGACCAGGAGCACCCTGCCCATGACCAGCCTGTTCGTGCGGGAGATACCGCGCGCGGAACACCTCGCCCATCTGCGGCGGTATCCCGACGCGAGCCATCTCCAGATCCCCGAGTGGGGCGATGTGAAGCCCGGCTGGCTGCCGGAGAGCGTCGGCTGGTTCGAGGGCGAGGAGATGATCGCGACGGCGCTGGTGCTGTACCGGCCGCTCCCCGGGACCCGGCGCTATCTCGCCTACCTCCCCGACGGGCCCGCGATCGACTGGCGTGCTCCGCGCCTGGAGCGGTGGCTGGACCCGCTCGTCGCCCACCTGAAGCGGATCGGCGCGTTCGCTGTCCGGATCGGGCCGTCCCTCGTCGTACGGCACTGGGACGCGGACACCGTGGCTGCGGGCATCGCCGACCCCGACGTACGCCACCTCCACGATCTGCCGACGGCCGGCATCGACGGCTACGCGCTCGACGTCGCGGAACGGCTGGGGCGGCTCGGGTGGCGGCGGTGCGCGGAGGACGACGGGAGCGGTTTCGGGCTCGGTCAGCCGCGCTACGGCTGTGAGATCCCGTTGGCGGGACGCTCGGTGGACGAGCTGCGCGGCGCCCTCGCCCCGCACTGGGAACAGTCACTGCGGACGGCCGAGGCGTCGGGCGTCCGGGTCTCCTGGGGCTCGGCCGCCGACCTGCCCGAGTTCTACCGCCTGTACACCGCGACCGCCGCCCACGACGGCTTCAAGGCCCGCCCGCTGGATTACTTCCTGCGCATGTGGCAGGCCCTGAACGCCGAGGACGACGACCGGCTGCGGCTCTATCTCGCCGAATACGACGGCGAGGTGCTCTCCGCGGCCCTCATGATCAGCGTCGGCTCCCGTGTCTGGCACTCGTACGCCGCGTCCGGCCGCCGGGGGCGCCAACTGCGGCCCAGCAGCGCGCTGTTGTGGCGCATGCTGCTCGACGCCCGGGCATCGGGCGCCGAGACGTACGACCTGCGCTCCATCACCCCCTCCCTCACCGAGGACCGGCTGCTCGGCCGACTCCGCTTCAAGACGGGGACGGGCGGCCGGGCGGTGGAGTACCTCGGGGAGTGGGAGCTGCCGGTGGGGAGCCAGGGGAAGGTGTTGCAGCGGGCGTTGGGGGTCTATCTCGGGCGCAGGTGATGTGGGGGCGGTGGTGGCACTGGGAGTGTCGGGGGACGCCGGGGGCGCTGGGGGCGCTGGCGGTGCCGGGGGGACGCCGGGAGGCGCTGGGGGACGCCGAGGGCGCGGGGCGACGCCGAGGAACGCCGGTGACGCCGAGAGCGCCGGGCGACGCCGGTGATGCTGGGGGGACGCCGCTGACGCGGGGGGCTCTGGTGGCACTGGCGGTGCCGGGGGACCGCGGGGGCGCTGAGGACCGCCGAGAGCGCCGGGCGACGCCGAGGAACGCCGGTGACGCCGAGAGCGCCGGGCGACGCCGGTGATGCTGGGGGGACGCCGCTGACGCGGGGGGGGCTCTGGTGGCACTGGCGGTGCCGGGGGACCGCGGGGGCCCTGAGGAACGCCGAGAGCGCCGGGCGACGCCGAGGAACGCCGGTGACGCCGAGAGCGCCGGGCGACGCCTGTGACGCCGGGGGACGCCTGTGACGCCGGGGGACGCCGCTGACGCCGGGGGCGCAGGCGAGGCGGGCGGGGCTCATGGCCGTTGCGCTACCACCGTGTTTCGGCCCTGGAGATGTGCCGCCAGTTGTCTGATCTCGGGGAGGCGGGCGGTGAGGGCGGCGCCCGGGCAACTGGTCATGTAGCCGTCGTCATGGCCGGCCAGGGCGGGGAGCGTGGCGGTACTGCCGGAGGCGTAGCGGCTGAGGCTGTTGCTGGACGTCAGGCGGACTTTCGCGCGCGGGTCCGTGTCGGACAGCCCCAGCTTCCACGCGGCCAGCGCGGCGATCGCCTCGGTCATCGCCTTCGGTACCTCGACACCGGCCGTGAAGGTGCCGAGGGCGGCGATGCCGGTGGTGCGGTGGTTGAAGCCCTGGGTGTGGGCGCCGGTGACGGGACGGTCGACGCCGCCCGCGCGGCCCTCGTAGATCGTGCCGCAGCGGTCGACGAGGAAGTTGTAGCCGATGTCGTCCCAGTGCCGGGAGCCGGTCTGGCCGGCGTAGAGGTAGCGGATGATGCGGGGCGCGTCGGCGCAGTCGTAGCCGTTGGGCGAGTCGGTGTGATGGACGAAGACGGCGACGACGCCGTCGTCGTAGCGCGGGGGCGGCTGCGCATGCCGGGTGTCCTCGTCCAGCCAGGCCGCCCTCGGCACGATGTCCGGCCGGGGCGCCTGATACGAGGCGACCTGCCGCGCCACGACCGCCCCCTGCCCACCCGCCGCGACCGTACGCTCCACCCCGCTCGCACACAGCACCAACGCGAGGAAGGCGGCCAGTCCGGGGAGACAGCCGAGGAGCACGAGGAGGGCGGTGGGGATGGGGCGACCTGTGAAGGGCCGGGGCCGTGGGCGGAGGCGGTGACCGGTGAGGGCCCGGGGCGCGGTGGCTCGGAAGCGTCGGGCGACGGAAGGCTTGAGCCGAGGCCGGAAGCGCCGGGCGACGGGAGTCTCGGGCCGGAATCGGAAGCGCCGACCGGCGGGAATCCCGGGCCGCGACCGGAAACGTCGGCCGGTGGGGGACGGCGGCCCGGGACGGGGGTGCCGGGCAGCCGCGGGTTGCAGCCGGGCTCTGCGCTGCCCGCCAGCTGAAGGCCGCGGCCGACTGGGGAAACGCCGATCGGCGGAAGCCTCGGAACGCGACCGGAAACGCCGACCGGAGAAGGACGACAGCCCAGGGCGGGAGCGCCGGACAGCGGGTTGCAGCCGCGTTCTACGCTGCCCGCCAACTGAAGGCCGCGCTCGGGATCGCCGGCTCCGGGGATGCGGCGCTTCCGAGTCCCTCGCCGCCCGCGCGGCCCCCGCCTCGCGCGCCGCCCCCTCTACGTGCCCCGCTCCCGACCCGCGCCCAGCTTCCTCACCCTGCTCCGCGCCCCGTTCAAGCGCGGCCTCCCTCACTGGCTCCACGCCCGCGCTGTCCCCGTCCCGTTCCACCCCCGCACCACGCACAGCCCCGTCCACCCCCGCCACGCCACTACTCGCCCCCATCGCTCCCGACGCGCCACCCACCTGCTCCGCCTCCGCGTCCGCCCCCGTCACCCCCCATATCCGCGCAGCCCAAGGCATTCGCACGGCACGTGGTCTCCGTCTCCCCCGTGTTCTCCGGAAGACCCGTCGGGTGACCCGTCGGAAGGCAGGCATGGACCTACTGTCCGACGGATCAGGTCCGCCCGCGATGTGTGGTGTGCCACCCGGTGGAACCATCGTCCTGGTCCGGGGCGTTTCTCCAGGTGCACGCAGCGTGGCCGGTTTCGGGCGGCGCGTGTGCGTGTGCTGATCAACGGGCGCCTCGCGCGCGTACTAAGGGGTCCGAGAGAAAGGCGGCTCCGTGGACCTGCTCGACATCCTGCTGTTGCTGGTCGTCCTGGCCTACGCGGCATCCGGCTACCGGCGCGGACTGGTGGCCGGCTGCGTCTCGCTGGCCGGCTTCGTGGGCGGCGCGGTGATCGGCGTATGGATCCTGCCGTGGATGATGGACCTGGTCACACCGGGTACGACCCAGGCGACGGTCACGGCGGTGCTCACGGTGCTGGTCCCGGCCGTGGTGGTGCACGAGCTGGCGGGGCGGCTGGCGCTGCGACTGCGCCGGGAGCTGGACCGGGGACCGCTCAGGGTGGCCGACGGGGTCGGCGGGGCCGTGGCCAACTCGGTGGCCGTGCTGATCGTGTCGTGGGTGGCGGCGAGCGTCCTCGCCGCGTCCTCCTCCCCGCTGCTCACCTCGGCGATCCGGGACTCCCGGCTGCTCGGCACGGTGCAGGGCGCGATGCCGGACACCACCCCGGCCTGGTTCTCCCGGGCCACCTCCGCCCTCACCGAGGCGGGCTTCCCGCAGGTCTTCAACCCGTTCGAGAACGAGTCGACGGCCGAGGTAGCCAAGCCCACCGGCGACAGCGTCACGTCGGCCGCGACGAACGCCGCCAAGCGCAGCACCGTCAAGATCGAGGGCGTCTCGGGCACCCAGGGCCGCGAGGGCAGCGGCTTCGTCTACGCCCCGCGGCACGTGATGACCAACGCCCACGTGGTGGCCGGCATCGACGAGCCCAGCGTCCGTATAGGCGGGGTCGGGCGGTCGTACGAGTCACGGGTGGTCCTCTTCGATCCGGAGCGGGACGTGGCCGTGCTCTACGTGCCCGATCTGCGCGCCCCCGTCCTGCGGTTCGACGACGACGCCGACCGCGGCGACTCAGCCGTCGTCGCGGGCTACCCGGAGGACGGCGACCTGAACCTCCAGGCGGCGACGGTCGCGAACCGCGTGCGCGCGACCGGCCAGAACATCTACAACGACGACACCGTCACCCGCGAGATCTACTCGATCCGCTCCACCGTCCGCCCCGGCAACTCCGGCGGTCCGCTGCTGACCACCGACGGCAAGGTGTTCGGCGTCGTCTTCGCCCGCTCCACCTCCGACGACGAGACCGGCTACGTCCTGACGGCGGACGAGGTCGCCGCCGACGCGAAGCGCGCGGCCGACGCGACGGCGCCCGTGGACACGGGGGATCTCATCTCGTCCTGACGGCCCGCCCTCACGGCCCGCCCTGACGTCACCTCCCGCGGTGAGCGCTCAGAGCCGCTGCCCCATGATCACGTCGTCCACGTACCGACCGCCCAGGAAGAATTCCTCCGGCAGCACCCCCTCCACCACGAACCCCTCGGACTCGTACAGCTTGCGCGCCGGCGTGTTGTGGCCCAGGACGCGCAGGGTGAGACGCCGGGCGCCCCTGCGCCGGGCCTCCTCGACGGCCGCGCGGATCAGGGCCCGCCCGACGCCCAGTCCACGCGCCTCGTCGGCGACGGCGAGCCCCTGGATCTGCCGCACATGCGCGTTGGCCGCGAGCGGAGTGGGGAAGCCCAGTCGGACGAAGCCGACGATGCGGCGGTCCAGCTCGGCGACCAGATGGTCGTCGGGGGCGTGGCGCTCGTCGAAGAACGGCGGGTAGGGCGGCCGCGGCTGCGGCATGACCGCGTGTAGGTACGACCATGTGCGGCGGTCGAGGAGGGACAGCTCCTCCTCGTCGTCCGGCAGGGCGATGCGTATGTACGGCGACTGGTAGAGCTGCGGCATGAGCGCCACCCTAAATCTCGGGCACCGAAACCCGACCGGGGTCTTGTCCGGGGTCTTATGTGGTCAGAGGCAGGATGGGGTTTATGGAACATTCAAGAATCGCCGTCGCCGGATCCTCCGGCCTCATCGGCAGCGCCCTCGTGACGTCCCTGCGCGCCGACGGGCATGAGGTGGTGCGGCTGGTGCGCCGCGCACCCATGTCCAAGGACGAGGTGCGGTGGGATCCGGAGGCCGGGTCCGTGGACGCGGCGGGGCTCGCCGGATGCGACGCGGTGGTCAATCTGGCCGGGGCCAACGTGGGTTCGCGCCGCTGGACGGAGGCGTACAAGGCGAAGCTGCGGAGCGGCCGGGTGCTGGGCACGACGGCTCTCGCGAAGGCCATGGCGTCGCTGCCGCCCGAGGAGCGCCCGCGGGTCTTCGTCAACGGCAGCGCGATCGGCTACTACGGCGAGACCGGCGAGCGGCCCGTCGACGAGAGCGCGCCGCCCGGGGAGGGCTTCCTGCCCTCGCTGGTGGTCGACTGGGAGGGCGCCGCGCTGCCCGCGCAGGAGGCGGGCGTACGGACGGTGTTCACGCGCACGGGGCTCGTGGTGGCCCGCAAGGGCGGGGCCTGGGGGCGGCTGTTCCCGCTGTTCAAGGCCGGACTCGGCGGGCGGATGGGGAACGGGCGGCAGTACTGGTCCTTCGTCTCGCTGCACGACGAGGTGGCCGCCATCCGGCATCTGATCGACCGGGACGACCTGTCGGGCCCGTTCAATGTGACCGCCCCGCATCCGCTGACGAACCGTGAGATCACCGCGGCGATGGGGCGTGTGCTGCACCGGCCGACCCTCTTCGCGGTTCCGGCGCCGGTGCTGCGGGCCGTGCTCGGCGAGATGGCCGGGGACGTGCTCGGCAGCCAACGGGTGCTGCCCGCACGGCTGTTGGAGTCGGGGTTCACCTTCGCGTTCCCGGAGGTCGAGGGGGCGATCCGGGCGGCGTCGGAGTAAAGGGCGATCCGCAGCCGGGTAAGGGAAGGCTCCGCTCCGTGTCCGTATGCGACCACTGTGCGACCGTGCTCTGTCGATGCGCGACTGTTCCTGACCGATCACGGCCCTAACCTCGTCCCGAACTCGGGTATCTCCGGAGCCCGTTGGGGGCATGACGTCTCCACCGGCCGCGCAACCTCGAGGAGGGGCACGTGCTTGAGCCCGCGTACCAGGCGGACGTCGTCATCGTGGGAGCCGGGGTCGCCGGACTCTCCGCGGCGCATCGACTGACCAGCGCAGGAGTAACGACCGCGGTACTGGAGGCCGCCCCCTACGCGGGCGGCCGAATGTCGACCGAGAAGATCGACGGGTTCCGGCTCGACCGGATCGGCCAGCTCCTGTCGACCTCGTATCCCGAACTTCGCCTGACACCAGGGCTCGACGCACTCGCGCTGCGCCCCTTCGCGCCCGGTGTCCTGCTGCACAGTGACGGACGACGACACCGCGCGGGCGCCGTACCGATCTCGCTGAGCACGAGGCGCGCGAGGGGCGCACTCCACGCGGTACGCGCCCTGGCGAGCGCCCCTCGGTCGACGTCCTTATGGAGCGTTCCGGGGCAGACGACCCTGCCGAGGGTGCGCGCGAGCGCCCCGCTCGGCACCGCCGTCGACCAGGCCCGGCTCGGTGCCGCGCTCGCCCGCCTCGCCTCCGCGCCCGTCGAACGGCTGCTGGCCCGCCCCGAGTCGCCGGCCGCGCAGGCCCTCGCCGAGCGGGGCCTCCCCGCGCGGACGATCGACGGCTTCCTGCGCCCCCTGCTCGCCGCTCTGCTGTGCGACCCGGAGCTGACGACGTCCAGCCGATGCGCGGACCTCGCGCTGCGCGCCTTCGCGAGCGGGCGGCTGTGCGTGCCCGAGGGCGGCGCCGAGGCGCTACCGGAGCTGCTGGCGCGAGCGCTGCCGACGGGCACCGTGCACACCGGCGTGCGGGTCACGTCGGTCGCCACGACGTCGGTGACCACGGCGGAGCACGGCGAGATACGGTGCCGGGCCGTACTGCTGGCGACGGACGCGCGCACCGCCGCCGAGCTGCTGCCGGGCCTGCGCGTACCGGACTTCCACCCGGTGACGGTCATCCACCACACGACCGACGAACCGCCCGCGACCGGCGCCTCGCTCCTGCTCGACGCCGACCGGGGCGGCCCGGTCGCGCACACGGCGGTGACCAGCCAGGTCGACCCGACCCGCGCACCCGCGGGCCGGGCCCTGATCTCCTCGACGGTCCTGGGCACACCGCCGCCCGACATCGACACGGCCGCACGGATGCACCTGTCCCGCCTCTACGGCACCTCCACGACGCGCTGGGAGACGCTCGCCGTGCACCACACCCCCGAGGCCGTCCCGGCGATGCGCCCACCCCACGACCTGCGCCGCCCCGTACGCCTGATGGCGGGCCTGTACGTGTGCGGCGACCACCGGGACACCAGCACGGTCCAGGGCGCCCTCCACTCGGCCCACCGCGCCGCGTCGGCGATCCTGACGGACCTGGGAGCGGCGGGCTCACTGAACAGGGCGGAACCGTTACGAGCGGCGGCATAAGGCGACGGGGCGCCCCGCGCCCCTTCAGGGGCGCGGGGCTGTGTCGATATGCGGCTCCGCCGCGTGGGCGCGACCAGCCACAACGAAGCCGCAAGGGGCATACATCCGGTCGGAGTTACGGCGCTGCCCTATCCGAATGCCGCGACCTTGTCGCGATACCCCCGCACCGGCGCCGCATCCCGATACGGCTCCAACCTCCGCTCGAAATCCTTGACGTACTCGATCGCCCGCACCGACCGCATCTCCGCGGCAGCACCCGCGGCCTCCGCACCCAGCGCACAGGCCTGATCGAGCTCACCGAGCCCAAGGCGCGCAGAGGCGAGGACAACACGGCAGAACAACCGACTCCGGGCATACACCGGCGCACGCAGCTGCAACGACCGCTCCGCATGCTGAGCCGCCGCGCGAAACTGCTGCAGATCCCGGTGACAGTGCCCGAACTCGTCGGCGAGCTGCGCCTCTTCGAAGAACCGCGCCCAGTACGGCACATCATCGCCGGGGCGCCCCGCTTCGAGGGCGCGTTCGGCCCGCACGAGGGAGGCCGTACAGGCGCGCACCTCGCCGAGTACGCCGTGCCCGCGCGCCTCGCACGCGTGCAGCAGGGCCTGCACAACCGGCGGCGCGCTGGTCCCCACGCCCTGCTGGGCCACCCGCGCGAGCTGGACGGCCTCGCGGCCGTGCCCGAGGTAGACGGCCTGGCGGCTCATGGTGACCAGGACGTAGGAGCCGTACGCCCGGTCCCCGGCCGCCTGCGCGAGGCGCAGCGACTGCACGAAGTAGCGCTGGGCGAGACCGTGCGCCGCGATGTCGTACGACGTCCAGCCCGCGAGCCGGGTCAGGTCCGCGGCGGCGGCGAACAGCTGGCGGCCGGTCTGCTCGCCGTACGTGCCGCGCAGCATCGGCTCGCACTCGTGCTCCAGGTAGCGCACGAGGGCCTGCCGGGCGTGGCCGCCGCCGTACTTGTCGTCGAGGGAGCGGAACAGCTCGCCGACCGAGCGCAGCGCGGCGATGTCGCCGCCGGTGACCTTCTGCCCGGGCCCCCGCTCGGCCTGGCCGCGCTGGCGGGGCACGGTCGGGCGGCCCTGGGTCGGGATGCGGGTGAGCGGCTCGCCGCGGGCGACCTTCTCGTCGGCGCGGCCGATCAGCCAGTCCCGGCTGGGCACGACGAGGCCGGCCGGGGTGAAGGCGATCTTGCGGAGCTCGGCATGGCTGCCGGAGTCCTTGCGCCACAGGCCGCTGATGATGTCGACGGCCTCCTCGGGGGTCGCGGCGAACTCCAGCCCCGCGTACACCGGCGCGCAGGCGTCGAGGCCGAGGTCCTGGGCGGTGAGCCGGCGCCCCAGACGCCGGGTGAAGACCTCGGCGATGAGGGCCGGGGTCGTGCCGCGCGGCTGCTGCCCGCGCAGCCAGCGGGTGACCGAGGTCTTGTCGTATCTGAGATCAAGCCCGTGTTCGAGGCCGAGCTGGTCCACTCGGCGGGCGAGACCCGCGTTGGAGAATCCCGCTTCTGCGATGAGCGCGGCGAGCTGTCGGTTGGGAGTGCGCTGCGCGGGTCGTTCCGTCATCTGCGGTGCGGTCTCCTGCCTTTCGGGCCTCGCAAAGCCATACGGCGGCCGAGTGCCCGGATTGCCGGTGAGCTGCCCTTTTGGCCTCTCGAACGGCGCGAATGTAGCGGAGAGTAAGCAGTCGATCGCACATTTCGCCGCCTATTCATCCGATCGTGTGAGGATTGCCCTACTGGGCTGACGCGGGCCGGGGGGCATCACCCGAACGAGCCGGTCGTACAGTGGCGTAGGCACGCTTTGTGCCTTACGAGCTGCCAGGGCACTTCGAGGGAGGCGCTTGCCGTGAGTGAGTTGCGGTTCGTCCGGGTCGGATTCGGTGCGGACGCCGTCGAGTACCAGGAGGCGTGGGACGAGCAGCGCCGGGTGCACGCGGCGCGGTTCCAGGACGAGATCCCCGACACGGTCCTGCTGCTCGAACACCCCCCGGTCTACACGGCGGGCCGGCGCACGGCGGACAACGAGCGGCCCCTGGACGGCACGCCGGTCATCGACGTGGACCGCGGCGGCAAGATCACCTGGCACGGCCCGGGCCAGCTGGTCGGCTACCCGATCCAGAAGCTCCCGCGTCCCGTGGACGTCGTGGCGCACGTACGGCGCCTGGAGGAGGCCCTGATCCGCACCTGTGCGGAGTTCGGCCTGGAGACGACCCGCGTGGAGGGCCGGAGTGGCGTGTGGGTCCTGGGCGACCCGGTGGAGCAGCGCCCCGCCCTCGGCGGTCTCGCCCTGGACTTCGACCCGCGGCTCACCGACGACGAGTTCGACCCGCGCCTGAACGGCCCCGAGTACGCGCCCTCCAACGCCGGCCAGCGGCGCGAGGACCGCAAGATCGCGGCGATCGGGATCCGGGTCGCGAAGGGCGTCACGATGCACGGCTTCGCGCTCAACGTGAACCCGGACAACAAGTGGTTCGACCGCATCATCCCGTGCGGCATCCGGGACGCGGGCGTCGCCTCCCTGGCCGCCGAGCTCGGCCGGGACATCACGATCGACGAGGTGCTGCCGGTCGTCGAGCGGCACCTGAGGGACGTACTGGAGAACGCGGAACCGAAGCCGCGGGAGATCGAGACGGCTGCCGTCTGAGACCGGGAATGAGCCCTCGGCCGACAGGGTTGGCCTGACCGCAGGGCTCAGTAAACACGGGCGTACCCTGGTGTACGCCGACGAATCGAAGCACAGGGAGCCGACGTGTCCGCAGTCTCACCGGACGGACGCAAGATGCTGCGCCTGGAGGTCAGGAACGCCCAG
Organism: Streptomyces sp. NPDC051738; assembly: GCF_044453205.1. NCBI lineage: Bacteria > Bacillati > Actinomycetota > Actinomycetes > Kitasatosporales > Streptomycetaceae > Streptomyces > Streptomyces sp. NPDC051738. The sequence goes on along the minus strand of NZ_JBITCM010000016.1, from coordinate 224,749 downwards.
ACCCCCATCGAGCGCAAGCCCGAGTGGATCAAGACCCGGGCGAAAATGGGTCCCGAGTACACCAAGATGCAGAGTCTCGTGAAGAGCGAGGGCCTGCACACGGTCTGCCAGGAAGCCGGCTGCCCCAACATCTACGAGTGCTGGGAGGACCGCGAGGCGACCTTCCTCATCGGTGGCGACCAGTGCACCCGGCGCTGCGACTTCTGCCAGATCGACACCGGCAAGCCCGAGGCGCTCGACCGTGACGAGCCGCGCCGCGTCGGCGAGTCCGTGGTCACCATGGACCTGAACTACGCCACCATCACCGGCGTCGCCCGCGATGACCTGGAGGACGGCGGCGCCTGGCTGTACGCCGAGACCGTGCGCCAGATCCACCAGCAGACCGCCGGCCGCGAGGGCGGCCACACCAAGGTCGAGCTGCTCGCGCCCGACTTCAACGCCGTCCCGGAGCTGCTCCAGCAGGTCTTCGAGTCGCGCCCCGAGGTCTTCGCGCACAACGTCGAGACGGTGCCGCGGATCTTCAAGCGCATCCGCCCCGGCTTCCGTTACGAGCGCTCCCTGAAGGTCATCACCGAGGCCCGCGACTTCGGCCTGGTGACCAAGTCCAACCTGATCCTCGGCATGGGCGAGACCCGCGAGGAGGTCAGCGAGGCGCTCAAGCAGCTGCACGACGCGGGCTGCGAGCTGGTCACCATCACGCAGTACCTGCGCCCGAGCGTCCGCCACCACCCCGTGGAGCGCTGGGTCAAGCCGCAGGAGTTCGTGGAGCTGAAGGACGAGGCCGACCAGATCGGCTTCTCCGGCGTGATGTCCGGGCCGCTGGTGCGCTCCTCGTACCGCGCCGGACGGCTGTACCAGATGGCCGTCGAGAAGCGTGGTGCCTACGTCGCGTCGCAGGCCGTCTGATGGCACGGAGTGCCACCGCGCGCGTGTGAATCCGCGCACAAGCAACTACCCCTCGGTAAAGACCCGTTGACGCGGCTCTGAGGCGTCCCCGCAGATGGGGGCGCTATCAGGGCCGCGTCAAGAGTTTGGGCCCGCGCATTAAGGCTTCATTGGTGTTTGACCGGTCGGTCACGCCCTGGTAACACCAATCAGTGACCCTGGTTGTACACCCCGTGCACCACTCACCAAAGCCGCCGATCCCGAGGGGGGACCTCCACCATGCAGGCCGCGCCGGTTCGCGCCACCGCCATTCCGTCGTTCACCACTGCACTCCGTGCCGTCGAGTCACTGCTGATGAGCAGCGGCCAGCGCACCGCCCGTCGCAACGCCTGGACGTCCGTACTGGAGGACCGCCGTCGCGCCAAGGACCGGGTCGAGGCCCAGCGCGTCCTGGACCAGGCCACCTCCGTCCACCCCTGACCCCCTCCTGGACACTGCCGTCGTCGGCGCTCCCGAGGCCACGTAGACTGCGTGGCATGGCGAGGAAGGACACGGCAGCGGACGCTGCGAACCCCGGGCGACTCAAGCAGATCGCTCTGACCTACAAGATGACCCGCAGGGCCGACAAGAAGATCGGTCTTGTACTCGCGGCTGTCGGAATCGTCACCTTCGGTGTCTTCCTCGCGATCGGTTTCTTGATCGGTCACCCCATCTATCTCGGCATCCTGGGCCTGCTGCTCGCCTTCCTCGCGTCGGCGATCGTGTTCGGGCGCCGGGCCGAGCGGGCCGCCTTCGGGCAGATGGAGGGCCAGCCGGGCGCAGCCGCGGCCGTGCTGGACAACATCGGCCGAGGCTGGACGACGACACCCGCGGTGTCGATGAACCGCAGCCAGGACGTGGTCCACCGGGCCGTCGGCAAGGCCGGCATCGTGCTGGTCGCCGAGGGCAACCCGAACCGGGTGAAGAGCCTGCTGGCCGCCGAGAAGAAGAAGATGAACCGCATCGTCGCGGACGTGCCGGTGCACGACCTGATCGTGGGCACGGGCGAGGGCCAGGTCGGGCTGAAGAAGCTGCGGACCACCATGCTGAAGCTCCCGCGCGTGCTGACCGGCCCCCAGGTGACCGCCACCAACGACCGGCTCAAGGCCATGGGCGACCTGATGAGCAACATGCCGTTGCCGAAGGGCCCCATGCCGAAGGGCATGAAGCTGCCGAAGGGCGGGCCGAAGGCTCGCTGACCTGCCTCGTACGAGAAAGGGGGCGCCCGGATCACTCCGGGCGCCCCCTTCGTCGTACGAGTGCTGGACGCGTTCGTCCTACGCGTACTAGATGCGCACTTCCACGGTCCCCGCCAGCCGGTCGTGCAGACCGCGGCCGTCGCGGTCCCAGATCAGGGCGGGGATCGCGACGCACAGCAGGGCCGTGCGCAGTAGGGCGCGCAGCGGGTTCACGGTGCCGGTTTCGAGGACGACCACGCGGAGGCCGAAGAGTCGCTTACCCGGAGTGAACCCGATGGTGCCGACGGTCAGGGCGCTCATCAGGAAGAAGACGAGCAGGGCCCAGTTTCCGGTCGCCTGGTCGTAGCCGTCGGTGATCAGACCGTATGCGATCAAGAGGCAGAAGCCCCAGTCGACTGCGAGTGCCCCGAGCCGTCGTCCCGGCCGGGCGATGGAGCCCGGCCCCTCCTCCGGAAGGCCCAGTTGCTGACCCCTGTATCCGAAGTCGACACCGGCTTCCTCGGCTGCGGCGCGGGGGCCCGAGAGCCAGGATCCGATTGCTTGCCTCTTGTCCACGCGTCCACGGTACTGTGCCCGTTTTGCGATACGGACAGGTGGGGTGCGGTACGGGATGTCCGGTTAACGTGTGCGAAACAAATGGGTCACGCCCGAGAAATCACCCGTCCCTAGGGTCGAAGACGGCGTGTGCCACCGCACTGGCCGCACGAACGAACTACCATCCCGGCGCGGACGGGCCCGGGAGTAGGAGGAGCTGGATGTTCCAGAACGCCGACGAGGCCAAGAAGTTCATCGCGGACGAGGACGTCAAGTTCGTCGACGTCCGGTTCTGCGACCTGCCGGGCGTCATGCAGCACTTCACGGTGCCCGTCGAGGCGTTCGACCCGGACGAGGAGCTCGCCTTCGACGGATCGTCGATCCGCGGTTTCCAGGCGATCCACGAGTCCGACATGGCGCTGCGTGCCGACCTGTCGACGGCCCGGGTGGACCCCTTCCGCCGGGACAAGACCCTCAACATCAACTTCTTCATCCACGACCCGATCACGGGCGAGCAGTACTCCCGTGACCCGCGCAACGTGGCGAAGAAGGCCGAGGCCTACCTCGCGTCGACCGGTATCGCGGACACCGCGTACTTCGGTCCGGAGGCCGAGTTCTACGTCTTCGACAGCGTGCGCTTCGCCACCACGTCGAACGAGTCCTTCTACCACATCGACTCCGAGGCGGGCGCCTGGAACACCGGTGCGCTTGAGGACAACCGTGGTTACAAGGTCCGCTACAAGGGCGGTTACTTCCCGGTCCCGCCGGTCGACCACTTCGCCGACCTGCGTGCGGAGATCTCCCTGGAGCTGGACCGCGCCGGCCTGAAGGTCGAGCGCCAGCACCACGAGGTGGGCACCGCCGGCCAGGCCGAGATCAACTACAAGTTCAACACGCTGCTCGCCGCCGCCGACGACCTTCAGCTCTTCAAGTACATCGTGAAGAACGTCGCCTGGCGCAACGGCAAGACGGCGACCTTCATGCCGAAGCCGATCTTCGGTGACAACGGCTCGGGCATGCACATCCACTCATCGCTGTGGACGGGCGGCTCGCCGCTCTTCTACGACGAGGCCGGTTACGCGGGCCTGTCGGACACCGCCCGCTACTACATCGGCGGCATCCTCAAGCACGCCCCGTCGCTGCTCGCCTTCACCAACCCGACGGTGAACTCGTACCACCGTCTGGTTCCGGGCTTCGAGGCGCCGATCAACCTGGTGTACTCGCAGCGCAACCGCTCCGCCGCGATGCGTATCCCGATCACGGGCTCCAACCCGAAGGCCAAGCGCGTCGAGTTCCGCGCGCCCGACTCCTCCGGCAACCCGTACCTGGCCTTCTCGGCCCTGCTGCTGGCGGGCCTGGACGGCATCAAGAACAAGATCGAGCCGGCCGAGCCGATCGACAAGGACCTCTACGAGCTGGCTCCCGAGGAGCACGCGGGCGTCGCCCAGGTCCCGACCTCCCTCCCGGCCGTCCTCGACTCCCTCGAGGCCGACCACGAGTTCCTCCTCCAGGGCGACGTCTTCACGCCGGACCTGATCGAGACGTGGATCGACTTCAAGCGGACGAACGAGATCGCGCCGCTGCAGCTGCGTCCGCACCCGCACGAGTTCGAGCTGTACTTCGACGTGTGACAGACGCGTACGCGAGGGCCGGCCACCCCATCACAGGGGGGCCGGCCCTCCGGCATACCGGGGCTCGGTCCCGACGGCTAACGAAGTGACTCGGGGCCGGTGGACGGCCCTGTGGAAGAGGCTGCGGCGACGAATGCCACGAGCTGCGAGGTCGCCCTGTCCGCCGCCTCGGTCGGCGACTGCTGCCGCACTCGCCGTATGGTTCGAAGCGTCTCGTGCCCCGGCCACACCAGGGCAAGCAGCCTCAACGCGTCGATCCGTACCGGTCCGTCTACGCAACGCTCCACAGCGGAGCGCGACTCGGGGTCGTCCGGCCACCGCTGCGCCAGTACGCACAGGGCGGTCAGCACGACCTCCGGCGCGGCGTCGTGCGTGGCCTTGAGCGCGATCTCGCGGACCATGCGGTCCCCCGGCCAGCGGTCACTCGACACCTGCAAGGCAATACTGCGGACATACGAGTCCGGGTCGCTCGTGGCCGCGAGCACCATACGCTGTGCCTCTGGATCCTCGGGCCAACGCTCGCCCAACCCCAGCAGGGCCCTCGTCCGGACGTACGCGTCTTCGTCGCCGACGGCAGCCAGCAGAACCTGCCGGACGTCCTCGTCCTGGGGCCACCGTTGGGCAAGGGTCTCCACGGCGAACCAGCGGACGTCACTGTCGTCGTCACTCGCGCCTGACAGCAGTGCCTGCCGAATCTCGGGATGCCCCGGCCACTCCCACCCGGAGATCTCGAGGGCCGCCTGACGTACCTGGGGCGCGACGTCGCCTGTGGCGGCGAGCGCCGCGCGCCGCGCCTCTTCGTCAGGTTGCATGACGTCGAGGACCTGCCAGCGGAGCTGGGCGTCGGAATCGCGAGTGAGGTCGAACATCAGCCGCCGAACCTCTTCGTCATCGGGCCACTGATCGGCCAGTGCCCACAGCGCACTGTGCCTTTGGTCCGCGGACAGGTCGGAGTTGGACGCGGCCGTGAACAGGATCTCCCGAGCTTCGCGGTCCCCGGCCCAATGCTCGCTCAGGCTCGCGAACAGCCCGTCACTGCGGCCCTTCCGAACTGCGGCGAATACGGCCTTCCGTACCTCGTCTTCCTGGGGCCAACGAGCTGCCAGCACCTTGCACGCGCTTTGCCGGACGTACGGGTCCACGTCGCCCAAGGCCGTCAGCGCCAGCGGCCGAACCTCCTCCCCGACCGTCTCTTGCTCCGCAAGCGCCTTCCAGGCACCCCAGCGCATACGCGCTTCCGGATCGCCGACCGCCCCCAGCACAGCGCGTCGAACCTCAGAGTCCTCCGGCCACTGTCGCGCGAGCGCCCTCAGCGCCGCGATGCGGGCATCCGCATGAGCGCCCTGCTCATGGGCAACGGCGAGGAGCATGGACCGGGTCTCGGGATCCCCCGACCAGTGCTTCGCGACCAGATTCACGGCCGCGATCCGCACTTGTGCCTCCAGGTCGGCGGCGCGAGCCGCGTCGAACAATATCGATCGAACACGGGGGTCTCCCGCATAGTGCCCCGCCAGTGTCCGAAGCGCTTCGGCGCGAACGGCCGGAACCGCTTGCTCGTCACTCGCGAGGGCGTTCACCGTCTCCCTGACCCCGGCTTCGTGGGCCCATCGTCTTCCCAGCACCCGCGCGGCGACAGCCCCCGTCTCGTTCCATGTGACCCGAGCCAGTGCCATGGCCTCCTGCGCATCGCGGCACATCGCCAGGGCGAGCTCGGCCGCACGGGGACTGCCGCTCAGGACAAGTTGCGGCAAGAACCAGCTCCGGAAGCGCTCGCGGCCGCTCCAAGACCTTGGGAACGTCGGAAGGGCAACCAGCGCCCGGGGGAACGTCACACCGGGAAGTACGGTGAGCAGCGCGGTGACAGCGTCGACGACCGCATCGCTCTGGACAGCGAGCGACGACTCGGCCCGCTGGGGCGTGAGGGCTGAGTCGACGGGCGGGCGGCCGATGCGGCGCGCCTCGGCGAGGACCTGCAGGGCGAAATCGAGGAACTCGGTGTCTCCGGCGGAGCGATACAAGGGGGCCGCGCCGACGTGCCGGTGCAACCGCAGCAGACGCGCGATGAACCGGGCGTGCAGAGCCTCGGCATCGCGGCTGATCATGCCGAGGAACAACAGGATGACTTCGCGCCAGTGGGAATCGACCGCCTTGTCGGCGAGAAAGTCGATCACTCGCTCGTCATCCCACTGCCGACAGCGGTGCGACAGGTCGCGTGCGGCGAGGTACTCCAGGAACGTTCGGTGGACGAAGCCGTACGTCTCCGCTCCGAACGGATGGATGAGGAAGGCGCGCTCATGGAGTCGTTCGACCATCGCGCGCGCCACGGTACGGGCGACCGGAAGCGTGTAGCCCAGCTCCGTGACGAAGTCCCTGATCATCCGCTCCAGATCGCCGAGGGCGATCAGCGGCCCTTCGTCGGCCGCAGACCCGCCCGTGCCCTCCTGCATACGGGCGGCGATGCACTCCAGCAGTTCCTGGAGGGTCCGGCCGTCGAGTTCGTCGAGCGCATGAGCGACGTCGGGGTGCGCATGTCGTGGCAGGCGCAGGTGCTTGGCGTCGCGATCCCAACGGCCGGCCAGAACCGTGACAGCGTGTTCGTAGACGTCTCTGCGATCACGGGGGATGGAGGCTCCGAGGCCGATGGCCGCCAGGATCGTCAGCAACAGTGGATTGCCGGCGAGTTCGGCGACGGATGGAAAGTCACGCACGGCGTCGGTCAGGCGACGTGCGAGGCGGGCTGCCTCGGCCGGAGCGTCGGGTTGGGCCGCGGCATACCAACGGCCGATGAAGGAGTCGATCTGCCCTCGGGTGAGATCCTGCAACTTGGCCACACGGAAGTCGGCGCGGCTGAACTCACCCGCGCGGAAGCCGACGAGGCGGGAGGTCACTACGACGCGTGTGTGCGGGTTGCTCTGGGCGAAGGCCGTGACATGCCGGGCGATGTCGGCACGTCGAGCGGGGTCGAAGACCTCGTCGAGGCCATCGAAGACCATCACCACCGGACGCCGCCCGTTGGTCAGGAGATCGTCCAGCACCTCACGGGGCAGGCCCATGCGTTCGGCGCTGTTGTACTCCGCCCAGTAGTCCTCGACGGTTGATCCGATCCATCGCGGGTCGGCGAACCGACGCAGCTCCACCACGATCGGGATCGCGCCCCGCAGCGCCCGAAGACCGTAGGGGGCCACGTCCAGCCCCTCGGCCAGTGCCAGGGCAAGGTACTTGGCGAGCGTCGTCTTTCCGGCCCCGGGGTCGCCGAGTACCACAAGACGGCGTCCGTCCTCCGAACCCAGGACATCCAGGACGGGCTGCGGCGGGCGTTCGGGGCGCGGGTGCCGCCGCCCCGTGGCCTCCTTCGGCATGTCCCGTTCGCCCGGCTCCCCGCGTTCGAGCAGCTCGCGCACCAGCCGTTCCGAGAGGTGCCGCTGCGGCCACTCCCAGGCCAGAAGTGGCGCCTCGAACACCTCGCGCAAACCGATCTGCGGCTGTTCGCCGGCTCTCGCGGCCTCGCCGAGGACGTCCATGTTCAGGCTGCGATGTGTCTGGACCAGCCTCTGGAGATAGGCGGCGACGGCGGCGTCCGTACGGGCGTCCTGTGCGCTTCCGCCGTCCCGGGACTGCCGGCTCTCGTTCGCCTCGCCGACGGCCGCGTCGTACCGGTTGCGCCAGGACCGGCCGTCCGGATGCCTCAGCCACTCCGGCCGGACCCGGCCGTCCGCGTCCAGGGTTCGCTGGCCGGCCCAGGACAACCACACGGCGACAACCGCCAACAGGACATCAGCGTTCTTCGGCAGCCGGAAGTCCTCCGGTGTGGCCGCCGCCCACTCGCTCGCCCGCTGCCCGTGGAACCGCTCCGTTCCGGGCAGTCGCGTATGGCGCACCTGCCGCTGTAGGTGCGCCTGTGTCCGCTCGGAGCGTTTCTCTGCGGTAGCGCGCAACTCCCACAGCGCTCTGCGCAGTTCCTCACGAGCAAAACCCACGGAACGCCCCCTCCACTCCCCCGTCCCCGCCGCACCCGGGCACCCGAAGCGGGCGACCCGGGAGGACCCGGCACCGAGGCGCTGAACAGGCAGCATAGTGAACGGTCCGCCCGGCACGCCCGGGTGCCGGGACGCCACTCTTCCCCTCGGTCCACAGTCGACCGCAGCCGGCTTCGACCGGCGTCCACCGCACTCGACAGGAGGCCCCGTGTCCCGCAGGAGCAAGATCAGCGCCCCCGGCCCTCGAACGCCGCGCCACTCGGTGTGGCGGGAAGTTGGACGCCGTGCCCTTCTCAGTCTCGCCGGGTCTGCGGGCGCTGCCGCCGTCGTGGTCCTCGACTGGTGGCTCCGGGGCTAGGACCTGTCAGGCGTCGTAGCCGCATCCGGCGCGTCGCTCGTCCGACATCCGCCTGCCCGGCTCCCGGGCGGGCGCAGACGGCTCACCGGCCGGCTGCTCCGGCACGCGCCAGACGATACGGAAGCGTTCGGCATCGGGAAGGCCCAGCGGGCCCACCGGGCTGATCGATCTGATCAGGTAACCGAAGACCATGTGATGCGCCTCCTCCGACACTTCGTCCCAGGTGTCCGGAGCCACGATCATCACCTCACGCATCAGGCTCAGGTCCGACTCGTTCTCCAGCATCTCGGCCCGGTCCTCCCGGTCCATGGTCTCGTCGGCCCGCATGGCACGGATCGACTCGGCGAGGAGATTGGGCTCGCGGCTCAGGCGCCGGCGAATCTCCTGGCAGCCGTACTGGAAGGCCGCGGACGCCTCCATGGCCTCCCGGTCGGGATTGCGGTAGCCGTAGGGTGCCCCCTCCTCGGCCCCCACGTAGTCGCCCTTCAACATGTGCAAAAGGACGCGCATCGCGTGCTCGGCTCCCTGCTGCTCCACGTGCATCACCATCAGCCGGACCCAGTCGTCCTCGGACAGCAGTGGTTCGTGTGGAACGGCAAGCGACGGATGGATCTCGATGGCGTTGAAGGGATTGAGCAGTGCGCCCATGACCAGTTCCGCGTTCCACTTGCCGTCCTCGCCTCCCCAACCTCCGTGGAAGAGCTCCTGGAAGGACTTCAGCGCGCCCGACTCCCCTTCGTCGGTCGCGCGCCACAGCGGCAGGAACCTGGCCGTCTCGGACTCCTCGTCCCGAGGTGGGCTGCACAGCCGGGCCAGGGTCACGACGATGTCGTGAACGGTTTCCCAGCGCGACACGCGGCTGCCGTTGAGGGCGGCCCGCACGCTCTCGTGGCTGGCTCCCGACAACAGGTCGTCCCGGTCACGGATGCGCGTGCTCACCTTCCGGAAGCTGGGCTTACCCGCCGCGCGGTGCAATTCCTGGAGCGCTTCGACCAACTCCTGGTGCGGACCGGCCGGTTCGGGTGAGGCGTCGGATGCGGCCAACTGGATTCCTCGCTGTTCAGAGGTGTCAAGTTCCGCCAACACCGTAGAAGCCGCAGGCCAGGGCCGAGTCAGCTTTCGTCAAGTTCCCTGGCCCGGCCGCCAAACGGTGACTCGCGCTCGACGGGCGAGGTGAGCATGGAGAAGGCGCTGGTGGAGCGCCTTCGTCCAAGGAGTTGCCGCGCATGCACATCCCTTCCTACGCCCATGACACGATCCGCGCCGCCCTGCCCGCCATGCCCACGTCCCGCCAGGTCGGTGCCCTGGACTGCTGTCTGTGCGACGAGCCGTTCGGCGAGGACAGAGCCGCTCTTCCGCTCGGCCCGACACCTACGTCCGGCCTGTTCGGCTGCCGCCCGTGTCTCACCCGGCTGGTGCGGCTGGCACGCCGGTCACGCGATGCCCGGCTGGTCCGGGACGCCGAGCGGGCCAGGACCGAGGCAGCCGTATGGGAGGCGGAACGTGAGCGGTATCTGGCCGCGGTGCAGGGGGTGCGCGAGGCCGCCGAGGCCGTCACCCGGCTCGCCGGTGAGGCGACGGTGGCACCGCTGCCCCTCGCCTGGCTGCACGTGTCCCTGGAGTCGGCGTACGCCTGGGCCCCCGAGGACGTCCCCACACCCCCGGGGGCCGTCGGCTCCGAGGACAACGCATTGCAGGACGAGGGATTCCGGCTCAACCTGGAGATGTTCTCCGCGCGCGCGGCGGTCGCCAACCGGCTCGCCCATCACCTGATCAACAAGGCCGCCCCCGCCGAACCGGATCTGTGCGCGGAGTCGGAGTGCCCCGAGGACTGCTCCGGACGGCACCACACCGACCACATCGACTGCGGGCCGGACGCAATCTTCGAGCATCTGGCGCAGCACGGGGTCGTGATCGAGCGCCGGCAGAACGACGCCACCCCGGCCGCACCCGACCCGCCGGCACCTTCGGTCGGCAGCGCCGACCTGGTCGACGTACTGAAGCACTGCGGCATCGACGCGGACGACATGGAATCCGTCGTCAGCGCGGCCGCCGTCGGTCTCGTCTCCGTCGCCTGGAGGGACGGGCCGCTGGAGGCGATCCGTGAGGCCGACGGCGGGCCGAGCAACGGTGAGGTCCTCGCGCAGAGCGTCGACCTGTACCGCAGAGCCCACAAGGCACTGCTCGCCGCCCGGGAGAACGGGCCCGAGGCGCTGCTCGCCTTCCAGGCCGTCGCAGCGGACGTGGACCTGCCGTGGGCGGGCGGTTCGGGCTTCACCCTGCGGGCCGGCGGAGAACCCACCGAGGAGTTCGTGGAGAACGTCGACGACAGGGTCTGGTTCACAGTGAAGGTCATGCGCGAGCAGGGCTGGTGGACGGGGGTGCTGCGCAGAGCCACATCTGCCGCTGCCCTCGACGCCGACCAGTTCGGCATGCCGCGCTGGCCCGGCACCGTGCGCACGGCGATGGCGCGGCTCGCTCCGCTGGACCGGTCGGATGCGCCCGAGGCGCTGACCGACCTGGCGGCCGTGGAGGCCGCGCTGCTCGAGGCGCCGGACCGGCTGGGCGTGGCCGCCCTCGACTGGCTGGCCGCTCGTGGCCTGCTCGACCAGTGAGGGTGGGGGTCCGTCGTGGGATGGGACGAGATCACGCTGGCCGTCCTGGCCGCGTTCGGGTGCGTCACGCTGCTGCTGGCGCAGATCGACGACGTACTCGGCAGGCTGCCACGGATCATCAGGGCCTGGCGCCGGGTACGGCGGGAGCTGGACTGCGGTACGGAGGAGCCTCCGAACGAGCCGGACGCGGGTTGATGGCGGTCTCCCGGGCTTCGCGGACTTCCTCCCCCGGGGCGGGGCACCGTCGTAAGGTAGGGGTACTGCTGTTCGAGAAGGGTCAACGGGGATGTCCGAACAGGACGACGGCGAGCGCGAATTCGACATCAAGTGGGCGGACAACGCCGAGCACAAGGAGCCCTCGGCGCGGGCGCGCATGCTCGCCGCGCGCTGGAAGGAGAACCCGCCCGGTCCGGTGCCGTTCCGGGCCGATCCGGATCATGTGGCACGGCGGCAGCGCCGGTCGGGGTGGGTGTCCACGGTGGTCGTTCTGGGTTGCGTCGCCGCGTTGATCGTTCTGCTGGGGTACATCAACTTCCGCGGGGCCTACTAGGCGTCCGCCGGGCCCGGGGCCTTTGCTGGTCCTAGGGCCGATCGCGACCCGTTCATGGGCGTCACCGGGTGCACACTGGGCAGTGGGACGAGTGCCTGAGTGCGCGCGGGGTGATGCGAGATGCAGAGCCGGTTCCGGAGTGATCGGGGGTTGACCGCCCGTATGGGGGTCACTCTGTTTCTGCTCGGGTTGTTGTACGTGGCGTTCGTGGCCGCGTTGATCGTGCTGCTGAAGTCCTGGGTGCTCGTCGTGGTCGTGGCGGCGGGGCTGCTGGGGGCGCAGTACTGGTTCTCGGACCGGGTCGCGCTGTTCGCGATGCGGGGGCGGGTCGTGGAGCGGGAGGAGTATCCCGAGCTGCACGGGGTCGTCGATCGGCTGTGCGCGATCGCCGATATGCCGGGGCCCGTCGTCGCCGTGTCGGACATGGAGATGCCGAACGCGTTCGCCACCGGGCGCAATCCCGATCATGCCGTGGTCTGTGTGACCACGGGGCTGCTGCGCCGGCTGGAGCCGGACGAGCTGGAGGGGGTGCTCGCGCACGAGCTGTCGCACGTGGCGCACAAGGACGTCGCCGTGATCACGGTCGCCTCGTTCCTCGGTGTGATCGCGGGGCTGATCGTGCGGTTCGCCTTCTACTCGCAGATCTTCGGCGGCGGGCGACGGGACCAGAACACCGCCGTGATCTTCGCCGCCGTGATGGGAGTGTCGGCGGCCGTGTACGCGATCAGCTTCCTGCTGATCCGGGCCCTGTCCCGGTACCGGGAACTGGCCGCCGACCGGGCCGCGGCGCTCCTCACCGGGCGCCCCTCGGTGCTGGCCTCCGCGCTCACCAAGGTCTCCGGCGACATCGCCCGGATCCCGACCAAGGACCTGCGCACGGCCCAGGCCTTCAACGCCTTCTACTTCACTCCGGCACTGGGCCGCGGGCCCAGCATCGGGCAGCTCTTCTCGACCCACCCGAGCCTGGAGCAGCGGCTCGAACAACTGGGGCGGATCTCCGTCGAGTTGGGCGAGACCACGGCTCCCGGAGGGGTGTGAGCATGGGGCTGCTGGACATTCTGCTCGGTCGTACGAAGCCGGTCGCGCCCGACCTCGACCAGCTCTTCGGGCTGCCGTCGGCGGCGGTGACGCTGGAGGCGGCGGCCGGGTTCAGGCCGACCGGGAACGGCGCCGTGTGCTTCGCCGCGGTCGAGGGCGCGGCCTTCGAGCAGACCCACCGCGAGGTCCAGGCGCTGCTCGACGCGGACGCCGAGCGCGACGGACGGCCGGTGGAGCTGGCCCGGGACCGCTACGGCTACTCGTGGCTGGTCTCCCGGCGCACCCCCGACCAGCTGCCGGAGCTGGTCAACGACCTGCACGCGGTGAACAGCGCGATGGAGGTCAACGGCTTCGGGCCGCAGCTGCTGTGCTCGCTGGCCGGGTTCGAGGACGAGCGCCAGGGCAGGCGCCTCGCCCTCGTCTATCTCTACAAGCGCGGCACCTTCTATCCCTTCGCGCCCCTGCCCGGCACGGCGGAACGCCGCGACAACCCGCTGGAGCTGCGGGTGAAGGCGGCCCTCGCGAACGACCTGCGGATCGAGCAGGACCTGAACCGCTGGTTCCCGGTGTGGGGCGCCCCCGGCCTGTGACCGTGGGCGCCCCCTCGGGCTACCACCGGAGCTGGTCTCAGCTGCTCTTCTCCCGCTCCTGCCGACGGGACTCAAGCGGGCGCTCGCGGCGGTAGCGGCGCTCCCACTTGGCCTGCATGTCACGGCGGTCGCGGTACGCCCGGTAGTCCGACGGCATGGATCCTCCCGACGAGGACCCTCCCCCGGCTCCCCCGCTCGGCGCGGAGGCGTCCCGGCCGTACCGCAGGTACAGGAAGAGCACGGCGACGGCGGCCAGCCAGTAGTTGTGGTTTCCGAATCCTAAGATCACCAGGACGACAGTCCCGGCCATGACGATGGTGCCCATCACGGGCCTCCGTGAGCGTGGGTTGGATCTGGTGCTGATTCTGGATCTGGTGCTGGACCTGGAGCGGTGATCGATGTCTCGACGGGGCGCTGGGGAGGGGCGACCGTCCGTCGGTGCGTAGAGAGTAGCCCCGAGTCCGCAGGGTGACCCCCGCCCTGCGGAAAGCGGCGTGAGCAGCTCCGTTACGCGTGTCCAGGGTAGGGATGCGGTCACTCGGCGTGCATCTTCTTTTCCCGGTACGGCAGTTCGGCAGGCGTCGTCGGTGCCGGAAGGAAGCCGGTCAGATCCCGGGCGTGGCCCTGATCAGCCCGGCCTCGACGGCCGCGCCCAGCGTCGCGTGGTCGGCGGCTGTCTGGTCGGCGTAGGAGAGGGCGAACCCCGTGACCGCGTGGTCGAAGGTGTCGGCGTTGCCGAGGTAGGCCGCGATGGCGATACGGTCGCCGGAGCGGGCGTGGGCCCGGGCGAGGGCGGTGCCGCACAGGCGGGCGTAGGACCGGAGGTCCTCGGGTCTCATCCCGGCGACGTCCGCGGAGGCCTTCATGTCGCGCAGCTGACGCCAGTAGAAGGCGCGGCCCTGCGGCCCGGACATCCAGCCGAGGAAGATGTCGCCGGCGGCCTGCAGCACGCGCTGGCCCGCGACGACGCGATGTCCGTGGTGAACGTACGGCCCACTGGGCAGATGCTCCTCCAGTACGGACTGCCGTGCCTCCTTGATCTGCAGGAACAGCGGGTCGTCGGCGTCCCGTCCGGCGAGCAGCACGATGAAGCAGCGCAGGCCGACGCTGCCGACGCCGACGACCTTGTGCGCGGCGTCGACGAAGCGGTAGCGGTCGAGGAGGCGGCGGCGCTCCTCGGAGAGGGTCGAGCGGTAGTCGCTGAAGATCTTGCGCAGGAAGGCCATGTCGGAGTTGCCCACGGGTTCGATGAGCGGCGGGTCCTGGATGATCCGGCGGCGCCCGTCGACCACGTCGGTGAGCTTGCCGTAGGCCTGGAGGCTGGTGCGGCGGCGGGCGCGGCCGAGGGTGGCCTCGACACGGCGGCGGTCACGGGCGGTACGGACGAGGGGCAGCAGTTCGTCGGCGTCGATGCGCGTGTACCAGACGTCGAGTTCGCCGAGCCGGGCCAGCTTACGGATGGCGATGCGGTACGCGGCCACGGCCTCCCGCGTCGCGCGGCGGACCCCGGCCTCCGGGTGGCCGATCTCGCGGGCGGCCACGGCGACCGAGGCGGCGAGCCGTTTGACGTCCCACTCGAACGGGCCGCGGTACGTCTCGTCGAAGTCGTTGAGGTCGAAGAGGAGGGCGCGTTCCGGGGAGGCGTACAGGCCGAAGTTGAGCAGGTGGGCGTCGCCGCACAGCTGCACGGTGAGGCCGGTGTGCGGGGCGGCGGCGAGATCGGCGGCCATCACGGCGGCGGCGCCGCGCAGGAAGGCGAAGGGGGACGCCGCCATCCGGCCGTACCTGATCGGCAGCAGCTCCGGCATCCGGTCGCGGCCCTGGCGTTCCAGTACGGCGACGGGGTCGGGCCGGTCGACGGAGGGCAGCTGGGCGCCGTGCGCGGAGCGGCGGACGCGTTTGCGGGCGGCCTTGCCGCGCAGGGCACGGTCGGCGGGGGTGGCGGCGGCGGTGGGGGCGGTCACGAGAGTTCGGGTCCGGGTCCGGCCGACCCGTGCGCCGGGTGTCGTAGGCCGTCCGGGCGGTGGCTGTCGTATGCCGTCCACGCCCTGGCTGTCCATCGCGCCTCCCGCTGCCACGCCCGCTCACACGGCTCGCCACCCTCTGATCGCAGTGAAGGCGGGCCGAGGGGCATGCGCATGCCGGGTACGGCGATCGGGTGAACCGGCAGGTGGCCGTCCCGGTGGCGGACCGTTGTCAGTGGCGTCCGAGAGGATGCGGGTGCGGGTGCGGGTGCGGGACGAGGTGACCGCGTGACGGGTGGAGGCCGGGATGGGTGACGGGTTGCGGTACATCGGGGTGGCGGAGCGGCGGGCCCGGCTGGGGCTGCGGCATCGGCTGGCCGGAGCGGCCCGGGCGGCGAGTCCGGCCGAGGTCGCCGAGTCGCTGGTCGCGCTGCACGGCACCGATCCGGCGACCGTGTACCTGGCCGTGGGCGCGCGGCTGGCGGACCCCGCGAAGACCGTCGCCCGGACCGAGCGGGCGCTGTACGAGGACCGGGCGCTGGTCCGGATGCACGGCATGCGGCACACCGTGTTCGTGTTCCCCACCGAGCTGACCGCCGTCGTGCACGCCTCCACCGGCCTCGCGGTCGCCGCCCGGGAGCGGGCCTCGCTGGTCAAGGACATGGCGAAGGCGGGGGCGCCGGATGCGGCGTGGCTGGCGGAGGTCGAGGAGTCGGCGCTGGCCGCGCTGGCGCGGCGCGGGCAGGCGACGGCGGCCGAACTCGCGGAGGACGAGCCGCGGTTGCGCGAGCAGTTCACGTACGCGGCCGGGAAGAGCTACGAGGGCGTGCACACCGTCTCGACACGGCTGCTGCGGGTGCTCGGCGTCGAGGGAAAGGTGGTGCGCGGGCGGCCACTTGGCTCCTGGACGTCCTCGCAGTTCCGGTGGGCACCCGCACCCGAACATCCCGAACTGGACGTGGCCGAGGCGCAGTCGGAGCTGCTACGGCGCTGGCTCGCGGTATGCGGACCGGCGACGGAGGCCGACCTGAAGTGGTGGACGGGGTGGCGGGTGACGGAGGTGCGCCGGGCCCTCGCGGCGATCAAGGCGCAGGCCGTGTCCCTCGACGAGGGGACGGGGTACGTCGTCGACGGCGATGCCGGTCCGGTGGCCGGGCCCGCCGAGCCGTGGGCGGCACTCCTGCCCGGGCTCGACCCGACGGCGATGGGGTGGCAGCGGCGGGAGTGGTACCTGGCGCCGGAGCTGTGGCCGTCGCTGTTCGACCGCAGCGGCAATGTGGGGCCGACGGTGTGGTGGAACGGGCGGGTGGTCGGCGGGTGGGCCCAGCGGGGGGACGGGGAGATCGTCTGGCGGTTGCTGGAGGATCTGGGGGGTGCGGAGCGGCGTGCGGTGGAGGCGGCGGTCGGGGTGGAGGCGGAGCGGTTGTGGGGGTGGGTGGGGGCAGCGGAGGCGAGGGTGGGGGCAGTTCGGGTGACGCCTCGGTTTCGGACGCCGTTGGAGCGGGAGTTGGCGGGGTAGGGGGCAGGGGTTCGGTGGAGTGGCGGGGGCATCCTGGACGCCGGTCCCGGCAATCCAGCCCGTCCGGCGTTTGAGGACGAGGCCCCTTCAGGGCCGAAAGCGGGGGTCTGGGGGCGGCAGCCCCCAGTCCACGGCAACGACAACGCCGGGTGCCGCCCAAAAAAGAGACCGCACCCGGCGCCACAGTTAACGCGCGTACCGCATCAGCGCCCGCACCATGTGACACGTCGTGTCCGACGGCGGATGAACGCCGATCATCTCCGCGGCGCCGCGGATCGTTTCGTTGCGGGCCTGGTTCGGCATGTAGACGCCCGAGTCGAGCAGCGCTATCGCGAGGCGCATGGCCTTGAGACGGCGGTTGTGGGTGATGTACCACTCGCGCGGCCGGCCCGGCGGCAGTACCCGCTTCTCGATGGGCGCGTACGGCAGGTCGAGCAGGACCGGGTGCTTCGCGGTGGACTGGGTGGGCAACGGCTTGCGGGTCGGCTTCTGCTTCAGTGCGGCAGCGGGCACAGGCATCCTCCTGTCGCGGTCGAGCGCCGGCCGGGTTTCCCCGGTGACGCTCTCGAACACTGCCTCCAGTTTACTGCCCACCACTGACAATCAGGAGGCCTCGGCAGGCCTCGGAAGTTCACTAAGTCCGCTGGTCAGCAACGAAACTGTCACCGTGTCACACAGGGTTCGCGCGATGCGCGTGAGGCGGCGGCAAATTCGAACAGAGACCGCCGGGATACCGTGGGTCGTATGGAGATCTGGATCAATCCGGCCTGTTCGAAGTGCCGTAGCGCCATCAGCCTGCTCGACGCCGAGGGGGCCGACTACACCGTCCGCCGCTATCTGGAGGACGTTCCGACCGAGGACGAGATCCGGGACGTACTGGACCGGCTCGGACTTGAGCCCTGGGACATCACCCGGACCCAGGAGGCCGTCGCCAAGGAGCTCGGGGTCAAGGAGTGGGCCCGGGACGCGAGTGCGCGGGAGCGGTGGGTGAAGGCGCTGGCCGAGCATCCGAGGCTGATCCAGCGGCCGATCATCACCGCGCAGGACGGTACGGCCGTGGTGGCGCGCACCGATGAGGCGGTCCAGGACGCTCTGTCCCGTAAGGGCTGAAGGTCCCCGACTCGGCTGTGACGCAGGTTACTTCGGTGACTCCTGTAACCGCTGAGTAACCTCGTTCGGCATCTCGTACATAGCGGCGTACGCTCCCCTACCTCTCAGGAGGCGCGCATGTCGCGTAGGCGAACTGTCGGTACGAAGAAGAAGATCGCGCTGCTGGTGAGTGCGGCGACGGTGGCGGGAGGTGGCGCCTTCGTCATGGCGAGCACCTCGAACGCCTCGCAGACACCGACGGTCAAGTCCGCCGCGGAGTCGAGTGTCTGCCAGGGGCTCGCCACCGCGCTCGGCAACAATCAGCGGTTCATCGAGGGACAGCAGGCCAATCCGGATGCGCAGTCCGCTGCGCGGATCGCCAACCGCGAGGCCGTCATCGCGCAGATCAAGGTCCAGCAGGAAGCGTCCGGGTGCGCTGCTGGGGAGTCGGCTCAGGACTCCCAGGCGAGCGCTCCCGCGGGGAATGCTGGGGACGCCGGGGACACCGGCAACGCTGGGGACGCCGGGGACACCGGCAACGCTGGGGACGCCGGGGACACCGGTAACGCCGGGGACGCCGGAAATGCGGGGGACGCCGGTAACGCCGGCGACGCTGCGGGCGAGGGGGACGCCGCCGGCGGTGCCGCGGCCTCGGGGGAGCAGGTCTGCAACGGCTCGACCGTCACGCTGTCCGGCGAGGGCGGTGCGCCGGCGGCGTCCAGCAACCAGTTCCCGGCCGGTACGAAGCTGAAGGTCACCAACCTGGACAACAACAAGTCCACGACGGTGGAGGTCACTTCGGTGTCCGGCAGCTGTGTGCTGCTCAACAACGCGGCCTTCGAGCAGGTTCGTGAGGCCGGGAAGTTCCTGATCCGCCGGGCGGTGATCGAGAAGGTGGGGTGATGCGCGGATAACCACGCCGTATGTGATGGGGGAGGGTCCCGCTGCTCGCGGCCACGGGCGGTGGGGCCCGCGTGCGGGTATGGGAGTGCGCGTTGATGCCTGCGGCGGCCTGTGCGGGTTTGGTGGGGGTGCGCGTAGCGCCTTGGGTCTCGGTGGGTGGGTCGGGGCCGCGTCGGGGGGTGTCCGTTTTCGGACCGGCGGCTGGACTTAGACCAAGAGGGTGCTGCGTGTTGACGCCGGCCACTGCGGGCGGACACCCCCCGACGCGTCCCCTTGCCGCCGTTGGCGACTGCGGCGCCGCGGGGGTACGCGCCAACGCCGCACGCCTTGCCGCCGTGGGCGGCCGCGGCGCCGCGGGGGTGCGCGGTCCTCATCCCCATCGCATACGAGCGGCCCGGCCGTCCCCCTCGGTCGTGCCGGATGTCGCCGTATCGACTTTGCACGGCCGCTCACAGCGTGAGTCGTGCCACACCACTACCAGGTAACACGGGGTTCACATTCGAGCAACGGGCGGGAAATCGCCTGTTGACAGGCTCGCGGGCATCAAGAGCGGCGCCTCAGTGCCGCAGCGCCGCAGCACCCGCAAGTGCGCCTAGACCCACCCCCGAAGGATGTGGCCCGTGACCTTCAAGGCTGAGTACATCTGGATCGACGGCACCGAGCCGACGGCCAAGCTGCGTTCCAAGACGAAGATCATGTCGGGGGAGCCCGCCGGTCTGGACGCGCTGCCGATCTGGGGCTTCGACGGGTCCTCCACGAACCAGGCCGAGGGCCACTCCTCGGACCGTGTCCTCAAGCCGGTCTTCACCTGTCCCGACCCGATCCGCGGTGGCGACGACATCCTCGTCCTGTGCGAGGTCCTCAACATCGACATGACGCCGCACGAGTCCAACACCCGTGCCGCGCTCACCGAGGTCGCCGAGAAGTTCGCCGCCCAGGAGCCGATCTTCGGTATCGAGCAGGAGTACACGTTCTTCCAGGACGGCTACCCGCTCGGCTTCCCCAAGGGCGGCTTCCCGGCCCCGCAGGGCGGCTACTACTGCGGTGTCGGCGCCGACGAGATCTTCGGCCGTGAGGTCGTCGAGGCGCACCTGGACAACTGCCTGCACGCCGGTCTCGCCATCTCCGGCATCAACGCCGAGGTCATGCCCGGTCAGTGGGAGTTCCAGGTCGGTCCGGTCTCCCCGCTGGAGGTCTCCGACCACATGTGGGTCGCCCGCTGGCTGCTCTACCGCACCGCCGAGGACTTCGGCGTCTCCGCGACGCTGGACCCGAAGCCGGTGAAGGGCGACTGGAACGGCGCCGGTGCGCACACCAACTTCTCCACCAAGGCGATGCGCGAGGGCTACGACGCGATCATCACCGCGTGCGAGTCGCTCGGTGAGGGCTCCAAGCCGCTCGACCACGTCAAGAACTACGGCGCCGGCATCGACGACCGTCTGACCGGTCTGCACGAGACCGCCCCGTGGAACGAGTACTCCTACGGTGTCTCCAACCGTGGCGCCTCGGTCCGTATCCCGTGGCAGGTCGAGCAGGACGGCAAGGGCTACATCGAGGACCGCCGTCCGAACGCCAACGTCGACCCGTACGTCGTGACGCGTCTGATCGTCGACACCTGCTGCTCCGCGCTGGAGAAGGCCGGCCAGGTCTGAGCCACCCGGTAGTTGCTTGAGGGGGGCACCCGCCAGGTCGGTGGGCGCCCCCCTGATTTCGTTGTGCATGGGTTCCACCGGGAGCGGACCGGGTCCGTTTCACGTCAAGGAATCGTCCAAGTGGTGAGAGGAGGGTCCTGAGCATGGAAGGTGTCTGCTTCAATGGGGGCATGGCCAGCTACCAGAAGTACTCCGCGACAGGTCGCCATGACCTCGAGCCCTTCTGGCCTTCCCGTCAGCACCACGACTTCGACCGGGTGTGTTGCCGCGCGGTGAACGCGCGGGCCCTGTAAAGCCGTAACTCCTCGGCCTTCGGCCAGCGCGAACGACGTACGTCTCCCAACGGACCTCTCGCGCGAAAGAGCTGACCTCTCATGGCGACCACTCGTTCTCTGTCCTCCGCCCCCACGCTCAACTCCCCCGCCCCGAACGGCTCACGGCATCATCTGCGTGCCGTGGACCGGGACGAGGTGATCGACGTCGCGGACCTCCTGCCGCCCGGTGCCACCTGGCTGCCCGCTCCCCAGCACTCCCTGCCCACACTGCCGGGGCAGCCGCCGATGATCGGCTATCTGGTGCTCGTCCCGGCCGACCAGCACCCGCCGGTCGCACCGGTTCCGCCGGTCCGTGACTCCGGGGGCGACCCGCTCGTCACCGTCGACACCGTGCGGCGCGCGGCCGCGGTCGACGGGCGTGAACTCGACCTCACCTACCTGGAGTTCGAGCTGCTCGCCCATCTGGTGGCCAACCCCTACCGGGTGCACACCCGCGACCAGCTGGTCACCACGGTGTGGGGGTACGGGCACGTGGGCGACGGCCGCACGGTCGACGTCCACATCGCCCGGCTGCGCCGCAAGCTGGGCGCCGAGCACCGGGACACCATCCGGACCGTGCGTCGGGTGGGGTACCAGTACGCCCCGCCGGTCGGGCGCTGACCGCCCCGGTTGCTCCCCCACGGGTCTTCTGCTGACGGCAGAGTCCTGTTCCGTCCCGCGCCCGTACCGTGCAGAGTCGGCGGCATGAGACTTCTGGTTCTTGGTGGTACGGAGTTCGCGGGACGGGCCGTCGTGGAGGCGGCCCTCGGGCGCGGCTGGGACGTGACCGTCTTCCATCGGGGGCGGCACGCTCCCCCGGCCGGGGTGCGGACGCTGCACGGTGACCGCCTCGCGCCCGACGGGCTCGCCGCCCTCGCGGCGGCGGAGGGCGACTGGGACGCCGTCGTCGACACCTGGTCGGCGGCGCCGCGTGCGGTACGGGACTCGGCGCGGCTGCTGCGGGGCCGAGCCGGGCGGTACGTGTACGTATCGAGCTGCTCGGTGTACGAGTGGGCCCCGCCCGCCGGGTACACCGAGGACGCGCCCGTCGTCGAAGGCGCCGAAGCCGGTGCGGAGCAGACCGACTACGCGCGCGACAAGCGGGGCGGCGAGCTGGCCGCCGTCGAGGAGTTCGGCGCGGACCGCTCCGTGCTGGTGCGGGCCGGGCTGCTCATCGGGCCGTACGAGAACGTCGGCCGGCTGCCGTGGTGGCTGACGCGGATCGAGCGGGGCGGGCCGGTGCTGGCGCCGGGGCCGCGGGATCTTCCGCTCCAGTACGTCGATGGCCGCGACCTCGCAGAGTGGATCCTGGGAGCGGTGGAGCAGGAGTTGAGCGGACCGTACAACTTGATGTCACCTCAGGGGCACGCCACCATGGGCACGTTGCTCGACGCCTGCGTGGCGACCGTCGGCGGCACCGCCGAACTCCGCTGGACCGAGCCCGAGGTGATCCTGGACGCCGGGATCGAGCCGTGGACGCAGCTGCCGGTGTGGGTGCCGCCGGGCAGCGACATGCACGACGCCCTGCACAGCGCGGACGTGTCCGGAGCCGTCGCGACCGGGCTGCGCTGCCGTCCCGTCGAGGAGACCGTCGCCGACACCTGGCAGTGGCTCCGGGACGTCGGGGGTACGGCGCCGATGCGGCAGGACCGGTCCGCCAAGGGTCTCGATCCGGAGGTGGAGGCGAAGGTCCTCGCGGGCGACACCAGCGACACCGGCGCCGACGGGGGTGTACCTGGCACCACCTCCTGATCCGGGGGTTCGGCCCCGTGACCCCCGTCCCTGCCCTCGGCCAGACTGACGCCATGACCATCGACACGAAGAGCGGCACCGGCGGCAGCGGACGAACGAGGGCGCGGGGCATGGGACTTGCGGCCGTGCGAGGGCTGGCGTTGGCCCTGATCGCGCTGCCGGGGTCCGTGCTGTGCTTCGTGCTCTCCCTCGTATCCATCGCGCTCATCCCCATCGGCGTCGGCATCGTCACGACGCCATGGGTGCTGACGGGGGTACGGGCGTTCGCGGACTGGCGGCGGGTGCTCGCGGCCGAGTGGGGCGGGGTGCGGATACCGCCGGCGTACCGGCCGATGCCGAAGGGCGCCAATCCGTGGACCCGCACCTTCGGGATGCTGCGCGACCCGGCGACGTGCCGGGATCTGAGGTGGCTGCCGGTCGACATGACGGCGGGGTTCCTCACCGCGCTGCTGCCGGCCGTGCTGCTCTTCTATCCGCTGGAGGGGTTCGCGATCGCGGCCGGGCTGTGGCGGGTCTTCACGGACGTCGGGGGCGGCACCTACTGGTACGGCTTCGTGCCGGTCACCGGGCAGGCGTCCGCGCTCGGCGCCGGCGCCCTGGGCCTCGCGCTGCTCTTCGTCGCCCACTTCTACACCGCTCCCCTGCTGCGGGCCCACTTCCGCCTCACCCGCGCCGTGCTCGGCTCCAACCAGGGCGAACTCGCCGAGCGGGTAAGGGTGTTGACCGAGACCCGGCGGGACGCCGTCGACACCTCCGCCGCCGAACTGCGCCGGATCGAACGCGATCTGCACGACGGGGCGCAGGCGCGGCTGGTGGCGATGGGCATGGATCTCGGCACCATCGAGATGCTGCTCGAAAAGGACCCGGCGAAGGCCAGGGAGCTCGTCGCGCAGGCCCGTCAGTCCTCCGTCGACGCGCTCGCCGAGCTGCGTGACCTGGTGCGCGGCATCCATCCGCCGGTGCTCGCCGAGCGCGGACTGGGCGACGCCGTACGGGCGTTGGCGCTGCGGCTGCCGGTCGCGACCGAGGTGAACGTGGAGCTGCCCGGGCGGGCGGAGGCGCCCGTGGAGTCGGCGGCGTACTTCGCGGTCAGCGAGGTGCTCACCAACGCCGTGAAGCACGCGGGCGCCGACCGGATCTGGATCGACGTGCACCACGCGGCAGAAACCGACGGCGACGGCATGCTGCGCATCACCGTCACCGACAACGGCAAGGGCGGCGCGGCGATCGGGGCCGGTTCGGGGCTCGCCGGAGTCGAGCGGCGACTGGGTACATTCGACGGCGTCCTGGCCGTCAGCTCTCCCGCGGGCGGCCCCACCATGGTCACCATGGAGATTCCTTGCGCGTTGTCCTAGCAGAAGACCTGTTCCTGCTGCGCGACGGACTCGTCCGGCTCCTTCAGGCCTACGACTTCGAGATCGCGGCGGCCGTGGAGACCGGCCCCGAGCTGGCGCGGGCGCTGGCCGAGCTGGAGCCGGACGTCGCCGTCGTCGACGTACGCCTGCCGCCGACCCATACCGACGAGGGGCTGCAGTGCGCGCTTCAGGCCCGCAGGAAGAAGCCCGGGCTGCCGGTGCTGGTCCTCTCGCAGCACGTGGAGCAGCTGTACGCGCGGGAACTGCTCGCCGACGGCAGTGGCGGGGTGGGGTATCTGCTGAAGGACCGGGTGTTCGACGCGGAGCAGTTCGTGGACGCCGTACGACGTGTCGCGGCGGGCGGGACCGCGATGGACCCGCAGGTGATCCAGCAGCTGCTGTCCCGGCGCGCGGCCGACGACCAGCCGCTGGCCCGGCTCACGCCCCGCGAGACGGAGGTACTGGAGTTGATGGCGCAGGGGCGGACGAACGCGGCGATCGCCGACCGGCTCGTCGTCACGGAACGGGCCATCGCCAAGCACACCGCCAACATCTTCGCCAAACTGGGTCTGGAGGTGTCGGACGACGACAACCGTCGCGTGCTGGCGGTTCTCGCGTATCTCGACCACGGCCGGTGAAAACGGACCCGGTCATTCACCCGCCGTGCGGGATCAACAACTGCCGGTGTTTCCGGGGCTGTTGAGCACACAGCGTTCTCACGAATCTCTCAACAATTTCCGGGACGGCTGAACACCCCTGGGACGCCCTCCGTATGAATGGGCGCCGCTTCACTCCTGTCGGGCGCCCTCGATGCCCCGGAAAAGGAAGTCAGAGGAGTTCCATGGGACGCAACACAAGAAAACGCCGTACGCCGCTGGCCACCAAGGCCATAGCCGCATCGGCAGCCCTAGCGCTCGGTGGGGGCGGGCTGGTATGGGCCAACTTCTACGCTTCGGCACACGAGGACAACTCTGGTTACAACCAGACGAAGTCCACGAACGCCCAGGTCGCGACGATCAACTGCCCGGACGTCGGCCAGAAGCTGACGAACGTGCCGCGGAGTGCGCGCCAGGGCGTTGCCAAGGAGCTGGCGCTGCTCGACAGGCAGATCACGGATGCCTACACGCGTCTCGCCGAGACGCGGCAGGCCCAGGCGGGGGACGCCAACTTCGTCAACAACGCCATTCTTGGCCCGCTGAAGTCCAAGCGGGTGGCGACGCTCGACCGGATCGGTATCAACATCAACCGAGCCGGCGGCCAGCGCCCGCAGGGACTCGACCAGTTCGCCCAGTGCCAGGGCGTCCCGGCCGAGCAGCCGGAGGTCAACGACGGCAACGGTGACGGCCAGAACAACGACGGTCAGAACAATGACGGTCAGGACCAGAACAACGACGGTCAGAACCAGGGTGACGGCGGCCAGGATGGAAACGACCAGGACCAGGTCGTCAACGGTCCGGTCGCGGAGGACTTCGTGGACATCACCACGGTCCAGCCGAACGGCGGCCCACAGGGTGTCAACGGAAACGGTCTCGCCGCGAACGGTGACGGTGGTTCGACGGGCACCTTCACCACGAGCTGCGGCACCAACGGGAACGACAACCACAACTCGGACAACATCATCGTCGCTCCAGGTGTCGACAACGGTGCGCAGCACACGCACGACTACGTCGGCAACCAGGACAACAACGCCTTCACCAGCGACCAGGAGTTCCTCCAGGCCGACACAAGCTGCCAGAACCAGGGCGACAAGTCGTCGTACTACTGGCCGGTGCTGCGCCTGCAGGACGGGACGGACGAGTTCGACGCGAACGACCTCGGTGGCGGTGCAGAAGGCAACATCGGCAAGATCCTCGAAGCCAGCGAAGCGCAGCTGAAGTTCGTCGGCAACAAGACGAGCGACGTCGTCGCGATGCCGCAGGCCCTGCGCATCATCACCGGTGACGCCAAGGCCTTCACCAACGGCCTCGCCAACGCCAACACGAACTGGAGCTGCACCGGCTTCGAGGACCGGCAGCTGACGGACAAGTACCCGATCTGCCCCGAGGGCAGCTCCGTGGTGCGGACGTCCTTCTTCCAGAGCTGCTGGGACGGCCAGAACATCGACAGCGCCAACCACCGCACGCACGTCGACTTCGTCGAGGCGGACGGCAGCTGTGCCAACGGTTTCCAGGCCATCCCCCAGCTCCAGGCCCGCCTGGTCTACGACGTCCCGGCCCCGCAGATCCAGAACGGACAGGTCGTGAACCCGTTCGCGGTGGACGGCTTCCCGGACCAGCTGCACAAGGCGATCACCGACCACAACGACTTCATCAACTTCTTCGACGAGAACACGATGAACCAGGTGGTCCAGTGCATCAACAGCGGCCAGGACTGCCAGTAGTCCTGAACCACTAGGAAGCCGGCGGTGGGATTTCCCACCGCCGGCTTTCGCTTGCCCGCGCCCTCAGCCGTCGTGGCTGCCACGGTTGTGACTGCCACCCGGATTCATGTGCTCGGAGCCTTCCTGCATGTCCCCGCCGAGCGTGCCCTGCAGCCCGGTGACCGTCTTCTCCTCGCCGATGGCGACCCACTTGCGGCCGACGAGGTAGTAGCCGCCGTAGTCCTTGGCGCCGGCGAGCCATTCCGCCTGCCCCCGGTCGGTGGCGAAGGTCGCGAGGACGAACTTTCCGGCGGTGTTCTTGCAGAGGGCCTGCCGGATCTCGTCCGCGTCCGTCTGCATGTTCGGCTTGCACTTCACCTCGGCGGCCAGGTGTTCGAGGCTGCCGGTCGCCGTCTTGGGAACGGCGGCCTCGCTGTCCCCGCCGGATCCACAGCCCGCCAGTGCCACTACCGCCGCCACGCCGGTCAGCGCGAGCCAGGTTCGGGTCAACCTCATGTCTTCCTCCGGTCCATGCCGCACAGAGCCCCGGCAGGGCCCTCATCCCACATACGGCTGTGGCATGCGATGCGCTCAAATCCGAGGTTCTCACGGGTACGGATGTGCGAGTGTGGGCCGGTGAACCAGGACTGGGAAGACCGCGTGACCGCCGTATGGGCGTCCTTCGACACCTACGCCGAAGCGGAGGCGGCCGACTTCCGGGCG
The DNA here is from genome assembly GCF_044453205.1 of Streptomyces sp. NPDC051738. Taxonomy (NCBI): domain Bacteria; kingdom Bacillati; phylum Actinomycetota; class Actinomycetes; order Kitasatosporales; family Streptomycetaceae; genus Streptomyces; species Streptomyces sp. NPDC051738. Next base: position 197,703 of record NZ_JBITCM010000016.1, on the reverse strand, counting down.
GTCGTCGACGCCCTTGTCGCCGAACTGCCCGACGACAGCCCGCTCGGGCCGTTCGAGCAGGCCTGCGCCTGGGACTCGACCGGCCACTCGGACAAGGCGGTGCCGCTGTACCGGGAGGCTCTCGCAGCAGGGCTGACCGGCTACAAGGGACGGCGGGCCAGGATCCAGCTGTCCAGCTCGCTCAGGAACATCGGACAGGCGGAAGAGGGCGTCAAGCTGCTGACACCCGAACTGGACGCCCCGTCCGACGAGCTGGACGACGCGGTACGCGCGACACTCGCCCTGTGCCTGTCCAGCCTCGGACGCGACCGCGAGGGCCTGTCCCTCGTCCTTGGCGCCCTCGCGCCCCATCTGCCGCGCTACCAGCGGTCGATGGCGAATTACGCGCGGGCGCTCCGCGGGGAGAGCCGCGAGTAGGCCGTCTGGCGTCTGCGGGGCCGTTGTGGCTGGTCGCGCCCATGCGGCAGAGCCGCACATCGATGCAGCCCCGCGCCCCTTTGGGGGCGCTGCCGAACCGGAGTTGACTTCGCCAGGCCTCTCGCAGCCTGGGCACTGGGCTGTTCGTGTGCCGGTGACCAACCGACGATTCGCTCGTTCTGCTGAACGTGCAGTCACAGGATGTCGCCCCGCGCCCCGCCCCCGCCTCGGACGACCCGGTCGTCGACGTCGAGCGGGCCGAGGCCGCGCTCGTCGAGCACTACCCGCGTCTCGTCCGGCTCGCCTACCTGGTGCTGCCGCCGAGCCTCGGCCGCAACCGGCGCGTGGTGACCGCGCACTCCCTCACCCAGCGCGCGCTGCCCCGGGGCCGGACGACGGCGACGCCCGTGATCCCGGCCCAGTCGACCGGCCGCGAGGGCGACCCCGGGTACGCCCTCCTGCGGCTCCGCGTCCTGCGTACGGCGCTGGAGGCGGACCGGCCCCTGAAGCGCCTGGCCTGGCCCAAGCGCTCCCAACTGCCGCCCCTGCTGCCCCAGATCTGGGGCCTGCGCCTCTTCCCCCGGTCGGGCGGCGCCGACGAACTCGCCCTGGACCAGCGGCTGTCGGCGCTGTCCGGCCCGGCGCGGGCGGCCTACGTCCTGCGCGGCCTGGAGAAGCTCACGGACGCCGACGTGTGCGAGGTGCTGGACGCGGCCGGTGTCGACTACGTGGACGAGGCGCTGGAGGAGGCCGACGCCGTTCCCGCGCAGTACGCGCTGCTCGACTCACCCGAGTTCGACCCCTGCTCGCTCCAGGCCCGGCCCACCGACCTGATGCGGCGCAGGCAGCACATGAAGGCCGCGCTCGCCGCCGCTGCCGCCCTGCTGGTGTCGGGGGCGCTGCTCGGCCTGCCCGGCGAGAGCTGGGGTCCGGAGGGTGCCGCCGCACCCTCGTACGCCCAGAACCCTGCGGCCGAGGCCGCCCTGGACCCGGCCCAGCTGACCAGGGTCCCCGCGCTGGCCTGGCAGTCCTCCGCGCGCATCGACTTCTCCGTGTGGCCGGCGCGCGGCGACCTCGCCGGCGACTCGGCCCTGCTGCGCCGCGCCCTCGCCGTATGGGCCCGCCCCGGCGAGACGGTCCAGGTCTCGGCGACCCCGGGCACCCCGGCGGGCGGCCCGCCCGGCGCACCGCACCTGCTGTACGCGGGGACCGTCGACAACGCCCGCGTGGTGATCCTCTACGACGGTCTGCGCATCGCCCGCTACGCCGAGCCCGCGGACGGCACGGCCGGCGCCGCCCTGGACTTCTCCCGGGTCGACGGCGCGGGCCGGGCGGAGGCGAGCGCGGTGGTGCTGAGCCGGGCCGACGGCAACGTCCGCTATCTGCTGGCGCCCTGGGTGAAGAAGGCGGCCGAGCGGGATCTGCTGAAGTCACGCACCGGGGCGATGGACCTCACCGTGACCGAGGGCGTGACCTCGCCGATGGCGAGCCCCGGCACCCAGCAGAGCGGCACCTGCACCTCGTGGAACGCCCTGCAGCTGACCGACAGCACCGGCACCCGGCTGCTGACCGACCTCGCGGAGCTGGTGCCGGCCCGCCTCACCACCGGCCGCCCCGGGGCGGTGAAGGACGCGGACGGTGCGGCGGCGCTGCGCACCTGGGCGCCGTACTCCTGCTGGCTGGGCGCGCTGCGCTCGGCGGGCGTGCGCACGGTCAACGCCTGGGCGTACGCACGGCAGGCGCTGCCCGACGGGACCGGTTCGGCGGAATGGCTGTGCACGCGTGCCGAGACCTGGCGGGGTGGCGGCGAGCGGGTGCTGGCCCAGTTCCGGACGCCGGGCGCGACCCACGCGGCGGTGGTGGCGAAGGGCCAGAACGTGGCGGCGTGCGGGGCGCGGGATCCGCATGTGCTGGCGGGGGTGCTGTGGAAGGCGCAGACGGGCGAGTGGTACCTGCTGGCGGCGGGCACGCGCGACACGGAGTCGATCCGGGCCACGGGAGGTGTCCAGGGCACGTCCCGGGGCAGCCTGTTGATCGTACGGGCCGAGCAGGGTGCGCAGGCCGAGTTGAAGGGCACGCTGGAGAGCGGGCGTTCGATCAGCGGGCTGGGCTGAGCTCGGCAGCGGCGGGAGCGCCGTTGCTGACGATCGCGTAAATAAGCCCGCGCACAGGGGTTCACCCGGGACCTACCCGTCAGTACATTGACGCCATGTCCAATACGCAGGACCAGGTGCCCCTCAAGGCTCGCAAGGTGTCTTTCTCCTGGGACGACACCCCGTTGCACTGGGTGCCCGGGGATCCCTTCACGACGCACACCATCAACGTGCTGCATCTGCTCCTGCCGGCCGGTGAGCGGTGGTTCGTCCATGTGTACAAGCAGGTGCTGCCGTACATCCGGGACGAGCGGCTGCGCGCGGACGTCATCGGGTTCATCGGGCAGGAGGCGATGCACTCGCAGGCCCATGACGAGGTGCTGCCGCATCTGCGGGAACTGGGGCTGGACCCGACGCCGTACACCGCCCAAGTGGACTGGCTCTTCGAGAAGTTGCTCGGCGACCGCACCCTGCCGCCGGGGCGGCCGCGCCGCTGGTGGCTGATGGAGCGGGTGGCGATCATCGCGGCCATCGAGCACTACACCGCCTTCCTGGGCAACTGGGTGCTCAACGCCGAGGAGTTGGACCGGCGCGGCGCCGATCCGACCATGCTGGATCTGCTGCGCTGGCACGGTGCCGAGGAGGTCGAGCACCGGTCCGTCGCCTTCGAGCTGTTCATGCACGTCGACGGGAGCTACCGGCGGCGCGTACGGACCTGGGCGTCCGCGTTCACTGTTCTTGTCTTCCTGTGGCAGCGCGGGGCGCGGTTCTTCATGGAGAACGATCCGACGCTCGTCGACGGCCGGGCCACCTTCAAGGACTTCTATGTGCGGGGCAGGCGCGGCACGCTCCCCGCGACCGGGGACATGCTCAGGTCCATACCCCGGTATCTGAGCCGTGCTTACCACCCCTCGCAGGAGGGCTGCACCGAACAGGCCGTCGCCTACCTGACCTCCTCCCCCGCCGCGCTGGCCGCCGAGGCCGCCGAGAAGTCCGCGAAGGGTGCCGCCTGATGCCGAAGCTCCGGACCGTCGCCGTGGTCGCCGGTGCCGCCCTGCTCGCCCGGCGGGCGATGCGGCGCCGTATCCAGGCCTCGCCGCTGTGGCCGATGCCCGCCCTGGAGGAACCGGTCTCCGGGCGGCCGAGGTCACGGGCGCTGCGTCTGCTGGTGACCGCGCGCGAGGAGGTCGCCGAGGGGGTCGTACGACTACGGCTGGAAGGGCGGGAGTTGCCGCGCTGGGAGCCCGGCGCGCATCTCGACCTCGTACTGCCGTCCGGGCTGGTGCGGCAGTACTCGCTGTGCGGGGACCCCGAGGACACCTCGTCCTACACCGTGGCGACCCGGCTGGTCCCGGACGGGCGGGGCGGCTCGCGCGAGGTGCACGAGCAGGTCCGGGAGGGCATGGAGCTGGAGGTTCGCGGGCCGCGGAATCGTTTCCCCCTCGTCGAAGCCGAGTCGTACGTCTTCGTCGTGGGCGGCATCGGGATCACGCCGGTCCTGCCGATGCTGCGGGCGTTGCCCGACGAGGTCGAGTGGAGGCTGGTGTACTGCGGGCGCGATCGGGCGTCCATGCCGTTCGTGGAGGACGTCGAGAAGCTCGGCCGGGACCGTGTGACCGTCGTGGAGGGGCTGCCCGATCTCGACGCGCTCCTCGCCGGCGTGCCCGAGGGTGCCGCCGTCTACTGCTGCGGTCCGCAGGGGCTGATGGCCGCGGTGGAGGAGCGGCTTCCGCGGGTCCACCTGGAGCGGTTCCAGCCCCGCGCCTCGGGAGGCGATGCCTTCGAGGTCGAACTGCGACGCAGCGGGCGGACGTTGACCGTCCCCGCCGACTCGACCGTACTGGCCGCCGTGCGCGCCGAGTTGCCCGACACCCTGTACTCCTGCGAGCAGGGCTTCTGCGGTACCTGCCAACAGCGGGTGCTGGAGGGCGAGGTGGACCACCGGGACGAGCTGCTGACGGACGGGGAGCGGGCCGACTCCATGCTGATCTGCGTGTCGCGGGCGCGAGGTGATCGACTCGTACTGGACATGTGAACGCCCGTGATCGGTCCGGTCCATTCGGGGCCGGAATCGATCGGTAAGGTGTTCGCATGACTACCGGGGTACGGCGAAGAATGGGAGTCGAGGAGCGGCGCCAGCAGTTGATCGGCGTTGCCCTCGAACTGTTCAGCCGACGCTCGCCGGACGACGTCTCCATCGACGAGATAGCCGCGGCCGCCGGCATCTCACGGCCGCTCGTCTATCACTACTTCCCCGGCAAACTCAGCCTGTACGAAGCCGCGTTGAAGCGTGCCTCGGAGGAGCTGGCGGATCGGTTCGTGGAGCCGCGCGAGGGGCCGCTGGGGGCGCGGCTGCTGCGGGTGATGCGGCGCTACTTCGACTTCGTCGACGAGCACGGGCCCGGTTTCTCGGCGCTGATGCGCGGCGGACCGGCCGTCGGCTCGACGGCGACGAGCGCCCTCATCGACTCCGTACGGCAGGCCGCGTATGTCCAGATCCTTTCGCATCTGAACGTGGAGAACCCACCCGCGCGTCTGGAGCTGGTCATCCGCTCCTGGATCTCGCTCGCCGAGTCGACGGCGCTGATCTGGCTGGACGGCCGGCGCATCCCGCGCGCCGAGCTGGAGGTCCAGCTCGTGCACGACTTCGCCGCACTGGCCGCCGTCAGCGCCGCCCACGACGAGGAGATGGGCAAGCTGCTGCGCCGCATGCTGAAGGACGAGCCGGGCGACGGTCCGTTCGGCGACCTGGTCACCCGGCTGATCTCGCTGGCGTCCTGAAGCCCGCCGGGGCAGGCCCTAGCGTTCGAACTTGCGGTACGACGGGTCCAGGTCGCGCACCTCGGCGGAGCCGTGCAGCACGGTGCCGTCGTTCTCGATGTGCTTGCGCAGCAGCTCCAGAACCGCCTCGGTCAGCCTGGCCTTGGTCTCGTCGGTGCGTCCGGCGAGCAGACCGAGCGTGACATGGACGACCGCGTGGCCCTGCTCCTCGGGGTCCTCGTAGCCGAAGGCCGTGAACTGGCCGGCCCGGAACTGCGTCTTGCACGCCTCCGGCTTGGCCGCCGCGATCTCGACGACCGCGGTGTGCAGGTCCCGGGCGAAGCCCTCCCGGTCGAAGGAGATCGTCTTCGAATGGTCGACGGTGATCTGCGGCATGAGGAGCACTCCTGTTCTAGGTCAGCAGCGCTCACCCTAACCGCAGCGCCAGCATCGCGATGTCGTCCTCCCGGTCCCGGCCGAAGCAGCCCAGCAGCGTGTCGCACAGCGGGTCGAGGCCGGCCGGGGCGTCGGAGGCGGCGGTGCGCAGTTGCTCCATGGAGGTGGCGAGGGCGATGCCCCGGGTCTCGATGAGGCCGTCGGTGACCATGAGGAGGCGGTTCCCCGGGGCCAGCACCAGCTCGCTCGGCACGGGCCGGTCCAGGCCGAGCCCGAGCAGCGGGCCGTCCACCGGGACGTACTCGGCCTTGTCCTCCGCCCGCACGAGCAGCGGCGGGATGTGGCCCGCGTTGGATATCCGGACCCGCCCGGTCCCGGGGTCGACCAGGGCCAGGCAGACCGTGGCGGTGACGTCGGGGTGGTAGTGCTGCAGCATCCGGTCGAGCCGTTCGGCCAGCGCCCTCGGGTCGCTCTCCTCGACGCAGTGGGCGCGCAGCGCGTGCCGCATCTCGACCATGACGGTGGCCGCCTCCAGCGAGTGCCCGACGACGTCCCCGACCGCCGTGAGCACCCCCTCCTCCGTGCGCAGGGCGGCGTAGAAGTCCCCGCCGATCTCGGCCTGCCGGGACGCGGGCACGTACCGCACGACGAGGTCGACGCCCTGCAGATGGGGCAGCCGGTGCGGCTGGGGCAGGAAGCTGTGCTGGAGGGTGAGGGCGATGTCCCGCTCCGCCTGGTACATCAGCAGCGGCTCGGCGGCGAGGGCGGTGGCCTGTGCGAGGCGCTCCGCGGGTCGCTCCGCGGGCGGTGCCGAGATAGGAAGTGCCGCGGGATGCCGTCGGTCGTCTGCGGGTTCGTTGTGGCTGGTCGCTCCCCCACTCTCGGCTTCGCTCGAGCGGGGGGACCCCCATCGCGGCGGAGCCGCATATCGATACAGTCCCGCGCCCCTTAAGGGCGCTGCAGGTACCGTCGCCTGACGTGCTTGCGTGGCAATGCACACCTGGGCACCGCCCTCCCGGGTGAGCGCCAGTACCAGGCTGGCGTCCTCGTTGACGCCGGGCTTGAAGAAGCCCGCGGGCCACAGCGGCGCGGGGACGACGACGCTGTGCACGCCGGTCCGCCCGCCCCAGCCCTCCGCTATCCGCGTGATCAGCCGTGCCACCGACTCGTGGGCACTGACGTCGGGCAGAGCGAGGCGGCTGCGCGAGGTACCGCAATGCGTTTCGCCGTCCGGGCCGATGACGAACACGACGGCGGGCGCGCCGACGAGCCGGGCCGCGCCCGCGGCGGCGGCGTCGGCCAGCTCCCCCAGACAGCGCGCGGTCTGGACGGCCACGATCGCCTCGGACAGCACCGTCAGCCGGTGCGCGACCGTCTCGGCGGCGACACCTCGACGCGCCCCGCGCACGGCGGCCCGGACGACGGCCTGGATCTCGCTCGGCTCGGCGGGCACCGTCAGATAGGCGTCGGCGCCCGCGTCGAGACCCCGGCACCGGTCCACCGCCTCCCGGGCCATCGCGGAGAAGTGGACGACGGGCAGCGCGGCCGTGGACGGCCGGGACTTGACCCGTCGGCACAGCTCGAAGCCGTTCATGTCGGGCAGACCGACGTCGACGAGGGCCACATCGGGCAGGGCGCCCGCACGCAGCCGCACGTCGAGCTCGCTCAGCGCCTCGCCCGCGCTCGCCACCGGTACGACGTCGTGGCCCGCCCGGCGCAGCACGGCGCCCATGGCATAGCGACTGGCCGAGACGTCGTCGACGACCATCACGGTCGTACCCGACTGCTTGTCGTAACCGTCCATCGTCAACCGTCCATGGTCGCCTGCCCCCGAATACGCATACGCACGAGTGGGGCGGACCCGGTGATCGAGTCCGCCCCACTCAAGCTAGTGCCGTATCAGAGGGCCCGTGAGAAGACGGCGACAGTACGACCCGGAACGGCGAACGTGCCCGTTTTCCCGTCGAAGGACGCGGACTTGACGATAGGATCCGCGCCCGAGGCCTGCACCGGATGCAGCCGGTAGCCGTCGCCGGCCAGCGCTTCGACGCGCTGCTCCTGCTTCCCGGGGGTCGCGTTGAAGACTACGACGAGATCACCGAGCCGCATGGTGATCACGCCGGGCGTCTCGTCCTTGCCGGACAGCGGGAAGGAGAGTTTCGACTGCACCTGGCCGGCCGTGGAGAGGGAGAACGCCGACTCCGTCGAGCGGATCTTCAACAGGTCCCGGTACGCGGCCGAGGTCCCCTCGATCTGCTCGCAGCCGACCTTCACCGAACCCAACAGGGGCTTGGAGAACGGCCACTTGGAGGCGTTGTCGGCCGCCATCGGCAGCCCGCGCCCGAAGCCGTTGCCGTCGGCGCAGTTCCAGTGGATGGCGTTGAACCAGTCACCGCTGTCGTAGGAGTTGCGGTCCAGCGACTTGGAGCGCAGCAGGTCGGTGCCGGCCTGGGAGAGCGCCGGGCCCTGCGAGAGGGTTGCCGTGGCCATGGCGAGGACCTGCATCCGGGCCCGGTCGGCCGCGCTCGTCGTGGCGGGCAGCTTGAACGCGAGGGCGTCGAACAGCGACTCGTTGTCGTGCGCGTCGGCGTAGGCGAGGGCGTCGCCGGGCGCGTCCGCGTAACCGGCCGACTGGCCGTTGTAGTCGACCTCGGAGCCCTTGACCTCCTTGCCGCTGGTGTCGGTGAAGCGATAGGCGGCGAGGTTGCCGGACAGGCCGACCTTGATCAGGTCCTGGTAGTGCAGCAGCCGGGCCTTCTGCTCCTCCGAAGTGCCGTTGTCCGCAGCGGGGTTGGGGTCGGTGTACAGCCCGGACGCGAAACCCTGGACGCCGGGATCCTCGTCGAAGGGCCCGCCACCGCGTACGGCGTCCCGCGCCCGGTCGGAGAAGGTCGCGATGCCGGTGCCGGCCATGTTCTTCTGCGTGGCCTGCACGAAGCGGGCGTCGTCGGCGATCTCGCCGAAGTTCCAGCCCTCGCCGTACAGGATGATCTTCTTGCCGTCGACGCCGTCCTTGGCCAGGGTCAGCGCGTCCAGAGCCTTCCTGACCGCGAGGATGTTGGCCTTCGGGTGGTGGCCCATCAGGTCGAAGCGGAAGCCGTCGACCTTGTACTCCTTGGCCCAGGTGACGATCGAGTCGACGACCAGCTTGCCCATCATGGCGTTCTCGGGCGCCGTGTTGGAGCAGCAGGTGCTGTTGGCGACCGAACCGTCCGCGAGGAGCCGCTGGTAGTAGCCGGGGACGACCTTGTCGAGGACACTGGTGTCGGCCTGACCGCTCGATGTCGTGTGGTTGTAGACGACGTCCATGACGACCCGCAGCCCGTCGTCGTTCAGCGCCTTGACCATCTTGCGGAACTCGACCGTACGGCCGGTGCCGTCCGGGTCGGTCGCGTACGAGCCCTCGGGGACCGTGTAGTGGTACGGGTCGTAGCCCCAGTTGTAGGCGTCCTTCGCAGCGATCTTCGCCACGCACTCCTGCTGCTTGTCGGAGTCGGCCGGGAAGGAGGCCAGATCGCAGTCGACGGCCGCCTGGTCGGACTTCTTCTCCGGAATCGTCGCGATGTCGAAGGCCGGCAGCAGGTGGACGTACGACGTGCCCGCCTTCGCCAGCTCCCGCAGGTGCTTGGAGCCGTCGCTCGCCTTGTCGGTGAAGGCGAGATAGGTGCCGGGGTGCTTGGCCGTCTTGTCCTCGACCGAGAAGTCCCGGATGTGCAGCTCCTGGATCTGGGCGTCGTTCAGCGGTACGGCCTTGGGCTTGCGGTACGAGGACCAGCCGCTCGGCGCCAGCGACTTGTCGGCGAGGTCGACGACCAGGCTGCGCTCCGAGTTCGCGGTCAGGGCGACCGAGTACGGGTCGGTGACCTTGTTGGTGACGATCTTCCGGACGCTGGGCGGCCAGACCTTGACGACGTACCGGTACGCCTTGCCCTTCCAGGACTTGGGGCCGGTGACGGACCAGACTCCGGTGCTGTCGTCACGCTTCATGGCGACGGTGGAGTCGCCGATCTCCAGCTTGGCCGACTGGGCCGTGGGCGCCCAGACGGCCAGCGTCGGACGGCCGCTCTTGTCGAAGGTCGGCCCGAGGTCGGCCTTCGTCGCGCCTGCGTAGAGATCGTCGATTACGCCGGCGATCTGGACGCCGGTCGCGGCCAGAACGGCACCGTTGGCGGCGCGCTGGGAGGCGACGAGCTGGCCGCGCAGGGCCTCGCGGACCCGGTCGCGGTCGCGTGGGTCGACGGACCAGGCCGTGTAGTCCTTCAGGTGCGGGAACTTCGTCTTCTGGGCGTCGGTGAGGGTGATCTTGGACAGGCGCAGCCAACGCTCGTCGTCGCTGGTCAGCGCGCCGTCCTTCACCGCGATCGAGCCGTCCCGGCTGTACAGCAGCTGGGTGGAGGCGGCCCTGTCGGTGCCGTTCCACGCGACCGTGTTCCGGTCGATCCAGACCGCCCTGGAGGTGGTCAGGTCGAGCGCGGCCGCCGAGCCGGCGGGCTGCGGGAGCAGGTACTTCTCCTGGCCGCTCAACAGCCACACCTCGTGACCGTTGGCGGTGAGGTCGAGCGACTGGTCCGTGGGCAGATCCTTCTCGTCGCCCTTGTGGAGGATGTAGCTGAGGCTGGTGGCACCGTCGGTGAGCGGTACCTCGAAGACCGCACCATAGGTATCAGTCTTGACCGGCTTCAGGGGGTTCGACCACTCGGTGGGGTTCGCGGCACCCGTCCAGACGTGCAGGCCCCAGCCGTCGTAGTTCCCGTCGGCGCGGTTGTAGTGGACGACCGCCTTGGTCTTGTCCTGCGCCGGGTAGTCGGGCCGGGTGGTCTGTACGGCCTCCTTGCCCTGCTCGATCCAGATCTCGCCGGTCTTGGCGAGGTCGATCGTGCGGTCGGCGGAGACGTCCTTGTTGCCGTCCTTGTCGATGACGAGGAAGCCGACGTTCGAGGCGCCTTCCTTCAGCTTGACGTAGGCGAAGGCGCCGTAGGCGTCCCGGCCGACGAAGGGGTGGCTGTCCGGCCAGTCCGTGGCCTCGCCGTCGGCGAGGTCGCCCCAGGCGTACAGGCCCCAGTTCGCGTAGTCGCCGTCGGTGCGCTTGTAGTGGACGATCGCGTAGTCGCGAGAGGCGACACTGGGGATCTCGGGGGCGGGCGGGGTGCCGGTGGTGGACTCGGCGGTCGTGCTCGCCGTACGTCCCGCCGAGTCGATCACAACTGCCTTGTAGCGCAAGGCGGTTCCGGCCGGTACGTCCTTGCCGACGACCTGCGTGACCTTGTACGGGGCGTGGTCGGCGGAGCCCAGCGTCCGCCACTTGCCGCCGCCGACCTGCGCGGCGAAGACGACGCGGTTGAGCTGTCCGCCGTCGACGTCGGCGCCGATCTCGACCGTGCCGGTGGCTCCCGCGGCCGGGGCCTTCAGGGTGATCGTCGGCTCGGTGGCGGGCTTGGCGGGCTTGCCGGCCGCCTTGAGGACGATCGCCGAGCCGGCCGGGACGGTGACGGTGATCTTCTTGTCGGCGTCGCTCTTCAGCGAGGCGTCGCCGCCGTGGATCCCCTTGAAGGCCATGCCGGCCGAGCCTGTCGCGAAGGTCGCCGTCTTCGCCTCACCGGCGTTGTTGAAGGCGACGACGTACTCGGTGCCCGTCTTGGCGTCGGTGCGGGAGAAGGCGTAGACGCCGGCGCCGTCGGCCGCGTACCGCTCTGTCTGAACGCCGTCGGTGAGGGCGGGGTTGGCCTTGCGGAGCTTGGCGAGGGCTGCGATCTGCCGGTACAGCGGTGCGCTCGTGTCGTAGGCGTCGCTCGCGTGGGTGCGGTCGGTGCCGATCTGGTCGTCGTCGAGGTAGTCGGCGGTCTTCGAGGCGAACAGGGTCTGGCGGGCGTCCTTGTCGCCGCCGGCGCCGGTGAAGCCCTGCTCGTCGCCGTAGTAGACGACCGGGTTGCCGCGGCTGAGGAACATCAGCTCATTGGCGAGCTTGTCCTTGGCGAGGAGTTCGGCGTCGGTCGCCTTCGGGTTGTCCTGGTTCAGGAAGGACCCGATGCGGCCCATGTCGTGGTTGCCGAGGAAGGTGACCTGCTCGTAGGCGTTGGCCTTGTCGGTCGTGTACTTGTAGTCGTCGCCGAAGACGCCCGCGAGCTTCTGTGCGCTGCCGCCCTGGGAGGCGTACTGCCGTGCCGCCTCCTGGAAGGGGAAGTCGAGCGTGGCGTCGAGGCGGCCCTGGGTGACGTACGGCGCGGTGATGTTCGTGTCGGCGGAGTAGACCTCGCCGAACATGAAGAAGTCGTCGCGGCCCTGCTTGGCGGCGTAGGCGTCCAGCGCCGTGGCCCACTGGGTCCAGAACTCCGTGTTGACGTGCTTCACGGTGTCGATGCGGAAGCCGTCGATGTCGAAGTCCCGCACCCACCGCTGGTAGATCTTCTCCATGCCGGTGACGACCTCGGGACGCTCGGTCCACAGGTCGTCGAGGCCGCCGAAGTCACCGTGTGTGGAGCTCTCACCGGCGAAGGTGGAGTCGCCGCGGTTGTGGTACATCGTCGGGTCGTTGAGCCACGACGGGACCTTGACGTTCTTCTTCGCTGCCGGGACGGCCGGCGTGCGGGGGAAGGAGTCGGTGTCGACCGCGGGGAACTTGGACTTCCCGTCCGCGTAGTCGGCGTCGTCGAAGGGCTCGCCGTTCTTCGTCAGGTACGGGAACGCGCCTTTGGAGAGGTAGTCGTACGACTTCTCCTCATAGTCGACGACATCCGCCGTGTGGTTCGTGATGACGTCGAAGAAGACCTTCATGCCCTTGGCGTGGGCCTTGTCGATGAGGGTCTCCAGGTCCTTGTTCGTCCCGAAGTGCGGGTCGACCTGGGTGAAGTCGGTGATCCAGTAGCCGTGGTAGCCGGCGGAGGCGTTGCTCCCCGTCCCCTGCACGGGCTGGTTCTTGAAGATCGGGGCCATCCAGATGGAGGTGGTGCCCAGGCCCTTGATGTAGTCGAGCTTCTTGGTCAGGCCCTTGAGGTCGCCGCCCTGGTAGAAGCCCTTGTCGGTGGGGTCGTAGCCGGTGGCGAGGCGGGAGCCGGTGAGGCCGCCCTTGTCGTTGCTCGTGTCGCCGTTGGCGAAACGGTCCGGCAGGACGAAGTAGAACTGCTCGCGGGTGGCGTCGTGCCGGGCGGGCTCGGCGGCGAGCTTCGCGTCGGACGGCGGCGGAGGCGGGGTGTCCGCCCGCGCCGCGAGGGGCTGGACGAGCGCTGCGGCCAACGCGGTCACGGTGACCGCGGCGACCCGTCCGGCATGGGTGGTTCGGCGCCTCGACGGCGACGGCCATCTCGATATCACAGATGGACTCCTTGCGATTACGGCTCTGTGGGTCCGACCCCGCGCGAAACGTATCGCCGCCGTAAGCATTACAGCAAGAGGCTTGAAACCATCGGTAAGAGCTTTCAGCAGGGGAGTTCGTCTGTGCCAGCAGTGTCACGGTCGTTGACGGAAACCAGCATCAGCCACCGAGCTGTTCATTTGACGTCCTCACCCACGTGAACGTGGGCGATTCCCGCCTGCCCCGCCACGCGCGGCGGCTGGGCTTCGGGTGGGTTCCTGCTTCACCAAGCGCCGCCCCGGCTTGCGGGGTCTTACGTGCTCTCCACAGGCGTTTTGACGCTCCGCCTCGTGCCGCATCTCAGCAACACGTTTCCGTCCAGCGGCGCGTAGGTTGGCCTCGGCGTTCTCGTCTCGGTCGTGCCGGGTTCCGCATCCCGTGCACGTCCATGCGCGTACATGCAGCTGCTCACGGCCCTTGGGACCGGTAAGGCGCCCGCACCCGGGGAGGGAGCAGAGCTGGGTGGAGGGGAACCATCGGTCGATCCTGACGAAGGTTCGCCCGTATCGTGCGCACTTGGCCTCCAGGGTGCGGACAAACCTGCCGAGGGACTGGTCAAGGACGCTCTTGCCGAGCCTGCCGCCGCGAGTGGCCATACCCTTCACGTTCAAGTCCTCCGCATAGACCGCTTGGCTTTCGCGGACGATGCGGGTGGTCTCCTGCTCGATGAAGTCGCGCCGCTGGTCAGCGATGCGGGTATGGATCTTCGCAACGGCCTGCTTGGCCTTGCGTCGGTTGTTCGATCCTTTCTCCTTGCGGGACACGGCCCGCTGAGCTCTTCTGAGCTTGCGCTCCTGGCGACGGAAGAACTTTGGGGAGGCGATCTTCCGACCGCGCAGCACGGCATAGGAGGCCAGGCCCAGGTCGATCCCCGTGTCTGTCTCGTCCACATCCAGCTCGGGTAACGGCTCGCCGTCCACCTCGACCACGAAGGAGGCGAAGTAGCGGCCGGAGGGGTCCTTGATGACCGTCACCGACGACGGCTTCGCGGGCAGTTCGCGAGACCAGCGCACCTCGATGTCGCCGATCTTCGGCAGCCGCAGCTTTCCACTCTTCGTGATGGACCAGCGGGCGTTCGCGGTGAACCGGATCGCCTGTCGGGCGGTCTTCTTCTTCGCCTTCGGCAGGCACATCTTCGGGCCCTTGCGAGTGCCGCTCTTCGAGGAGAAGAAATTGCTGTACGCAGTCTCCAGGTCACGCAGGGACTGCTGGAGCACCACAGCGGACACCTCTCCGAGCCATTCCCGTCCCCGAGTCTTCTTGGCCTCGGTGATGACCCGCTTCGACAGGTCAGCCGCCGTCGGGCGCGGCAGACCCTGCGCATAGGCATCACGACGTAGTCGAAGAGCGTCATTCCACACGACGCGGGCACACCCGAACGCCCTCGCCAGACAACCGCGCTGAGAAGCGCTCGGGTACACACGAGCGTTGTACCGGAGCTTCATGTCGATCACTGTATGAGCGCGCAACCCACCCTCGCCGCAAAGATCGCAATCAATCGAAACTGCACACTCCATGAGCAAGTGCGTTCGCATCCCCGCGGTCACACGACGGTTCGAACCCCTCCTGGCTGCTTAGAAGAATGCCCGGACCCCCGAGCGGGATCCGGGCACCCGTCCTGTCGCCTGCTCAGCAACTCGACTTGCCGGCGTAGATGGCGAGGGCGGTATTGGAGCCCAAAGTGGCCGTGAACTGCCCGCTTGAGTTCACCGTCACGGTGGTGCCGTTCTGCACGTTGCAGTACGTCCCCGCAGACATCGACGTCTGGTACGCACGGCTCAGCGAGCCCGACTCGTGATTGATGGCCACGAAGCCCTTGGCGCCCCGCCCGAAGGCGATGGCGTCGCCCCCGTTATCCCACCAGTTGCTGACGGCCTCGCCGCGGGTGGCGTTACGGAAGGCGACCATGGACTTGATCTCGGGCCAGTTGTGCTGGCACTTCCAGCCGTCCTGCCAGCAGGCGGTCACGGAGCCGCCGTTGGGCGGGCCCGCGTCCGTGTCGGAGAACTCGTACCCGGAGTTGATATCGGGGGCGCCGTAGGGCCAGGCGAGCATGAAGACGTTAGCCAGGGTGTAATTGGCGCCGTCCTTGTAGTTCAGGGTGCCGCCATTGCGCTCTGTGTCGTGGTTGTCGACGAAGACGCCGGCGACGGAGCCGCTCATATAGCCCCAGCCCTCTCCGTAGTTCTTCAGATAGGCGAGGTTCTCGTTGTTGAAGACGCGCTTGAGGTCGTACGCGTACCGGAACTCCTGCACATCGCCGTTGCCCGTGTACTCGGTGGGCTGGACGGCCTCGCCGCTGCCATAGATGGCCTCCTGCTTCCAGTACACCGACGGATTGCTCAGCCGGGACTTGATGTTGGCGAGGTCGGCGGCGTCCATGTGCTTGGCGGCGTCGATGCGGAAACCGTCGACACCGAGGGAGAGCAGATCATTCATGTACCCGGCGATGGCGCCGCGGACGTAAGACTCCCCCGTGTCCAGGTCGGCGAGGCCCACCAGTTCGCAGTGCTGCACGTTCCAGCGGTCCTGGTAGTTGCTGATCTGGCTCGTACAGTCGTCGAAGTCGGGCACCGAGTACAGGCCCGGGTAGTTGTACTTCGTGTACGACGAGCCGCCGGCGCCGGTGCCGCTGCCCGCCGACATGTGGTTGATGACCGTGTCGACGACGACCTTCACACCGGCGGCGTGGCAGGTGTTGACCATGTTCTGGAAGGCCGTACGGTCGCCGAGGCGACCGGCGATCTTGTAGCTCACCGGCTGGTACGAGGTCCACCACTGCGAGCCCTGGATGTGCTCCTGGGGCGGGGAGACCTGGACATAGCCGTAGCCGGCGGGGCCGAGGGTGTTGGTGCACTCCTTGGCCACCGAGGCGAAGTTCCACTCGAACATCACCGCGGTGACGTCCTTGGTGCCGGGCGGGGAGGCGGAGGCGGTGTCGCCGGGGGCCATGAGGACCGCTGCGGCGGCTGCGGCGAACGCGGTGAGGGCGGCGGTCGCGGTACGGCGCCTCGGGGGCGCATTCCATCTCGATATCACGGGCGAACTCCTTGCGAAGGCGGCTCAGTCGGGTCCCCCCTGCGCCGCGGCGCGGCTTCGTTGCCGGGCACCGGCGTGACCGTACCGCCACGAAAGGTTTACAGCAAGAGAGTTGAAAGTCATAGCAAGTACTTTCATCCGCAACCTTGACGTGCCCTTCTCAACTCCCTCACGCTCACCAGTTGTTGAGTCCCTGACCGCTGATCGACATCCCGAACACCGGTAATGGAGCCGCACATGACCACCAGACCCCGTCCCCCTGGGGCCCTCCGTCGGGCCCTGACCACCGCGGCGGCCGGCGCACTCGCCCTCGCCGGAGCCGTCGCCCTGCCCACCACGCCGGCCCACGCGGACGCCACGACCTCCGGCGATGTCATCGCCAACCTCTGGTCCTACAACTGGGACTCGGTCGCCGCCGAGTGCACCGACGTGCTCGGCCCGAACGGCTACGGCGCGGTGTGGGTCGCCCCGCCGGCCGAGTCGCTGAAGCAGACCAACTACTACTGGTGGGACGTCTACCAGCCGTACTCCTACGACCTGAACGGCCGCTTCGGTACGGCGGCGCAGTTCGCCTCGATGGTGGACGCCTGCCATGACGCGGGCGTGAAGGTATACACCGACGCGGTGATCAACCACACCGCCGCCCAGACCGGCACCGGCTACAACGGCACGACGCTCACCAACAAGTACGACACCCCCGACTGGGACCCGGACGACTACCACACGTCCGCCGAGTGCGCGGACTCCGACCTGATCATCGACGACTGGTCGAACCTCACGGAGATCCAGAACTGCGAACTGCTCGGCCTGCCCGACCTGGAGACGGAGGACGACGACGTCCGCTCGGGCATCGCGGCGTTTTTGAACAAGCAGATCGCGCTGGGCGTGGACGGCTTCCGTGTCGACGCGGCCAAGCACATGCCGGTGGCCGACCTCAACGCGATCTGGGCAAAGCTGGACAACACCACCGCGGGCGCGGAGCCGTACATCTTCCAGGAGGTGTATCCGGGCTCGACCCCGGCCGCCTCCGACTACTACTCCGCGGGCGACGTCCTGGACTTCACCTACGCGAGCAGGCTGAAGTCGGCGTTCCAGGGGAATGTGAGCGACCTGGAGTCGCTGCCGTCGTCCGGCGTCCTGACCCCCGCCAACTCGGTGTCCTTCGTGACCAACCACGACACCGAGCGCAACGGCCTGCACATGAGCTACAAGGATGGTGACGCCTACCGGCTCGCCAACGTCTTCCAGCTCGCCTACAAGTGGTCGACGCCGACGGTGTACTCGGGCTTCGAGTTCTCCTCGTCGGACCAGGCACCGCCGAACTCCAGCGGCTTCGTGACGGACACGAACTGCGCGAGCGGCTGGTCCTGCCTCCAGCGGGACACCGCGATCACCGGCATGGTGAAGTGGCACAACGCGGTGGGTTCGGAAGCGGTGGCCAACTGGTCGACGAAGTCGTCGAGCGTGATCGGCTTCGGGCGGGGCACGGCGGGCTACGTCGCGATCAACAACGGCTCGTCGGCGGCGACGTACACCTTCGCGACCGGAATGGCCGACGGCACGTACGCGAACGTCATCGACAACGGCTCGACCACGGTAACGGTGTCGGGCGACAACGCGATCCTCACGATCCCCGCGAAGAGCGCGGTCGCCTTCTACGACGGTGAGTTCACGCCCTGCGACACGGCCTGCGAGGAACCGGACGACGGCACCTCGACGGTGACGGCGACGTTCAACGAGTACGCGGCGACGACGTCCGGCCAGGACGTGTACGTGGTCGGTTCGATCGCGGCGCTGGGCGGCTGGGACCCGGCGAGGGCGGTGAAGCTGTCGTCGACGGGTTACCCGATCTGGTCGGGGGCGGTGAGCGTGCCGGTCAACACGTCGTTCGAGTACAAGTACCTGAGGAAGGACAGCTCCGGGAACGTCACCTGGGAGTCCAACGCCAACCGCTCGGCGACCACGACGACTTCGGCCGTCGGTCTGAACAACTCCTGGAACGTGGCGGACGCGGGCGCCACCGACGTGACCTTCAACGTCAGCGCCACGACCGACTGGGGCACCAACGTCTACGTCGTCGGCTCGATCGCCTCCCTCGGCTCCTGGAACACGGCCGACGCGATCCCGCTGTCCTCGGCGTCGTACCCGACGTGGAGCAAGTCGGTGATCGTGCCGAAGAGCACGACCTTCGAATACAAATACGTGAAGAAGGACAGCTCAGGGAACGTGACCTGGGAGTCGGGTACGAACCGGTCGTACACGACGGGAACGTCGAGCGGCAACACCTCTACCGACACCTGGAAGTAGCCAACCCGCTCAACGTCCTGTGGCCCACCCCGCTCAGGCGGTGGTGGGCCACAGGACGTGGGTCGATGGCCGTCAGGCCGTCGTCCACCACACCGTCGTGTCCGACGGGACCTTCGTCTCGCCGTCCGCCTCGGTGATCTCGCCGCTGGTGAGCAGCACGCGGCCGTAGGCCGGGAGCGTCACGGACTCGCCGGTGGTGTTGGCGACGCAGACGAACTCGCCGCGGCGGAAGGCCAGGACGCCTTCGGGTGCCCGGAGCCACTCCACCGAGTCGCCGGCACCGAGGTCGGGCTGCTCGCGGCGGGCGGCGAGCGCGGCGCGGTACAGCTCCAGGGTCGAGCCCTCGACGCCGGTCTGCGCCTCGATGCTCAGCTCGCCCCAGCTCGCCGGCTGCGGCAGCCAGCTGCCCCCGCTGCCGAAGCCGTACGACGATCCCTCGCGCGTCCATGGGATCGGCACCCGGCAGCCGTCACGGAAGCCGTCCTGGCCGGCGCCGCGGAAGTACGCCGGGTCCTGGCGCACCTCGTCGGGGAGGTCGACGACGTCCGGGAGGCCGAGTTCCTCGCCCTGGTAGACGTACGCCGAGCCGGGCAGGGCCAGCATCAGCAGGGTCGCCGCGCGAGCCCGGCGCAGGCCGAGTTCCCGGTCCCCGGCGGTGCGGATCTGGGTGCCGAGGCCGGGCGGGTTGGCGAAGCGGGTGGCGTGGCGGGTTACGTCGTGGTTGGAGAGGACCCAGGTGGCGGGGGCGCCGACCGGGCGCATCGCGTCCAGGGTGCGGTCGACGACCTTGCGGAGCTCGTCCGCGTCCCATTCCGTCGACAGGTACTGGAAGTTGAAGGCCTGGTGCAGCTCGTCGGGACGGACGTAGTTCGCGGTGCGCTCGACGGTCGGCGTCCAGGCCTCCGCGACGAAGATCCGCTCACCGGCGTACTCGTCGAGGATCGTGCGCCACTGGCGGTAGATCGCGTGCACACCGTCCTGGTCGAAGAACGGCATGACATCGTTGCCCAGCAGCTTGAGCTGGTCGTGGTCGCCCAGGTCGGGCAGCCCTTCGGCCTTCACCAGGCCGTGCGCGACGTCGATACGGAAGCCGTCGACGCCGATGTCCAGCCAGAAGCGGAGGATGGAACGGAACTCGTCGCCGACCGCCGGGTGTTCCCAGTTGAAGTCGGGCTGCTCGGGGGCGAAGAGGTGCAGGTACCACTCCCCGTCGTCGACCCTCGTCCAGGCCGGGCCGCCGAAGATGGACTCCCAGTCGTTGGGCGGGAGTTCACCGTTCTCGCCCTTGCCGGGGCGGAAGTGGTAGCGGTCCCGCAGCGGGGAGCCGGGGCCGTCCGCGAGCGCCCGCTTGAACCACTCGTGCTGGTCCGAGGAGTGGTTGGGCACCAGGTCGACGATGATCCTGAGCCCCAGCTCATGGGCATCGCGGATCAGCGCGTCCGCGTCCAGCAGGTTCCCGAACATCGGGTCGACGGCCCGGTAGTCGGCGACGTCGTAGCCGGCGTCGGCCTGCGGCGAGGCGTAGAAGGGGCTGAGCCACACGGCGTCGACGCCGAGGTCGCGCAGATACGGGAGACGGGAGCGTACGCCTTCCAGGTCACCCATGCCGTCGCCGTTGCTGTCGGCGAAGCTGCGCGGATAGACCTGATAGATCACCGCGTCCCGCCACCAGTCGCTGCGCTTGGCTTTGGCGGGGTTAGGGGCCGGGGCGATGGCGGAGTGCTGCTGGCTCATGGCGTCCTTGGTCGTAACGGGGTCATGGGGTCAGGTGTGCGTACAACGGTGATGACGAGACGGCCGCGGTGACAGCGGGGTCGGATGGCCTCCGCGACCGCCTCGGGTCCTTATCTTTTTTTGGGGGGCGCAGCCCACCCCTCAAGGGGCGCGGGGAACTGCGCGACCAGCCACGACGGCGCCGCAGATGATCAACTGCAGTCCTCCCGTCGGCGCTCAGCCCTTCGTGCCACCCGCGGTCAAACCAGTCACCAAGTTCTTCTGCACGAAGTAGAAGAACGCGGAAACAGGTATGGCGATCAGTACAGCCGTCGCAGCCATCAGATTCCGCTGCGCGTCATGCTCACTCACGAACGTCTGCAGACCAACCGCAAACGTGTACTTCGTGTCGGACAGCATGAACGTCGACGCGAACGCGACCTCACCGAAGGCCGTGAGGAAGCTGTAGAACGCGGCGACCGCCAGGCCCGGCTTGGCGAGCGGCAGGATCAGTCGCCCGAACGTGCCGAAGGGGCTCAGCCCGTCGACGCGTCCCGCCTCGTCGATCTCGAACGGGATCGTGTCGAAGTAGCCCTTCATCAGCCAGGCGCAGTACGGCACGGTCGTCGAGCAGTAGACGAGGATGAGACCGAGGTAGTTGTCGATGAGCTGGAGCCCGGACAGGATCTGGTACATCGGCACCATGAGGACGGCCACCGGGAACATCTGGGTCACCAACAGCACCCACATGAACTTCTTGTAGCCCGGAAAGCGCATCCGCGAGACCGCGTAGCCGGTGGTGGCGGCGATGACGACGCCGATGAGCGAGGTGCCCAGCGTGACGATGAGCGTGCTGCCCAGCCAGTCGAAGAACTTCGTCTCCTGCAGGACGAACGTGTAGTTGTCCAGCGACATCTTCCCCCAGATGCCGCCGGGGTGAAGGTAGTCGTCCTTGTCCGGTCCGAGGGACAGGAAGAGCAGCCAGGCCACGGGGAACAAGGCGATCAGGCTCGCCACGATGAGGATGCCGTGGGAGACGAGGGACGTGGCGCGGCTGTTCTCGCCGCGGCCGCGCACCTTGCGCCGGGGGACGGTGGTCACGGAGTCCTGCTTGTTCACCGGGGTCTCAACAGTGGTCGTACTCATGGGGACTCCTGCCTCAGATCGCGAGCTGCGGATCATTGCGGTTCAGCCAGCGGCGGTAGAAGGAGGTGAAGACGATCAGGATGGCCAGCAGCAGGATGCCGTAGGCCGCCGACTGCGCGAAGTCGCGCGGCTGCTGTCCGAAGCCGAGGTACCACGCCCAGGTGACCAGGATCTGGGCGTCGGGCGCGGTGTCGCCGAAGAGCAGGAAGATGATGGCGAACTGGTTGAAGGTCCAGATGATGCCGAGGAGTACGACGGTGGAGCTGACGGACCTCAGGCCCGGCAGGGTGACGTAGCGGAACTGCTGCCACCTGCTCGCGCCGTCCATCTCGGAGGCCTCGTACAGCGAGGAGTCGATGGACTGCAGTCCGCCGAGCAGCGAGAGCATCATGAACGGCACACCGCACCAGGTGTTGACCATGATCGCGGCGAACCGCTGCCAGAAGGTGTCCTCCAGCCACAGCGGTGTCGGCAGGTGGAGCGTCTCCAGGAACGAGTTGATGATGCCGCCGTCGGCGAGCATGAACCGCCAGCCGAACACGGTGACGAAGGTCGGCACGGCCCACGGCAGGATCAGGATCAGCCGGTACAGGGTGCGCCCGCGCAGCTTCTGGTTGAGCAGCAGGGCGAGACCCAGGCCGATCGTGTAGTGCAGGGTGACGCAGGCCGCCGTCCAGAAGATCGTCCAGATGAAGTGCGACCAGAAGCGGTCGTAGGCCGTCTCGCCCCACAGGATGTCGGCGTAGTTGTCGAATCCGATGAACTTGTACGTCGCCTCGATCTCGTTGACGCCGATCGTGCGGGCACTGTTGAGGCTGTTGGCGTCGGTGAGGGTGAGGTAGAAGCCGTACACCAGCGGATACAGCGCGAGGACGCCGAGGACGATCACCACTGGGGCGATCATCGCGTAGGCGTACCAATGCTTCTGGTAGCCGTGCTTCAGGCGCCGGCCCAGTCCGGGGCGCGGCGCGCGGTCACCGCGGCGCTTGCCGGTCGCGCGGTCGATGGCGACTGTCATGGTTCGACAACCTTCGTGGAGATCGACAGATCGAGGGGGTACGGCTGTACGGCAGCTGTACGACGTGCGGGGTGTACGGCGCACAGGCCGGTGACCGCCGGATCCTTCCCCCCATGATCAGGAGGATCCGACGGTCACTCGGGGTCACTTGCTGAAGTCCGGGACCAGCTTGGCGATCGCGGTCTCGGCGGTGCGCAGCCCCTTGTCCAGGGACTCCTTGTCACCGGCGATCTTCAGCAGCTCGGTGTCCACCGGGCCCCACAGGGAGCTGTACTCGGGCAGGGCCGGGCGCGGCTGGGCGGAGGCGAGGACGGTCTGGTAGCCGGCGATACCCGGGTCGGCCTTGACCTCGGCGGTGTAGGCGTCGTCGCGGGTCGGCAGCGTGGAGTTCTTGAGCGCGATCGTCTCCTGCGCCTTCTGCGACGTCATGAACTTCACGAACTTCATCGCGGCCTTCTGGTGCGCCTCGTCGGAGCCGGCGTACACGGAGAGGTTGTGGCCGCCGGTCGGGGCGCCCGCCTTGCCTGCGGAGCCGGCCGGGACGGTGGCGATGCCGAGGTTGGCCTTGTCCTTGAACGCCGAGCCCTTGTAGAAGTTGGTGATCTCCCAGGGGCCCTGCATGATCGCGGCGACCTTGCCGTTGACGAACGCCTCCTGGATGTGGGCGTAGGCGTCGGCGGTGGTGTCGGCCTTGTGCAGGCCCTTGCCGTCGAAGAGGCTCAGCCAGGTGCCGTAGCCCTTCTTGGCCTCGGCGCCGGCGACGGTGATCTTCTTGGCGTCGGCGTCGACGGTGTCGGTGCCCTCGCCGTAGAGGAACGTCTGGGCGTAGTAGGCCTGGGTGGAGCCCCAGTAGCCGTCGACGCCGGTCTTGTCCTTGATCTTGGCGGCGGCCTTCTTCAGGTCGTCCCAGGTCTTGGGGGCCTCGACGCCGGCCTTCTTGAACAGGTCCTTGTTGTAGACGAAGGCGAGGGTGTCCGTGGTGAACGGAACGCCGTACGTCTTGCCCTCGTACTTGGCCTGCTCGATCAGGCTGGGCTGGAACTTGCTCTCGTCGGCGAGGGCCTCGGTGCCGTCGAGCTGCGCGAAGAAGCCCTTCTTGGCGAAGGCGGGCGTCCAGCCGACCTCGGAGCGCAGCACGTCCGGGGCACCCTTGGAGCCGGCGGCCGTGTCGAACTTGTTCTGCGCCTGGTCGAAGGGGACGTTGACGTACTTGACCTTGACGTCCTTGTTGGCGGCCTCGAACTCCTTGACCAGGGCCTGGTACGTCGGCGCCTCGTTGGTGGCGTTGGAGGTGTCCCACCAGGTGATGGTGACCGGCCCGTCGGCACTGTCGCCGCTGTCACTTCCGCCGCAGGCCGTCGCCGCGAGGGCGAGGGACGCCACCAGCGCGGTGGCCGCTATGCCACGCCGCATGAGATCTCCTTGAGGGTGAAAGCCCGTGTGCTGCAGGGGCGGCCCCGTCTGCCATTCCCTGCCGTCTTACCGACTGCGCCGTTGCCGCCGCCGGGCGACGTGAACGTAACAGCGTTGAAAGCTCGACGAAAGACCTTGCAGAAAAAAAGTGCAAGAGAACACTGAAGTTACCGGGGCGTGACCTCTCGGCGACCCCCGTGAGACGCTTCTTTACAGGGGTGGAGCCGTACGGAGACGGTCTGTGCAAGACTCTGCAAGCTCTTGCTTTCATTTTCACGAGGGAGTGCGATGACGCAGCAACCGGGTCGGGGACGGCCAACGGGTCGCCCACGGCGTCCGATTGGTGTGCAAGGCGACATACGGCCGGTACAGTCCAGTGCCGTGACCACACGGCTTGCCGACATCGCTGCTCAGGCGGGGGTGAGCGAAGCGACCGTCAGCCGCGTCCTCAACGGCAAGCCGGGCGTCGCCGCCACCACCCGCCAGTCCGTGCTGGCCGCACTCGACGTGCTCGGCTACGAACGCCCCGTACGCCTGCGCCAGCGCAGTGAAGGCCTGGTGGGCCTGATCACCCCGGAGCTGGAGAACCCGATATTCCCGGCCCTGGCCCAGGTCATCGGCCAAGCGCTCACGCGCCAGGGCTACACCCCGGTGCTGGCCACCCAGACCCCGGGCGGCTCGACGGAGGACGAGCTGACCGAGATGCTCGTCGACCGCGGCGTCGCCGGCATCATCTACGTCTCCGGCCTCCACGCCGACACCACCGCCGACATGCAGCGCTACGAGCGCCTGCGCGCCCAGGGCGTTCCCTTCGTCCTGGTCGACGGTTTCTCCCCCAAGGTCCAGGCGCCTTTCATCTCCCCCGACGACCGCGCCGCGATGACGCTCGCGGTCACGCACCTCGCCTCCCTGGGCCACACCCGCATCGGTCTGGCACTGGGCCCCAAGCGCTTCGTCCCGGTCCAGCGCAAGATCGAGGGCTTCGTCCGCGCGATACAGGATCAGCTGAACCTGCCGACGGACGTCATAGAGACCGAGCTGATCCAGCACTCCCTGTACACGCTGGAGGGCGGCCAGGCGGCGGCCACGGCCCTGATCGACCGCGACTGCACCGCGGTCGTCTGCGCCAGCGACATGATGGCGCTGGGCGCGATAAGGGCGGCACGGCAGCGCGGCCTCGACGTCCCGAAGGACGTCTCGGTGGTCGGCTTCGACGACTCCCCCTTGATCGCCTTCACCGACCCGCCCCTCACCACGGTCCGCAAGCCGGTCCCGGCGATGGGACAGGCGGCGGTGCGCACGCTGCTGGAGGAGATCGGCGGGACTCCGGCCCCCCACAGCGAGTTCGTGTTCATGCCGGAACTGGTGGTGCGCGGTTCGACGGCTTCGGCACCCGGGAACAGAAACCACCCGTAACTCGTCCCCAAGGGGGAGAATCCCGGCATCCCGCCCTGCTTTGGTAGGAGAACGGGGTGTACGCCCGTCGTAGAACATGCGTCCTTAACCCACCCGAGGGATGATCGGTCGGGGAAGGCTTATCTGGCAGACTCTGTGCCCATGGGTGACACGACCGTGACGACACTGGAAAGCCGCGCAACGGCCGTTCCGAACCCCGTCGCGGACAAGACGGGGCAAAGCCCCCTGCGCCGTCTGCGCACCCCGCGCCGGCCCCGCCTCTGGTTCGAGATCCTGCTGATCGCGGTGAGTTACTGGACGTACTCACTGATCCGCAACGCGGTTCCGGAACAGAAGGCCGAGGCGCTGCGCAACGCCGACTGGCTCTGGCAGCTGGAACACCATCTCGGCATCGCCGTCGAGGAGTCGATCAACCACACCGTGAACTCGGTGACTTGGCTCATCGTCGGCATGAACTACTACTACGCGACCCTGCACTTCATCGTCACGATCGGCGTCCTGGTCTGGCTCTACCGCAGCCACCCCGGCCGCTACGCGGCAACGCGCCTGGTCCTCTTCGCAACCACGGGCGTGGCCCTGGTCGGCTACTACCTGTACCCGCTCGCTCCCCCGCGGTTGATGACCAACGGCGGCTTCATCGACACGGTCCTGGTCCACGACACCTGGGGCTCGATGGCCTCCGGCGACCTGAAGAACATGTCGAACCAGTACGCCGCGATGCCGTCCATGCACATCGGCTGGTCCGTCTGGAGCGGCCTGACGATCTTCGCCCTGGCGAGAATCCCCTGGATCCGCGTCCTGGGCCTCCTGTACCCGACCGCCACCCTGGTGGTGATCGTCGCAACGGCCAACCACTTCTGGCTGGACGCGGTGGGCGGCATCATCTGCCTGGCCTTCGGCTACACGGTGGCACGCCTGTGGTACGGAGCGTTCCCGCACGCACTCCCGAGGCGAGTGGCGAAACCACGCACGCAGCCGCACCCGCCCACGGCGGAAAGGGGACGTGCCGGGGGGTGTCCGCCCGCAGCGGCGGGCGTCAACGCCGAGCAAGCTCCTGACGAACCGAACCGCCCGACCGAGGACGGACACCCCCCGGCGCGGCCCCGACCCACGACCCACGCGTAGGCGCTGGGCGCACCCCCACAAGGCCGCACAGGCCGCCGCAGGCATCGACGCGCACGCCACAGGCCGCCGCAGGCACAGACGCGCACCCCCACGCAGCCGCGCAGCCCGCCGCAGGCATCCCGGCCCCACCGCCGGAGGCATCACGCGCCGTAGAACAACTCCTCCACCACAGCCCGCGCCCGACGCGTCGTACGCCGATACGCGTCGAGCATGTCCCCCACATGCCCCGGCTCGTACCCCAGATACCGCCCCACCGCCGCCAGCTCACGGCTGTCCGACGGGAACGTGTCCCCGGCCCGCCCCCGCACCAGCATCACCGCGTTGCGCACCCGCGTGGCCAGCACCCACGCCTCGTCCAGAATCGCCGCCTCCTCGGCCGGCAGCAGCCCGGCCGCACACGCCGCGGCGAGAGCCTCCCGCGTCCGCGTCGTCCGCAGCCCCGGCTCCGCCCACCCGTGCTGGAGCTGCAGCAGCTGAACCGTCCACTCGACGTCGGAGAGGCCACCGGGCCCGAGCTTGGTGTGCAGCTTGGGGTCGGCGCCGCGAGGGAGCCGCTCGGACTCCATACGGGCCTTCAGCCGACGGATCTCCCGTACGGCGTCCTCCCCCAGCCCCTCGGCGGGATACCGCAGCGGATCGATCAGGTCGATGAAACGCCGCCCCAGATCCTCGTCACCGGCCACCGCCTCGGCCCGCAGCAGCGCCTGCGACTCCCACACCAGGGACCACCGGCGGTAGTACGCCTCGTAGGAGTTCAGCGTCCGCACCAGCGGCCCCGACTTGCCCTCCGGCCGCAGATCGGCGTCGATCAGCAGCACCGGATCCGCGCTGGAGATCTGCAGCAGCCGGCTCATCTCCGAGACCACCCGGTTCGCCGCGGCCGAGGCCTCGTGCTCGTCGACGCCGTCCCGCGGCTCGTGCACGAACACGACGTCGGCGTCACTGCCGTAACCCAGTTCGTGCCCGCCGAACCGCCCCATGCCGATGATCGCGAACCGGGTGGGCAGCGTGTCACCCCACCCGTCCCGCACCACCGCCCGCAGGGTGCCCGCGAGCGTCGCCGACGTAAGGTCCGACACCGCGGCCCCGACACGATCCACCAGCGCGCCTTGATCCGCCTCGGCCGGCTTCGTCTCGGTGCCGTAGGAGTCGACGATGTCGGCGGCGGCCGTACGGAACAGTTCCCGCCGACGCACCCCACGAGCCGCCGTGACCGCCTGCACGGCGCCCTCCGCCCGGCCCACCGCGGCGAGGATCTCCTGCTCCAGGTGGCCGCGCGAGCGCGGCTCCAGACCGCTGCCGCCGTCGCCGTCGCCGAGCAGGGCCACCGCCTCGGGGGCCCGCATCAGCAGATCGGGGGCGAGGCGGCCGGCGGACAGCACACGTGCGAGGTTCTCGGCGGCGGCGCCCTCGTCCCGCAACAGCCGCAGATACCAAGGGGTCTTGCCGAGCGCGTCCGACACCTTGCGGAAGTTCAGCAGGCCCGCGTCCGGGTCCGCGGAGTCCGCGAACCAGCCCAACAGGACCGGCAGCAGGGTGCGTTGGATCGCCGCCTTGCGGGTGACGCCGGAGGCCAGCGCCTCCAGATGCCGCAGCGCGGCGGCCGGATCGGCGTACCCGAGCGCGATCAGCCGCTCGCGTGCCGCCCCCGCGCTCAACCGGGCCTCGTCGGGGGCGAGTTGGGCGACCGCGTCGAGCAGCGGCCGGTAGAAGAGCTTCTCGTGCAGGCGCCGTACGACACTCGCGTGCCGTTTCCACTCGCGGTTCAGCTCGGCGACCGGGTCGGCCCGCAGGCCGAGCGAGCGGCCGATGCGCCGCAGGTCGTCGTCGCCCTCGGGCACCAGGTGCGTGCGCCGCAGCCGGTAGAGCTGGATGCGGTGCTCCATGGAGCGCAGGAAGCGGTAGGCGTCGTCGAGTTGGGCGGCGTCGGCACGCCCGACGTAGCCACCCGCCGCGAGCGCCTGCAGCGCGTCCAGCGTGGTGCCGCTGCGCAGCGACGCGTCGTCCCGCCCGTGCACCAACTGCAGCAGCTGTACGGCGAATTCGACGTCCCTGAGCCCGCCCGGGCCGAGCTTGAGCTGGCGGTCCACCTCGGTGACGGGGATGTTCTCGACGACCCGGCGGCGCATCTTCTGCACGTCGGCGACGAAGTTGTCCCGCTCGGCGGCCTTCCAGACCAGCGGCTCCAGCGCGGCGACGTACTCCTCACCCAGCTCGATGTCGCCCGCGACCGGGCGTGCCTTGAGCAGCGCCTGGAACTCCCAGGTCTTGGCCCAACGCTGGTAGTAGGCGAGGTGGCTGCTGAGGGTCCGCACCAGCGGACCGTTCCGGCCCTCGGGCCGCAGATTGGCGTCCACGGGCCAGATGGACCCCTCGACGGTCGTCTCGGAGCAGATCCGCATCATGTGCGAGGCGAGCTTGGTGGCGGACCTCAGCGCCTTGCCCTCGTCGGCGCCGTCCGCGGTCTCGCCGACGAAGATGACATCGACGTCGGAGACGTAATTCAGCTCATGGCCCCCGCACTTGCCCATCGCGATCACCGCGAGCCGGCACTGTGCGGCGTCCTCGGGCGCGGCGGCGCGGGCGATGGCGAGGGCGGCGCGCAGGGTCGCGGTGGCGAGGTCGGCGAGTTCGGCGGCGGTCTGGGCGACGTCGGCGGTGCCGCACACGTCGCGGGCGGCGATGGACAGCAGACAGCGCCGGTATGCGACGCGCAGGGACACCGGGTCGGTGGCATCGGCGAGGCCGCGCTCGAACTCCTCCACCTCGGGGTGCAGGTCCCTCGGCTCGTACATGACCAGCGCCTGCCAGTCACCGGCGTGCTTGGCGAGGTGGTCGGCGAGCGCGGAGGAGGCGCCGAGCACGCCGAGCAGCCGGTCGCGCAGGGGCTTGGCCGCTATCACCGTGTCCAGCAGTTCCTGCTGGGCGGAGGGGCCGGGCTGCGCTTCGAGCAGCCGGACGAGGCCGTGCAGGGCGAGATCGGGGTCGGCGGTGGCGCCCAGGGCCTCCAGCAGCACCGGGTCGTTCTTGATCGGCGCGAGTTCGGGCGTCTCCAGCAGCCGGTCGGCGGCCGACGGGTCGGTGAATCCGTGCCGCAGCAGCCGCGTGAAGGTACTGCTCCTGCGCCCCGGCGCCGTCATGCTCGGTCTCCCGTCCGATCGGGGTCGTACGCGCCCGATCAAGGTCGTACGCGGTCGAGCCTAACCGCAGTGTCCGACAGCGGCGCCGATGAGTTCCGAAGGCCCGCACGGTCAGCCTTGTGAAGCGACATGTCAGGAGGACGTCCGATGACCGCCAAGCAACCACAGACCCTGCTGGACGCGCGCTACAGCGACGAGACGGCGACGGCGATCCCGTGGACGGAGGCCGAGAAGCTGCTGACCGAGGCCGAACTGTTCTGGATCTCGACGGTACGGCCGGACGGGCGGCCGCACGTCACCCCGCTGCCGACGGTCTGGTCGGACGGCGCGCTGCACTTCTGCACCGGCCCCGAGGAGCGCAAGGCGAGGAACCTGGCCGGCAACCCGAACGTCGTCCTGACGACCGGCACGAACATCTGGAACCAGGGCTACGACCTGGTGGTCGAGGGCGAGGCGGCGCGGATCACGGACGACGCCCGGCTACGCGAACTGGCCGCCGGGTGGGAGGCGAAGTACGGCAGTTTCTGGCACTTCGAGGTGGCCGACGGCTGCTTCCGGCACGGCGCGGGAGCCGCCTATGTCTTTTCGGTGGCGCCGCGCACGGTTTTCGGCTTCGGTAAGGGAGAGCCGTTCAGCCAGACCCGCTGGCGATTCACCATGGAGGACTAGCGATGGACTTCACCCTCGAAGTGATCCCGCTGCCCGTGAGCGACATCGACCGGGCCCGCGACTTCTACCGGGACAAGGTCGGTTTCCACGTCGACATCGACCAGGAGGTCATGCCGGGCATGCGCATCGTCCAGCTGACGCCCCCGGGCTCCGGCTGCTCGATCGCCCTGGGCGACAGCATCTGGGACATGACCAAGGGCGAAACCGTACCCAAGCCCGGCTCCTATCAGGGCCTGCAACTCTGCGTGGCAGACATCAAGGCGGCGAGGGCGGAACTGCTGGAACGAGGCCTGGAGGTCTCGGAACCGGTCCAGTACGCCCCCGACGACGGCGCCACGTTCATGTACTTCAAGGACCCGGACGGCAACGGTTGGTCGATCCAGGAGTACAGGCGCAGGGTGACAGAACCCCTCCACGAGCTCCTGTCGAAACAGGCGGCAAGCTAGCCGACCTGAAGGGGCGCGGGGAACTGCGCGACCAGCCCCCACCGGGCTGCACCCGCGTACACACCCCGCGCCCCACGGCGACTAGGCGCGCTAAAGAACCGGCAGATTCTTCCGCAACTCGAACGCGGTCACCTCGGACCGGTACTCGTGCCACTCATGCCGCTTGTTCCGCAGGAAGAAGTCGAACACGTGCTCGCCGAGCGTCTCGGCGACCAGGTCGCTGCGCTCCATCAGCGTCAGCGCCTCGCCCAGGTTCTGCGGCAGCGGCTCGATGCCCATCGCGCGGCGCTCGGCGTCCGACAGTGCCCACACATCGTCCTCGGCCCCCGGAGGGAGCTCGTAGCCCTCCTCGATGCCCTTGAGGCCGGCGGCCAGCAGCATCGCGTACGCGAGGTACGGGTTCGCGCCCGAGTCCAGTGAGCGGACCTCGACCCGTGCGGAGCCCGTCTTGCCGGGCTTGTACATCGGGACGCGGACCAGGGCCGAGCGGTTGTTGTGGCCCCAGCAGATGTACGAGGGGGCCTCGCCGCCGGCGCCCGCGGTGCGCTCGGAGCCGCCCCAGATGCGCTTGTAGGAGTTGACCCACT
This sequence comes from Streptomyces sp. NPDC051738, assembly GCF_044453205.1. Lineage (NCBI taxonomy): Bacteria > Bacillati > Actinomycetota > Actinomycetes > Kitasatosporales > Streptomycetaceae > Streptomyces > Streptomyces sp. NPDC051738. Next base: position 166,670 of record NZ_JBITCM010000016.1, on the reverse strand, counting down.
GGTTGGTCACCGCGGCGATCTCCGCGGCGTGCTTCAGCAGGCCCGCGATGAAGGAGCGGCCGACCTTGGAGAGCTGGTACTCCGAGCCCGACTCGTAGAAGGCGTTCCTGTCGCCCTCGAACAACGACAGGTGCGTGTGCATGCCGCTGCCCGGGTGCTCGGAGAACGGCTTCGGCATGAAGGTCGCCTGGACCCCCTGCTCCAGCGCCACCTGCTTCATGACCAGGCGGAACGTCATGATGTTGTCCGCCGTGGACAGCGCGTCGGCGTAGCGCAGGTCGATCTCCTGCTGGCCCGGCGCGCCCTCGTGGTGGGAGAACTCGACCGAGATGCCCATCGACTCCAGCATGGTGATCGCCTGGCGGCGGAAGTCCATGCCGATGTTCTGCGGGGTGTGGTCGAAGTAGCCGGAGTTGTCGGCGGGGGTCGGCACGGAGCCGTCGACGGGCTTGTCCTTCAGCAGGAAGAACTCGATCTCGGGGTGGGTGTAGAAGGTGAAGCCGAGGTCGGAGGCGCGGGCCAGGGCGCGCTTGAGGACATAGCGCGGGTCCGCGAAGGACGGGGAGCCGTCCGGCATGAGGATGTCGCAGAACATCCGGGCCGTGCCGGGGGCCTCGGCGCGCCACGGCAGGATCTGGAACGTCGACGGGTCCGGCTTGGCGATCATGTCGGACTCGTATACGCGGGCGAAGCCCTCGATGGCCGAGCCGTCGAAGCCGATGCCCTCGTCGAAGGCCTGCTCCAGCTCGGCGGGGGCCACGGCCACGGACTTGAGGAAGCCCAGAACGTCCGTGAACCACAGCCGTACGAACCGGATGTCGCGCTCCTCCAACGTCCGGAGCACGAACTCCTGCTGCTTGTCCATCTTCCGCTTCCCCATCCTTGCTGGTCAGGCCGCCTGTCTCCGGTACCGCGAGAGGCGGTCGGGCACCCGAGCATCACACCACAGCCGCATTTCATGCGCGTTGCCGACCTTGATCGCCGGGGCGACCCGGGCCTGAACGCCTCGCATACGGCCGGTGTACTGCTCCTGTGCCCATCTTGCCTGCTCGGACCGACATCCGTAATGGCCGGATCGTCTCTCTCGCAGGGTAGTGGTCATCCGTTCGAGCCGGAAACTCCTGGCCATTCCTGTGACCGCCCTACGAGTGGCCCCGTCTCCCCCATTACGATCAGCGGACCCGACCGTCCCACGCTTCCCAGAAGGGCACACCGCATGGGCTCCGCCAAGAACAAGAGCAGCGCCGCGCGCAAAGCGCGAATAGAGGAGATGCGGCGCGCCGAGCAGGCCCGTGAGCGGCGCAACCGCATCCTCACGATCGGGGCGAGTGTGGTGGTCGTCGTCGGCCTCGTCGTCGGTGGTGTCGTCCTCATCCAGTCGCAGGCCGACAAGAAGGACGAGGCGCAGTCCGACAAGACTCCGGGGAAGTTCGTCACCGGCAAGGACGGCGTGAAGACCTGGAACAAGAAGCTGTCGAGCACCCACGTCACGGAGAGCGTGTCGTACCCGATGGAGCCCCCGGTCGGCGGCAACCACCACAAGGCCTGGATGAACTGCAACGGCGACGTCTACACCAAGGAACTCGCGAACGAGAACGCCGTGCACTCGCTGGAGCACGGCGCGGTGTGGGTGACGTACAACAGCAAGGCCTCCAAGGCCGATGTCGCGGCGCTGGCGACGAAGGTCAAGCAGACCCCGTTCACGCTGATGAGCCCGGACGACGAGCAGCAGGACCCGATCATGCTCAGCGCGTGGGGGCACCAGCGCACGGTGACGAGCGCGAGTGACCCGAACGTCGGCAAGTTCTTCGAGAAGTACGTCCAGGGCGAGCAGACGCCCGAGCCGGGCGCGCCGTGCACGGGTGGTCTGTCGGAGTGAGGCAGCACGTCGGTTGGGTTGCGGGGACCGCGGCGGCCGTGCTCGTCGCGGCCGGCGCGATCACCTACGCCGTCGCCGAGGACGGGGGCACGGGCGACACCCCTGTCGCCGACTCGGCGGACGCCGGGTTCGCGCGGGACATGGCCGTGCACCATCAGCAGGCCGTGGAGATGTCGTACATCGTGCGCGACCGCACGAAGGACGAGGACGTGCGGCGCCTCGCGTACGACATCGCCCAGACGCAGGCCAACCAGCGCGGCATGCTGCTGGGCTGGCTGGATCTGTGGCAGCTGCCGAAGGTGTCGTCCAAGGCCCCGATGACCTGGATGGGCATGGGTGACATGCCCGCCGGCGAGGACGGCGCGCTGATGCCGGGCATGGCGACCAACACGGAGATGAAGAAGCTTGAGGGCCTCAGCGGCAAGCAGGCGGAGATCTTCTTTCTGCAGTTGATGACGGCCCATCACAAGGGCGGCATCCACATGGCCGAGGGCTGCCTCGACAAGTGCGCGGTCGGCGTGGAGAAGCGGCTCGCGCAGACCATGGTGAACGGGCAGGAAACGGAGATCGACCTGATGGCGGACATGCTGAAGGAGCGGGGCGCGAAGGCGCGGTCGTAGCCCCCCGGACCCCACGGCCCGCGGTCGTGGCTCTCCGCCCCGCCCTAACCTCAAATGGCCTTGTCATTAGGTTAATTGGGCGCTTCTTGGCCGTCGCATTCCCCTGGCATGAACGGTTCATCGCGAGAGTGGCCACCGTCGAGTGATCCACTCGCGCACACGAACCGCACAGGGGGTTCCATGAGATCTCACCGCGCCACGCTGCGCGCCGGAGTGAGCCTGGCGGCGACACTGCCTCTGCTCACCGGCGCGCTGGCGTTCGGCATACCCGCGCACGCCGCGGACAACCCGGGCCGGGACGGGCTCGCCGGCACCAAGCCCGCGTGGGCCACGGCCAAGGCGGACCGGGGGGCGGCCTCGGACGGTGCCCAGGTCGCCGTACGCGTCTACCTCGCGGGCCGGGACGCGACCGGCCTCGCCGCCTACGCGAAGGCCGTGTCCGACCCGGGCTCGGCGTCGTACGGCAAGTACCTGAGCGCCAAGCAGACGCAGGCCCGCTTCGGCGCGACCAAGGCCCAAGTGGCCGCCGTCAAGAGCTGGTTGACGTCGGCGGGCCTGAAGGTCACGGACGTGACGAAGCACTATGTCGCCGTCACCGGCGATGTGGCCGCCGCGGAGAAGGCGTTCGGCACCCAGCTGCACAACTACACCAAGGGCGCGAAGACCTACCGCGCGCCCACGACGACCGCCTCGGTGCCGGCCGCCGTCAAGGACGCCGTGCTGACCGTCACGGGCCTGGACGACGCCCCGCACCTGGCGAGCCACCAGGACCAACTCCCGCCGCCGGAGACGGTGTTCCGCAACGCCGGGCCGTTCTCGACGTACCACGGCTCGAACGTGGCGAGCACGCTGCCGGACGCGTACGGCACGAAGATCCCGTACGCCGTCAAGGGCTACACCGGCAAGCAGCTGCGCGCCGCGTACGGCGCCGGCAAGCGCACCGGCAAGGGGGTGCGCATCGCCATCACCGACGCGTACGCCTCCCCGACGATCGCCTTCGACGCGGCCATGTACGCGAAGAGGAACGGCGACGCGGCCTACACCAGCGGCCAGTTGCGCCAGGTCCTGCCCAAGAACTACACCCACACCAAGGACTGCTCGGCGGCCGGCTGGTACGGCGAGGAGACCCTGGACGTCGAGGCCGTGCACGCGGTCGCGCCGGGCGCGCAGATCACTTACGTGGGCGCCGCCTCCTGCACCGACGAGGACCTGCTCGACTCCCTCGGCAAGATCGTCGACAACCATCTGGCCGACCTCGTCTCCAACTCCTGGGGCGAGACCGAGGCCGCCCAGACGCCGGACCTCGCGGCCGCCTACGACCAGGTCTTCCAGTTCGGCGCGGTCGAGGGCATCGGCTTCTACTACTCCTCCGGCGACGACGGCGACGAGGTCGCGAGCAGCGGCACCAAGCAGGTGGACATCCCGGCGAGTTCGGCCTGGGTGACGGCGGTCGGTGGTACGTCGCTGGCGGTCGGCAAGGGCGACACGTACCTGTGGGAGACCGGCTGGGGTACGGAGAAGGCGGTGCTGTCGGCCGACGGCAAGAGCTGGACCGGCTTCCCCGGCGCGTTCACCTCGGGCGCGGGCGGCGGCACCAGCAAGACGGTCGCCGAGCCCTACTGGCAGAAGGGCGTCGTACCGGACGCGCTGGCCAAGGCCAACAGCGCCGACGGCAACCGCGTCGTCCCGGACATCGCGGCGATCGCCGACCCGAACACCGGGTTCCTGGTGGGCCAGACGCAGACCCTGCCGGACGGCACCACGCAGGCCTACGACGAGTACCGCATCGGCGGCACCTCGCTCGCCGCGCCGGTGATCGCGGCCGTCCAGGCGCTGGCCCAGGAGGCGCGGGGCGGGAAGCCGCTCGGCTTCGCCAACCCGGCGATCTACGCGCGGTACGGCTCGAAGGCGTACCACGACGTCACCGACAACCCGACGGGCTCCGGCCTCGCGGTCGCCCGCGTCGACTTCGTCAACGGCTACGACGCGACGGGCGGACTGACCCCGTCCGTACGGACCCTCGGCAAGGACAGCTCGCTGAGCGCGGTGAAGGGCTACGACGACGTGACCGGCGTGGGCACACCTGCGGGCGGTTACGTGGAGTCGTACCGCCGCTGACCGGCACCTTCGAAAAACGGAGCGCCCCGCCGACGGGGGAAGATCGGCGGGGCGCTTTGGTGCCGCAGTGGTTCAGGGTGTGAGCCCGGGAGGGCTCAGTGGACGGAGTGCTCCTCCAGCGGGAACGTTCCGCCGACGACGTCCTCCGCGAACGCCTTCGCCGCGTTGCCCATGACCTCGCGGAGGTTCGCGTACTGCTTGACGAACTTGGGGACGCGGCCGCCGGTCAGGCCCAGCATGTCCGTCCAGACCAGGACCTGCGCGTCGGTGTCGGCACCGGCGCCGATGCCGACGGTCGGGATGTGCAGCGTGCGCGTCACCTCGGCCGCCAGCTCCGCCGGCACCAGCTCCAGGACGACCGCGAACGCGCCCGCGTCCTGGACCGCCTTGGCGTCCCGCAGCAGCTGCGCGGCCGCCTCCTCGCCGCGGCCCTGGACGCGGTAGCCCATGGCGTTGACGGACTGCGGGGTGAGGCCGATGTGGGCCATCACCGGGATGCCGGACTCCACCAGCAGCCGGATCTGGTCGTACGACCGCTCGCCGCCCTCCAGCTTGACGGCGCCGACCCCGGCCTCCTTGACCATCCGGGTCGCCGAGCGCAGCGCCTGCACCGGGCCCTCCTGGTACGAGCCGAACGGCAGGTCGCCGACGATCATGGCGCGGGACGTGCCGCGTACGACGGCCGCCGACAGCATGGTCATCTCGTCGAGCGTGACGGGCACGGTGGTGTCGTACCCGAGGTGACAGTTGCCCGCGGAGTCGCCGACGAGCATGACCGGGATGCCGGCCTGGTCGAAGACGGACGCGGTCATCGCGTCGTAGGCGGTGAGCATGGGCCACTTCTCGCCCCGCTCCTTGGCGAGCGCGATGTCGCGGACGGTGATGCGGCGGGTGCCCTTCCCCCCGTACAGCGCCTTGCTGCCGTCGGAGGTCTTCGCCTGAGGCGTCTGGGCAGCCGAAAGCTGCGTCATGGCAACGGCTCCTTCATGTCATCTCGAGGCGCCCTGACGGCGTCCCCGGATCCCCTCCATGGTGGCACTTCGTGTCAGGGAGAACCAGGCCCCCCTGTGTGAGTTCCGCCCCGCGCCCGCCCCGCCTCCGCGCCGCCCCTGCCGCACGTAAGGTCTCGGTAAGAATTTACGATACGAGACGGTGCCGTATCGAAAAGCCCCTACGCTCGACGGCATGACTTCTCCCGTCCCTGACACCGGCACCCGGATACCGGAAGCCGTGCACCGGCGCCGCTGGGCGATCCTCGGTGTGCTGATGCTCAGCCTGCTGATCGTCGTCCTCGACAACTCGATCCTGAACGTCGCCATCAAGACGATCTCGACCCCGGCGCCGACGGGCCTCGGCGCCACCCAGAGCGAGCTGGAGTGGGCGATCAACTCCTACACGCTCGTCTTCGCAGGTCTGCTGTTCAGCGCCGGCCTCCTCGGCGACCGGCTCGGCCGCAAGAAGGTGCTGCTCGGCGGGCTCGCGGTGTTCGGCATCGGCTCCGCGCTCGCGGCGTTCTCGGGGTCGCCCGGCGAGCTCATCGCCTTCCGCGCGGTGATGGGCCTCGGGGCGGCCTTCGTCATGCCGGCCACGCTCGCCGTCCTGATGAACGTCTTCGAGCGCGACGAGCAGCCCAAGGCCATCGGCATCTGGGCGGGCGGCGTCGGGCTCGCCATCGCGATCGGGCCCATCACCGGCGGCCTCCTCCTCGACCACTTCTGGTGGGGCTCGGTCTTCCTCATCAACGTGCCGATCGTGCTGATCGCGGTCGCGCTGATGGTGTGGCTGGTCCCGGACTCGCGTGACCCGAATCCCGGGCGCATCGATCCGGTCGGGGTCGTGCTGTCCGTGGTCGGCCTGGTCCTGCTGGTCTACGGCATCATCAAGGGCGGCCAGCTCGCCGACTTCACGGATCCGACGGTGCTCGCGACGATCGGGGCCGGGCTCGCCGTCCTCGTCGGATTCGTCGTGTTCGAGAAGCGCAGCGACCATCCGTCCATCGACGTCACGTACTTCAGGAACAAGGTCTTCTCGGCCGCGATCGGCGTCATCGCGCTGGTCTTCTTCGCCCTGATGGGCGTGACCTTCTTCTCGGTCTTCTACACCCAGAGCGTGCGCGGCTACTCGCCCCTTCAGACCGGTCTGCTGATGCTGCCGCTCGCCGCCGCCCAGATGATCTTCGCGCCGCGCGCCCGGCTCCTGGTCGACCGGTTCGGCATCCGGGCCACGACGACGGGCGCCATGCTGCTCATCGCCGCCACCCTGACCGCCTTCGCGACCTTCGAGGCGGACACGCCGATCTGGGTCCTGGAGGTCGTGTTCTTCCTGATGGGCGCCGCGATGGCGCACATCATGACCCCGCTCAGCGTCGTCATCATGCAGGCCCTGCCCCGCGAGAAGGCCGGCTCCGCCTCCGCCCTCAGCAACACCTTCCGGCAGGTCGGCGGCGCCCTCGGCATCGCCGTCCTTGGCTCGGTCATGTCGGCCACCTACCGGGGCGGCATCGAGGACAAACTCACGGTGCTGCCGGAGGGCCTGCGGCACACGGCGGGCGAGTCCATCGAGGCCACGCTCGGCGTCGCCGACCGGCTCGGGCAGCGCGGCGAGGCCCTCGTCGGTCCGGCCCACGACGCCTTCCTGCACTCCATGCACGTCACGGCGTTGTGGGGAGCGGGCGTCGCGGTGCTCGGCGCGGTGGTCGTGGCGGTGTTCCTGCCGGGGCGGCCGACGGCGCCTCAGGAGGGCGAGGCGCCGCGGGAGTTGGCGACGGCGGAGTAGGAGACGCGCCGGGCCGGCGGGACACACGCCGGGCCGCGCCTCGTGCCCGCGGCCGCCGTGCACCAGGGAGAATCAGCACAGCCCACGGAAAGGACCGAGTTCGAGTGAGCCTCGCCGACAGCCACCCCCGGCAGGACGGCCCCGCGAGGGGTCGCCCCCGCAGCGAGGCCGTGGAGCGGTCCATCATGGAGGGCATCCTCAAGCTGCTGGAGGACGGCGTGCCGCTCGCGGAGCTGTCCATCGAGCGGATCGCCCGTACGGCCGGTGTCGGCAAGGCCACCATCTACCGCCGCTGGAGCGGCAAGGAGGAGCTCTTCGTCGACCTCGTGCGCGCCGCCGAACCCCCGGACCCCGAACTGCCCGGCACCTCGGTGCGCGAGGATCTCGTGGCGCTCATGGAGCAGTTGCGCCGGCGCGGCCTGATGACCCGTTCGTCGGTGCTGCTGCACAACGTCATCGCCCAGATGAAGAGCAGCCCGAAGATCTGGGACGCCTATCACGCCACCGTCGTCGAGCCGCGGCGCAGGAAGCAGCACGCGATCCTGCGCCGGGCGCAGCAGAACGGCGAACTGCGCACGGACATCGACGTCGACGTGATGAACGACATGATCTTCGGCCCGATGCTGGTACGTGCCGTCATGCGCCCGGACGCCGACCTTCCGGAAGGGCTCGCGGAGCAGATGGTCGACGCCGTGCTGGAAGGTCTACGGCCCGTCAGTTCGCGGACTGCGTAAGTTCGCGGACTCCGCCAGTCCGCCGACTCCGTCAGTTCGCCGACTCCGTAGATCGCATGTGCGCGTTACGTCACAGAGCGCGCTTTCTCCCGCCGCGACCGGAACTCGGGAAGGCGACTTGTACGTCCTCGCCCCCGTACGGCCGCCATGAGTGCGGCAGAACGGGGCCGATCATCCCCTAGGGTTTCTTGTGGGCGCGTGGGGACGACGGTGTGCACGGCAGGTAGTGAGGCGACGGTATGGCGCAGCAGGCGTACATGACGGAGACGGACAACGGCGGCTCGGGGCCCGAGCGCCGGGAATCCGGGCTACGGCGCCTGTTGAACCGCCTGACAAAGAGCCGTTTCGTGGCGGGCTGGCGCGGCGACCGGCGCATCTGGCGGCGCGGCATCGTGCTGGCCGCCCTCGCGGTGATCCTCGCCCTGGTGATGCTGCTGCACGCGCAGATCCCGAACGCCGTGGGCAACCTCGGCAGCCTCACCGAGACGTTCCTGCCCTGGCTGGGGCTGATCGTCCCGGTGCTGGTCCTGCTGGCCCTGGTGCGGAAGTCCGCGACCGCGCTGATCGCCGTGCTGCTCCCGGCGATCGTGTGGCTGAACCTCTTCGGCGGCCTCCTCGTGGACCGGACCGGCCCCGGCGGCGACCTCACGGTGGCCACGCACAACGTCAACGCCGACAACCCCGATCCGGCCGGCACCGCCCGGGCCGTGGCCGCGTCCGGCGCGGACGTGGTGGCCCTGGAGGAGCTGACGGCGACTGCGGTACCGACGTACCAGAAGGCGCTGACGTCGACGTACAAGTACCACTCGGTGCAGGGCACCGTCGGGCTCTGGAGCAAGTACCCGGTGAGCGGCGTCAAGCCCGTCGACATCAAGCTGGGCTGGACCCGGGCCATGCGGGCCGTGGTGAGCGCGCCGTCCGGGCAGGTCGCGGTGTACGTCGCCCACCTGCCGTCGGTGCGGGTGAAGATGGAGGCCGGGTTCACCGCCCGGCAGCGCGACAAGAGCGCCAACGCGCTGGGCGAGGCCATCGCCGACGAGCCGCTGGAGAGGGTGGTCCTGCTCGGCGACCTGAACGGCACGATGAACGACCGCGCGCTGCGGGCCGTCACCGCCCAGATGCGCTCCACGCAGGGCGCCTCGGGCAGCGGGTTCGGGTTCAGCTGGCCGGCGTCGTTCCCGATGGCGCGGATCGACCAGATCATGGTGAAGGGCGTCGAGCCTGAGAGCTCGTGGACGCTGCCGGAGACGGGCAGCGACCACCTTCCGGTGGCCGCTCGTGTGAAGGTCGACACGTCCTCGTAACCAGAGGGAATACCGGGCCTGAGAGTCTTTGTTCCGAAGCTGAACATAAACTTCGTACGGAACTCCGCTCTCTCCCCGGAAAGGCACGGCTGCTTTCATGCCCCTGGCCCTGCTCGCCCTCGCCGTCGGCGCCTTCGGCATCGGTACCACCGAGTTCGTGATGATGGGCCTCCTGCCCGAAGTCGCAGGCGACCTGCACATATCCATCCCCAGCGCCGGACATCTGGTCTCGGCCTACGCCCTCGGCGTCGTCATCGGCGCCCCGCTGCTGGCGGCCGTGACGGCGCGGATGCCCCGCCGTACGGTCCTGATCGCGCTGATGGCGCTGTTCGTGGCGGGCAACGCGGCCTCGGCCTTCGCGCCGGACAACTCCTGGCTGCTGGTGGCCCGCTTCGTGAGCGGCCTGCCGCACGGTGCCTTCTTCGGCGTCGGCGCGGTGGTCGCCACGAGCATGGTCGCGCCGGAGCGCAAGGCCCGGTCGGTGTCCCTGATGTTCCTCGGACTGACCGTCGCGAACGTCGCCGGCGTGCCGGTCGCCACGCTCATGGGCCAGCACCTGGGATGGCGGGCGACCTTCCTGGGCGTCAGCGCGATCGGCCTGGCCGCGATCGCCTCGCTCGCGCTGCTCATCCCGCGCGACCGGGTGCCGGCGCCGTCCGCCGGGCTGCGCGGCGAACTGGCCGCGCTGAAGTCCCTGCCGGTGTGGCTGGCCCTCGGCACGACCGTCGCGGGCTTCGGCGCGCTCTTCGCCGCGTACAGCTACGTCACGCCGATGCTGACCGACGCCGCCGGGTACGCCGACGCCAGCGTGACACTGCTGCTGGCGCTGTTCGGCGTGGGCGCCACCATCGGCAACCTGCTGGGCGGCCGGCTGGCGGACCACGCGATGCGCAAGACGCTGTTCGGTGGCCTGCTCTCCCTTGCCGCCGTCCTGGCGCTGTTCCCGCTTCTGATGTCCACCGCGTGGAGCGCGGCCCTGGCGGTCACCCTGCTCGGCATGGCGGCGTTCGTCACCGGCTCCCCGCTCAACCTGATGGTGATGGAGAAGGCCTCCTCGGCCCCGTCCCTGGCCTCCTCCGCCAACCAGGCCGCCTTCAACCTCGCCAACGCGGGCGGCGCCTGGATCGGCGGCCTGGCCCTCGCCGCCGGCTTCGGCGTGACGTCTCCGGCGCTCGCCGGGGCGGCGCTGGCCGTGCTCGGGCTGGCGGTCGCCGGTGCCGCGTACGCGGTAGACCGGCGCCGGGTCGCCGCTCCGCGGGCCGGGCGGGAGCGAGTGGTCGCGGGACATGTTCCGCAGCAGGCGGAGACGGTCCAGTACTGAGCTCTGTTCGTCCTACGACGACCAAGACGACCAAAGGGGCCGTCCGGTGATCACCGGACGGCCCCTTTGTCGGTGGGCTGTAGGCCATGTCGGTGATCTGTCGGTCGTTTGTCGGTGGTCCCTGAGACCGTCGTCGACATGACGCGAATCGACAAGAACCCCGGCGGCGTGAGCAGCGCCGTGTCCGTGCGGGGGTTGGTCAAGCACTACGGCGAGACCAAGGCTCTGGACGGTGTTGACCTCACGGTGCGCGAGGGCACCGTCATGGGCGTGCTCGGGCCGAACGGCGCCGGGAAGACCACCCTCGTGCGGATCCTCTCCACGCTGCTGGCGCCGGACTCCGGGCAGGCCACCGTCGCCGGCTACGACGTCGTGCGACAGCCCCGGCAGCTGCGCCGGGTGATCGGGCTGACCGGGCAGTACGCCTCGGTCGACGAGAAGCTCCCCGGGTGGGAGAACCTGTATCTCATCGGGCGGCTGCTGGACCTGCCCCGCAAGGACGCACGCGCGCGTGCCGACGAGCTGCTGGAGCGGTTCTCGCTGACCGAGGCGGCCAAGCGGCCGGCCAGCACCTACTCCGGCGGTATGCGGCGCCGGCTCGACCTGGCGGCCTCCATGATCGGGCGGCCCTCGGTGCTGTTCCTCGACGAGCCGACCACAGGGCTCGACCCCCGCACCCGCAACGAGGTGTGGGCCGAGGTCAAGGCCATGGTCGGGGACGGGGTGACGGTGCTGCTGACCACCCAGTACATGGAGGAGGCCGAGCAGCTCGCCACCGAGCTGACGGTCGTCGACCGGGGCAAGGTCATCGCGGGCGGCGGGATCGAGGAGCTCAAGGCCAAGGTCGGCGGGCGGACCCTGCGGGTCCGGCCGACCGACGCCCTGCAGCTGCGGCCCCTCGCCGGATACCTGGACGAGCTCGGCATCACCGGGCTCGCCACCACCACCGTGGACACCGAGACCGGCACCCTGCTCGTCCCGGTCCTCAGCGACGAGCAGCTCACCGCGATCGTCGGCGCCATCACCGCGCGCGGCGTCACGCTCGCCTCCATCACCACCGAACTGCCCAGCCTGGACGAGGTGTTCCTGTCCCTCACCGGCCACCGCGCCAGTGCACCGCAGGACGCCGTGCCCGCCGACGACCGCGAGGAGGTCGCCGTATGAGCGCCACCACCACCGCCGCAGCCGCGACTCCCGTGGCCACCACCGACGACGCCCGTATTCCGCTGCGCGGGCATCTGCGGCACACCGGCGCCCTCGTCCGCCGCAACCTGCTGTGGATCCGCCAGGACCCGGAGTCGATGGCCGACGCGCTGCTGATGCCGGTCATCTTCACGCTGCTGTTCGTGTTCGTCTTCGGCGGCTCGATCGGGCAGGCGCTGGGCGGCGGGCAGGACCAGTATGTGCAGTACGTCATCCCGGGCATGATCGCGATGATGAGCATGACGCTCTCGCAGGGCGTCGGCACCGGGTTCAGCCAGGACTTCAACTCCGGTGTCATGGACCGGTTCCGGTCCCTGCCGATCGGGCGCGGCTCGGTGCTCTTCGCGAAGATCTCCGTCGAGCTGCTGCGGATGCTGTTCGCGACCGCCGTGCTGATGATCGTCGCCGTCCTCGTCGGGTTCGAGATCACCAACTGGCCCGGGCTGTTCGCGACCGTGGCCCTGTCCACGGCGTTCGCCTCGTCGATCATGTGGGTGTTCCTCACCCTGGGCGTGATCCTGAAGAACGCGCAGTCCGTGCAGGCCATGGGCTTCCTGGTGCTGTTCCCGCTCCAGTTCGGCTCGTCGATCTTCGCGCCGACGACGTCGATGCCGGGCTGGCTGCAGGCCTTCACCGACTACAACCCGCTGTCCACGCTCGCGGACGCCGCGCGTGGGTTGATGGTGGGCGGGCCCGTCGCGCACGACCTGTGGGTGACGCTCGGCTGGTCGGTGGCGATCACGGCGGTGATGGCGCCGGTCGCGATCCACAAGTTCCGCACGAAGAGCTGACGTACACGGTCCGTACGTCACACGAGGGCGGCGGCCTCCCGGGAGGAGAGGCCGCCGCCCTCCGCGTACGCCGCCTCGTACGCCGCGTCGCCGAGCGCCGCGCGTGCGCCCCGCACCGCCCGGGCGTACACCTCGCGCTCCTGGGACGACGCGATGTGCCGGGGCGGCAGCAGGGCGTCCGCGGCGCCCAGGCAGCGGGCGGCGTCGCGGGCCCGGCGGCCGCCGTCGACGCGGGCCAGGGCGTACGCGGCGGTGACCAGATACGCCGAGCGCATCTGCGGGGCGATGGCCTCGGCCAGCGGGTCCTCGGCGTGTTCCAGCGCCCCCCTGACCCGGTCCAGGGACTCCGGGTAGCGGCCGTCGGCCGCGTCCAGCCAGGCCTCCGCGCCGAGGATGAAGGCGTCGAAGATGATGAAGTGGGCGATCTTGAACTGCTCGCGCAGCAGCCGGAGTTGCTCACGCCCCTCGGGGATCCGGTCGGTCATGCCGAGCCGGCCCGCCAGGATCAGCCGGGCGAAGGGCATCGAGTGGTCGTTCGGTCCGGTCGCCTGGTCGATGACCTCGCGCAGCATGCGCTCGCCCCGCTCGGCCTCGCCCGACTCGATGAGGACGCTGCCGAGCCTGGCCGTGAGCACGCCCACCTGGGCGCGGGCGCCGAGGACCTCGGCGCGTTCGATGGCCACCTCGTAGTCGGCGGCGGCCTCGCGGTAGTCGCCCCTGCGCTCGTGCGCCTCGGCGCGTGCGGCGAGCGCCTCAGCGGTGCCCCACAGATCGCCGAGGCCGCGGTAGATCGCCAGCGCCTCGTCGGCGTCGGCGGTGGCGTCGCCCGCCCACTCGGTGCGGTTGGCGAGCAGATTGGCCCGCATCTGCAGATTGGCGGCCAGGTCCCATTCGTATCCGGGCACGCCCCGGCAGGTGTCGACGGCAGAGTCGATGATCGTCCGCACCCGTGCCATGTCCCCGGTAAGCAGGACGGCGTAGAACCACAGGGAGCCGGGGAACCGGCAGCCCTGCGGAAGTCCGGGCCGGTACGCCTCGCCGATGGCGCGCAGCTTGCGCCCGCCCTCGGGGCTCTGCCAGCGGTCCAACTCGGTGTCCATACAGGCGAGATGAACGAGATGGAGGCTGCGCCGGGCCTCCATGAGGAGCTCGCCGCTCCAGGGCGGCGGGGTCGCCGTGCAGCGCTCCCACAGCGGGGCGGCGGGCCGGACGGGCTCGGCGAAGGGGTCGGGGCCGAGGTCCTGGACCTCCCGGCACCAGTTGCGGGCGAGGATGCGCTGGTCGCGCATCTGCCAGTACCAGGCCATCGACAGCACCAGGCACATCGCCTCCTGCTCGTCGCGTACGGCGATGGCGTGGTGCAGGGCGGCGCGGATGTTCTCGCTCTCGCGCTCCAGCCGCTGGATGGCGGCGCGTTGCCGGGAGCCGCGCAGCGACGGTTCGGTGGTGCGGGCGAGTTCGCGGTAGTACGTCAGATGCGCGCGTTCGGCCTCCGCCCGCCGGCCGGCCTCGTCGAGCCGTTCGGACGCGTACTCGGCGACGGTCTCCAGGAGCCGGTAGCGCATCTCACCCTCCCCCGAAGGAGCCGCCACCACCAGGGACTTGTCGACGAGCGAGCCGAGCGCCTGAAGCGCGCCGGGTCCGCACACGGCCTCGGCGGCGGCGAGATCACAGCCGCCGGCGAACACGGACAGCCCGCGCAGCGCGTCCCGTTCGTCGTCGTCCAACAGCTCCCAGGACCAGTCGACGACCGCGCGCAGGGTCTGCTGGCGGGGCAGGACGGTACGGCTGCCGGAGGTGAGCAGGCGGAAGCGGTCGTCGAGCCGGTCGGCGATCTGGCGTGGCGTCAGCATGCGCAGCCGGGCGGCCGCGAGCTCGATGGCGAGGGGCAGGCCGTCGAGGCGCCGGCAGATCTCGGCGCACGCCGCTGCGGTCCCTTCGTCGGCGTCGATCCGGAACCCCGGTCTGGCGGCGGCTCCACGGTCGGCGAGCAGCCGCAGCGCGAACGGCTCGGGCAGCGGGTCGACCGGGCGCAGCAACTCCCCCGGTACGCCGAGGGGTTCACGGCTCGTGGCGAGCACCGTCAGCGCCGGGCAGCGCTCCAGCAGCTCCTCCACGAGGCGGGCGGCGGCCTCGACGACGTGCTCGCAGTTGTCGAGGATCAGCAGCATACGGCGCCTGCCGCAGTGCTCGGCCAGCCGCTCGACGGGGTCGTCGTGCCGGTCGGACGCGGCCCGCATGGCCTCGGCCCCGGCGCCGTACAGCACGGTCTCCCGGGCGCCGACGGCGGTGAGCACGGCCTCCGGCACGGCCTGCGGATCGTCGACCGGCGCGAGCTCGGCCAGCCACACCCCGTCCGGGGCGGCGCCCCGCACCCGCTCGGCGGCCTCCTGCGAGAGCCGTGTCTTACCGGCACCGCCGGGGCCCAGCAGCGTCACCAGGCGGGCGGTGGCCAGGTCGCCCCGGATGGCGTCGATGTCCGCTTCCCGGCCGACGAAGGAGGTGAGGCGGGCCCGGAGGTTGCCGGGCAGGCCGGCGGAGGGGGTCGTGCGGGCGCCGAGGTCAGGGGCGGGGGCCAGGGGAACGGCGGCGTCGGTCGGCCTGTGGGACGTGCCCGCACCCGCCCCGGGCCGAAGCAACTCCCCGTGCAGCGCCCGCAGTTCAGGCCCCGGGTCGGATCCCAGCCGGTCCGCCAGCAGTCGTCGTACGTCCTCGTAGGCGGCCAGCGCCTCAGCCGTGCGGCCCGCGTCGCGCAGGGCGCGCAGGCGCAGGGACTGGAGGGGCTCGTCGAGGGGGTGGGTGTCGCACAGGGCGGTCAGCTCGGGCAGGGACTGCTCGGCGTGGCCGAGGGCCAGGGCGGCGGTGTGGCGGGCGCGCAGGGCGTCGAGGCGCAGGGTCTCCTGGCGGGCCGCGTCGGCGATGCGGTCGGGGAGGTCGGCGAGGGCCGGGCCGTGCCACAGGGCGAGGGCGTCGTCGAGGACGACGACGGCCTTGGCGGGGTCGCCGTCGGCCAGCGCGCGCGTGCCCTCGCCGGCGAGGCGCTCGAAGCGGTGCAGGTCGATGTCGTCGGGCGCGGCGGCGAGACGGTACCCGCCCTCGGTCGAGAGCACCGCGTCCGCGCCCAGCGCCCGCCGCAGCCGGCCGACGAGCGCCTGCAGCGCGCCCGGCGCGTCGGCGGGCGGATCGCCGTCCCACACCTCGTCGACCAGCAGCGTCGCGGCCACGGTGCGCCCGCCCCGCAACGCCAGCACGGTCAGCAGGGCACGCAGCCGCGCACCGCCCACCGGAACAGGGGTGCCGTCGGGGCGGAGTGCCTGGGTGGTGCCGAGGATGCGATAGCGCACGGGGTCCATTGTCTCTGGTCGGGTCGGGGACGGTCACAGGGTTGTGTGGCGCGGCGCGCGGGTGTGTACGGCGACTTGCGGGGCGGGTACGGCGACTTTCAGTCCGGTTCCCGGACGGTGCTCAGGGTCTCCAGCAGCTCCGCGAGGGCGGCCGGCGGCAGGCCGGTGACGTCCCTGCCCGGTGTGCTGTGCGCGATGCCCCGGGCCTCGCGCACCGCATGCGACAGCCGGGAGTCCGTGCCCGGTACCTCCAAGGGTCACGATCACGCCCGCGTCGGCGTCCGCGAACCACTTCGGGCACTCCCACACCGAGCGCAGCGACCGATCGCCGGCGACCGGCTCGCGTGTGTGCGAACCCGGCGCCGTCTCGGCCCAGCCCTGCCTCAGCACCTGGATCGCCCGCACCCGGCCCCGTGTCTCGGGCAGGTCGGGGTCCCCGTGGAACTCGGCGGTGAGGAGGCCGACGTGTCGGAGCCGGTCCCCTGGCCCCACCTCGCCCACCTCGCCCACCTCCTCATCGGCGATGACGTCGACCGGATGTTGGTGCAGCGCGACCACGAGCCCGTCCTCCTCCCGCAGGACCCGCACCGCGCCCTCGTCCCCCGGCAGGTCCTCCACCGCACCGGCGATCTCGGTGAGCTGGTCGTGCCAGCCGCCGCCCAGTTCGCCGTCGGCGTCGCTCAGGAGCAGCGGCCAGCTCACCTCGTCGCCCACCTTGAACGGCGTACCGCAGCACCCCATCTGCCAGTCCTCGTAGAACACATGCCAAAGCCCCATGCCCCCACCCTCCCTGGAACCAACGCCCCACCGCGAGACGTTTTCCCCCTGCGCCCGGTACGGTCGGGCAGTCCCCAAGCGGTCCCCGCCCATGTACGAGAGTCCCAGGGAGCCCCATGACCACCGCCCTCACCCGCCGCAGCGACCGGCGGATCAGCCCCGTCTTCGTGGGCATCCTGGCCATCACGGCGGTGACCGGCTGGGCCACCTGGACCGGGTTCGCCGAGCAGCCCGGGCTGGCCGTGTTCCTGTTCGTGACCGCCGCCTGGATCGTGTCCCTGTGCCTGCACGAGTACGCACACGCGCGTACCGCCCTGCACAGCGGCGACATCTCGGTCGGCGCGAAGGGCTACCTCACGCTCAACCCGCTGAAGTACACCCACGCGCTGCTCAGCATCGTGCTGCCGGTCGTCTTCGTGATCATGGGCGGTATCGGACTTCCCGGCGGTGCCGTCTTCATCGAGCGCGGGCGGATCCGGGGCCGGTGGCGGCACAGCCTGATCTCGGCGGCGGGCCCGCTGACCAACGTCCTCTTCGCCGTGGTCTGCACCGCGCCGTTCTGGCTGGACGCACTGGACGGCGTCCCGGCACACTTCCGCTTCGCGCTCGCCTTCCTCGCCCTGCTCCAGGTCACGGCCGCGATCCTGAACTTCCTGCCGGTCCCGGGTCTGGACGGCTACGGCGTGATCGAGCCCTGGCTGTCGCAGAGCATCAAGCGGCAGGTGGAGCCGTTCGCCCCGTTCGGCCTGCTGTTCGTGTTCGCGCTGCTGTGGGTGCCGTCGATCAACGGCGCGTTCTTCGACATGGTCGACGCCGCGCTGCGCGGCCTGGGGATCAGCGACCTGGAGACGTACTGCGGCTACGACCTGTTCCGCTTCTGGCGGGACACGAACGAGTTCTGCACGGTCAGCTCGTGACGGAGTCCCGCCGGGCGTCCCTGCCGGTCTTGACGTAGTACCAGGTCATGTTGGACGACAGCCCCGCCAGCAGGACCCACACGACGCCGAGCCAGCTGCCCTGCATGAAGGAGACCACGGCCGCGGCCACGGCCAGTACACAGACGATCAGGGCATAGACACCAAGGCGGGGCATGTCGGTCGGCTCCTTCGGGGGACACTGCTACGCGACCAGTGTCCCCCATCGCCTCAGACGTCCGTGACGCGGAGCCCGGCGTGTGCCTTGTACCGCCGGTTCACCGAGATCAGGTTCGCGACCAGCGACTCCACCTGGTGGGCGTTGCGCAGCCGCCCCGAGAAGATGCCGCGCATGCCCGGGATACGTCCGGCCAGCGCCTGGACGATCTCGACGTCCGCCCGCTCCTCGCCGAGGACCATCACATCGGTGTCGATCTCGGCGATCTCCGGGTCCTGGAGCAGCACCGCCGACAGATGGTGGAAGGCGGCCGTCACCCGCGAGTCCGGCAGCAGGGCGGCGGCCTGCTCGGCGGCGCTGCCCTCCTCCGGCTTGAGCGCGTAGGCGCCCTTCTTGTCGAAGCCGAGCGGGTTGACGCAGTCGACGACCAGCTTGCCGGCCAGCTCCTCGCGCAGGGACTCCAGCGTCTTGCCGTGGCCCTCCCACGGCACGGCGACGATCACGATGTCGCTGCGCCGCGCGCACTCGGCGTTGTCGGCGCCCTCGACACCGTGCCCGAGCTCGTCGGCGGCGGACTGGGCACGCTCGGCGGCCCGCGAGCCGATGATCACCTTCTGGCCCGCCCTGCCGAGCCGGTAGGCGAGGCCCTTGCCCTGCGGCCCGGTCCCGCCGAGCACGCCGACGACGAGCCCGGAGACGTCGGGGAGGTCCCAGGGGTCCTTGGCCGGGGCCTTCGCGGGGGCGTCGGTGGGCTGCTGTGCACTGTCGGTAGAGGTCATGGGCCGACTTTACGTCCGCCCCGCCCGCACCGTCGGGTCAGGTGAGGCTGCTCACGGGCACCCGGCGGAAGGTGATGGTCTCGTACGGGCCGAAGTCGCCGGTCTCGTACAGGAGTCCGACCGTGCCGGCGTCGATCCGTACGAGATCCGAGTACGCGGCGGGCAGCCCGTCCGCCGTGTAGACGGGCCGCCAGGTGACGCCGCCGTCGGTGGAGGCGCGGATCGTCATCAGGGCGCGGGCGGCGGTGGGGTCGGCGGGACCGGAGAAGAGCAGGACGTCGGGGTCGCGGAGCTGGAGCACGCTGCCCTCGCAGATGGGGGCGACGAGACCGGCCTGCGGGCGGAAGGGCTTGACCAGCGTCTGGCCGCCGTCCGCGGAGTACGCGTCGGCGCGGTTGCCCGGGGACGGGGAGTCGTTGCGGGTGTTGAAGTAGACGCGGCCGTCCGGGAGTTCGGCGGCCGTGGACTCGTTGACGTTGACGTAGCCGTCGGTGTTCTCGTCGACGTAGCCGATGCGCCAGGTGGCGCCCCTGTCGTCGCTGAGCAGACAGTGGCCGCTGTTGTACCTGGCCTCCGTGCCGATGTCGTCGCCGGTGGGCGGGATCGTGTGGTTGGCCGCGACGACGACCCGGCCGGTGCTCAGCTGGATCGCGTGGCCGGGCGTGGTGGCGTACCACCGCCACCCCGCCCGCTTGACCTGCGCGGTGATCTCCTTCGAGCTGGACCAGGTGACGCCGTCGTCGTCGCTGTACCGCACCCAGACCCGGCGTCCGTCGGCGTCGCTCACCTCGCCGCGCAGGATGGCGGCCTCGGTGGCGGTGGCGTGGTTGCGGATGTAGACGAGCAGGATGCGGCCGGTGTCGAGGACGACGGGGGCGGGATTGCCGGCGAGGTGCCAGTTGTTGTCGGCGGCCACCGTGAGGGGACCCCAGGTGCGGCCGCCGTCCGTCGACCGCTTCAGCACGATGTCGATCTGTCCGTGGTCGGCGGCGGACTCGACCCGGCCCTCGCAGAAGGCGAGGAGCGTGCCCTCATGGCTGACGACGACTGCCGGGATCCGGAAGGAAGCATATCCCCCCTGGCCCGCACGGAAGGGAATGCTGGTCTCGGACATCGGTTCGTACTCCTCCACATGGCCACCGGGCCCTCTGCCTCCCCATGCCGGGCGAATTCGTGGTGAACTCGCGGTCACGAGTGGTCGGTTGCGGCAGGATGCGGTCGCATGGACGCCGTACGGGTCGCATTGCTGCGCGAAGTGCTCGCCGGGACCGAGTGGCTGGGGCAGACGCGGCGGTTCGCGGGCGCGCTGCGGGCGTCGGCGGTGGCGCACGGAGGCGGGCTGCTGCTGGTCGGCACGCCGGAGTACGAGCCGTGGCATCTGGCGGCCCATCTGGTGGACGAGGCCGCGTGGTCGGGGACGCCGGAGCTGACCCCGACTCTCGTACGGCATGACGCGCGCGCCTCGGATCCGGCGCATCTGGCGGTCGGCCTCGGGCGGTTGGCGGCGGCGCGGCGCGGGGAGACGCTGCTGGTGGTGTCGCCGTGGGAGTCCCCCGGGTCGATCGAATCCGAGGGTGGGGGAGGTCCGGGGGCGCCGCTCCTGGAACGGGTGCACGACGCCCGACGGGCCGGGGCGACGGTGCTGACGCTCGGTGCCGGCGAGGGGGAGCTGAGGGCCATGGCGCACGAGACGCTGGCCGTGCCCGAGGGTTGCGAGCTGGACCTGGACACCGTGCAGCACCTGGTGAGCGCGGCGGCCGGCGAGAACGCGGTGCCCTCCGGGCGGAGGCGCCGCCGCTTCCGCGACCGCCTCTCCCGCCTGGCGGAGTCACTGACGGCACCGCCGCCCGCACGCTGGTGACCGGCCCACCCCTCCTCTCCTCGCCGCAAAACCGGTTGCCTACGGCACCGCACCACCCGAGCATGGCCCCTCGTGGCCTCCGTACTCCCCGACCTCGCCCCCTGGCGGGCCTCCGCCGACTTCCGGAAGCTGTGGCTGGCCGGGCTGATCTCCTCCTTCGGCAGCTTTCTGACCTTCGTCGCGCTGCCCGTGCAGATCAAGGAACTCACCGGGTCCGCGGCGGCGGTCGGGGCGATCGGGGCCGTGGAGCTGGTGCCGTTGATCGCGTTCGGGCTGTACGGGGGCGCGCTCGCCGACGCGCTCGACAAGCGGAAGCTCATCCTGTGGACGGAGGCCGGGCAGGCGGTGCTGAGCGCGGCGCTGCTGGTCAACGCGTTGCTGCCGCGCCCAGCCATCTGGCCGCTGTACGCCGTCGCCGCCCTGTCCTCCGCGCTCGTCTCGGTCCAGCGCCCCGCCCTGGACGCCCTGTGGCCCCGGATCGTGGCCCACGAACACCTCCCGGCCGCCGCCTCGCTCAACGCGCTGCGCTGGCAGGTCGGCGGCGTCGCGGGCCCGGCCCTGGCCGGCGTGGTCGTCGCGTACGCGGGGCTGGGTTGGGCGTACGGCGCCGACCTGCTGACGTTCGTGGCCTCGGTCCTCCTCGCCCTCGGCATCGCGCCCTCCCCCGCCTCCCACGCCGCCGCGAAGCCGTCCCTCAAGGCCATCGCCGAGGGCGCCCGCTACGCCTGGAGCCGCAAGGAACTCCTCGGCACGTACGTCATCGACATCGCGGCGATGCTGTTCGCGATGCCGCTCGCCGTACTGCCGTTCCTCGCGGACGAGTTGGACGCCGCCTGGTCGCTCGGCCTCATGTACGCGGCCATCCCGGCCGGCGCGATGCTGGTGAGCCTGACCAGCGGCTGGACGTCACGGGTGCACCGGCACGGGCGGCTCGTCGTCCTGTCGGCGGCGCTGTGGGGCACGGCGATCGCGGCCGCCGGCATCTCACGTGACGTATGGCTGGCGCTGCTGTTCCTGACCCTGGGCGGCGCGGCCGACATGGTGAGCGGCATCTTCCGCGGGGTGATGTGGAACCAGACGATCCCGGACGAGCTGCGCGGGCGACTCGCCGGGATCGAGCTGCTGTCGTACTCGGTCGGCCCGCAGCTCGGCCAGACCTATGTGGGCGGGATGGCCGCCTGGAGGGGCGTGCGCACGTCCATCTGGTCGGGCGGACTGCTGTGCGTGGGCGCTGTGGGGCTGCTGGCACTGTGCCTGCCGAAGCTGATGTCGTACGACGCGCGCACGAACGAGCACGCGGTACGGCTGCGGGAGCAGCGGGCGGCGGCAGCGGCGGCGACGCCGGTGCCGTCGCCTACGGAGGGTTGATCAGGGTTGATCAGTCGTCGTCCGCCGGCCTCGTAGGGGCGTCGTGCCACCGCGGGTCGCCCTCCCACTCAAGGTTGCGCTCCCGCGCGAGGTCCATCGCGTGCTGGGCCTCTTCCTTGTTGCCGTACGGCCCGAAACGGTCCTTGGCCGGGCACTCCGGCCCCTCCTCGACCTTCTTGTGCACGAGGCAGTAGTACCACTCCCCCGGCTTCCCGACGGTGCGCTTCTTGAACAAGGCCATGACCGGCTCCTTCCGCCACCGTCATGTTCCCCCATGGCCGCTGGTTAGACTCGCCTGCATGTCTGGCCAGTCGCTGCTCGTCCCAGGGGAGCTGTCCCCCACCCGTTCCGTGCCCGGAAACATCCGCCGCCCCGAGTACGTCGGCAAGCCCGCACCGACGCCGTACAAGGGCCCCGAGGTGCAGACCCCGGAGACCGTCGAGGCGATGCGCGTCGCCGGCCGTATCGCCGCGCGGGCGATGGCCGAGGCGGCGAAGCTGATCGCGCCCGGCGTGACGACGGACGAGCTGGACAAGGTGGCGCACGACTACATGTGCGACCACGGCGCCTACCCCTCGACGCTCGGCTACCGCGGCTTCCCCAAGTCGCTGTGCACCAGCGTCAACGAGGTGATCTGCCACGGCATCCCGGACTCCACGGTGCTGCGCGACGGCGACATCATCAACCTCGACGTGACGGCGTACATCGGCGGGGTGCACGGCGACAACAACGCGACGTACCTGGTGGGCGACGTCGACGAGGAGAGCCGTCTGCTGGTGGAGCGGACGCGGGAGTCGCTGGCGCGCGCGATCAAGGCGGTGAAGCCGGGCCGCCAGATCAACGTCATCGGCCGGGTGATCGAGTCGTACGCCAAGCGCTTCGGCTACGGAGTGGTCCGCGACTTCACCGGCCACGGCATCAATTCGTCGTTCCACTCGGGCCTGATCATCCCGCACTACGACAGCCCGCACGCGACGACGGTCATCCAGCCCGGCATGACGTTCACGATCGAGCCGATGCTGACGCTCGGGACGCACGAGTACGACATGTGGGACGACAACTGGACGGTCGTCACGAAGGACCGCAAGCGGACGGCGCAGTTCGAGCACACGCTGGTGGTGACGGAGACGGGGACGGAGATCCTGACGCTCCCCTGATTATTGAGAATGCCCGCCCTGCCAGGGCGGGCTTTCTCTTGTACCCTTTTACCGACAGGGTGTCGGCAAACTATTGACTTAGGTAAGCCTTACCTTAGAGGATGTGCCCCATGGAGTCCTTCTCGACACTCATCCGCACCGCGTCCCATGAACAGCACGTGGAGGCCGAGACCTCGACGTTCATGAGCGACCTGCTCGGCGGACGGCTCGGCGTCGACGCCTACGCGCGCTACACCGAGCAGCTGTGGTTCGTGTACGAGGCGCTGGAGACCGGCACGGAGCGGCTGGCGTCGGACCCGGCGGCGGGTCCGTTCATCCAGCCGGAGCTGTTCCGACTGGCGTCGCTGGAGCGGGACCTGGCGCACCTGCGGGGCCCGAACTGGCGCTCAGCCCTGTCCGCCCTGCCCGCCACCCAGGCATACGCGGACCGGGTACAGGAGTGCGCCCGCGACTGGCCGGCCGGCTACATCGCCCACCACTACACCCGCTACCTCGGCGACCTCTCCGGCGGCCAGATCATCCGCGACAAGGCGGAGAAGACGTGGGGCTTCGCGCGCAAGGGCGACGGCGTCCGCTTCTACGTCTTCGAGGAGATCTCCAACCCGGCCGCCTTCAAGCGGAGTTACCGCGAACTGCTGGACGCGGTCCGCGTGGACGATCTGGAGAAGCAGCGGATCGTGACGGAGTGCAAGAAGGCGTTCGCCCTGAACACGGCGGTGTTCAGGGCGTTGGGCGAGGAGTTTCCCCTGAGCGCGTGAGGTTCAGCGCTCCAGGACCACCCGGCCTCCGAGTTCGACCCAGTCGCCGGGCTGGGGCGCGGTGAGCAGCTGGGAACCGGCGCCCTGGGTGATGTTGAGCGCCCGGCCCAGTCGGTGGCTGAGCTGGATGGCCGCGGCGCCGGTCGCCTCGTCCTCGTCGATGCCGTCGCCGCGGCCTGGGAAGCCGCGGGCTCGGACACGTCCGGCAGCCTCGTCCTCCCAGGCCCAGGCGTAGATCCACTCACCGCCCGGGGGCACCTCGAGATCATCGACCTCGGCGGCCGTCGCGTACTGCCGCAGGGTGCGCGGCGAGGCCCACTCCGCCCGTGCCTCGATCCAGCTGAACTCCCCGTCCAGCCGGGTGCCCACCACGCCGGCCGGCGTGACCAGCTCGGGCACGTCGAGGAGCCAGGCCGTGCCGACGCAGGGGTATCCGGCGAAGGGGAGTCGCACGGAGGGCGTGTAGATGTCGATGACCCCGCGTTCGGGGTCGTCCACGAACACGGTCTCGCTGAAGCCGAGCTTCCCGGCGAACGCCTGCCGATCAGCCCGGTCGGGCATCACGGAGCCCTCCCGGACGACGCCGAGTTCGTTGCCGTATCCGCCCTTGGGGCCGCAGAAGACGCGGAGGACGTCGTAGTCAGTCACGGGGGAATTGAAACATCGCTTGGGCAGCGAGGTCGTCCCAAGCGGCGGCTCCGCCGGGGAGGGGCAGGAGGCGGGTGGGTGGCGGTACGCCATAGGGCAGCGAGGCGATCGCGTCGGCGTACGCCTGTTCCATCCTGGCCCGCTCGCGTTCCATGCCCGGATCGTCGGCACGCACCGCCAGCCCTCGCATGCGGTGCTCGTGCCCCTCGGTCACTTCTTCGGCCGCCTTCCGCCAGCTCTCCTCGTCGGGCACCTGTCTCAGTTCCACGCACTCCGGCGTCCGCTCCTCCGCCAGCGCCGCCACCGCCCGGTCGTGGCCGTCGAGGATCACCCAGCCGTCAAGGAAGGTCACCCACCACAGCAGGACGGGCGCGAGCGTGCCTTCGCGGGCGTGCTTGCGGTACGCCTTCACTCGCCCGGCATCCGGTGGCGAGAGCGGGCGCAGGGGGAGGACTCCGTGCCAGCCGCCCCCGCAGTACAGCTCCAGTCGGCCGCCCGGCCAGTCCCGTACGAAGTCCTCGGTCCAGATGCCGGGCGGAAAGCCGGTCCGGCGGGCCAGCTCCCAACGTCCGTCCCGCAGCGGGATCCCTTCGGCGTCCTCCAGCCAACGCGCGTACTGGTGCGGCCAGTTGAGCGTTGAACGCATCGCCGAGGAGCGCAGCGGCGGAAGCGGCGAGCGGTAGCCGGACAGGCGGTGCAGATACAACTCCGGGCAGCAGCCCTCCCCCACCGACCGGCCCAGCAGCAGGGGCCGTTCCCCCTGCCGCAGCAGCAGCCGCCCCTGCTCCGCCGTCTCGAAGCGCAACGCCGGCGGACCGGGACGGTCCCGTACGTTCAGTACCAGCCGTCCCTGCCCGAGAAGTTCCCTGTGCCCCCTGCCCATGGGGACATTCTTACGCCTCGGTACGCCGCCTCCGCATCGCGAACACCACGCCCGCCCCCGCCGCCACCGTCACCGCGGCCGCAGTCCCCAGCGCCAGGGACTGCTTGTCCGACGACTTCTCCGACGTCGTACTCGGCGTCGGGGTGCTGCCCAGGTCGGGCAGCGCGGGCAGCGCGGCATCCTTCGTCAGGGCCACGGCGACCGACACCGGGTCCATCTCCGTGCCGGCCCGGTACATCCCGCCGAACGCCTTCGCACCGTCGGCGGTGAGCTTCGCGGGCGCCTCGGTGACCCGCGCCAGGCCGTCCTTCGACGCCAGTCCCTTCGCGGCGAAGGTGACCAACGGGAGCTTCTTGCCGGTGAAGTCGGGGCTCTTCACGTCGGCGGACAGCGTGCCCTTGCCGTCCGCGACCGTGACCCGTACGCCGCTCAGCGCCAGGTCGAGGCCGTGCGCCCCGGTGAAGCGGACCGTGCCCCGGAACGACGCCCGAAGGTCGCCGTCCTCGAACGTCCCCTCCCCGTCGGGGAAGCGGAACAGCGCACCGCCGTCCTCGGCGCCGGACGACAGGGTCCACTCACCCTTGGCGATGTCCCCGGTGACGTACTCCCGGAAGGTGCGGCGCACACCCCAGTCGACGGCGCCGTCCACGAGCTTGCCGCCCGAAGTCTCCTTCTCCGCAGGGGGCTTGGTGGCACTGGACGAGGGCGAGGGCGTCGGCTTCACGGTCGTAGCCGCCTGCACGTCCGCCGACAGGCTCACCGGATCCAGCGCGGTCCCGGCGGTGTAGTACCCGGCGAAGGACTTCGCGCCCTCGGCGGTGAGCGTGGCGGGCAGGTTGTTCAAGACGACCGCGTTCCCGCCGCCCCTCATGTCGATCCCGCCGAGGGAGAGGGAGGCGAAGGGCACCTGCGAGGACGTCGTGACCGTCCCGGTGCCCTTCGCCTTGCTGGTGACGTCCACGTAGAGCGTTCCGGTGGAGCCGGAGATGCGCACGGTGGGCCGGCTGATGGTGAGGTCGAGCTGGTAGGTGCCGGCGTTGGTCCTGTGGCCGACGAAGTGGACCCCGCCGGAGAAGGACGCGGCGAAGGCGCCGGTGTCGCCGTCGTACGTCCCCGTCGCCGAGTGGAAGCGGAAGCTGCCCGTGCCGACGGTGGCCGCGCCGCCCGTCAGGGAGTAACTCCCCTTCGCGATGGGCCCCGTGACGTAGCTCTGGAAGGAGGACTTGAGGCCCCAGTCGAGCCGGCCGCCCTGCACGGTCCGGCTCGCGGCCTGCGCGGCGGTCGCCGGGAGCACGGCCCCCAGGACAAGGTAAGGCTAACCTAAGGTACGACTGGTTCCGGCGGTAGGCCGGGAAACGGCCACAGTTGACCGACAACCAAAGAGCGCACGTCAGACGGGCGCGGAGAGGACGGCCCACCGTGCGACCCAGACCCATGCGCGCACGCCTGACGGGTGCGTTGCTGGCGGTGCTCGCCCTCACGGCGGCGACGGCCTGCGGGGGCTCCACGGCGGCGGCCCCCGCGAAGAAGACGTCCGCCACGGCGGCGACCGCCAACCGGGTCGAGCCCCTCGGCGGCACGCCGACCCCGAAGCTCCCCGTCACCGTCCCCTCGGCCGACGGGACCGAGGTGACCGTCGAGAAGGCCGAACACCTCGTCCCCCTCTCCGGCAGCCTCAGCGAGATCGTGTTCACGCTCGGGCTCGGCGACCGCGTCGTCGCCCGCGACACCACCGCCACCTTCGAGCAGGCGGCGAAGCTGCCCGTGGTCACCCGCGGCCATGACGTCTCCGCCGAGAGCGTGTTGTCGCTCAGGCCCGACCTGGTGCTCGCCGAGCAGTCGACCGGCCCCGCGGAGGCCATCGACCAGATCCGCGCCGCCGGCATCCCGGTCCTCGTGCTCGACCCCGCGCAGGGCCTCGACGACGTCGGCCCGCGCATCCAGACCGTCGCCGACGCGCTCGGCATACCGAGTGCGGGGAAGCGGCTGACCGAGCGGTCGCAGGCCCGAATCGCCGCCGTACGCAAGGAAGTTCCGCCCCACGACGACCGACCGCGGGTCGCCTTCCTCTATCTGCGCGGCTCCGCCTCCGTCTATCTCATCGGCGGCAAGGGCTCCGGCGCCACCCCCCTCATCGAGGCGGCCGGAGGGATCGACGCCGGGGCCGAGTCGGGGCTGGAGAAGGACTTCACCGCCATCACCAGCGAGGCCCTGGTGAAGGCGGCGCCGGACGCGATTCTCGTGATGAGCAAGGGACTTGAGTCCGTCGGCGGCGTGGATGGACTGGTGAAGATCCCGGGGGTCGCCCAGACCCCCGCCGGGGCGGACCGCCGCGTCGTCTCGATCGAGGACGGCGCGCTGCTGAGCTACGGGCCGCGCACCGACCAGGTGCTGAGGTCGGTCGTGGCGCAGCTGTACAAGCAGCTGGACGAGAAGGGCGACGCGGCATGACCGTACTGGAGAAGGCCGCGCCCGAGGCCGTGGCCGAAACCCCGGCCCGCAGCCGGCACACCGCCGCCTGGCTGCTGACCGTCGGCATGAGTGTCGCTCTCCTCGTCCTGGTGCCGGTGGCCGCCGGGATCGGCGCCTATCCGATCCCGGTCGGGGACGTGCTCGCCTCCGTGACGCACAAAGTCGGGCTCGGCGGCGGCGAGTTGGACCGGGTCGCCGAGTCGGTGCTGTGGAACGTCCGCTTCCCGCGGATCGTGCTCGCGCTGCTCATCGGGGCGTCGCTGGGGTGTGCCGGCGCGCTGATGCAGGGCGTGTTCGGCAATCCGCTGGCCGAGCCGAGCACCATCGGCGTCTCCCTGGGCGCGGCGGTCGGCGCGGTCGCCGCCATCTCGCTCGGGCTGACCTTCCTCGGCAACTGGACGCTGCCCGCGATGGCGTTCGTCGCCGGGCTCGGCACCGTGCTGCTGGTGTACGCGATGTCGCGCTCGGGCGGCCGTACGGAGGTCGTGACGCTGATCCTCATGGGCATCGCGGTCAACGCCTTCGCCGGGGCGCTCATCGGCCTGTTCATCTTCCTCGCGGACACCGCCGCGGTGAACCAGATCACCTTCTGGCAGCTCGGCTCCCTCGCCCAGTCCACCTGGCCCAAGGTGACGGCGGTTCTGCCGTGTGCGGTCCTGGGGCTGGTGGTGGCTCCGCTGTACGCGCGCCGCCTGGATCTGCTCGCGCTGGGCGATCGGCCCGCGCGGCATCTGGGGGTGGACGTGGAGCGGATGCGCGTTGCGTTGATCCTGGTCGTGGCGCTGCTCACGGCGGCCGCGGTGAGTGTCTCCGGGGTCATCGGGTTCATCGGGCTTGTGGTGCCGCATCTGCTGCGCATGGCCGCGGGGCCGGGGCATCGGTTTCTGATTCCGGGGAGTGCGCTGGGTGGGGCGGTGGTGTTGTTGGCGGCGGATCTCGCTGCGCGGACCATTGCGGCGCCGGCGGAGTTGCCGCTCGGCGTCTTGACCGCGCTTCTTGGCAGTCCGTTCTTCTTCTGGTTGTTGCGTCGGACTCGGCGGCGACAAGGGGGTTGGGCCTAGAGGTCGTATGTCGACTGCGGGTGCGTGGGGGCTTGTCGCGCAGTTCCCCGCGCCCCTTAGGTTCTCCAGTCCCCTTCTCGACAAGGAACCCTCCGTGAGACTGCTCCGCCCTCGCCCCACTCCCCCAGCCCCCGCCGAACCCGGCGACATCCTCGCCGCCGCTGAGTCGCTCCACGTTCGTCTCGGTGTGCGTGAGGTGCTGACCGGTGTCTCCGTGACCGTTCGGGCCGGCGAAGTGCTCGCTCTCGTCGGGCCCAACGGGGCCGGGAAATCGACCCTGTTGAGCGCGCTGGCCGCCGATCTTCCAGCCGCCGAAGGTGTCGTACGGATCCACGGTCGGCCGGCGACCGAGTGGTCCGCGCCCGAGCTTGCGCTCCGTCGCGCCGTGCTGCCGCAGTCGGCAGCCCTCTCCTTCCCCTTCACGGTCGAGGAGGTCGTCCGGATGGGCCGTGCGCCCTGGGCCTCCCTCGGTATGGAGGACGACGACGCGGCCGTCGCCGAGGCGATGGCACTCACCGAGGTAGCCGAATTCGCCGTACGGCCCTTCTCCGCGCTCAGCGGCGGTGAGCGGGCCCGGGTCGCGCTCGCCCGGGTGCTGGCCCAACGCGCCCCGCTGCTGCTGCTCGACGAACCGACCGCCGCCCTGGACCTCCGGCACCAGGAGCTGGTGCTGCGGCTGTGCCGGGAGCGGGCGCGGGCCGGGGACGCGGTGGTCGTCGTACTCCACGACCTGGGGCTCGCTGCGGCCTACGCGCACCGGGTGGCGATCCTGCGCGCGGGGCGGGTCGCGGCGGACGGGCCCCCCGCCGAGGTGTTCTCCGAGCGGCTGCTGTCGGAGGTCTACGACCAGTCGGTGGAGGTGCTTCCACATCCGCGGACCGGGGCGTTGCTGGTGACCCCGCGCCGCTGACGCCCATGACGCCGCCTGCCACAAGCTTTGACTTTCCTTTGACTTCCCTATGGGGTCATTTTTGGCCACTTAGGTAATCCTTAGCTGCGTTAGGCGAGCCTCACCTTCCTGGAGCCCTCATGCGTGCCGTCAGACGTCCCGTCACCACCGCCCTCGCCGCCGTGGCGGCCCTGACCGCCGTCACGGGCTGCACCGAGAAGGGCAGTTCGGCGGGCGGTGACCGGGTCGTCAGCGTGACGGCGACGGACGACAAGTGCGAGGTGTCGAAGAAGGAGTTCCCGGCCGGGCACGTCGAACTCGCCATCGAGAACAAGGGGTCCAAGGTCACCGAGGTCTACATCCTGTTCCCGGACGACCGCATCGTCACCGAGCGCGAGAACATAGGCCCCGGCACCAAGCAGACCGTCACCGCCGAGGTGAAGGCGGGCGACTACACCATCGCCTGCAAGCCCGGCATGAAGGGCGACGGCATCCGGCAGACCGTCAAGGCCACCGGCAAGGGCGCGGTCGCCAAGCGGGACCCGCGGCTGGACAAGGCCGTCGCCGCCTACCGCGAGTACGCGCAGGCGCAGGCCGACGAGACGCTGCCGAAGGCGGAGGCGTTCGCCAAGGCCGTCAAGGACGGCGACATCGAGGCCGCGAAGAAGGCCTACGCCCCCTCCCGCATCGGCTGGGAGCGCACCGAGCCGGTCGCCGAGTCCTTCGGCGACATCGACCCCAAGGTCGACGTCCGCGAGGACGGACTGGAGGCCGGTCAGGACCCGGAGAAGGACTGGACCGGCTGGCACCGTCTGGAGCGCTCGCTCTGGCAGGACAAGAAGCTCACCGACCGCGACTCGGAACTCGCCGACCAGCTCATCACCGACCTGGAGGACTGGCAGAAGCGGGTCGGCAAGGCCGAGATCACCCCGACCTCCATGGCCAACGGCGCCAAGGAACTCCTCGACGAGGTCGCCACCGGCAAGGTCACCGGCGAGGAGGAGCGCTACTCGCACACCGACCTGGTCGACTTCAAGGCCAACGTCGAGGGCGCGCAGAAGGCGTACGAGCTGCTGAAGGCGGTCGCGAAGGAGAACGAGCCGGCGCTGGTCACCGAGCTCGACAAGCAGTTCGGCGCGCTGAACACGCTGCTCGACAAGTACCGGGCGGACAAGGCGTCGTACGACTTCACCTCGTACGACAAGGTCGGCGAGGCCGACCGCAAGGAGCTGTCGGACGGCGTCAACGCGCTCGCGGAGCCGCTGTCCAAGCTGGCCGCCTCCGTCGTCGTGAAGTAGGGCGGGCTCCCTCATGACCGAGACCTCCGATACCCCCGATACCCCCGAGATCTCCGATATCTCCGAGACCTCCGAGACCTCCCCGTCTCCGTCCCGGCGGGCGCTGATCGGCTGGGGCGGTGCCGGGCTCGCGCTCGGTGCCGTCGCGGCCGGCGGTGCCGTGGCGATGAGCCGCACGGGCGATGACGTGGCTCCGGCGGGCGCCGACACGGGCGCCGCGATCGACTTCCACGGCGCCCGGCAGGCGGGCATCGCCACCCCGGTGCAGGACCGGCTGCACTTCGCCGCGTTCGACGTGAAGACCGACGACCGCGCCGAGTTCGTACGGATGCTGAAGGACTGGACGGCGGCCGCGCGCCGGATGACCGCCGGGCAGGCGGTCGGCGAGGGCGCGTTCGGCGGGCTGGCCGAGGCGCCGCCGGACGACACCGGTGAGGCGCTGGGGCTGAAGCCGTCGCGGCTGACGCTGACGATCGGCTTCGGGCCGTCGCTCTTCGAGAAGTACGGCGAGGCGTTCGGCATCGCGGACGCCCGCCCCGAAGCCCTCGCCGAGCTGCCGAAGTTCGCCGGGGACAACCTCGACAAGAACCGCAGCGGAGGCGACCTGTGCGTCCAGGCCTGCGCGGACGACCCGCAGGTCGCCGTGCACGCGATCCGCAACCTGGCCCGCATCGGCTTCGGCAAGGTCGTCATCAAGTGGTCCCAGCTCGGCTTCGGGAAGACCTCGTCGACGACGCCGGACGAGCAGACCCCACGCAACCTCATGGGGTTCAAGGACGGCACCCGCAACATCGCGGGCACGGAGACGGACCGGCTGAAGAAGTTCGTGTGGGTCGACTCCTCCGACGGTCCCTCGTGGATGGCCGGCGGCTCCTACCTCGTCGCCCGCCGCATCCGGATGCACATCGAGACCTGGGACCGCACCTCCTTGCAGGAGCAGGAGGACATCTTCGGCCGCGACAAGGGCGAGGGCGCCCCGGTCGGCAAGGCCAAGGAGCGCGACGAGCCGTTCCTGAAGGCGATGCTGCCCGACGCGCACGTCCGGCTCGCGCACCCCGACTCCAACGACGGGGCGACGATCCTGCGCCGCGGCTACTCCTTCACCGACGGCACGGACGGCCTGGGCCGGCTGGACGCGGGCCTGTTCTTCCTGGCCTACCAACGCGACCCGCGCACCGGGTTCATCCGCGTCCAGCGCAATCTGGCGCTCGACTCGCTCAACGAGTACATCCAGCACGTGGGTTCGGCGCTGTTCGCGATCCCGCCCGGCGTCCGCGACAAGGACGACTGGTGGGGCAGCACGCTGTTCTCCGAGGAGGCGTGAGGGCCCGTGTTCTCCAACTATCTGATCGGCCTGCGCGAAGGGCTTGAGGCCAGCCTCGTCGTCTGCATCCTCATCGCCTACCTGGTGAAGACGGACCGCCGGGACGCCCTCAAGCCCATCTGGATCGGCATCGGCGCCGCGGTCGCCCTCGCGCTCGGCTTCGGCTGCGCGCTCGAATTCGGCTCGCAGGAGCTGACGTTCGAGGCGCAGGAGGCGCTCGGCGGCTCCCTGTCGCTGCTCGCGGTGGGCCTGGTGACGTGGATGGTCTTCTGGATGCGGCGCACCGCCCGGCATCTGAAGGCCGAGCTGCACGGCAAGCTGGACGCGGCCCTGCAGATGGGCACGGGCGCGCTGGTCGCGACCGCGTTCCTGGCGGTCGGCCGGGAGGGCCTGGAGACGGCCCTGTTCGTCTGGGCGTCGGTGCGCGCGGCCGGCGACGGCAGCCCGCGCCCACTGATCGGCGTGGCCCTCGGCATCGCCACGGCGATCGTCCTGGGCTGGCTGTTCTACCGCGGCGCCGTACGTATCAACCTCGCCAAGTTCTTCACCTGGACCGGCGGCATGCTGGTGGTCGTGGCGGCGGGCGTGCTGGCGTACGGCTTCCACGATCTGCAGGAGGCGCGCTGGCTGCCGGGCCTGAGCGACAAGGCGTTCGACATCAGCGACACCGTCGATCCGTCGAGTTGGTACGGCACCCTGCTGAAGGGAATCTTCAACTTCCAGCCCGATCCGACCGTCCTCCAGGTCACGGTGTGGCTGCTGTACCTGGTCCCGACACTCATGCTGTTCCTGGCACCGGTAGGGTTCGCCTCCGGGAAGGGGAAGGTGAAGGGACCTGATGAGCAGGGAACGCGGCCCTCGAAGGCTCCGCAAGCTTGACCGGAGCGCACTGATAGCAGCCTCGCTGACCGCTTTGTCGTTGACGGCGAGCGGATGCGTGGTCGTCCACGGGGAGCGGGAGATCCTCCCCTCGGCCACCAAGGCGGAGGCCACCAAGGCGCTCGAAGAGTTCACTTCCGCGTACAACAAGGCGGACAAGGCATACGACAGCTCCCTCGACGCCGACTACGTCACCGGCGCCCTGGGCGACATCGACCAGGCCCGGCTGACGGCGGGCAAAGCGGTCAGCCCCGGCGGCAACGCGGCGCACACCCCGCTGAAGCTGTCGGACGTCAACATCACGATCCCGAAGAAGGCGGGCTGGCCCCGCTGGTTCGTGGCCGACGCGGCCGGCAGCAAGTTCGGCAACGCGCGCTGGCTGTTCGTGTTCACCCGGGGCGGTCTGGACGAGCCCTGGGAGGCGGCGTATCTGACGCTGGTGGCCCCCGGCGACCTGCCGAAGTTCAAGACGGACAAGGACGGCTGGGCCGAGGCCGTACCCGCGAACTCGACCGAACTGGCCCTGCCGCCCGCAGAGTTGAGCAAGGAGTACGCGAGCTACCTCAAGGACGGCGGGGACGTCTTCGCGGAGGGCCGCCACACCAGCGAGTGGCGTGCCGACCGGGAGAAGGACGCCAAGCGTCCGGGCCTGGTCAGCCAGTTCATCGACGAGCCGCTCACCAGCGGCGACTACGCCCCACTGGCGCTGCGCACCTCGGACGGCGGCGCGCTGGTGTTCTTCACCACGCGCTACTACGAGAAGCGGACGGCCTACGCGGGTACCTCGGTCCCCTCGCCGGGCAAGGCCGTGGAGGCCCTGACGAAGGGCGAGATCAAGCAGTCGCTCACGATGGAGATCGTCTCCAACGAGGTGGCCCTGGACCCGAAGGGTTCCGGGAAGGTCGAGGTCATCGGCCGGACCCAGGGTCTGACGTCGGCGAAGGGCGAGTAGCGGCGCCGCCGCGACAAGCCCTGGGGCTCATCGGCGATGGGGCCAGGCCGCGGAGACGTGGTCGGGCTCCTCGCCGACGTAGCGGGAGCAGGCGTCGGTGAGGACTTCCAGCAGGCTCAGCGGGTCGGGCAGCGGGTGTTCGAGGCCGCGCACCCAGTGCACGGTCTGGTCCTCGCCGGGCAGCTGGGCGGGCGGTACGAGGACGTAGGACCCGCGGCAGTGCCAGCGCAGTCCCGGGTGTTCGTCCATGGTCTCGGGGTGGCAGTCCAGTTCGCAGGGCCACCACTCGTCCTCGTCCTCGGGGGTACCGCGGGTGAGGGTGAACAGGAGCATGCGGCCGTCGTCGCTCTCGGCGACCGGGCCGACCTCGATACCGGAGGCGAGCAACCGCTCCAGCGCCTCGCGCCCGGCCTCGATCGGCACGTCCAGGACGTCGTGCACCATGCCGGTCGCGGTGATGAAGTTGGCCTGCGGCTGATGCCGGGCCCACCGCTCGATCTGCCCTCGATCGGTGGTGGACTGCGTCTGCCAGGCGAAGGACACCGGGTGCCGGGCAGGAGTGGGACAGCCGATCCGGTCACAGGAACATCGGTAGCCGGCCGGGTGGGCGGCGGGCGCGAGGGGCAGTCCCACCGCGGCGGCGGCCAGCAGCAGGGTCTCCCTGCCACCGTCGTCGGCGGCGTCCTTCGGGCGGCGTCCGCGCAGCCACTGGGAGAGTTTGCCCTGCAGGCCGGCCAAGCCGCCCAACTCCGCGCTCATCTATCGCCTCGCCTCGCTGTCGTGCGGAACAGCATGCCCTATGGTCCCATCATCGTGAGCTTCGGGGGGCCGTAGCGGACAACCGGGCCAGGTGGGGCGAGGTGTGCGCTCCACTGTGATCAGGGGCAATGGGCCGCTTTGGCGGGATTTACGGCCCCTGCCGTGTGCGCCCTGCCTTGCGGCCCTACCGCGTGCGCGGTGCGAGGCCGTGGAGGGCGTAGTCGACGAGGGTGTCCGTGTACTCGTAGGAGATCGGGCCCGTGTACTGGAGCCAGCGCTGGGCGAGCGGCGAGACGAAGAGTTCGAGGGCGATGCGCGGGTCGATATCGGGTCGCACCTCGCCGGCGTCCTGGGCGGCGCGCAGCCGGTCGACGTAGAGCTGGAACGAGGGTTCCATGAGCTTGGCGACGTACTCCCGACTGAGCGGTTCGTTGACCAGGCCCTCGGCAGCGAGGGCGCGGGCCGGAGCGGCGAAGCGGGGGTCTGTCATCTGGTCGATGGTGGCGCGCAGCACGCCCTTCAGATCAGCCGCGAGGTCCCCGGTGTCCGGGATGACGTACGGCTCCTCCCCGGCGGCCTGCGCGGCCTGCTCCCCGAGGTCCAGGAACGCCTCCATCAGCACCTCGGCCTTCGACGACCACCACCGGTAGATCGTCTGCTTGCCGACACCGGCGCGGGCGGCGATGCCCTCGATGGTCGTCCTGGGGTAGCCGACCTCGACGACGAGGGCGAGGGCGGCGTCATAGATGGCGCGGCGGGACTTCTCGCTGCGGCGGGTGGCGTTGGGGGCGGGGGGATCGATTTTCCCGGGGGGATTCTGCGCGGACTTCTGGGCTGCCATGGCTTGAATTTATCAGGTTGACAAGACGGAACGTCTCGCCGCAGGGAGGGGATTCGCCCCCGCCGCCCCTACCCGTCCCATCCTTCTGGGGCTCCGCCCCAGACCCCGCTCCTCAAACGCCGGAGGGGCTGGATTCAGACCCCTTCAGGGCTAAGGCGCCGCCGGCGGCCAGGCGTCGCCCCAGTCCGCGTCGCGGGCCGCCTTGTAGAGGTCGCCGTGGCGTTTGGTGATCGTCGTGCGGCGCAGGGCGGGTTCGGTTTCGCACAGGTCGAGGAGGACCTGGCCCTTGCGGATCTGGGGTTTGCGTACGACGCGGGCGGGGGCCGGGGTGACCGGGAGGCGGGTGGCGGCGACGTAGGCGAACTTCTCGTCCTCGTAGGCGAGGGAGCCGCCCTTGATCTGGCGGTGCAGCGAGGAGCGGCTGACCCTCGCCGAGAAGTGGCACCAGTCCGTGCCGGGGACGATGGGGCAGGCGGCGCTGTGCGGACAGGGGGCGGCGATGTGGAAACCGGCGGTGATGAGGCGGTCGCGGGCCTCGATGACGCGGGTGTAGCCGTCCGGGGTGCCGGGTTCGACGATCACGACCGTCTGGGCGGCGGAGGCGACCGTGTCGAGGAGGGCGGTGCGGTCGGGGGCGGTGAGTTCGTTGAGGACGTAGGAGACCGTGACGAGGTCGGTGGGGTCCAGGGTGAGGGCCGAGCCGATGCGGGCGCGATGCCAACGGGCGTTCTTCAGCGCAGGGTTGGCGGCGGCGATCTCCCGGCCGATCGCGAGGGCGGGCTCGGCCCAGTCCAGCACGGTGACGCTGCGCTCGCCGGGCCAGGTGGCGGTGACGGCCCAGGTCGCCGCGCCGGTTCCGCCGCCGACGTCGGTGTGGCTGCCAGGGGTCCAGCCGGGTA
Organism: Streptomyces sp. NPDC051738; assembly: GCF_044453205.1. Lineage (NCBI taxonomy): Bacteria > Bacillati > Actinomycetota > Actinomycetes > Kitasatosporales > Streptomycetaceae > Streptomyces > Streptomyces sp. NPDC051738. Next base: position 129,884 of record NZ_JBITCM010000016.1, on the reverse strand, counting down.
CTGCCTCTGCGAACGCCTCCAGTGCGGCGTGGACCGCCTCGAAGGTGGCGGGCATGCGGTAGGCGGCGTAGGCGGCCACGTCGGCGCGGTCGCGGAGGATGGGGGCGTGGGTGGGGGTGGCACCCCGGTAGGTGGCGATCAGCCGGTCGACGGCCTGGGTGGCCTGGCGGGGCGGGAGGCCGTCGAGGAGGGTGGCGAGGCTGTGGCGCAGGGTCTCGGCCGGGTATACGGGGGCGTTCACTCAACGATTCTATTCTCGCCCCCGCCGCCCCTGCCCTTCCCGTCCTTCTGGGGCTCCGCCCCAGACCCCGCTCCTCAAACGCCGGAGGGGCTGAATCTTGGGGTCGGCGGGGGCGAGAACCAGGCGCTCACAACCCCCGAACCGCCCGAGCCACCCGCGTCCCCACCGCCGCCCTCGGCCTGCTCTCGGCCGCCCGCCTCCGCGGATGCACCGTATTCGCCAGAAGCACCACAAACGTGTCCGTCGCCGGATCCACCACCAACGACGTCCCCGTGAACCCGGTGTGCCCCGCCGCCCCCCGCCCCGCCAACTCCCCCATGAACCACGGCTGATCGACCCCGAACCCCAACCCCGGCGCGGTCAGCAGCAGCTCCACGAAGTCCGGGCCGAGGATGCGGGCGGGCCCGTACGCGCCGCCCGACAGCAGCGCGCGGCAGAAGACCGCCAGGTCCCGGGCCGTCGAGAACAGCCCCGCGTGCCCCGCCACCCCACCCAGCGCCCACGCGTTCTCGTCGTGCACGACCCCCCGCAGCATCCCCCGCTCCGCCTTGGCCCACGGCCGCCGCTGGTCCTCGGTCGCCGCCGCCCCGGGGCACGGGCCGAAGCGGGTCGCGGTCATGCCGAGGGGGCGGGTGATGCCGTCGCGGACGAGGACGTCGAGCGGGCGGCTCGTGATGCGTTCCAGTACGTGCTGGAGCAGGAGGAAGTTGAGGTCCGAGTAGCAGTACGTGCCGGGCACCCCGATCGGCGGTTCCGCGCGCAGCAGCTCCAACCGCTCCGCGTCGTCCGCACAGTCGTACAGCGGCAGTTCGGGCCGCAGCCCCGAGGTGTGCGTGAGCAACTGCCGCACCGTGACGTCGTGCCGGGCCGCCGCACGGAAGTCCGGCAGATACGCCCCGACCCGCGCGTCGATACCGAGCGTGCCCCGCTCGATCTGCTGCACCGCGGCCACGGAGGTGAGGAGTTTCGTGAGGGAGGCCAGGTCGAAGGGGGTGTCCGTGGTCATCGGGACGCGGGAGCCGGGCGGCAGTTCCACCCCGGCGTCCTTCTCCTCGTCGTAGGAGGCGTACCGCACCGCCCAGCCCGCCGCCTCCTCGACGGCGAGGTAGGGCCCTCTCCCGACAGCCAGCACCAGGCCGGCCGCCCAGGGGCGGGAGCCGGTGGTGAGGTCGTGGACCTCGCGGACGAGATGACGGATCTCCTCGGGGTCGAGTCCGGCCCTTTCCGGCGTGTCCTCGCGCAGTCTCGGCGCGCTCAGCTTTCCGCTCCCTCCGCACCCGTATGCCCATCCGCACGTCTGTTCCAAGGACGGCACATTCCCATGAAGCAGGCCAGCGCCACCAGTGCTGCGGCCAGTTGGACGACGGCCATGGGGACGGCGGTGTCCTCCCCGGCGACGCCCACGAGGGGCGAGGCGATCGCGCCGATGAGGAAGGAGGACGTGCCGAGCAGCGCGGACGCGGAGCCCGCGTTGTGCTTGGTGCGCAGGAGGGCGAGGGCCTGGGTGTTGGGGAGGGTGATGCCCATCGCGGACATCAGGACGAACAGGGCTGCGGCCACCGGCAGCAGTCCGACCTCGCCGAACACGCCCAGGGACATCAGCAGCAGCGCCGTCGCGGCGAGGATGACGATCGCCAGGCCGGCCCCGAGCACCCGGTCCAGGCTGACCCGCCCCACCAGCACCTTGCCGTTGATCTGCCCGACGACCACCAGCCCGACCGAGTTGATCCCGAACAGCAGGCTGAAGGTCTGCGGTGAGGCCCCGTAGATCTCCTGGATCACGAACGGCGACGCCGATATGTAAGCGAACAGCGCGGCGAAGGCGAACCCGCCGGCCAGGGTGTACCCGGCGAAGGCGCCGTCGGCGAGCAGGCCGCGCATCGCGCGCAGCGCCTCGCCGACCCCGCCACGCTGCCGCTCGGCCTCCGGCAGCGTCTCGGGGAGCTTCCACCAGACCAGCCCGGCCAGCAGCGCCCCGACGACCGTGAGCACGACGAACACGCCCCGCCAGTCCGTCACCCGCAGGATCTGACCGCCGATGAGCGGCGCCACGATCGGGGCGACGCCGCCGATCAGCATGAGAGTGGAGAAGAAGCGGGCCATGGCGACGCCGTCGTACAGGTCGCGGACGACCGCCCGTGCGATCACGATCGCCGCCGCACCCGCGAGGCCCTGCGTCAGCCGGAAGGCGACCAGCATCTCCACGGTGGGCGCGAGCGCGCAGAGCACGGTGGCGACCACGTACACGACCAGGCCCGCGAGCAGCGGGCGCCTGCGGCCCCAGCGGTCGCTCATCGGTCCGACCACCAGCTGCCCGAGCGCCATGCCGGCCAGGCAGGCGGTGAGCGTGAGTTGGACGGTCGCGGCGGGCGCGTGCAGGGAGCGGGTGACCTCCGGGAGGGCGGGGAGGTACATGTCCATCGCCAGCGGGGGCGTGGCGGTCAGGCCGCCGAGGATGAGGGTGACCAGGAGGCCGGTCCGGCGTAGGGAGCGGGCGGGCGGTTGCTTCGCCGTTGGTGTCGCTGACTGCGATACGTCCCGTATCGGCCCCCCACCGTCGCCCACGCGCCGCCCCTCCCTCTCCGAGTGATCCGCCCTCTATGCTCTCAGCTCGTACAGAGTGCCGATGGTCACATGAGCGAGGGGCGGGGCCGCGATGGCCGAGCAGAGCGTGCGGTGGGGGATCCTGGCGACCGGTGGGATCGCGGCCGCGTTCACGGCCGATCTGGTCGACCTGCCCGATGCCGACGTGGTCGCGGTGGCCTCGCGGAGCCAGGCCTCGGCGGACGCGTTCGCCGAGCGTTTCGGGATTCCGCGGGCGTACGGCGACTGGAACGCGCTCGCCGAGGACGGCGACATCGATGTCGTGTACGTCGCCACCCCGCACTCGGCACACCGCACGGCCGCGGGGCTGTGTCTGGAGGCCGGGCGGAACGTGCTGTGCGAGAAGGCGTTCACGATCAACGCGCGGGAGGCCGAGGAACTCGTCGCGCTGGCCCGCGCACACGGCGGCTTCCTCATGGAGGCCATGTGGATGTACTGCAACCCGCTGATCCGGCGGCTCAAGGCGCTCGTGGACGACGGCGCGATCGGCGAAGTGCGCCATGTCCAGGCCGACTTCGGGCTGGCCGGCCCCTTCCCGCCCGCGCACCGGCTGCGTGACCCGGCGCAGGGCGGCGGCGCGCTGCTGGACCTCGGTGTGTACCCGGTCTCCTTCGCACAGCTGCTGCTCGGGGAGCCGTCGGACGTCACGGCGCGCGCGACGCTGTCCGCGGAGGGCGTCGACCTCCAGACGGGCGCCCTGCTGTCCTGGGAGAGCGGCGCGCTCGCCTCGCTGCACTGCTCCATCGCCGGCGGTACGGCCACCTCGGCGTCCGTGACCGGCTCGGGCGGCCGTATCGACGTGCCGAACGGCTTCTTCTTCCCGGACCGTTTCGTGCTGCACCGCGACGGCCGTGACCCCGAGGAGTTCACGGCCGACCCGGCGGACGGGCCCCGGAACAGCCTGCGGCACGAGGCCGCCGAGGTGATGCGGGCCCTGCGCGCCGGGGAGACGGAGTCCCCGCTGGTGCCGCTCGACGGCACGCTGGCCGTGATGCGGACGCTCGACGCGATCCGGGACCGCGTCGGCGTCCGCTACCCGGGCGAGGCCCCCGAAGAGGACCGCGCGCCCGCGCTCACACCGGCGTGAGCCCCGGCTCCCCCGCCTCCGTGACGAAGGACGCGGCCGTCGTGATCGGCGCCCCGGGCGTGGTCACGTACGGCACCGTCTTGAAGTCGGCCCGCGCCCGCTCCTGGCCCAGCGCGACGGTCACGTAGCCGCGCCGCCCGTTGTAGAACTTCATGTGCGGGTTGGCCTGCATGTACGTGTCCCAGTTGGCGGGCTTGTCGACGCCGTCCCGGCCGCTGGCGATCGACGTGGCCACGATCTCGGTGCCGAGCGTGTCGGAGTCGGGGTCGTCGAAGTCGTCCTTGATGTCGAAGCCGTAGCCGACATGGACGTCACCGGTGAGCACCATCAGGTTCTCGATCCCGGCTGACTTGGCGCCGTCCAGGATCCGGCGCCGGGAGGCGCGGTAGCCGTCCCAGGCGTCCATCGACACCCGCGAGGGCGAGGTGAGGTCGAAGTTGCGCTGGGCGAAGGTGACCTGCTGCGGGACGACGTTCCACAGCGCGCTCGACGAGCGCCATCCGTCGAGCAGCCACCGCTCCTGCGTGGCGCCGGTCATCGTGCGCGCCGGGTCGTCGACGTCCGGGCCGGGGATCTGGGCGCCGTCGCCGTACGCCTGGTTGGAGCGGTACTGCCGGGTGTCCAGCACGTCGAACTGGGCGAGCCGGCCCCATCCCAGGCGCCGGTAGAGCCGCATGTCGGGGCCCGTGGGCTGCTGGGGGCTGCGCAGGGGCTGGTTCTCCCAGTAGGCACGGTAGGCGGAGGCGCGGCGCAGCAGGAACTCCTCCGGCGGGACGCTGTTCTCCGGGATGTCGTCGGCGTAGTTGTTCTCGGTCTCGTGGTCGTCCCAGGTGACGACGAAGGGGTGCGCGGCGTGCGCGGCCCTGAGGTCGGGGTCGGTCTTGAAGAGGGCGTAGCGCAGGCGGTAGTCCTCCAGCGTCATCGTCTCGCGGTTGAAGAGCGCGGGGAGCGTGCGGTCGGTGTAGTTGCGGTAGCCGCCGACGGAGTTGACCGCGTACTCGTACAGGTAGTCGCCGAGGTGGAAGACGATGTCCACGTCGTCCTGCGCGAGATGGCGGTACGGCGTGTAGTAGCCGTCGGTGTACGCCTGGCAGGAGACGGCGGCGAGGGTGAGGGAACCCACCTCGCTGGTGGCGAGGGGCGCGGTGCGGGTGCGGCCGGTCTCGCTGATCCAGGTGCCGGTGCGGAAGCGGTAGTAGTAGACGCGGTCCGCGTCGAGCTGGTCGACCTCGACGTGGACCGTGTGGTGGAACTCGGGGTGCGCGGTGGCGGTGCCGCGTCTGGCGATGCGGCTGAACTGCTCGTCGTGCGCCAGCTCCCAGTCGACGGTGACGCGTTCGGCGGGCAGTCCGCCGTCCGGCTGGTAGGGGACGGGCGCGAGCCGGGTCCACAGGACGACGGAGCCGGGCAGTGGGTCGCCGGAGGCGACGCCGAGGGTGAAGGGGTTGGCGGTGATCTTGCGGGCGTCGAGCCGGGCGGCGCTCGCCGCGCCCGCGGCCGGCAGGTTCACGGCGAAGGCGAGCGCCGCTGCCGCGCCGGTGAGGGTCAGGAAGCGGCGGCGTCCGATGTGCCGGGCGGCGGCGCGCAGTTCGGGGGCGTGCTGGGGCAGGTCTGTCGTGATGGTCATCCGGTCCTCCCCTGGCTGATGGATGCATGACGCATTGGAGTGGCCGGGGACGACACTCGCTTGGCGCGTACACAACACCCGGATGGCAGACAGATGAGTTCCGAATGGCGGACCCTCCCGTACGCTGCGGGCCCATGAACGAGAGGCAAACGGACACGAGGATCACGGACCCGAAGGTCGCCGTGGTGACCGGCGCGGGCTCCGGCATCGGACGCGCGGTCGCGGTGGAACTGCTGCGCGCGGGCTGGTCGGTGGCGCTGGCCGGGCGGCGCGTCGAGACGCTGGAGGAGACGGCGGGCCTGGTGCCCGACAGCGCATCGCTCGCCGTACGGACGGACGTGTCACGACAGGAGGACGCGGCCGCGCTGTTCGCGGCCACCGTGGCGCGGTTCGGGCGGGTGGACCTGCTGTTCAACAACGCGGGGACGTTCGGTCCCGGCGGGGTACCGGTGGAGGAGCTGTCGTACGACGCCTGGCGGCACGTGGTGGACACCAACCTCAACGGGGCGTTCCTGTGCGCGCAGGCGGCGTACCGGCAGATGAAGGAGCAGGACCCGCGGGGCGGCCGCATCATCAACAACGGCTCGATCTCCGCGCACACGCCCCGCCCGCACTCGGTGGCCTACACGGCGACCAAGCACGCGCTGACCGGCCTGACCAAGTCGCTGTCGCTGGACGGGCGGCCGTACGACATCGCCGTCGGCCAGATCGACATCGGCAACGCGGCGACCGAGATGACCGCGCGCATGGAGGCGGGCGCCCTGCAGGCCAACGGCTCCGTGGTGCCCGAGCCCGTGATGGACGTGGCCGACGTGGCGCGGACCGTGCGGCACATGGCGGAGCTGCCGCTGGCGGCGAACGTGCAGTTCGCGACGGTGCTGGCGACGGCGATGCCGTACGTGGGACGCGGCTGAAATTCCTGAGCCCCGCTCACCACCTCCACAACTTGCACAAGCGGAGTGTGAAGTTCCGCTGCATCGCAGCCGGTGAGCGGCATATGCTCAACGCGTCCTGCACAAGAGCTTCACATTTGGAGCGCAGGGCTTCCGCAGGCCACTCCGAGGGGGGAGGCGGCAGCCGTTCCACGATCACCGGGTGGGGGTGCACTTCGCGTGGGACCGCGAGGTGCGCACCGGTGCGCGGAACGGCTGCCGCGTAAGTCGTAGGCTGCGGGTGGCGGGTGGCGGTGCTCAGCGACCGAGGATCCGATCCACCTCGCCCATCTGCTCGCCGGTGAGCGGTCCCTTCGCCAGCGCTCCCGCGTTCTGCTCGGCCTGGGCGACGGAACGGAACCCCGGGATCGGCACGGCGCGCGGGCTGCGGGCCCACAGCCAGGCGAGGGCGCCCTGGCCGAGCGTACGGCCGTCGCTGGTGAGGACGTCCTTCAGCGCATCGACGCGGGACACCCAATCCGGGTCGGCGCCGGCCCCGTCCGCGAACCCCTGAAGCCACTGCGGCGGCCGGTTGCGGATGTCCCCGGCCTCCAGGGCCTCACCACTCCTGCGCCTGCCGGTCAGCAGACCCATAGCCAGCGGGCTGCGGTTGATGCTCGCCAGCTCCAGTTCCTCGCACAACACGAACATCTCCGGTGCGTCCTGAAGCACATTCGCCATGTGCTGTACGGCCGCACAGTGCTCCCCTCGCGCGAAGACGGCGGCGCGGGCCGGGTCGTCGGTGCTCCACGCGTAGGCGCGGACGAGCCCCTCGCGCACGAACTCCTCGCAGGCGTCCCGGAGTTCGGCCGCGCGCTCCGGGTCGGCGTCGGAGAGGTGCAGTTGGTAGAGGTCGATGTAGTCGGTGTCCAGCCTCTTCAGCGAGGCGCTCAGCGCGCGGCGGGCGTACTCCACGGTGTCATCGGCACCGGTGAGGGTGCGGGTCTCCTCGTCGAAGACGTTGCCCCACTTGGTGGCGACGACGACGTCGGCGCGACGCTTGCCGAGGGCGCGGCCGAGGACCCGCTCGCTGTGGCCGGCGCCGTAGGTGTCCGCGGTGTCGAAGAAGGTGACGCCCAGGTCGAGGGCGCGCCGGACGGCCCGCACCGACTCCTCGTCGTCCACCTTGCCCCACCCCAGGGGCTGCCCGTCGACAGCCTGCCACTCACCGCCGATGGCCCAGCACCCGAAGCCGAGAGCGCTTACCTCGATGCCGGTCCGTCCCAAAGTCCTCTTGGTCTCCATGAGGGGGGACGTTAGGGGTTGGAGCGCACACTAAGGCAAGCCCCTGAGAGGGGTTACGCCTGCCCGGTCTCGAAGCGGGAGATCCTGCCGTCGTCCTCGACCTCGAAGTGCCACCGGGTGCGCATCTCGCCCCAGGTGTCGTTGCTGTAGGAGGCGATGAGGTCGCGGCCTTGGTTCGACTCGTTGTCGACCTCCAGGTGACCGTGGGAGGTGAAGATCTCCCGGTCGATCCAGTCGGCGAGGTCGCGGTCGGTGCCGTCGTCCGCCATGGTCGCGCCGGGCGCGAGGATGCTCAGGAAGCCCTCGCGGTCATGGGCGTTGACGGCGGTGACGAAGGCGCGGACGGCCGGGTCGCTGAGTTTGGACGTCTGAATCGTCATACGGGTCAGCCTCACATCGCCCCCGCCGACCCGCCACCCGAACGGCGGCGAGGGCGGGCCGGGTGGGTGTCGTCGGTGCGACGGTGGATATGCGGGAGGGGATCCGTTCCCGCTGTTTGTCCCCGCTGTTTGTCCCTGCTGTTTGTCCCTGCTGCTTGTCCCTGCTGACTGTTCCGGGAGTCGCTGTGAGTGCTGTTGGTGCTGTGCGTGCTTTCGACCGACGTGATCTGGGTCTGCTGTTGCTCCGGCTGGGTGCCGGCGGGGTACTGGCCGCGCACGGCACGCAGAAGTTGTTCGGCTGGTTCGGCGGGCACGGCATCGAAGGGACCGGGCAGTTCATGGAGTCGGTCGGCTACCGGCCGGGCAAGGTGAGCGCGACGGCGGCGGGCCTCGCGGAGGCCGGCGGCGGCACACTCCTGGCGCTGGGGCTCGCGACGCCCGCGGCGGGTGCGGCGGCGGCCGGTGGGATGGCGGGCGCGGCCACGGTGCACGCCCCGAACGGCTTCTTCAACCAGGGCGGCGGCTACGAGTACGCGGCCACCCTCGGCCTCGCCGCGACCGGCCTCGCGATCGCGGGCCCGGGCCGCCTCTCCCTCGACCATGCCCTCGGCCACGTCCTCGACCGCGGCTGGATGGTCCCCACGGCACTCGCGGCGACGGCCGCGGTGACGGCGCTGGTGGTGGGGGCGCGGAACCGGAGGCTGGACAGGCCGGAGAAGGAGGAGGGAGCGGACGGGTTCGAGGGGCAGGAGGCCTTGTTCGGGGAGTAGAGGTCTTCCGCGAGGGTGGGCGGCGCTGTGCCAAGCTGCCCGCATGACTGATCAGGCCACCCCTCCCGAGACCTCGACCGACCTCTGGGCAGCCATCGACGACCTGTGGACCTGGCTCGACACGGACCAGCCGATCGGCGGCAAGGAGGCCATGCTGCTGCGCATGCTGAAGCTGTCGGAGGAGGTCGGCGAGGTCGCCGAGGCGGTGATCGGGGCGACGGGTCAGAACCCCCGCAAGGGGATCACCCACACCTGGGACGACGTGCAGGGCGAGCTGTGCGATGTCGTCATCACCGCACTGGTCGCCCTGCGCACGCTGACGCCCGACGCCCGGGAGGTCTTCGACCACCATCTGACCCGGGTGACAGAACGGTCCTTGGGCTCGCCCTCCTAGGCGGATCTTGCAAGGGACGGTGCGGTCGCGCCCCTTAAGGGGCGCGGGGCTGTGTCGATATGCGGCTCCGCCGCGTGGGCGCGACCAGCCACGGCACCGCCGCAGACTCCCGACGGCAAATCGCGGCACTCACAGCGGAGCGCTTGGCGTAAGCCGCAACACCGTCCCCTCCCCATTCGCCGACAACAACAACGACCCGTCGGCCCCCACCGCCAACCCGGCAAACCGCCGCGCCATCCCCGGCATCCCGTTGGCGAAGAGAGCCGGTTCCGCCCGCGGAACCACCCCCGGCGGCGCCCCGACCGGCAGGTCCTCCGCGTCGGTGCGCGTCTCCCCCGTCCTCAGGGACACCGCGCGCAGCCGACGCAACCCCGTCTCCACCGTGAACAGCTCGTCGCCGAGGACCGCGAGCCCCTGGGGCGCGTCGAGTCCGTCCACGACGACCGTCGTCGACCCGTCCGCCGAGATCCGGAGGACCGCGCCGGCCCCCTCGTCGCTGACGTAACAACGCCCCTCCGCGTCGAAGGCCACGTCCACAGGCCGATCGAGCCCCTCCGCGAGGACGCTGACGGCGTCGTTCTCGTCGACGGCCACCACCCGCCCCGCGTCCGACTCGGCGACGACGAGCGTGCCGTCCGGTGCGACCGTGATGCCGAGAGGTCGCCGCAGCCCGCCGGCCCGGTCCCGCGTGGTCCCGGACTCGGGGTCGTACGTCTGGACCTGTCCGAACTGCGAGGTGATGTGGAGGAGTTCGCAGTCGGCCACGATGCCGTGCGAGAAGTGCAGCAGGGAGTGGGTGGTGACGCCGCCCTCCGGCGAGGGGTCGGGGCGCGCGAGACGGTAGTGGTCGGCGGCGTACACCTGGCCGCCGAGGTCGATGGTCACGCCGTACGGCCCGTCGAGTCCGCGCGGCACGATCTCGCGGGTGCGCCCGTCGGGGTGCATCTCGGTGACGCCGCCGCTGGAGTAGCTGGAGACGAACATGCGGTTCTCGGCGTCGAAGGCCGCGTTGTCCAGCCCGACGACCCCGCTGGTGACCAGGGTCCGTGAGCCGCTGCCGTGCAGGTCGACGCGGGTGACGATGCCCTCGGGGCCGCGGGAGAGCACATGCAGCACCCCGCCCTGGTCGAACCGCACGGCGACCGGCTGATGGACGTCGTCCGCGACCACCTCGGGCGCGCCCCCGTCCGGCGGGATCCGCCAGACCTGGCCGGTGAGCAGGGGGTTGGCGCCGCTCATCATGTGCGGGTAGTACAGGTGGCCGTCCGGCCCGAGCTGCATCGCGTTGCCGAGGGCGAGCCCCTGGGTGAGGACCACGGGCTCGCCGCCGTCGGGGAACAGCTCCATCAGCCGGCCGTCCGGCTTCATCTCGTTCACGAACAGCCGGTCGCCGACGCAGGTGATGCCGTTGGGGTTGTCGACGTCGCCGGAGACGAGTGTGTACGTCCCCTGCGGGCTGCGCCGCCACACCCGCCCCGGCACCAGGTCGGCGATGTACATGGAGCCGTCCGCGCCGAAGGCGAGGTCGTCCGGCGACTGAACGGGGCTGTCCATCGGTACGACCACCTCGACGTCCCCGGTGGCCGGGTCGACGGCGCTGATCTGCCCGGCGAGGAACTGGGCGACGTACAGCCGCCCGTCCGGCCCGAAGGCGACTCCGTTGGAACCCCACAGCCAGCTGGGCGGGTTGAGCCGCTCGACGGCCCAACGGGCGCTGGTGGCACGGCTGTTGCCGGTCGCGTCGTACCTGCTCGGTGCCCTGTCCGGTTCCGTGCCCCTCACGCCGCTCACCCTCGCCCCTCGCTCTCCGTCAGAACCTCACGCATGCCGCCCTCCGCACGCCAGCGCCGCAGCAGCTCGTGGAAGGCGACCGGTCCGTCGCCGTACGACTCGCTGCGCTCCCTCGGGCTGCCCTCGTTGTTGTAGTACCCGGGCGTGCACTCGGCCTGGAACTTGTAGAGGTCGGCCGACTTCTGACGGATCGTCGCCACCCAGGCGTCCTGCGCCTCGGCGGTCGGCTCGACGTACCGGGCCTCGCGCTTGCGGGCCTGAGCGACGACCTCGGCGACGTGTGTGGCCTGTTCGTCGAGGATGTGGACGTAGTTGACGGCGGAGGCGTTCTGCATCGGGCCGAGCTGGAAGAAGTTGGGGAAGCCGCGGGTGGTGAAGCCGTGCAGCGTCTTGGGGCCCTCGGTCATCCAGGTCTCCAGCAGTCCGGCGCCGCCCCGCCCGTACACGGGGAGCTTGCCGGACAGGACACCCGACCGGCCGACGTCGAAGCCGGTGGCGAAGATGATGCAGTCGACCTCGTACTCCGTCCCGCCCACCACGACGGCGTTCTCGGTGATCCGCTCGACGCCGTGCGTGTCGGCGGTGTCGACGAGGGTGACATTGGGCCGGTTGAAGGTCTGGAGGTAGTGGTCGCTGAACGTGGGCCGCTTGCACATGTAGCGGTACCAGGGCTTGAGCTTCTCGGCGGTCTCCGGGTCCTCGACGACCGTCTCGACGCGGGAGCGCAGCTCGTTCATCTTCTGGAAGTCGGCGATTTCGTAGGCGAGTTCGCGCTCCTCGGCCGGCACGTCCGCGTAGGCGTTGGTCGGGATGAGCTTCTCCTGGAGCCGGGCGGTGGACGTCCAGGCATCGTTCACCTGGTCCGCCTCGTCCGCCCGGACGCCGGTGACGATCTTCAGGAAGTTCTCCATACGGCGCCGCTGCCAGCCCGGTTCCAGCGACTCGGCCCACTGCGGATCGGTGGGCCGGTTGCCGCGTACGTCGACGGAGGACGGGGTGCGCTGGAAGACGTACACCTGCGCCGCGTCGGCCCCGAGGTGCGGTACGACCTGGATGGCGGTGGCGCCGGTGCCGATGAGGGCGACCCGCTTGTCGGCGAGGCCGGTCAGGCCGCCGGTCGCGTCGCCGCCGGTGTAGTCGTAGTCCCAGCGGCTGGTGTGGAAGGTGTGCCCGCGGAAGGTCTCGATGCCGGGGATGCCGGGGAGTTTGGCCTGACTGAGGGTGCCGCTGGAGACGACGACGTAGCGGGCCCGGATGCGGTCGCCGCGGTCGGTGGCGACCTCCCACTCCGACTGCTCGTCGTCCCAGCGCAGTTCGGTGACCTGGGTCTGGAAGCAGGCCTGGTCGTAGAGGCCGAAGTGGCGGGCGATGGCCCGCGCGTGCTCGTGGATCTCCGCGCCGGGAGAGTACTTCCACTTGGGGACGTAGCCGAGCTCTTCGAGCAGCGGGAGGTAGATGTACGACTCGATGTCGCAGTGGATGCCCGGGTACCGGTTCCAGTACCAGGTGCCGCCGAAGTCCGCGCCCTTCTCGACGACCCGGATCTCCTGCACCCCCGCCTGCCGCAGCCGCGCCCCGGCGAGCAGCCCGCCGAACCCGCCGCCGACGACCACGGCCTCGACGCGGTCGTGCAGGGGCTCGCGGGTGAACTCCGGGTCGGCGTACGGGTCTTCGTCGTAGGCGCCGAACTCGCCTGTGGGGTGCCGGTACTGTGCGCCGCCGTCGGGGCGGATCCGGCGGTCGCGCTCGGCGCGGTATCTGGCGCGCAGGGCCTCGGGGTCGAAGTCCAGGTCCTGGTTCAGGGGCTGCGGCTCGGGCACGGGCGTGCTCTCCTCGGTCGTGGGGCCGGCCGCGGGGAGGGCCGGGACAGGGGAAGTCGAGACCAGTGAAGCGAAGCGGGCTGACAGCTCCCAGACATATCCCGGACACGCGATCAGTGTGAGCCAGGACACAAGTGGCTTACGGCCGGGCGACCCCGCCCAGCCAGTAGCCGAAGCCCCGCCGGGTGTGGATGAGAGCGGCCTGCTCCCCGTTCACCTTGCGCCGCAACCGCGAGACGAGCCGGTCGATCGCGCCGTCGGTCGGGGTGTCGTCCCAGACGTGCCGTCCGATCTGCTCCTTGGACAGCACGCGTTCGGCGTTGACCAGCAGGCAGCGCAGCAGGCGGTACTCGGCGGGCGTGAGCTCGATGGCGCGCTCGCCGCGGCGGGCCCGGCGGGTGGCGTCGTCCAGTACGAGGTCGCCGTAGCGCAGCGCGCCGTCCCAGCCGGCTGAGTCGAGGCCGCGCACCAACTGGCGTGCGCGGGCGAGGACTTCGGCCACTCTGACCGGCGCCCCGCCCGGCTGCCCGTCCACCACGGGGCCGCCGCCGGGGAGGCTGCCCAGGAACTCGCCGGTCCCGGTGAGCAGCAGGACGGCCGGGCGGTCGGGGGCGAGGAGACGGCGACTGTGCCTGAGCGCATCGGTGTCCGACAGCGTCACATCGAGGATGACCAGATCGAACCGGCGCTCGGTGAGCAGGACGTTGGCCTCGGTCGCGCGGTCCACCGTGGCGGTCCGGTAGCCGGCGAGCTCCAGCATCGCGGAGAGCGGCTCGGACGTACGGGGATCGCCGACGACGAGCAGGACATCCGGCACCGCGTCGGGAGACGGCGGCTTCGGCATACGGCCACCTTACCTGCGGGTTGCCTGAGGCAAGTAACCGCAGATGGGGTGCCTCACCGGGTCACGTCCAGGGCGTGGCGACGAGCCGGATCCGCGCGTCACCGCCGAGGAGCGGTGCGGCGGTGGCGGGCAGTGCGATGTGGGCGACCCAGCGGATGGGGGCGGGGTCCTCGTCGACGCGGGGCGTTCCGGCGACGTGGTGATCGCGGATGGCGCCCTCGATCTCCGAGTTCCAGGTGGCCCAGATGCCGGGGCCGGCCTGGGGTGTGCCGACGTCGATGACGAGGGTGTCGGCGAAGTCGGCGGTCTGCTCCAGATGGTCGCCGAGGCTGAGGATGCCGCGCCGCTCGCGCAGCGAGATGAGCCGCAGTTCGAGGATGAACCGCATGGGTTCGTCGGCCGCCTGCCGCAGTCCGCTGTTGAGGAAGGTGGTGGCCAGCGGGACCGGCGCCCCCTGCCGCTCCTCGGCGGACGCGCCGAGCTGGATCGGACACCAGTGGGCGGCGAGCCGCTCGTGCATCACCACGGGCAGCCCGCGCACCGACAGCCGCACATCGCCCTGCCACACGAGGTCGTCGTCGCCGGGCAGCCGGAAGTCGACCAGCGAGGCCTCGATCCGGGTGTCCCCGAAGAGGAACCGACGCAGGTTCTGGTAACCCTCCTCGGAGTTGACCATGCCGTAGCGCCCGCTGTGACTGCGGTGCACGAAGGCGCGCTGCGCCCCCGGCACATACGCCCGCTCGATCTGCACGAGCCCGTCGCTGTGCGGCCCGACGGCGGCCGAGGACAGCCCGAAGGCTACGTCGTAGTCGGTCGGGTCGGTGCCGACCAGGCAGAAGACCCGTTCGACGGGCAGCGTCCCCGGCCCCTGCGGCATCTCCCGGGCGTCCCAGCCCCGGGGCGGGCCCTCCGGGTCCTCCTCGGCCTGCGGAGTGAGGTACTCGTACATCCGCCGGGGCCCGAAGATGTCCGCGCCCGCGATGCCGAGCGTGTCCCGGACCCGCTCGAACAGCCCGCCCCCGAGGTCGAAGGTGATACCGCCGTGCGGGGTGCCGTACGTGAACAGCTTCGCGACACAGTCGGCGCCGCGCCCCCGGTCCGGCAGGACCTTCTGCAGCAGAGACCGGCAGATCAGGCCGCCCATGGAGTGGGCCACGAGGTTCACGGCGGGCGCGCCGGTCTTCTCGCGCAACCGGTCGACGAGGTCGAGCAGGTCGGCGGCGGCGTTCTCCAGCCGGTACTCCTGGGGGCTGCCGCCCCAGGTGGTCGCCGAGCGGTCGTAGAAGCGGTGGATCCAGACGGTGTTGGCGGGAATCTCGTCGTGCTCGGCGAGATAGGCCGCCTGGTCCCCCTTCACGAGCAGTTCGTAGCCCTCCTCCCTCAGCAGGCGCAGCAGCGGGCTCTCGAACTGGTGGAAGTACGGCTGGTTGCGGGCGCCGACGCGGATGTGGGTGGAGCCCTCGTTGAAGCCGTAGAAGGGGTCGTCGACGGCCTTGTCGATACCGCGGGTGCCGCCGGCGAAGCCGCGGACGTAGACGAGGGGGAGTCTGGGGGTGTCGTCCACGTCTTGCCTCCGAGTACCGGGGTCCGCATCTCCTGGACGGTCCACATCTCCTGGATAGAGGGAGCCCGGCTTTCCGGCCTCCGGGAAGGGTCCGAACGGGCGCCCCTGGGCGAACCGCCCCATCGGGTCTGCCGGGTCGAAGCGTCCGGCCTATCCTGGCAGGGAGGCCGGCGGGGGCGGCCGGGGGTGCCTCGGCGAGTCAGGGAGGTCCCCGTGTGAGTGGGTGTCGGGGTCGTACGGCGGTCGCCGCCGCCGCGTTGTCGCTGGCCGTGTGCCTGGCCGCCTGTGGCGGCTCCGGGGAGTCCGGCCCGGGTGGGGCCGACTCCGGTGAGGGTGGATTCGCGGTCGGGCTGCTGTTCAGCCAGGACATCCAGACGCGCTGGGAGACGTTCGACAAGCCCCTGATCGAGCGGAAGGTCAAGGAGCTGTGCGCGGGCTGCGTGCTGGAGTACGCCAACGCCCAGGGCGATGTGGCCGCCCAGAAGCAACAGGTGGAGACCCTGCTCAGCAAGGACATCGAGGTCCTGATCCTCAGCGCCATCAACTTCCGGTCGCTGCGCTCCTCGGTCGAGCGGGCGCACGACGCGGGCGTGCCGGTCATCGCCTACGACGGTCTCGTCGAGGGCCCGATCTCGGCCCACGTCTCCTTCGACAACGAACGGGTCGGCAGACTCCAGGGCGAGGCGCTCCTGAAGGCCATGGGCGACAGGACGGACGGCGGGCAGATCGTGATGATGAACGGTCCCCAGACCTCCCCGACCAATGTCGCCTTCAAGACAGGCGCGATGTCCGCCCTCCGGGGCAAGGTCGCGATCGGCAGGTCGTACGACGTCCCGGGCTGGAGCCAGGAGATCGCCCACGCCGACATGGTCCGAGCCATCGCCGCCCTGGGCACCGACGGCATCGACGGCGTCTACGCCGCGAACGACGGCCTCGCCGCCGGCGTGATCTCCGCCCTCAGGGCCGCCCGCATCGAGCCACTGCCACCCGTGACCGGCCAGGACGCCGACCTGGAGGCCGTGCAGCGCATCCTCCTGGGCGAGCAGTACATGAGCGTCTACAAGCCCTTCAAGGCCGAGGCCGACACGGCCGCGGAGATGGCCGTCGCCCTGGGTCGCGGCGAAAATATCGACACCGTCGCCGAGACCAGCGTCGACACGGCCACCACCAAGGACATCCCCGCCGTCCTGCTCGATCCCGTCCCTGTGACGGTCGACGACATCAAGGACACCGTCATCAAGGACGGCGTGTACACGACCGACCAGATCTGCACGCCGAGGGTCCGGGCGGCTTGCGAGCGGGCCGGACTTGTCGGGTGACGGTGCGAGGCGGACTCGTCGGGTGACGGCGCGAGGCGGGGCACGCGGACCATTTCCGGGCTGATGAAGACATCAGCGCACTCGACCGCTGGTGGGCCGGGACCGGTCGGCCCGCAGTCTCCCCCGCGCGGGGGAGACGGTCGCGACCTTCGGACGATCCCCGGACGCCGGGTCGGTGGCGACGATCGAGGCGCATGCCCTCATACGTCCAGATCGGAGCCTCATCGTGCTGAAGTGGACCCTGCGCGCCGTCGCCGTCCTCGCCATCGCCGCCGCGATCGCCACCCCGGTCGCCGCGCCCGCGCCCGCACCGGAAGCGGGCGTCGCCACACCGGCAGTCGCCATCGCCGCGGCCGCATCCGGCCCCGACGCCCCATCCCTGCCGGCGCGGTGACGGTAGGGGTCAGCCAGTCGGTCAGTCAGTCGTCCTCACCACCGGCGCCGACCGAGCCCATCACGCCTTGTGCTGCATGGAGCGCCGTGCGGGGTTCCCCTGTTCGGCGGCCTTGGGGTCCTTCTCGTCGGCCTTGGCCCGTACGCCGTCGGCGATGCGTTTGCCGATGGTCTCGTCGATGTTGGACCAGTACGCGAAGGCTCGCTCCAGGACGGGTTCGCTCACTCCGTTGAGGAGATGTCCGACGACGTTGTCGACCAGACGGTCGCGGGCGGCGTCGTCCAGGACCTCGCGCACCATGGTGCCGGGCTGCCCCCAGTCGTCGTCCTGCGGGTGTGAGACGTAGGCGGCACGGGTGATCTCGCCGTCGGCCGTCCAGCTGGGCGGGGACCCGTAACGCTCCGTGTCCGCGGCGGGACCGCCCTTGGAGTTCGGGGCGTACACCGGGTCGGTGGTGTTCCGGTAGGCCATCGCCCCGTCCTTGGAGTACGTGTGGACGTCGACGACGGGGGCGTTCACCGGCAGCTGCTGGTAGTTGGCGCCGATGCGGTGGCGGTGGGCATCCGCGTAGGAGAACAGCCGGGCCAGCAGCATCCGGTCCGGGCTCGGTCCGACACCGGGGACGAAGTTGTTGGGCTGGAACGCCGCCTGCTCGATCTGGGCGTGGTTGTCGGTGGGGTTCCGGTCGAGCGTCATACGACCGACCGGGATGAGCGGGTAGTCACCGTGCGGCCACACTTTGGTGAGGTCGAACGGGTTGAACCGGTAGCCCGCGGCCTCCTCGTACGGCATCACCTGGACGTACAGGGTCCAGCTCGGGTGGTCACCGTCCCGGATGTGCTCGAAGAGGTCGCGCGTGTGGTAGTCCGTGTCGGCCGCGGCCATCTGATCGGCCTCGTGCTGGGTGAAGAACTCGATGCCCTGGTCGGTCTTGAAGTGGTACTTCACCCAGAACCGCTCGCCGGCGGCGTTGATCCACATGTAGGTGTGGGAGGTGTAGCCGTTCATGTGGCGCCAGGTCCGCGGGATGCCCCGGTCCCCCATCAGCCAGGTCACCTGGTGCGCGGACTCCGGGGAGAGGGTCCAGAAGTCCCACTGCATGTCGTGGTCGCGCAGGTTGTTGTCGGCGCGACGCTTCTGGGACCGGATGAAGTGCTGGAATTTCATCGGGTCCTTCACGAAGAACACCGGCGTGTTGTTGCCGACCATGTCGTAATTGCCTTCGCTGGTGTAGAACTTCACCGCGAATCCGCGCGGGTCACGCCAGGTGTCCGGGCTGCCACGCTCGCCGGCGACGGTCGAGAAGCGGATGACCAGGTCGGTGCGGGTGCCCGGCTGGAACAGGGCCGCCTTCGTGTAGGCGCTGACATCGTGACTGACCTCGAAGTGTCCGAAAGCGCCGCTCCCCTTGGCGTGCGGCTGGCGCTCGGGAATCCGTTCCCGGTTGAACTGCGCCATCTGCTCGATCAGGTAGGCGTCCTGGAGCAGGATCGGCCCCCCGGGACCCACGGTGAGTGAGTGTTCGTCGCTCTCCACCGGTGCCCCGGAATCGGTCGTGGTGGCAGGTCGGATCTCCGTCATGAGTCAGCCTTTCGTGATGCGCCGGCAGTGACGTCGCGATTCCTCGGGCCGCTTGCGCCTCGTGCCCACCGGTCGCGTGATCCTGAAGGGACGGGATAAACACCCTCACTCCGGCCGATCTGGCCGCTTTTTGTTTTCACCGATGGCACGTGGCGTGCCATCCCTCCTGAGTAGAGGAAGCCCGGAGATATGGCCTCCGGGGATAGCCCGGACCGGTGATGTCCCGGAATCCGCCGTGGCGGCATGTGCGGAAACCGCGCGACGGATGCGCCGCCCTGCCCCGTAGAGCAGACGACGGACGGACGTCTGCAGGGAGGGGAACAGAAAGTGGCAGGGCACGGAGTCAGAACCGTCACAGGTACGGCGGCCGCGGTGGCGGCATTGGTGGCGCTGACCGCGTCACAGGCGCCAGGGGCGGTCCCGGCACGGGCCTCGGCGTCGGCACCGGGGCAGACACCGGCCGGGCACGGGCCGAGCGTGTCCGGCGACACCCCGTACCGCACCGAGCTGCCGCCGCTGCGGACCGGGAAGCGGGACGGCGGCGGGGCACGGGCGGGGGTGAGCGGCGGCGCAGCGGCGGAGGCCGGGACCGCGCTGCCGGCGAGCGTGTTCGCCGCGTACCGGCGAGCAGAGGAGCGGCTCTCGCGCGAGGCGCCCGGCTGCCGGCTTCGGTGGCAGCTGCTCGCGGCGATCGGGCAGGTGGAGTCCGGGCAGGCGCGGGGCGGCCGGGTGGCGTCGGACGGTACGACCGTGACGCCGATTCTCGGGCCACGGCTGGACGGCGTGGCGTACGCGCTGATCCGGGACACCGACGGCGGAGTCCACGACGGGGACACGACGTACGACCGCGCGGTGGGGCCGATGCAGTTCATTCCGTCGACCTGGGCCCGCTGGGGCGCGGACGGCAACGGCGACGGGCGTACGGATCCGGACAACGTCTTCGACGCGGCTCTCGCCGCCGGACGCTACCTGTGCGCGGGCGGGAGGGATCTGTCCGTCCCGGCCGAGCTGGACCGGGCGATCCTCGGCTACAACCACTCGGCCGCCTATCTGCGCACGGTCCGGGCCTGGTACGCGTACTTCCTGGACGGGCACCGGGTGGTGCCGGACGCCTCCGCCGGTTCCTCGGCCCGCCCCGAGCCATCGCGGTCACCCTCGAAGCCGAAGAAGGCCTCGCCGACACCCTCCGCCCGTCCGAGCGCAACTCCGTCCCGCACCCCGTCGACCCCCGACGCCTCACCGGCCCCCACCGCATCCCGTCCGGCCACCGGACCCGAGGAGACCGGGAATCCGCAACTCCCCCTCCCCTCCCCGGACATCGAGCTTCCCGGCGACGACGTGCTGCCCAGCGGCGGTTCACTGACCAGTAACAGCGCGGACTCGATGACGGCCACCCCCTCCACAACCGCCGATACTCGACGGTAATGTCGCCACCCGCCGGACGGCACGAGACCGGTGGGTGAGAGCGAAGGGGCCCTCATGGCGACGGACATGCCTGCGGACCAGCCTGCAGGGATACCTGCGGAATTGTCCGCAGAGATACCTGCGGAGTGGGACGCCTCCGACGACCGTTGGCAGCGCATGTGGAGCCACCGCGAGCAACTGCTCAAGGTGGCCCGGCGCAGGTCGATGAGTGCGGAGGACGCCGAGGACGCGGTACACGAGGCGATGCTGCGCGCCGCCGAGCGCCCGGACCTGGACGACGAACGGCTCGCCGCGTGGCTGACGACGGTCACGATGCGGATCTGCGTCGACCGCTACCGGCAGGTCAACCGTGAGGCACAGGTGCGCACGAGCCCTACCCTCATCACCCCGGGGCCGGTGCCCGTCGAGGAGGCTGTCTGCGACCGGGCCGAGGCGAAGTGGCTGGCGGTGCGCAGTGGTGAGCTGCCCGCGCGGCAGGCCGAGGCGCTGCGGCTGAAGTCGGAGGACCTCGACGTCGGCCAGGTCGCCGTACAGATGGGGCTGAGCTACCGGACCGTCGAGTCACTGCTGGCCCGGGCCCGGCGGACGCTGCGGCAGTCGCTGGCCGCGACGCTCGGGTGCGCGCTGTTCCTGATCGGGTGGGGGCGGCCGAGGCCGGCCGGCAAGGGCCCGGCCTTGGCGGTGGCCTCGACGGCAGCGACCCTGGCGGTTGCGGGGTTCGTGCTGCCGTACGCCCTCGACGGCGGTGGCGGCGGGGGCGGTACGGCGCCTCGGCCCGCCGTCGCCTCGCCGGGTCCGGAGGCGGTGCGGCCGGACGGTGGTGGCGAGGGGCGTACACCTCAGGGGAACAAGCCCACCGTCACGTCGGCCGAACGGAGAGCAGCCGAGTCCCCGGCGGGCGAATCGTCCCTGCCACTCACCGTGCCGTCGCTGCCGGACGTCCCGGAGGTCTCCGTGTCCCCGCTGCCGGTGTTGTCCGCGCCGGAGGTCCCCCAGGTGCCCGACGTCCCGGAGCTGCCCGAGCTCCCCGGCCTGCCTGTCACGCCCTCCGCCGTTCCGACGGACACGGCACCCCCGGCGATCCCGGACGCCTCCACCGCCGTACCGTCCACCTCGCTCCCCGCGCCCACGGCGACCCCGCTGCCGTAGCAGGCTCCGGACACACAGCCGCCGGACATACGGCAGTAAATCGTCATGAAACCCTCGACCGGAAACCCGCCCGAAAAAAATCCGCCACCCGAGCGACGGACGCCCCTCCCCTCCCCGTAGAGCAGATGTCAGAGCTGCTCCAGGGGCCGAAGGGTGGACCGGATGGGTGTCGAGATCTGTGTGGAAGGGCTGACCAAGTCCTTCGGTCACCAGGTCATCTGGCAGGACGTCTCACTGACGCTGCCCGCCGGGGAGGTCTCGGTCATGCTCGGCCCCTCGGGCACGGGCAAGTCGGTGTTCCTCAAGACGCTCGTCGGACTGCTGAAGCCGGAGCGGGGCTCGATCACGATCCAGGGCCGGGACATCACCAGGCTCCGCGAGCACGACCTGTACGAGGTGCGCAAACTCTTCGGCGTGCTGTTCCAGGACGGCGCGCTGTTCGGCTCGATGAACCTGTACGACAACATCGCCTTCCCGCTGCGCGAGCACACGCGTAAGTCCGAGAGCGAGATCCGGCGCATCGTGCTGGAGAAGATGGACATGGTCGGGCTGATCGGCGCCGAGGGGAAGCTGCCCGGCGAGATCTCCGGCGGGATGCGCAAACGGGCCGGGCTGGCCCGGGCCCTGGTGCTCGACCCCGAGATCATCCTCTTCGACGAACCCGACTCGGGCCTCGACCCGGTCCGCGTCGCCTACCTCAACCAGCTCATCGTCGACCTCAACGCCCAGATCGACGCGACCTTCCTGATCGTCACGCACGACATCGCCTCGGCCCGCCAGGTGCCGGACAACATCGGGCTGCTGTTCCGCCGCGAACTGGTGATGTTCGGGCCCCGCGAGGAGCTGCTGACCAGCGACGAGCCGGTCGTACGGCAGTTCCTGAACGGCCGGATGCAGGGCCCGATCGGCATGGCGGAGGAGAAGGACGCGGCCCAGGTGGAGCAGGAGCTGGCCGCCCTCGGCGACGACGGCAAGGACACCCGGGTTCCCGGCAGTCAGGCTCTGACTCCCCGCCTGCTGCCGGGGCCGGGTATCCCCCGGCCACCCCGCTGGGAGGCCATCGCCCGGCGCGAGGCCGCGCTGCACCAGAAGGCGGGGGCGAGCGCATGAGTCTGTCACCCCTCGGAGCGCTGCGGCACTCGGGGAGCCTGTTCGCGATGGCGCTGGACGTCGTCCGGACCATCCCCCGACGGCCGTTCCAGGCAAGGGAGTTCATTCAGCAGGCATGGTTCATCGCGAGCGTGACGATCCTGCCGACGGCCCTGGTCTCGATCCCCTTCGGCGCGGTCATCGCCCTGCAGATCGGCAGCCTCACGCGGCAGCTCGGCGCCCAGTCCTTCTCGGGTGCCGCCTCCGTGCTGGCCGTGCTGCGCGAGGCCTCGCCGATCGTCACCGCGCTGCTGATCGCGGGCGCCGGCGGCACGGCGATCTGCGCGGACCTGGGCGCCCGGAAGATCCGGGACGAGATCGACGCGATGCAGGTGCTCGGCATCGACCCCATCCACCGCCTCGTCGTACCGCGCGTGCTGGCGTCGATGTTGGTGGCGGTGCTGCTCAACGGCCTGGTGTCGGTGGTCGGCGTGGCGGGCGGCTACTTCTTCAACGTCGTCCTGCAGAACGGCACCCCCGGCGCCTACCTCGCCTCCTTCACCACCCTCGCCCAGCTCTCCGACCTGTGGGCGGCCGAGATCAAGGCACTCGTCTTCGGCGCGATCTCGGCGATCGTGGCCTCGTACAAGGGGCTCACCGCGAAGGGCGGCCCGAAGGGCGTGGGCGACGCGGTGAACCAGTCGGTGGTGATCACCTTCATGTTGCTGTTCGTGACGAACTTCGTGATGACCGCGGTGTACTTCCAGGTCGTCCCGCAGAGGGGTTAGCCGATGAGACTTCTCGACCGCCCCCTGCGCTCCCTGGAGGAGCTGGGCGTCCAACTTGCCTTCTACGGCCGCTCGTTGGCCTGGACCGGCCGCACCCTGCGCCGCTACAAGAAGGAGATCCTGCGGCTGCTCGCCGAGGTGAGCTTCGGGCGCGGAGCCCTGGCCGTCGTCGGCGGCACGGTCGGCGTGATCGCCTTCCTGTCCTTCTTCACCGGCACCGAGGTCGGCCTCCAGGGCTACGCGGCCCTCAACCAGCTCGGCACCTCCAACTTCGTCGCGTTCCTCTCGGCGTACTTCAACACCCGGGAGATCGCCCCGTTGGTGGCCGGGCTCGCGCTCTCCGCGACCGTCGGCGCCGGGTTCACGGCCCAGCTGGGCGCGATGCGGATCAGCGAGGAGACCGATGCGCTCGAAGTGATGGGCGTGCCCTCGCTGCCGTTCCTGGTGACGACGCGGATGATCGCCGGGTTCGTCGCCGTGATCCCGCTGTACGTGATCGGCCTGCTGTCCTCGTACCTCGCCGCCCGCACCATCACCACCGTCTACTACGGGCAGTCGGCCGGCACCTACGACCACTACTTCCAGCAGTACCTGCCCCCGGTCGACGTGCTGTGGTCCTTCGGCAAGGTGCTCGTCTTCGCCGTCCTGATCATCCTGGTGCACTGCTTCTACGGCTACTACGCGAGCGGCGGCCCGGCGGGGGTCGGCGTGGCCGTGGGCCGTGCGGTGCGGACCTCGATCGTGGCGATCAACGTCCTGGACTTCTTCCTGTCGCTCGCGATCTGGGGCGCCAACACGACCGTACGGATCGCGGGGTGAGCCGCCTGATGAGGGCGCGTATGAGAGTGCTGAGACTGCGGCTGTACGGCATCGTCTTCCTCGCCGTACTCGCCCTGCTGCTGTCCCTGTCGGTCGCCGTCTACCGGCAGGCGTTCACGCCGGTCGTGCGGATCACGCTGGAGGCCGACAGCCTCGGCAACCAGCTCGATCCACGGGCCGACGTCAAGCTGCGCGGGCTGCTGGTCGGCGAGGTGCGCGAGGTGCGGGCGGACGGGACGAAGGCGACGCTCGACATCGCGCTCAAGCCGGAGCACGTCGCCCACATCCCGTCGGACGTGCACGCGCGGCTGCTGCCCAAGACGCTGTTCGGCGAGAAGTACGTCGACCTGGTCGCGCCCAAGCGCTCCTCGGGCCGGGCCATCCAGGCCGGTGACGTCATCACCCAGGACCGCACCCGCGTCGGCATCGAGGTGCAGCAGCTGATGAACGACCTGCTGCCCCTGCTCCGTACAGTCCAGCCCGGCAAGCTCAACGCCACCCTGTCCGCCTTCGCCACCGCCCTCGACGGCCGCGGCGACCGCATCGGCGACAACCTCACGCGCCTGGAGGCCTACCTGAGCCGCCTCAACCCCCATCTGCCGTCCCTCACCGAGAACATCGCCCGCTTCGCCGAGGTCGCCGAGACGTACGGCGACGCGGCGCCCGACCTGATGGCGATCCTGCGCAACACCGTGACCACGAGCCGCACGATCGTCGAGAAGAAGGACCAGCTGGCCGCCGCACTGAAGACGACGGCAACCGTCGCGGGCACGGCGGAGGACTTCCTCGACGTGAACGGGGACCGGCTGATCACCCTCGGCCAGGTCTCGCGGCCCACGCTGGAGCTCTTCGCCCGCTACTCCCCCGAGTACCCCTGTCTGCTGGCCGGACTGGTCCGGCAGGAGAAAGCCTCGGAGGAGGCGTTCCGGGGCGGGAAGATGCACATCACGCTGGAGGTCGTACGGCCGCAGGGGGCGTACGAACCCGGTGAGGAGCCGCTTTACGGCGACCGGTCGGGGCCGAACTGCCATGGCCTGCCGAATCCTCAGGTGCCGGCACCCGGTGCCCACCTCAACGACGGCTCCAGGAACGCGAGTTCCTCCGCGGGTCCGGCCGGCGTCTCCGCCACCCGGGCCGAGCAGCGGGCCGTCAGCTCGCTCGTGGCCCCGGTCCTGGGCGTGCCCGCCGACGAGGTGCCGTCGGTGACGACGCTGCTGTTCGGGCCGCTGGCGCGCGGGACGGCGGTGAGTGTGGCATGAGGACCGGTCGTACAAGGAGTGGAGGAGCCCTGCAGACCGCTGCGCCGCTCGTCAAGTTCAGCCTCTTCGCGCTGGTGACGATCCTGGCGACGGCCCTGCTGGCCGCCACCATCGTGAACATCTCCTTCACCCCGCACGACACGTACCGCGCGGTGTTCAGCGACGTCACCGGCCTGGAGGAGGGCGACGACATCCGGGTGGCCGGGGTGCGGGTCGGCGAGGTCGAGGGCATCCGGATCAAGGACCGGACGCTGGCCGAGGTCACCTTCACGGTCAGCGAGGACCGGCCGCTGCTCACCGGCACCGGCGCGGTCATCCGCTACCGCAACCTGGTCGGGCAGCGGTACGTCGCGCTGACCGAGGGCGCGGGCGACAGCAC
Organism: Streptomyces sp. NPDC051738; assembly: GCF_044453205.1. NCBI lineage: Bacteria > Bacillati > Actinomycetota > Actinomycetes > Kitasatosporales > Streptomycetaceae > Streptomyces > Streptomyces sp. NPDC051738. The sequence continues at coordinate 104,383 of NZ_JBITCM010000016.1, read as the reverse complement.
GCGACTGCGGCCCGGCGCGACGATCCCGCTGTCGCGCACGCAGCCCGCGTTGGACCTCAACGCCCTGCTGAACGGCTTCAAGCCGCTGTTCGCAGCGCTCAGCCCGAAGGACGTCAACCTCCTCGCCACCGAGATCATCAAGACGCTCCAGGGCGAGGGCGGCACCGTCAACAGCCTGCTCGTGCACACGGCGTCGCTCACCTCGACGCTGGCCGGCCGCGACCAGCTGATCGGCTCGGTGATCGACAACCTCAACACCGTGCTGGGGACGCTGGACAAGCGCGGCGCCCGCTTCTCGGGCCTGCTCAAGCAGCTGCGCCGGGTCATCTCGGGCCTGTCCGCCGACCGCAAGCCCATCGGGGAGTCGCTGGTGAGCATCGGCGACTTGACGGAGGCCACCTCGGGGCTGCTGAAGGACGCGCGTCCGCCGCTGAAGGACGACATCGCCGAGCTGACCGAGCTCACCGGAACGCTGAACGACAACGAGAAGACCGTGGAGGGCGTGCTGAAGCGGCTGCCGAACAAGCTGGGCGAGCTGACGGGGACGGCGTCCTACGGCTCGTGGTTCAACTTCTACCTCTGCGACTTCGACGGCCGGATCGTGCTGCCGAAGACGAAGCAGGTACTCACGCCCGATCTGCACGTGGCGAGGGCGAGGTGCGGGGCATGAGCCGTAAGCACCGCCCGGAGCCGATGTTCAGGGTCCGCGTCGAGCCACCGAAGCTGCCGAGGATACGTCCGCCGAAGGTACGGCTCCTGCCGCGCCGCAGGCCCCGTCAGCAACCGCTGATCAAGGTGCGGGTCGAGCCGCCGAAGCTGCCGAGGATACGGCTCCGCCGCCCGCACCTCGGCCCCTTCCGCGACCGCAACCCCGTCGTCATCGGCGCGGTCGGCCTCACCGTCCTCGCGCTGCTGGCGGTGGCCGCGTTCAACGCCGACCGCCTGCCGGTGATCGGCGACGGCGAGACGTACAGCGCCGCCTTCGCGGAGGCGGGCGGGCTCAAGCCGGGTGACGAGGTGCGGATCGCCGGGGTCAAGGTCGGCAAGGTCGAGGAGGTCGACCTGGAGGGCAACCACGTCAAGGTCACCTTCAAGATCAAGGGCGAGCCGGGCTTCGGCACCCGGACCGGCGCGTCGATCCGGGTCAAGACGATCCTCGGCGCGAAGTACCTCGCGCTGCACCCCAAGGGCGGAGGCCAGTTGGCGCCCGGCAGCGAGATACCGCTGAAGCGCACAGTCCCCGCGTACGACGTCGTACAGGCGTTCAGCGACCTCACCACTACGTCGGAGGAGATCGACACCGACCGCGTGGCGAAGGCCCTGGACACCATCTCCGCCACCTTCGAGGACTCGCCGGAGGAGGTACGGGCATCGATCAAGGGCCTGTCGCAGATCTCCCGGACGGTGTCCTCCCGCGACAAGGCGCTGCGCGAGCTGCTCGACCACGCGAACGGCGTCACGGGCGTCCTGGCCGACCGCTCCGGCGACTTCACCGCCCTGGTCAAGGACGGCGACAGGCTGTTCAAGGAGATCAGCAAGCGGCGCGAGGCGATCCACAACCTGCTGAAGAGCTCCGCCGCGCTCGGCATCCAGCTCTCCGGCCTGGTCCAGGACAACGAGAAGGAGATCGGGCCCGCGCTCGAGGGCCTGAACCGCGTGGTGGAGATGCTCGAACGGAACCAGTCCAGCCTCGACCGGAGCATCAAGCTCCTCGCGCCCTTTGTGCGGGTCTTCACCAACACCCTCGGCAACGGCCGCTGGTTCGACTCCTACGTCCAGAACATGGTGGTACCCGCTCCGGTGGAGCCGCGGACGGGAGGGGCGCAGTGAACATCCCGGTCAGGATCAGGAAACGGCTGGCCCTGCTCACCGTGCTGGCCCTCGTCGCCGCGCTCACCTATGTCCTGTGGCCGCGCCCCGAGCCGGTGCGTGTCACGGCGTACTTCCCGCGCACGGTCGGCATCTACCCGGGCTCGGACGTCCGCGTGCTGGGCGTCCGGATCGGCGAGGTCAGGACGATCACGCCGGAGGGCGGCCGGGTGCGGGTGGAGCTGGAGTACGACTCCGGCCGCAAGGTCCCGGCGGACGCGCAGGCCGCGATCATCAACTCCTCGGTGGTCAGCGACCGTTATGTCCAGCTGCTTCCGGTGTACCGCAGTGGTCCGGCACTGCGGGACGGGGACGAGATCCCCGAGTCGCGCACGGCCGTACCCGTCGAACTGGACCGTATCTTCGACAGCCTGCACACCACGGCCGAGGTGCTCGGCCCCGAGGGCGCCAACGAGGACGGCTCCCTGTCGCGGCTGCTCGGGGTGAGCGCGGACAACCTGGACGGCCAGGGCGAGAACCTGCACCAGACGGTCGAGGACCTCTCGGAGGCGGTCACGACCCTGTCCGACGGCCGCACGGACCTGTTCGGCACGGTCCGCAACCTCCAGGTCTTCACGGCGGCCCTGGCGGCGGACGACAAGAGCGTGCGGTCGTTCAACAGCAGCCTCGCGAAGGTCGCGGACCAACTCGCGGGCGAGCGCGAGGACTTGGCGGCGGCGCTGAAGAACCTCGGAACGGCGCTCGGTGACGTGTCCGACTTCGTGAAGAGCAACAAGAAGTCGCTGACCGCGAACGTGGAGGGTCTCAGCAAGGTGACCAAGGTCCTCGTCACCCAACGAGCCGCGCTGGAGGAGCTGTTGGAGGTCGCCCCGACCGGCATGTCGAACCTCAACAACGCCTACAACCCGTCGGCAGGCACCCTCGACACCCGCAACAACCCGGATCATCCGCAGGATCCGGCGTCGCTGCTGTGCTCCGTGCTCAGGACGACCGGGGACGAGGGCGGCAAGAACCCGGACTGCAAGGAGCTGACGGAGTTGTTCGACTCCCTACCGGAGGTCCCGCAGGGCCCGGCGGTCACCGGCACGGTCGACCGCACCCTCGGTGGGATCCTGGGGGCGAGCGCATGAACGTCGAGCGCAAGAGCGTGCTCCGCGGGGGCGTGCTGGGCAAGGGCGGGGCGGTGGCCTGGGCGGCCCTCGGCTCGCTGCTCCTGACCGGCTGCGAGTTCAACGGCTGGTACGACGTCCAGCTGCCCGGCGGCGCCGCCGCGGACGGGAACGCGTACCACGTCACCGTCGAGTTCCGTGACGTCCTCGACCTGGTGCCGCAGTCGGCGGTGAAGGTCAACAACGTCACCGTGGGCGCGGTCGAGAAGGTGGAGCTGGACGGCTGGCACGCGCGCGTACGGCTGAGGGTCGCCGACTCGGTGAAGTTGCCCGGCAACGCGATCGCTGAGCTGCGGCAGACCAGCATGCTCGGCGAGAAGTACGTGGCGCTGTCCAGGCCGGCGGACACCACGCCGACGGGACGGCTCCGCGACGGTGACGTGATCCCCCTGTCCCGCAGCGGCCGCAACCCGGAGATCGAGGAGGTGCTGTCCGCGCTGTCGGCCCTGCTCAACGGCGGTGGGGTGGCCCAGCTCAAGACGATCACCGTGGAGCTGAACAAGGCGCTGGAGGGCCGGGAGAACCGGGTGAAGTCCCTGCTCACGGAGCTGAATGTCTTCCTCGGCAGCCTGGACGAGCAGAAGAAGGACATCGTCCGGGCCCTGGAGGCCGTGGACCGACTCGCCGAGCGCCTCGGCACGGAGAAGAAGACCATCGCCGAGGCGGTGGACGCGATGCCACCCGCCCTGAAAGTCCTGGCCGACCAGCGCCACGACCTGACGCGCATGCTCACCGCGTTGTCCAAGCTCGGCGAGACGGGCACCAAGGTGGTCAACGCCTCGCACGACGACACGGTGGCCAACCTCAGGCAGTTGCGCCCGATCCTGCAACAGCTGAACAAGGCGGGCAGCGACTTGCCCAACTCCCTTGAACTGATGACCACTTATCCGTTCCCACGCAACGCGGTGGACGCGATCAAGGGCGACTACGTCAACCTGCACATCACGGCCGACCTCGATCTGGCGGGGATCTACGGCAACTTGACGAAGAAGCCGGGCGGTGACGGCGGAGACGGGAACGGGGACACGGACGGGCCGGAGCTCCCCGACACCCCCGACCTGCCGGACCTCCCGGAACTGCCGGGCGTGCCGACGCCCACGGCACTGCCGAACGGCCCGAGCACACCGTCGTCGCCTTCGGCCCCGTCCGGGGGCGGCGGAGACCTGCTGTGCCCGCCGGTGTGCACGGCCACCTATACGGCCGGGGGCGACCGGCCCGAGGGGATCAACCTCGAACTCGCCGAGCTGATGCTGAAGGGGGTCCAGCCGTGATCACCCGTACGGTCAAGGTCCAACTGCTGGCCTTCGCCACCATCACCGCGGTAGGGGTGTCGTACGTAGGCGCCGAATACACGGGGTTGGTGGATGACGTCCTGGACCGCGGCTACACAGTCCGCGCGGACTTCCCCGACTCCGGGGGCGTCTTCCCCGGCGCGGAAGTGACGTATCGCGGGGTGCCGGTGGGGAAGGTGGGCGCGCTGCACCTGACGGGCGGCGATGGTGTCTCGGTGGCCCTGGACATCGAGGACGGGGCGCCTCGCATCCCCGCGGACGCCCTTGCCGTTGTGGCGAACCGCTCGGCGGTGGGCGAGCAATACGTCGACCTGCAGCCGCGCACGTCCCACGGCCCGTACCTGCTGGACGGCAGCGACATCCCGCGTCGGAACACCCGCGTACCGCTGCCGACGACAGACCTGGTCCTCAGCCTCGACCGCCTGGTGAACTCGGTCGGCAAGAAGGACCTCCAGGTGACGATCGACGAGTTGGGCGAGGCCTTCGCCGGAACCGGCCCGAACCTGAGCCGCCTGGTGGACTCGGGAAACGACCTGGTCGAGTCGGCGTCCGACGCGCTGCCGGAGACGATCGCGCTGATCGAGGACTCGAGGAAGGTCCTGAAGACTCAGGCGGACCAGGGTTCGTCGATCAAGTCATTCGCGCGCGATCTCGCGTCGCTCTCCGCCCAGTTGAAGGAGAGCGACGGGGACCTGCGCAAGCTGATCGGCAATGCTCGGCCGGCGGCACAGGAGGTGAACTCGCTGCTGAAGTCGGCGGGCCCTGAGCTGTCGGTCCTGCTGGCGAACCTGATCAGCGGCGGCCAGGTGACGCTGGCGAGACTGCCCGGAGTGGAGCAGGCCCTGGTCACCTTCCCGGTGATGGTGGCGGGCAGCTACACGGTCGTGCCGGGCGACGGCACCACCCACTTCGGCCTGGTGGTGAACGCCGACGACCCGCCGGCTTGCACCCAGGGCTACGGCACGACCCGCCGCGACCCCGCCGACACGAGCACCCGCGAGGCGAACACCGACGCCCGCTGCACGCTTCCGCGGGGCAGCGAGTCGTCGGTACGGGGCGCGCAGAACGCGCCGGGCGCCGCTTCCGGAGGCGCAAACCAGGCGGCGTACGCCGCCCCGTACGACCCGGAGACCGGCACCACCACCGGCCCGGACGGAAGGCCCGTCGAGATCGGCTCGACGGGCGGCCAACAGGCCGTGTTCGGAAAGGAGTCGTGGCAATGGCTGCTAGTCGGACCGATGGCATGAGAAAGGCACTGAAGGCCATGGGCAAGCCAATGTCGGGACGAGCACGGTCACTGGGCCTGGCGGCGGCCACAGCCGTGGTCACGGCACTGACGATCTGGCTGACCCTCGGCCTCTACGAACAGCGCGAGGCGGACCAGCGCCGCCAGGACATCCTGGCCGCGGCCCGCCAGTCAGCGCTGAACTTCACCTCGCTCGACTACCGCCACTACGACCGCGACAGCGCGAACGTCCTGTCAGGCGCGACCGGCGACTTCAAAAAGCAGTTCGCGGCCCAGACGGAGCAACTGACGCAACTCGTGGCGACGAACAAGTCCGTATCAGAGGGCCAGGTCCTGGAGGCGGGCATCGTCCGCTCCGACGAGGACTCGGCCCGCGTCCTGGTGGTCGCCGACAGCAAGGTGACCAACACGGCCGTGCCGCAGGGCGAGGCGCGCACGTATCGCCTGCAGCTGGACCTGGTGCAGCGGGATGGCCGCTGGCTGACGTCGGACGTCGAGTTCGTCGGCTGACAAGCATCAACGAGGAGTACGACCATGGCGAAGACGACCACCGGCCACGCCCCCGGTTCCGGCACCCGGCGCACCATGACGGCGGCCGCCCGCGCAGCGGCCAAGCGAGCGGAGCGCGGCCACCGCGAACCGGCCCCGGAGGCCAACGTCGCCGTTGCCGGACGCACCGTACTCATCGAGGCCCCGAAGGACGGCTGGGAGGACCCGCCGGAGCCGTCGTTCGAGGAGTTCGAGGAGGAAGCGCCGGAGGACGGGGGGCAGCCCCGTCGTCGGCGCCGGCTGCTCACCGCGCTGCTCGGCGTCCTACTGGTGGCGGGTCTGGTGGCGGTCGCGGCACTGGGATGGCAGTACTGGGACGGACGCCAGACGGAAAGCGCCAGGACCGAGGCCCTCACGGCCGCACGGAAGGCGGCACCGGTCGTCCTGTCGTACGACTACCGCCACCTGGACAAGGACTTCGCGACGGCCCGTACCCACTTGACCGGCGACTTCCGCGACGAGTACGGCAAGACGACGAAGACCGTGGTCGGCCCGACGGCCAAGAAGTACCGGGGCGTGGTGAAGGCAACGGTCGCTGCTCCCGCCACGGGCGCCCCGGCCGCCTCCGTCGTCTCGGCCTCGCCGGACAAGGTCGTGGTGCTGCTCTTCGTCAACCAGGTCACCGAGAGCACGCAGGTTTCGGGGGCCCGGGTGGATCTGAACCGGGTGCGGATGACGATGACCGACACCGACGACGGCTGGAAGGTCAGTGCGGTGGACGCGCTCTGAAGGTCCCTGAGAGGGCATGTCCGGCGCCGTTCCCTGGTCCCACGGCCCCATCGGGTCTGCCGGGTCGAAATGTCCGGCCTATGCTGGCAGGGAGTGGCCGACGGGGCGGCCGGGGGTGCCTCGGCGAGTCAGGGAGGTCCCCGTGTGAGTGGGTGTCGGGGTCGTACGGCGGTCGCCGCCTCCGCGTTGTCGCTGGTCGTGTGCCTGGGCGCCTGTGGCGGCTCCGGGGAGCCCGGCTCGGGCGGGGCTGCCTCCGGTGAGGGTGGATTCGCGGTCGGGCTGCTGCTCAGCCAGAACATCCAGACGCGCTGGGAGGCGTTCGACAGGCCCCTGATCGAGCGGAAGGTCAAGGAGCTGTGCGCGGGCTGCGCGCTGGAGTACGCCAACGCCCAGGGCGATGTGGCCGCCCAGAAGCAACAGGTGGAGACCCTGCTCAACAAGGACATCAAGGTCCTGATCCTCAGCGCCGTCAACTTCCGGTCGCTGCGCTCCTCGGTCGAGCGGGCGCACGACGCGGGCGTCCCGGTCATCGCCTACGACGGCCTGGTCGAGGGCCCGATCTCGGCCCACGTCTCCTTCGACAACGAACGGGTCGGGAGACTCCAGGGCGAGGCGCTCCTGAAGGCCATGGGCGACAAGACGGACGGCGGGCAGATCGTGATGATGAACGGTCCCCAGACCTCCCCGACCAATGTCTCCTTCAAGAGAGGCGCGATGTCCGCCCTCCAGGGCAAGGTCGGGATCGGCAGGTCGTACGACGTCCCGAGCTGGAGCCAGGAGATCGCCCACGCCGACATGGTCCGCGCCATCGCCGCCCTGGGCGCCGACGGCGTCTACGCGGCGAACGACGGCCTCGCCGCCGGCGTGATCTCCGCCCTCAGGGCCGCCCGCATCGAGCCACTGCCTCCCGTGACCGGCCAGGACGCCGACCTCGAGGCCGTGCGGCGCATCCTCTTGGGCGAGCAGTACATGAGCGTCTACAAGCCCTTCAAGGCCGAGGCCGCCACGGCCGCGGAGATGGCCGTCGCCCTGGGCCGCGGCGGAAATGTCGACGCCATCGCCGAGACCAGCGTCGACACGGCCACCACCAAGGACATCCCCGCCGTCCTGCTCGATCCCGTCCTGTGACCGTCGACGACATCGAGGACACCGTCATCAAGGACGGCGTGTACACGACCGACCAGATCTGCACACCGAGGATCCGGGCGGCTTGCGAGCGGGCCGGACTCGTCGGCTGACAGTGCGGCGCGTGATGACGCCACGGGGACGCACTGTCCGGTGACGGAGAGTGGCAGACGAGTCGGGCTGTACGCCGGGGACAGGTTCGCGGCTCGTGAAATCGGCCCCTGAGCCGCGCAGATTTCCTGCTTGACCAGTGGCCGTGCACATTGCGTGCACACACCCCACCGGAGAACGCGATTGTGAAGTAGCCGGCATGGACGTCTTCCTTGATGGCGATGACATCCCGCGGGGAGAGCTCGCCGGCGCTAATTCGGCTCTCGTTCCCTCACTCGACGACACCCGACTGACGCTGATCATGCGCCACCTCCAATCTTGCCAGTCTCGGCATGCCCTACGCCCAGGCCAGATGCAAGTTCCGTGACAGACGGATCACGCTGAGCGGTGACCGAGCGCAGAACTGTTGCTCAGCGTGACGAAAGGGGCGCCTATGGCAAGGTCGGACAGCGCTCAGCGGGATCGCCACGGTGTCCGAGAACGGCTCCACCGCAGGCAGGCGGTCTTGCGGCCGTCGTTTCACGGCTCTGACAGTGAGGAGCAGCGGGGCGGACTGATGACCGTGAAGGGGGACGATCTCGTGCGCGCTGGGATCGAAGGGATCGACGAACTGTTGCGGGACCGCCTACTGATCATGGTCAATGACCAGTCGGCGATCGACGTGCTCCCGCACGTCCCAGCCCGCACGGGCGGGCTGGTGGTGACGGGCGCTGCTGCATCGGTCAGGTGCAGGGAGGTTCGCAACGCCCTGCCGGAGAAGGTCGTGGTCATGGACCACGGCAGTTACACCCAACAGATTGCCACCACTGACGCGCCCTTCGGCCTCGAGACCAGCTACGGCTGGCGCGACCTGGACCTCGTCGGGCTCAACGAAATTCTGGACGGCCAGCGCGACAATAGGGCGTCCTATGCCGTCACGCCCACGTGTTTCATCCCGGCCGACCAGGTGGGAGACGCGTCGGTGCTCAAGTCAGTGATCCGTCAGGCCAACCAATTGCGCCGTGGGGACACGGTGGTGCTACTGCCGTGCAGCTGGCGATGGTTACGGCGCTCGTCCCTGCCGCACCTCGCCGAGCAGATCCAGACCTGCCGACATCCTGTGGCACTGATCATGCAGGCGGACGGTGACCCACTCGAACGCAACCAGGCTCCTGAAGGGCTGCGGCAGTTGTGTCGTACCTGCCCCCGTCTCGTTCTGTGGCGCACTGATCTCGCAGCCTTTGATGCAATGGCACACGGGGCGCTGGGTGCGGCGGTCGGGACCTCGGCCGTACTCCGGCATGGTGTGGCTCCGCGACCCGGCAACGGAGGTGGCGGCCACAAGCCGTTTCCGGTGGTCCTGGTCCGGCGCCTGCTCCGTTACCACCGCGTGGCGACGCTCGATGACTGGTTCGCCCACGTCGATCCGTGGACCTGCGACTGCGCGGTGTGCAAGGGGGCCGCTCTCACCCGCTTCACGGACAGCGACGCCGACGTCCTTGCGGCCCTGCAGCACACGATCTGCGAACTCTATTCAATGCATGAGGAGTTGGACACGACCCTGCCCGGCGACGAGCGCATCGGGTGGTGGCGTCAGCAACTCGCCGACGCCTGGGAATACCACCGCCTACTGGCGTCCCAGACGGGCACGGAGGTCCCGTTTTCGAAGGTGCTTCAGGCCTGGCGCCGCCCGAGTCCGCCCGCGCTGCCCGTGGCCGGGGAACATCGGGCTCAGGGCCAGTCCGGGCCGAGTTGACGCCAGGCCTGCTCGTGGAAGAGCCACTGGGCAGCGGAGTGCCGTCGGGGGCGGTAAGGGTCAGGCTCAAGGAGCCAACGCAGCCCCGCAGGCTCTTGGGTGGCGACACCGACCCCGTAGAAGCGGGCCTTGAGGAGGAGCAGGTCCATGTCGGAGTCGTCAGTCGCTTCGGGGTTGTGCTGCCCTGGTTCCGACACAGGGTGCGATACGAGGACCCCGCGGGCGCAGAACGGCGCGAACTGCGAGGCGTCCCGAACCGCGGAGTCCCATTCGCCTGGTGAAATGCCTCGCGGTCCGTGGACGAGGACCAGCTCGACACGGGCAGCGGGTACGAGTCGCCGTACGGCGATGCCCTGCCCGTCCACCAGGTCCACGGCGCCGGGCGGCGCGGTGTGCAGCATCCGCAGGGCATGGGCATCGAGCGAGAAGAGCGGTACGGGGAGGTCCACTGGAAGTTCATGCAGTGCGGTGAGCAACACCCGGCTGTCGACAGCGCCGAGGCCGACTGCGGAGCGTCGGCGGGCCTCGTCGGCAAACACTGTGACGGCGGCCTGCACGTGCTCTCCGCGCAGCCTCAGTCCGACGAACGTCTGCTCGGCCAGCAGCATGTCTTGTGTCCTCGTCCTGGTGGCTCGGTGTCGGTCTGTCGGGCGGTCTGTGGCACGGTGGGCGCCGTTCGTCTCCGTTGTCTATCAGCCCCGCACGCTCCGGGCACGTCCGCAGACCGGATATGGCCGACCGGTCGCCGTATCCCTTACCATGCGCCCCGCTATGCGGCCCTCCGTACCGGATCTGGCACCGACTGAGGGTCAACCTGCTGGGAGGCCGGTGCAGGGGCTGGAGGTTGCGCGAAGGCGTCAAGCGCAGTCACCCCGAATCAATGCGCGAAGGGCAGGACAGCCATGGCCAGCGCGACGAAGATCGGCTGGGTGAACTCCCCTGCGGCTCCGGTCAACCCGAGTGCCACGGCAACGGCGACGAGGGCGCACATGAAGAGGAGTGGGACGAGCACGCGGGCCTTCGGGGAGGGCACCGCGGTCGCCTCGGGGAGGGCGTCCGGCACGGCGGCGAGTCGATCGACGTCGACCACGCGGAAGTCGACGACATCGCCTCGCGGACGGCTGCTGTACTTGAGGATGTTGCAAATGAGCAGCCACAGTTCGCGCTCGTGCGTTCGCCGCTCCTCGCTTTCGGCGCTGTCGTGAACGAGTGCGGCGTGGTGACGCAGGGCCCGTACGACGCATGCGGTGTTCTGCGCCATGGTCAGACGACTGCCGGGGACGGTTCCGGCGGACTCCCTGTGGGCGCGACGCACCAGAGCCATGCACAGCTGTTCGATCAACTGGCTCTGCCAGGCCGCGGTGGTCGACTTGGCCGGAGCCTTCTTGGCACGTGTGGTGAAGGATTCCAGGACGCCCACGGCGGCGAGGGTGACCGTGCCTGCCGAATCGGCGTTGCGTACGGCCCAGATGTCGATGCAGGTCAGGAAGGCTGACACGAAGACGAAGGTTAGGTAGACGCCGACAGCCCAAAGCGACGAGCTACGCCAGGCCAAGGGGCTGACGACGAGGGCCAGCGCGGCAGAGGCAAGCATGCCGGGTGCGGCCAGGAATATCCGGCTGAGCTGTGCCCAGGTGGCGTGCGCGTGCACCTGGTTTACGAGCGGCTCGCTCGCCAGCACCTCGAAATCCGGACAGGTGCGCAGGTTTTCGGAGAGCCTTTCCCTGACTGCGTCGAGTCGGCTTCTTGCGTTACGCCGCCTGAATTGCTTCAGCAGAGGAACGCGACCGAGACGCCTACCCGGTATGCGCGTTCCGCTCACCCATGGAATGTAGTAGATGATCAGCATGCATGGCGTGACGGTGAACCAGAGGTAGAAGGTGAACCATAAGTAGGTCTGTCTCATGCTCATGCGAGCAGGGTGCCAGGATGCACTGACAGAGCTACAAGAGCTTCGTTACCGCTTCGGCCAGCAGCCGCATCACCTACCGCACCAGAACGATCTCATCAGCGGCCAGGCCCGAGCCGGTCAGTCCGTACATCGCGGAGTCCATCTGCCGGCCCTGGTCGGCGTAGGCACGAGCATCGGCGTAGTCGCCGTACCCGTACTGGGCGAACGGCCCGACATCGAGCAGCTCACGGATGCGGGCCCTGACCGCAGCGAGATCTCCGCAGTCGCTCGACCCCTGCAGTTCCAGGCGGCACCGCAACTGCCAGTCTTCGCGTATCCTGCTCCCGCACCAGAACGAGCAACTCGTCCTTGGAGAGGGTGGGCGGCCTGGCGTCGAGGTCCTTGGGCTCTGCCGCTGGGCGAGCACGGGTCAGGCCGAGGACGATCGGGTGCGCAGACCGGAGCGAGGCGGGGCAGGGGGCTCCGTGACCAAGCCCCCGTCCACCGCTCCGGCTTGGAGAATCAGTCCAAGCCGAGGCTGTAACGACTACGGCCGCACAACCCTCTGTGGTATTCGACGCACCATTCGTCAATGACGTGCTCGGGACGGCGTATCAGAGGGTTGATCAGTTCCCTGTCTCCGCTCCGCCGCACGTTCCAGTCCTCGTCGATGAAGAGGAAGAGCCTGTCGAACTGGACATGGTGGTTGGGGCAGAGACACAACAGGTTGGACAGTTTGTCCGGTCCGTCGTGCGGGGTTCCGAGCCCTTGGATGTGCGCAGCCTCGCTGTAATGACCGAAACGCGTCTCCAGCTGCACTCCACATACCTGGCACCGGTGCTGATAGAGCTGCTTGATCTCCTCTACGAGACGGGGGTCCCGAACGGGGCGCGCCGAAGTCACATGCCGACGCATTCCGCGCTCAGTGGTCTCATCCGCGCCGTCTCGGCCCTCGACCCCCTCTCCCGCGTTCCCGCTGGCATGGGCGTATCCGGCCAGGCCGAGGCGCATCAGCAGAGCCCCCTGGTCGACATCCTGGAAGTAGGTGGTGCAGAGCAGGCCGATCGCTTGGGCACGGGTGAGTGGCTGCTTGAGCAGCTTCGCCACCTCTGGCCGCAGCCCTGCCGCAATCACGGAATCGGCCGAGGTCACCGCCGGCGCCGAGTCGAGGCCCTCATCCCCTACCCCTTCTGTCTCCCACAAACCGCTGCTCCGCAGGTGCCGAAACGGGTACTCAGGTGCCGCCGCGGTACCAGAACCGCCGAACTCGATCAGGAGAGGACCAACCTCGGCTCTGAAGTCGTTCCATGGCACAAGTCGGCTCTGCCCCGATACAAGACGGCTGATGGACCACAACAGCGTCAGTGATCCGTGATGCGTACGTGCCTCCTCCGGCACGCTGGCGTCCAAGGTCGCGAGGGCACGAAGGAACCCCTCGCGCCCCAGCTTGGCTGCCGCGCACACAGCAGCTTCTCCGCTTGCAGGCCGACCTACGGCGGTCATGTTCCCGCCCACCAGACTGTTCAGCAGCCCCAGCTGACGCCGCCGCTCTGCAGCCCGCACCAGCGTGAGATAGCGCACCTCCGTGTGCAGGGCCAACGCGGTCAAGATCGGTTCTGCCGGGATCTCGAACTCGAAGATGTCCCCCAGAGCCATGATGTGTTCCCAGGTTCGCCCATCCTCGAGCTCCCCCCAGATCTCTCTGGCCAATTCGGGATTCCTGAGCAGCCCGAGAACGCGGGCTTTGGCGATGAACTTCTTGCCGGCGTAGAACAACACCTCGTCGCCGACCTTCTGCCCCCGCAGTGCGGCGCCTTTGGGATGACTTTCCTTCTTGACAGGCGTTGCCCCCCACAGCCGGGCAACTCCGTCGGGGAAGAGTTCCTTGAGCTGCTCCGCATCCTCGCCCAGGGCATGCTCATACTCCGCGAGCCGGATGCCCTTCCGGATCGAACGGTCGAAGTTCTGAGGCCCACGAAGTTGAGGTCCGCCCCTGGGCTGCAGCAGCCACTGCACCGAGGCATCAGATTCTCTGGTGGGGTCCGTACCGCCCCGATTGTCCGTTGCTGCGCCGACCTCGGAGGTCAGGCGGCCACCATACTCATTCCCCATGGTGATCAGATTTTCATACTAACGACAGCTGCTCGTCAGGCCCTTGGCCAAGCAGTCACAACCGGCTCTGCTTGAGAGGCAGCCGAGCACTCCCGTACCCGAGGGTTGATCAACGACGTAAGGCGGCACCTTCCGTGCCCCAACCGCTACGATCTGAGCGGGGAATTTTGCTGCCTGAGCAGCAGCAATCGACATAGAGCGACACGAAGCGGGGATGACACATGCGGGACGGCCGGTGGACTGCGGTCACCGACTCGGAGTTCCAGCATGAGCACCGGGGCCTGGAGGCCATCCGCGAGAAGCTCCCGGACAACGATCCGTGGCGGGCCTGGTCGAACTTCACCTTCACTGCCCACACCGGCCACGTCAGGGAAGTAGACCTGCTGGTGATCGCCCCGGGCGGCGTCCACCTGATCGAGCTGAAGGACTGGCACGGCTCCGTCGAGTCCCGAAACGGTACCTGGCTGCAGACCCAGCCCAGTGGCCGACAGATCCCCCACGGCAACCCGCTACACCTGGCCAACAAGAAGGCCAAGGAGCTGGCCGCGCTGCTCCAGCAGAACGGCGAGAAGGTGTGGGTTTCGGAGGCCGTCTGCTTCACCGACTCCTCGCTGCGCAACCGGCTGCCCGCCCACGACCGCAACGGCGTCTTTACGGTGCACCAGCTCACCGAGATGCTGAAGGAGCCGCCGAAAGACGAGTACCGCCGGATCGACGCCGCGCGGTCGCGCCGGATCAAGGCGGCCCTTGAACGCATCGGCATCGCGCGCAGCGACGCCGAGTACAAGGTCGGCCCGTACCTGCTGAGCCGGAAGGCGTTCGACTCGGGCCCGACCTGGGCCGACTATCTGGCCCAGCACAGTGAGCTGCCGGAGGCCGCCCGCGTCCGTGTCTATCTGCGCGAGCGCGGCTCCGACGCCGAGCTGCGGGCATCCGTGGAGCGCGCGGCGCGCCGCGAGGCCGCGGTGCTGCGTTACTTCCGGCACCCTGGTGTCGTCCAGCTCAAGCAGTACGACCCATCCGGGCACTCCGCGGGCCCCGCGCTGATCTTCGACTTCGATCCGCGGACCCTGCGCCTGGACGAGTACTTGATCCAGTACGGCGAGAAGCTGGACATCCTCAGCCGGGTGGCACTGGTGCGCCAGCTGGCCGAGACGGTGCGCTCGGCGCACGGTCGGCGGATCTTCCACCGCACCCTGGCGGCCCGCGCGGTCCACGTCATCCCGCGCGGTCGTACCCGCCGGGCCGACTCCGAGAGCGAGACCGGCGCCTGGTTCAGCCCACACCTGCAGATCTCCGACTGGCAGGTCGCCGTCCAGCGCAGCTCCGAACACGGTGTGGCCGCCAGCGGCGAGCGGTTCGCCCCCACGACCTTCTCGCGTGCGGGCGCACATCTAGCCGAGGGCGCGGACCCGTATCTGGCCCCGGAGTTGACCGCGCTCAGGCCCGACCCGGTTGCCCTGGACGTGTACGGACTCGGAGTGCTCACCTATCTGATGGCCACCGGCAGGCCACCGGCCGCCAGCCAGGCCGAACTGGTGGCTCGCTACGAGGCGGGCGAGGGCCTGCGCCCCAGCTCCGTGGTGGACGGCCTCTCCCCGTACATCGACGAGCTGGTGCAGGCGGCCACGGCCTACGACGTCTCCGCCCGGCTGTCGTCGGTGGACGACTTCCTGGAGATGCTGGAGGTCGTCGAGGCGGACCTGACCGAACCTCCGACGGCCGAGGCCCCGCGCCCGGCCGAACCCGAGAAGGACCCCCTGGACGCGGTCGCCGGCGACGTGCTGGCGGGCCGCTGGGAGGTCAGGCGCCGCCTCGGTACGGGTTCGACGAGCCGCGCTTTCCTGGTGCGGGACCTGACCGCCGGCCCGGATGTGCGCTTCTCGAAGTCCCTGGCGGTGCTGAAGGTCGCGACCTCGGACAGCCGCGGGGAGGTCCTGCGTCGCGAGGCCGAGGTGCTGGGGCAGCTGCGCCCGGACTCGCGAGTGATCCGGTTGGTCGAGCCGGAGCCGCAGCGCATCGAGCCCCGCACGGTCCTGGTCATGGAGTACGTCGGCGATGAGCGCGAGGAGAGCGGCGACCCGTCTACACCAGGTGCGAAGCGTAGACGGCGGGAGGAGACGGTCGCCCGGCAGCTGCGCGAGTTCGGCCGCCTGTCCGTGGACCAGCTCGAGGCCTACGGCGACTATCTGTTCGGCGCGGTGGACTTCCTCGAGGGCGAGGGCGTGTGGCACCGCGACATCAAGCCGGACAACATCGCGATCCGCATCCGACCAAACCGCACCCGCGAGCTGGTGCTGATCGACTTCTCGCTCGCGGGCTACCCGGTGAACGAGACCGCGGCGGGCACGGACGGCTACCTCGACCCGTTCATCGGCACGCTCACCGACCGCTCGGTCTACGACGCCCACGCCGAACGCTATGCCCTGGCCGTCACCCTGCACGAGATGGCGTCCCGAGAGCTGCCTGTGTGGGGCGACGGCAAGGTCTCGCCGCGCCAGACCGACCCGGAGAAGGAGCCGTACCCGAGGATCGCCGCCGACGCCTTCGACCCGGCGGTACGGGACGGCCTGGTCGCGTTCTTCCAGAAGGCCCTGCACCGAGACGCCTCCGAGCGCTTCCCGGACCTCAAGCCGATGCGGGACGCCTGGAAGAAGATCTTCCTTGCCATGGACGAGGCGAAGCCCTCGTCCCGCCGCCCGTCACGGCACGCGGCGCCACCCGCGCAGGGCGAGGCGGCGCAGCCCGCCCCGGACGCAGCCATTCCGGAGGCCGAGGAGGAAAGCGCCGAGCAGCAGCGCGAGCGGCTGGCGGAGCGCGTCGACCGGGGCACGCTCGTCTCGTCGTCTGGTCTGAGCCCGGCCGCGGAGTCCTTCGTGTACGGCCTCGGCGTCAACACGGTCGGTGAGTTGCTCGACTACAGCCAGCGCCAGCTCGTCAACGCCCCCGGTCTCGGCGCCAAGACCCGCAAGGAGGTCTTGAGCCGTATCAAGCAGTGGCGGCTCAAGTTCGCGGAGAAGCCTGCGGCTCCCCTCACGCCCGAGGGTCGCAAGGCCGCGAAGGAGGAGCTGTCGGCCGCCGAGGCCGCGGCGGCCGACGCGGTGGCGGCGAGCGGCGGTGCCGGTGCGGGTTCGCTGCCGGAGCGCGCGCTGCGCAGCGTCAGCCTCGACACCCTCGCCACGGTGTTCGTACCGCCGCTGCGCAAGGACGGCTCGAACCACAACGAGTGCGAGATGGTGCGGCTGCTGCTGCGGCTGCCCAACGAGCACGGCGTACTGCCGTCGGAGGTCGGGGTCTGGCCGAAGCAGACGGACGTCGCGCACGCGCTGGGGCTGTCGCGGGGCCGCATCCCTCAGATGCTGAAGAACCAGCGGACCCGCTGGAAGAAGCACCCGGCGGTACGGGCGCTGCGCGCCGAGGTCCTGGACCTTCTGCACGACCTGGGCCGGGTCGCTTCGGCCGCGGAGGTCGCGGACGCACTGACTGTGCGACGCGGCACCCAGCTCCAGGAGCGCGAGCAGCGCCGGGCCCTGGCCCTGGCCGCTGTACGGGCCGTGGTGGAGGTCGAGCAACTCGTCCCGGACGAGGCCGAGTTCCAGCACGCCCCGAACCGCGACGCGGCCGACGAGAGCATGGGCGCGGGGCTGCTGGCGCTGGAGGTGGGCGCGGACGACGCGCCGGACACGCCGTCCGCGCCGGGCCTGCTCCACTACGCCCAGCGGCTCGGCCGTATCGCCGACGGCATGTCGGAGCTCGACACCCTGCCCACGGCGGCGACTGTGGTGGCCGAGCTGGGGGCCATACCCCCGCCGAGTGCGGCGGTGCAGTGGGACGACCGGCGCATGGTGGAGATCGCGGTGGCCGCCTCCCGCCATGCCGCCGCGACACCCCGCCTGGAGATCTATCCGCGCAAGCTGCCGCTGGTGCGGGCGCTGCGCCTCACCCAGGCCGGCCTGGTACCGCTCATCCCGGGGATGGCGGAGGCCGAGCAGCCGGGCCTGACGGCGGACGATGTCCACGAGCGCGTACGGGCCCGCTTCCCAGAGCTGCTGAACGAGCGGGGTGGCCATGCCCTGCCTACGGGCGGTCCGCTGACCAGGGCTCTACGGGAGGCCGGCTTCGACCTGGTGCTGTCGACGCGCAAGAGCACGGGGACGCTGCGGTATTTGCCGAGCAGTCCGGACGGAGTGTCTGCGTATCTGTCGTCGGACGCCCGGCGGCAGCCGACGGGCACCGTCTCCGCGCACCGCTACTCCGACGATCCGGAGCTCGCGGCGGCGGGGACGGCCGAGGACCGACTGAAGGCCTCGGCGCGCCGGGACGGCTTCCGCGTACTGACGGTGCCGACGGAGTGGGCACGGGATGCGATCGACGAACTTGGGCGGGAGGACTTCGCCGGTGGGGCCGTCGTGGTGTCGGTGGCCGAGTTGTTCGTGCGGGCGCTGCACGAGCTGGTCGACCCTCGGCCCAAGCCCACGTGGGAGACGATCCTGCGTGCGGATGTGGCGAAGGCTGGGACGCCGGGAGCGATGAAGTTCGCCGAGTATGCGGGGACGGCGTGGGGACTGGTGGAGCCTCGGATCGGGGAGCTGCTGGTGCCGGGGGGCTCGGATTCTAGGAACAGTGGCGGCGGGGGCGGGTTGGCTGCTCCGTTGCTGCTGACGGACGCCGGGGTCTTCGCCCGGTACGACGCGATGGGCGTCCTGGAGCGGCTGGCGGAGCGGTCGCGTGGTGGCGGGCGTGCACTGTGGCTGCTGTGTCCGCAGAGCGATCCGGCCCGGCCGCCGCGGCTGGGGACGGTAGCGGTGCCGTACCAGTCGGGGCTCGGTGAGTGGATCGTGCTGAATGAGTTCTGGGTCCAGAACGCGCACCGCGCGAAGTCGGAGAGGGCCGGGGCCGGCGGGCCACGGGGATGATGCGCTGAGCGCGCGTGCCGTACTCGGAGCGGTTCGCGTGTGGGTGGGGATGACGACAGGAGACGTGACCAAGTGATCGACCGCAAGTCCAAGGCACTGCTGACGGACCTGATCAAGCAGGTGAAGGCGGTCGAGGTCGACCTCGGCCAGCAGGTACGGGACGGCGAGACAGTCCTGAAGCCGCTGCGCACGGAGTACGGCAAGCTGCAGAAGGCCGATCCCCAGGGGAGCCCCAAGTGGGATGCCTGGCTGGAGGAACGGCTGGCCGAGCTGCCGGAGGAGCGGGCCGAGCGGGTACGGGCGGCGGAGGCGGTCGCGGGGCGGCTGAAGGCCGAGTACGACCAGGCGTTCAAGCTCGGCCGTACGGGGGCGACTTGGAGCGCGTGGCTGGATGAGCGGATCACGCAGGTCGCGGTGGCGTGGGTGCTGGGCACGGTGTTCGTACGCTTCTGCGAGGACAACCGGCTGATCCCGGAGCCGTACCTCACGGGCCCCGATGCCGAGCGGCGGGATCTGGCGGAGGCCCGGTACCGGCAGTACGTCGAAGATGAGCAGGACCCGACGTATCGAGGGTGGCTGGAGCGGGCGTTCGCGGAGTTGGGCTCCGGGCAGGCCGGCAAGCTGCTGTTCGACAAGCGGCGCAACCCGCTGTATCAGATCCCGGTCTCGCACGACGGGGCGCGGGCACTGGTGGAGTTCTGGCGGGAGCGCCGGGAGGACGGTGAGCTGGTCCACGACTTCACCGACCCGCTAAACGAGGACGGCACGGAAGGGTGGGACACGCGGTTCCTGGGTGACCTGTACCAGGATCTGTCGGAGGCGGCCCGGAAGACGTATGCGCTGCTTCAGACCCCGGAGTTCGTGGAGGAGTTCATCCTCGACCGGACGATGGATCCGGTGGTGCGGGAGCTGGGCGGGCGCTTCGGCGAGCTGAAGATGATCGACCCTACGTGCGGGTCGGGGCACTTCGTGCTGGGCGCATTCCGGAGGATGGTCCGGCTTTGGGCGGAGCGGGAGCCTGGGCGGGATGTGCATGAGCGGGTGCGGGATGCGTTGAACTCCGTGCACGGGGTGGACATCAATCCGTTCGCGGTGGCTATCGCACGGTTCCGCTTGTTGGTGGCGGCGATGGCGGTCTCGGGGGTGCGGACGCTGGCGGAGGCCTCGAAGTACGACTGGCCGATCCAGTTGGCTGTAGGCGACTCGCTAATCAAGGCACGGCAACTTGAGCTTTCCCTTGGCGATGAGGAAGCGCAGGACCCGCTGGCGGACTTCTCGTATGCCACGGAGGACGTGCACGAGTATCCCGGGATACTGCAGCAAGGACGGTATGACGTGGTTGTAGGGAATCCCCCATACATCACAGTCAAGGACAAGAAGCTGAACGCGTTGTACCGGGAGCTGTATGCATCCTGCTCAGGGAAATACGCCTTGTCTGTTCCCTTTGCTGAGCGCTTCTTCCAGCTCGCGAAAGTTGGCCAGCCAGACGGGTACGGCTACGGCATGGTTGGACAGATCACCGCGAACTCGTTCATGAAGCGAGAATTCGGATCCAAGCTAATTGAGGAGTATTTCGCACATAAGGTAGAACTGACCGAAGTTATCGACAGCTCGGGTGCCTACATCCCAGGACACAGCACACCAACTGTAATTCTCGTGGGCCGCCGACGAGCAGGAGCAGGCCGTTCAACTACGATTCGCACTGTTCGCGGCATCCAGGGTGAGCCTCCAGGCGACAAAAGCGGTGAGGATGGCCTGGTTTGGAATGCGATTGTAAACCAGATCGACGCCCCCGGCTCGGTCGGCCCTTGGGTGTCAGTGGACGATCTCGACCGTGAGCGATACTTCAGAAAGCAGCCTTGGATCCTCGCTGACGGCGGCTTGGAGTTGAACGAGAAGATTGAATCGAGTAAGCGAAGTAAATTGAAGAGCACCCTGTCTCGGGACATTGGTTTCGCCAGCTTTCCCGGCCAGGACGACGCCTTCATCAGCACGCCAGGAGCCCTCCGACGAAAGCGGATCTCTGGAACGCTCGCCAAGCAACTCATTGTTGGCGAAGTGGTCAGGGACTGGGATAGCCATCCCGTCGAAAGCGCGATCACACCGTACGATCACGATCTAACACCGCTACCCTACGACCCCGAGGCCCCGTGGGCGCGACTTCTATGGACCACTAGAAGCCACCTTCGCTCCACAACCGATTTCGACGGCCAGACCCAACAGGACCTCGGTAAAGCGTGGTGGACTTGGTACCGATGGGTCGCTGAGCGCTACCGAACACCGCTGTCAATCACCTTCGCTTTTGTGGCGACTCACAACCACTTCGTATTGGATCGGGGTGGGAAGGTGTTCAAACAATCCGCCCCTGTGATCAAACTCCGAGAGGGAGTAAACGAAGACGATCATCTTCGCCTACTGGGACTCCTAAACAGCTCGACTGCTTGTTTCTGGCTCAAACAAGTGAGCCACAGCAAGGGTAACGCCACGGCCGCAAGCGGTATGCCTGACCAGCCTTGGTCCTGGAACTACGAATTCACCGGCACCAAAATCGAAGAGTTCCCGCTTCCGTCGCCGCACTCGACGAAACTTGCAGCGTCTATTGACGCATTGGCCCAGGAGCTGGCACGCGTCAGCCCCTCCGCGCTGATCTCAACGAACGGTCCCGTTTCCTCTACTGAGCTGCGCGAAACTCGCACCCGGTGGGAATTCACTCGTGCTCGCATGATTGCTCTGCAGGAAGAGATGGACTGGCAGGTCTACTCAATCTACGGTTTGCATTCTGAAGACCTCCGCCATCCCGAAGATGACGTTCCGGGAATCCAGCCTGGTGAGCGCGCCTTCGAAATCCTTATTGCACGCCAGATCAGAGACGGCGAGATTGCCACAAAGTGGTTCAGTCACCATGGCCACACCCCTATCACTAAAATCCCGGCCCATTGGCCTGAAACCTACAGGTTGGTCGTCCAGAAGCGTATCGACGCCATCGAGTCATCCCGCGCCATCGGCATGGTCGAGCGCCCCGAGTACAAGCGCCGGTGGGCGACGGAAGGTTGGGATGCGCTCCAGGAGAAGGCCCTGCGCTCCTGGCTGCTCGACCGCATGGAGAACCGCGAACTCTGGTTCCAGGACGGCCAGCCGACCATCCTCACTCGTGCTCAGCTCACCTCCGCCCTCTCCCTCGACGAGGACTTCGTCTCCGTCACTGAGCTGTACGCCCCCCGCAAGGAACTGGCGACCATCGTCACGGATCTCCTCGCCAACGAGCACGTCCCCTTCCTCGCCGCCCTGCGCTACAAGCCCACCGGCCTGAGAAAGCGCGCCGACTGGGAGCACGTCTGGGATCTCCAGCGTCAGGAAGACGCCGCCCCGGACGAGCCCGCCAAGCGGAGGATCCGGGACTCGATCCCCGTACCACCGAAGTACACGTCGGCCGACTTCCTCAAGCCGTCCTACTGGCGCGCCCGCGGGAAGCTGGACGTGCCGAAGGAGCGGTTCATCTCCTACGCCACCGGCACGATCTCCGGCACTCCGGACCTGTTCGGCTGGGCGGGCTGGGACCACCGTGAGCAGGCTCAGGCCCTCAGCACGTACTTCACGAACCACGACGAGCTGTCCGACGAACAGATGACCCCGCTGCTCGCCGGCCTCCTCGAACTTCAGCCCTGGCTCACCCAGTGGCACGACGAGTTCGACCCCCTGTACGGCGGCTCCCCCGCAGCCTTCTTCGCGGGCTACCGGGCGACCAAGCAGGGTGAACACGGTCTGACCGACGACGACCTGCGCGCGTGGCGTCCCGGGAAGCCGACCAAGGGCTGATCACCCCGGCGTGCCCTCCCCTCTCTCCCACGCGGAGGGCACGCCATCGTCCCGCACAGTCAACGGTTCGGCCGCGTCTACCCGTAGCGCCGGGGCCGCGTCCAGTCCAAGCACAACGGCGAGTCCACCAGCCGTGTACGGCTCAGTGCGCACCGCACGAACACCGCGCCACTCACCCCACACTCGCACTCGCTGGCCAGGCCGCACCATGACCGCCGCGACCTCCCATCCGTCAGGCTCAGCCACGATGTCCGGCGCTTTCAGCTCTGCCCACACGGTCTTCCCAATCCCGCCCACGCGCTCGTCAACTCCCCAGCGGTGAGCCAACGCCTCCACGAGCAACAGCCCGCGTCCGCCGGTCTCCTCGTCACCGGGCGTCCGCACTTCGGGCCTGCCCGAGCCCGCGTCGCTGACTTCCAGCCGCAGCAGCCCGACCTCCGGGGATCGCGCGATCCGTACACCCACCTGTCGATCACTCGGCACACGTACGCGCAGCGCGTTGGTCACCAATTCCGAGAGCACCAACTCCGCAGATTCCAAGACGTCTTGGCTGACTCCCCAGCCGCTGAGCACGGCATGCGCCAGCGCTCGCGTTCGGGGCACGCTGCGACGGCAACGGGTTAACCGGAAGGTGACTTCATTCGGTGCAGCCATGGCAGCCCCCAGTGGGTCGACGCGCGACCGGAGCCCCATAGAGACAGCAAGTCGAGCCATGGGACGCCGATGTCCATGGCCAGCAGAATGTATGCGCACCATCCGAATTTGCAACGTTGCCGACTGAGATGACCTCAATCTTCCCTCTTCCGGGTTAATGCAACCCTGACGCATCCACGGCTCTGCTAAAGGTGTTGGCATGCTTACGAAGAGCACCACCCCGAACCCCTCGACCGTGCTCGGCCGCCAACTTGGCGACGAGCTACGCCGGTTGCGGGAGGCCTCAGGGCTGACCACCAATCAGGCAGCTGAAGCCCTCGACTGCACCAAGGGCAAGATCAGCCGGATCGAGAACGGTCGGGTGGCCGTCCGACTCCCGGACCTGACCGCGATGCTGCACGCCTACGAGGTGGCGGACCCTGAGCTTCGCGAGCGACTGGGAGCGCTGGCCCGCAAGGCCAACCGCCGTCGCAGGCAAGGATGGTGGAACCAGTACGGATCCGTCCTCGCCGACACGTACCGCGACTACATCGCGCTGGAAGCCATGGCTGGAGAGATCCGCACGTTCCAGGCGCAGTTGGTTCCCGGCCTGCTCCAGACCCCGGAGTACGTCCGTGCCGTGACGGTGGCCTCACGACAATGGCAGACAGCCGACGAGATCGAAAAGTTTGTCCAGGTTCGCCTCGCCCGACAGGAGCGACTCACTGGCGACTCCCCTTTGCATCTCTGGGCAGTGGTGTCGGAGGCCGTTCTCCTCCAACAGGTCGGCGGCCCTCAGGTGATGCAGGCTCAGTTGGAGCACCTCCTGACGATCTCCGAGCAGCCCAACGTGACCATCCAGGTCCTGCCGTTCTCGCGCGGAGCACACGCGAGTATGTTCGGCCCGTACGTAGTACTGGGTTTCTCGGAGGAGGCAGCGCTCGACGTGGTGCTGGCGGACAACCCAACCGGCTCCATCTGGCTGGAGCGGGAGGCGGAAGTCGCCCGTTACCAAGATCTGTTCGACGCCGCTCGCACGTCCGCGCTCTCTCCGATGGAATCGCGAGCCGTCATCCGACGCAGGGCCAAGGAGCACAGAGCATGAATAGCGCACGCCACAGCATGCTGGACCTGTCGGGCGCGAAGTGGCGCAGCAGCACCTACAGCGGCGGCAACAACGAGTGCGTCGAGATCACCGACGGCATCCCCGCACTCATACCGGTCCGCGACAGCAAGCGCCCCACCGGCCCAGTGATCGCCTTCGCCCCCCACGCCTGGCGCGCATTCATCGCCCACCTGAGCTGAACCCGATCACCCACAAGGCCAGCCTGCCCTTCACCGCCTTCCTGCTCTACACGTACTCATCACCCATAGTCACCCTTCGTTACTCGAATTCACCATACTATGGTTCACTTGAGTATGTTCATCACGAGCAAGCTCGAAAGGTGACCCATGCCAGGCTTCGTAGGCCGCACATCCGAGCTGGCCACCCTGAACCGCCACCTCGCCTGGGTACGCGACGGCCGAGGCGACCAGCGCGGCCGTGCCCTGCTCCTCCGCGGCCGGCGTCGCGTCGGGAAGTCGCGGCTCGTCGACCTCTTCTGTGAGCGCGCCCAGGTGCCCTACGTCGTCCACCAGGCCACCCGAGGCGAGGACGCCCAACGGGAACGGGCCCGCTTCCTCGACGAGGTCCGGCACTCCTCGCTGCCCGACACCGCCCTCCTCGCCGGCGTCACGACCGTCGCCGAATGGGACACCGCCCTGCGCCAGCTCGCAGCCGTGCTCCCGGACGACGCCCCCAGCATCGTCGTACTCGACGAGCTGCCGTGGATGCTCGAAGGCGACCCGGTTCTGGAAGGCACCCTGCAGACCGTGTGGGACCGGGTGCTGAGCCGGAAGCCCGTGCTGCTCATCCTCATCGGCAGCGACCTGGCCATGATGGAGCAGCTCTCCGCCTACGGCCGCCCCTTCCACCAGCGAGGGGTCGAGATGGTCCTGGCGCCCCTCTCCCCCTCCGAGGTCATGGCAATGACCGGGCTCCCGGCCGCCGACGCCTTCGACGCCCATCTGATCACCGGCGGCCTGCCCCTCATCTGCCAGGAGTGGCATGACAGCGAGAGCCGCACCGACTTCCTCTCTCGCGCCCTCGACGACCCCACCTCCCCCCTCCTCGTCTCCGCCGAGCGGGCACTGGCCGCCGAATTCCCGACCGCCCTCCAGGCCAGGCACGTGCTCTCCGTGATCGGCAGCGGTGAGCGGACCTTCGGAACCATCGCCGCGAAAGCCGGGGCGGCCGATAGACCGCTCCCGCCCGGCTCGCTCAACCCGGCCCTGCGCAGCCTCGCGGACAAGCGGCTCATCGCCGTCGACACCCCGCTCTCCACCCACCCCGGAGACCGCGACCGCCGTTACCGCGTCGCCGACCCCTACCTCCGTTTCTGGCTCGCCTTCCTGGAGCAGGGGATCCCGGAGATCGAGCGCGGGCGTGGCCGGATCGTGGTCGAGGCGGTCGAACGTGGATGGACCTCGTGGCGCGGGCGGGCGATCGAGCCCGTCGTACGGGAGTCCCTGGCCCGGTTGCTGCCCGACGACACGTGGCCGCAGGTGAGAGAAGTGGGGGGCTGGTGGCCCCGCACCAACAACCCCGAGGTCGACCTGGTGGGGGCGGACCGGTCGCCAGCGCGCGAGATCGGGTTCGTCGGCTCGATCAAGTGGCACGAGCGCAGCACCTTCGACCGCCGTGCCCTGGCCGCGCTGGCCCGGGACGCTCTCGTCGTACCCGGTGCCGACGAGGACACTCCGCTGGTCGCGGTGTCCCGCTCCGGGTTCTCTGTGGACGGGCTGGCGGCCACGTACGGGCCCGAGCAGCTGATGGAGGCCTGGGCTTCCGCTGCGTGAGCTCCCTCCCCCATGTCAGACACGCCCGATACGATCGGAGACCGTCCCCACATGGGTGAACAGTGGCGGACGGTGCTTCCGGAGCAGCGTGCGGTGCGGGCATCGCACGTCGTTCCGGTCGACGGGGGACGCGCCGCGCTGCCCGGTGGACGTAGACGCAGTACACGGAAAACAGGAGACGCGAGACAGAGATGGCCCCGACCGCCGCCACGGCCCCCCTCCTCCGCGATGTCATCGACATCAAGACGTCCATCTCCACGTCCGACTTCGTCCTGAAGCTGGCCGAGGCCGTCACCAAGGAGGGCGCTGAACGGGCGCTCCGGGACTACGTCGTCACCGAGCGCCTTCTCGAGAACTTCGACGAGGCGCTCAGTCTGATCAAGACCGCGCTGGACGGGCAGACGTCGAAGGCCGCGTATCTGCACGGCTCGTTCGGTTCCGGTAAGTCGCACTTCATGGCCGTGCTGCACGCCCTGCTCCGGGGCGACGAGGCCGCACGCGCCCGGACCGATTTCGATCCGGTGCTGGCCAAGCACGAATGGCTGAGCACCGACGGGAAGCGGTTCCTGCTCGTGCCGTACCACATGCTCGGGGCCAAGTCCCTGGAGCAGCGGGTGCTCGGCGGGTACGTCAGCCACGTCAAGGCACTGCATGACGATGCGCCCACTCCGCAGGTCTACCGGACCGACTCCCTCTTCGCGGACATCCGCGCGCTGAGGGATCGTATGGGCGACGACAAGTTCATCGAAGGGCTCGCCGGAGCCGCAGCCGACGGAGACGCCTTCGATGCCGACGACGAGTGGGGGGACTCCTTCGCCTGGACCCCGGCACTCCTCAACACCGCCCTCGCCGCCGAGGAACTGGACGGCGCCGAGGTCAACCTCAATCTGGTCAACCCGACCACCCCTGCCGAGCTGCGCGCCAAGCTCGTGCATGACGCGAGCACAAGCTGGTTCCCCGGCTTCGCGAAGAACGCCGCCGAGGACGAGCACGGTTTCATCTCTCTCGACGCCGGCCTCGCCGTCATCGCCGAGCATGCGAAGTCGCTGAAGTACGACGGGCTGATCCTGTTCATGGACGAGCTGATCCTCTGGCTCGCCAACCGCATCCACGACCAGAAGTTCGTCTCCCGCGAAGCCGACAAGATCACCAACTTCGTGGAGGGCGCCGACTCTCGGCGCGCCATCCCGATCGTGTCGTTCATCGCACGGCAGCGCGATCTGCGGGAGCTGGTCGGCCAGGAGGTCTCCGGGGCGGCCGAGACCGCGATCCAGGACAGTCTCAACCTGGCCTCCGGGCGCTTCGACAAGATCACGCTGGAGGACCGCAACCTCCCGCAGATCGCCCACGCGCGTCTCCTGAAGCCCAAGGACGCGGAGGCCGCCGCCAAGCTCGACGCGGCGTTCGCGAAGATCAAGCGGGTCGGACCGCAGGTGTGGGACGTGCTGCTGGGCTCCGACGAGGGGACGACCGGTGCCGACGAGTCGTCGTTCCGGCTGACGTATCCCTTCTCCCCTTCGTTCATGGACACCCTGGTCCACATCTCCTCGGCGCTGCAGCGCTCCCGTACCGGTCTGAAGCTCATGGGCCAGCTGCTGGCCGATCATCGCGACGATGCAACGCTGGAGCAGCTCATCCCGCTGGGCGACCTCTACCCGGTCATCGCGGACGGCGGCGACCGGCCGTTCGTCGACAGTCTGAAGGTGGAGTTCCAGGCCGCCGACAAGCTGTACCGCACCAAGCTGCGGCCCTATCTCCTGGCGATGTACGACGTCACCGAGGAGGACATCGAGCGCTACCGCCACCGCCGCGAGACCGTCACCGATCAGGGACTCGTCCAGCGGTGCAAGGCGTTCGTGGGCGACGACCGGCTGATGTGCACGCTTCTGCTGTCCGCGTTGGCGCCCAGTGTGCCCGCGCTGCGGGACCTGACGATCCGGCGGCTCGCGTCCCTCAACCACGGCTCGGTCATCTCCCCCATCCCGGGCGCTGAGGTCGGCGCGATTCAGTCGAAGGTCGACGAGTGGGCGGCGCGTTTCGCGGAGATCAAGCCCACCGGCACCAAGGTCAACCCGGGCGTACGGCTCGAGCTGGCCGGTGTGGACGTGGACTCCGTCATCGCCAATGCCAACGTCAACAACAACCGAGCCAACCGCCGCTCCCTCGCCAAGCGACTCCTCGCCGAAGAGCTGGGCATCGACCTCCAGGAACGGCTCACCGCGGACGAGCTGAAGTTCGTCTGGCGTGGCTCGAACCGCACGGTTGAGGTCATCTTCGGCAACATCGCCGACCACGACGACCTGCAGGACCACGAGTTCGCCCCCAGCCAGGACGGGCTGTGGCGGATGATCATCGATCTGCCGTACGACGAGGGCGAGTACGGGCCGCGCGAGGACGCCAACCGCATGGCCGAGCTCCGCAGGTTTCCCGGGAACCGGCCACGGACTGTGGGGTGGATTCCCACCCACCTGTCCGCTGCCCGCTTCCAGGACTTCCAGCGGCTGGTCGTCATCCACTACGCCCTCGCCGACCAGCGGCGCTTCGACACCAGCTACGCGCAGCACCTGAACTCCGACAACCGGGCCCGCGCCAAGGCGCTGCTGGAAGACCAGCGCGAGACGCTCACCAAGACGGTGAAGGCGGCCTTCAAGCAGGCCTACGGTCTTGCGGCCAAGAAGCCGGGCGATGTCAACCCGGACTTCAACGAGCACTTGGAGCCGCTGCCCGACGTGCCGGATCTACGGGTCTCCATCGGGCAGTCCCTGCACGACGCGGCCCGGCACGTGGCGGGCAAGCTGCTGGCCCACCAGTTCCCCGCGCACCCGGACTTCGACCCCGACGGCACGGGTACCGTCGTCAAACTCGCCGACGCGCGGACGGTGTTCGGGCACATCCGCGCCGCGTCCGAGGCCGGTGACCGGCAGGCCGAGATCCCGGCCAAGGAGCGTCCGCTCATGCGGCGCATCGCCGCGCCGCTTGGACTCGGCCAGCAGAAGGAGGCGTACTTCCGGCTCTCGACTCGCTGGCCGGAGCACTTCGCCCTCCAGGCGCGCGGCGAGGCCGGTCCCGGTGACCTCAGCGTCGTGCAGCTCACCGAGTGGATCGACCGTCCCTCGCCGATGGGTCTTGAGCCGTTCCTCGCCAATCTGGTGATCGCGTCATACGCGGAGATGGACGACCGGGTCTGGGTACGGGCCGGTGCGCTGCTCGACCCCTCGCCCGAGCTCTCGGCGATCAAGCCGCAAGACGCTCTGCGTTCCCAGCCGCTGCCGGAGGAAAGCGTCTGGGAAGAGGCGGGACGCCGCTACTGGGAGATCTTCGGTGAGGAGCCGCCCAGGCTGCGCCGGGGCCGGATGGTCGGACAGTTCGCCCGGCGGATCACTGAGCAGGCCCGCACGTACCAGCCACACGCAGCCGATCTGGTGGCGCAGTTGGAGAAGCACGTGACGCTGCTCGGCCTGGACGGCACCGACGAAGCCGGCCGACTGGCGATCGCCCGCCGGGCCCGGGACCTGCTGGACGAACTGCGCGGGCTGGATCAGGGGGCGAGCGGCGGTTCCGGGGCGGCGAAGCAGGTCATCTCCGCCTTCGCCGGCTTCGATCTCGGCGACGTGCCGACGAGCCGCTACGGTGCGTCGATCAAGCAGGCCGAGTCCGTCGCGGCTGCCCTGGCCACCGCGGCCTGGGACATGCTCAAGCTCGCGCCCAACTACGGGCCGCAGGGTGAGGCAGTGCTGGAGGAGTTGCGCGGCGCGGCGCGTGTCGATCAGCGCACCAAGGACCTCAAGGAGGCGCTGCGGGAGGCACGGCGCGCCATCGTCGCCGTCATCGAGCGCAGTCAGGCACAGACCACCGACCCGCGTAGGGCGTACGCCGCGCCCACGCCGACCGAACCTCTCACAAAGCCCGACGCGATCAGCCTGAGCACCGACACCAGCCAGCCGCCCGTGCCCTCCACCCACCCTGGCACCGACGGCGGACCACGTGCGGGACGCCGCTCGGGCGGAGGCCGGACCACAGCCTCCCGTGCGCTGGCCGAGTTGAAGGCCGAACTGGCCGAACTGGCGGCTGCCGAGCCGGACGCAGAGATCGAAATCAGCTGGCGGGTTGTGGAATGAGCGGAAGGCAGAAGGCGGAGAGGGTGTGGGAACAGTGAGTACGGCGGCCGTGACCACCACCAGCGCGGTGCGGCTCAACGCCGCGACCATCACCCAGTACCTGGCGTCACAGCCCGGCCTCAAGCCGGACAAGCGCAGGGTCGTGCTGCTACGGGCCGCGCCCTCCTGGGACGGCCCGGACGAGCTGCCGTGGGGTGAGCAGCGGCGGGCCACGGTCGCGGCGGCGCCCTCTCCCCTCGGCGTGTACGAGCTGCTCCTCGCACACCAGAAACCGTCGGCCACCGGGCCCGACGTGCTGGTGGTACTGACCGACCGCGAGGAGGCGGAACTCGGGCCCGATCTGCTGGCGAAGGTGCACCGGCAGCGGGTCAACGCCGTCGACACCTGGGACGTCGTACGGGAGGCTTTCGGTGCCGGCGCCTCCGACCACCGGCTGTTCGAGGAGAACTGGGCTGCCGAGGCACTGCTGGACGCCGCTCCGCCGCACGGCGGATGGCCGAAGCTGGCGGGCGGTGTCCTGTCGCGGCGCGAGGCGCTTACCTCGCTCGCCCTGCGCAGGCTGGGAATCGGCCGCTACGATCCGGACGCCGAAATCTCCCGCTCCGCGGCGGGAGCCGGGGACGAACTGGACATCCACACCCTGCTGCGGTGGTCTCTCGTGCCTGGCGGCCCGGAACGGCTCCTGGCGCTGCGAACGCCCGAGCGAGCCGGGCTCGTGCAGTTCCTCAGCGAAGAGGAGCAGGCCGGGCGCGCGGGACAGGCCCTGCTCGCCCTCGTGACGGCGGAACACGGGCCGGACGCCGTCGCGTTCGGGCTGGTCTGCGCGGCGCTGTGGGGGCCCGCCGACGCCGTGGCGGACGCGGAGGATTACCGAGCCCGGGGACGGGCCGAGCGCTGGTTCGGAGAGGAACCGCCCGCCCAGGGTGAGCATCTTGACGCCCTCGCTGCGGCCTTCGGACGGTCATGCGAGGAGTTCGTCTCCGCCCTGCTGCTGACGGGACGGTCGGACAGTGACGAAACGGCGGCGGAGGCCCGGCGGCTGACCGGCTTCGTTCTCGACCGAGCGGCCGCCCTTTCCCGCCAGTTCGGGGCGGAACGGGCTGCAGGGACAAGTTCCGTACTGGCGGCTGGACTTGAAGCACGCTTCACCGCTGTCGGCGAGGCGCTGTCGAGCAGCGGCCGCGAGCGGATCACACCCGCGGTGAAGGCCCTCAGCCGACACCGGCTCGCCCGGGATCCCGACTACAGCGTTCGTATCGAGCGGGTGCGCATGGCGCAGCGGCTGGCACGTTGGCTCGCGACCGACCCGCCGGTCGAGACCCACACGGTGGCGGATGCCATCGCCCGTCACGTCACCGAGACGGGCTGGGTGGACCTGGCATTGGAGCACATCGAGTCCGGGGGCGATCCCGATCCGGCGCTCCGGGCCGCGTACGACGCTCTGTGCGCCTCGGCGCGCGACCGTCGGCGCGAGATCGACCGGCACTTCGCCCAAGTGCTTGCCGCCCGGGCGGCGACCGACCGTGGTCCCGGCTCGATGCCGGCCGTGGAGACGTTCCTCCCCGAGGTCGTCGCCCCGGTCGTGAAGGCCGGAGAGCGGAGAGTGCTGCTCCTCGTGCTCGACGGGATGAGCGCCGCCATCGCCGCCGAGCTCGGCGAGCAACTGCGCGACCACTGGGCCGAGTACGACCCGCTGCCCGGAGCGAAGGACGCTCCGCGGCGCCGCGCGATGGCAGCCGCGCTCCCCACGGTCACCTCCGTGTCGCGGACCTCGCTCTTCGCAGCACGGCTGATGAAGGGCACGCAGGCCGACGAGAAGAGGCTGTTTCCCGCTCACCGCTTCTGGGGCGGGGAGGACGTGGCGGTCTTCCACAAGGACGATCTGCGCGCCGAGACCAGTGGTGAGCCGTTCGGGCCCGAACTGCACGAGGCGCTCGTCGGCGACCATACGCATGTGGCGGTGGTCCTCAACACCGTGGACGACCGACTGGCCTCCGAGCAGAAACTCGGTAACGGTGCCTGGCGACTGTCCGACATAGGAGGGCTGCGAGCACTGCTTCGGTCTGCCGCGGCGCAGGGCCGGGCGGTGATGCTCACGAGCGACCACGGCCATGTGATTGATCGGCGGTCGGCGCGGGTGGACGCCGAAGATGTGCGGTCCGCGCGGCACCGTGGCCCCGTAGGTCCGCTCGTTGAGCAGGAAATCGTGCTGACGGGCCCTCGGGTTCTCGACCCGGAACCGGAGAGCGAGATCGTCGCCCTCTGGAACGCCGACACCCGCTACACGTCTCGCAAGGCCGGCTATCACGGCGGCGCGTCCCTGGCCGAGTTCGCCATCCCGGTGCTGGCCTTCCTGCCCTTCGGGGCGAAGCCGCCGAGCGGCTGGCGGGAGCTGGGGAACCAGCGGCCGAGCTGGTGGTCACTGACCCCGCAAGGGGAAAAGCAGCCGCTGCGGGCGGCCCACGCCGCCGCGGTCTCGGCACCGGTACCGAAGAAGTCGCCCAAGAAGACCAAGAGCGAGGCGGAACTCGCCAAGAGCCACGAGGCACTGTTCGACGTGACGCTGGTTCCTTCGGGATCCGAGGACGGCGCTCTGTTGTCCGTAGCCCCTGTGTCTCCGGGTGATGCCTTGGTCGACGCTCTCCTGCAGTCCGAGGTCTTCACGTCACAGGTGCAGCTGCTCGCCCGTAAACCGGACCTTGCTCGGGTGGAAAGGGCCGTACACGCTCTGCTGGACGCAGGCGGCACCCTGCCCATGACTGCTCTCGCCCAGCGCGTCGGCCTGCCCGCGAACCGGCCGGCGGACGGCTTCGCCGCCGTGCTACGGCAGTTGCTCAATCACGACGGTGTCCAGGTGCTGGAAACACTGCCGGACGGGCGGACCCTGCGGCTGCACACCGGACTGCTGCGGGACCAGTTCGAGCTGAGTTGAGGAAAACGGTGTCGTCGGTCCCGGGCGCCTGGGGCCGACGACACCATGCGTCAGGTGAGCTGACGCAGCAGCCCCGCGAACTGGCGCAACTCTTCGCTCCGCTGCGCCGACAGCGGCTCCGGATCGAAATGCGCGATCTGGTTGCGGATGCTGCGCACCCGGTCGAGCTGGTGCACGAACTGGACGCGGTTCACCCCGGTCCAGCCCAGGGTCTGCCAGTTCTGGTCGGCCGCGGCGCACAGCGCCTCTTTGCGGTGTCCCTGTTTGCTGCGCTGATCGCCGTCCAGCAGCATCACGTACTGGCCGAACATGAGGTCCGCGATCTTCCCCGTCTTCCTGTCGTTTTGCTGCACGGCGCGGATCGCGTCCTCACTCATCTTCGCGCCGAGACACTTGCGGAGCCGGAACTCGATCTCGCCCACGACGAAGAACGGCCATGCAGTCGCGTCGAAGCGCTGGGTGATGTCCGCAGCAGTGACGATGCCGCTGATGCGCCCGTTGTGAGCCCGGACCAGTACGTATCCGTGCTCGCAAACGTTGGAGAGCATGGCGAAGAAGTCGTCGTGTGCGTGCGCGACCGGCGGGTCCTCCACGATCGCATTGGCCAGTGCCGCTTCCGCACCGGTGGCGTACATCTTGGCCACCGAGCGCCAGGTGACAACACCGGCCACCGTGTACTGGTCCTCCAGGACTGGGACCTGGGAGTAGTTCTTCGTGTGCATTATGTACGTCGCCTCGGTGAGGTCCGAGGCAGGCGTGACCGAGTCGACTCCGGCGTGTGCGCACGGCAGGTCGCCGATCCGGAAGGGCTGCTGTGGCATGGCACCAGGCAGCAACCCCGCCTCGTCCTCCTGCTCCTCGTCCGCACCGTCGCTCTGGTCCCCTGTCGCGGATTCCTGGGCAACGATGTGGATCTCGGACTGACTGCTGCAGGTCGCGAAATACGGCAGGGTCGCTAGACCGACGTCCTTCAGCTTCTGCTCGATGTGAAGGATGGCTTGGTCGTTACGGAACCGGGTGTTGAAACAGGTCAGGAGTTCCACGAGAGGAACGCGCCGGCCTTTGAATGCCAGCAGTTCTTCGTCGGAGGGTGTCCGGAGCACGGCCGCGTCACCCGGCCTTCACGTCACGGAAGACGGTGCGCTTGCCCATGGCCGACATGACCAGCTCCAGCAGCTGCTTGGATCTGTTCTCGTAGAACCGCTCGAAATCGCCCGCGTGCAGCGCGGCAGGGTCGATGAGGTGAGTGCCGATGACGTCGTCGAACCATTCGGGACGCATTCCCGACTCGAGCGCGAGCGTCTTGAGGTAGCCGGCAGGCGATCCAGTCATGCTCTTGCTGGCCCTCAGCGACAGGGGTGTCTTGTTGATGATCGAGTTCGCCCTGTTGCTGTAGGCCCGGTCGTTCTTGTCGATCCACGCCTTCGGGAAGATCTGGCGCACCTCCACGCTGTACTCGGCGAGGCGCGCGGCGTTCAGGGGTGCTTCCGTGAAGTACCAGTCCACCGCCCCCTGCTTGACCAGGAGGGCGTAAACGCCCTTATATGCGGCGCTGTTGCGGGTACTGAGGGTGTCCAGCCGGTCATCCAGGAATGCCGCCTCGGCGATGGTGTCGGGAACTACTTCGGTGTTGCCCTGCAGGCGTTCGACGAGTTGCTCGACGTCGCGGGTGAAGCGGCTTTCCGTAGAACCGCCGTACATCTCGCCGAGCACACCGCACCAGTACCACTGAGTGAACAGCTCGTCGGCCGCCACTGTCTCGGTCTCCTCGCCCAGGATCGTCCGTACGGCGGCCAGCGGTACGAGCTGGGTTCGATACGGCAGGTCCGGGGCGCGCACGATGCACTGCCGCTCCAAGAAGGCCCCCACCCACTCGAAGGCCTCGGCCACGCGCGGAGCGAGCAGGCTGAAGTCGGCGAGCGGCAGTTCCAGCAGGTCACGGCGCTTGCAAGAGACCGCGGCGCGCGGCTCCTGGCGCTTGCGCTCCCAGGTTCGAACGAGCGCCACGGCCTGGAGGAAGTCACTGCTGCTGAGCCCGTCCTCGACGCCGGCCTCCATACGCCCGAACACGGGGTACGACGACGTCAGGCCCTTCTTGATGTCCAGCCAGACGTCGGGAAGCTTGTAGTAGTCGCCGTGCTGGGCCACGTACTCCTGGTTGCCCGCGTACGTGGCCGTCAGCAGTTCGAAGACGTTGAGCGGCACACCACCGGTGTTCACCCGCTCGAACACGGCACAGACCGCGTCCATGGTCGTAGAGGCCGCGAGCTTGATCATCGGTACCTGGAACGACTGCATGCGGTTGAGCACGTGCATCTGGAACTGTCCCCACAGACCCCAGTTCGTAACGTCGACCTTCACGTACTCCTGGTGCCAGTCGTTCACTCGCTCAGTGTCGAACACGAAATGGAGTGGGAAGTAGCCTGCCGCGCACTCACCTTCGACAGTACTCAGGTCGATGAGGTCCCTGCGGTTGAAGCCGGTCTTGAGGATCTTGTCCTCAGGAACAGACACGATGGCCTCGTCGCGTTCGGCCGGTGGCCCGATGGCCTTGGCGATGTCGACGTAGTACCAGCGCCTCAGCTCCTTGCCGCGAGCATCCACCGTCTCCACCGGGCGATCCCGGTGCAGGGCCTGGAAGAGGGAGGTCAACCGTTGCTGGCCGTCGAGCAGCAGGAGATCGGGCACCCGGCCCTCCGCGTCCTCGGCGCCCTTGAGTGTCCGAGTGCGGAACGGTGAGGTGCCATTGGTCTGCAGCGCCATCACCACCCCGAGCGGATAGTCGAGTGTCACCGTCGCGATGAGTGCCCTGATGCGCTCGTCGTCCCACTTCCACTCACGTTGGAAGTCGGGGAGCTGTAAGGCGCCGGAAGCGACGTCCGCAAGGGCGTCGCTGAGTTTCAGACTGTCGAGTGCCACGCTGTGTCTTTCCGTCTGGGACCGAACGCTGCGTCACCGCCTCTCCCGGCGGTGAACATGCCATTGCACCAAGGGGGTTGGCGGCCGTCAAGGCGTTCATCGATCCCGCTACCATGCACCAGCATCAGCGATCCGTAGGCGACCGGAATGTCCATTCGCACTACGGTCCAAGCGCACTATGGTGCCGCCCGTTTCGCCCTGCGCCCTCGTGGTCTCAAGCCGATGGGAGACTGTCGGGGTGAGTACAGACAGCCCTGGCCGAAACGGACCCGTCAGTGCCGCCCGGCGCCGTGACGTGATCGATGCGCTGCGCCGGGGAGCCGTTCCTGAGAGCGGGCTCGACCTGCTGGCCACCGGCCTTGACCGGTACGAGAGCGCCCTGAACGCTGAGCTCGACGCCGTGGCGTCGGGCGCGTCGGTATTCAAGGCCGTGCGCGGCGAGTACGGGTCGGGCAAGACCTTCTTCGCGCGGTGGCTCGGGGAGCGGGCCAAGCGGCGCAATTTCGCCGTCGCCGAGATCCAGGTCTCGGAGACCGAGACTCCACTGCACAAGCTGGAGACCGTCTACCGCCGCCTCACCGAGCGGCTGGCCACGCCCGGATTCCCCCCGAGCGCGCTTCGGCCGGTTGTTGACGCCTGGTTCTACGCCCTTGAGGAGGACGCCCTCGCCGCAGGTGCGTCCGAGGAGAACCTGCCCGCAGAGGTGGAGCGGCTGATGACCGCCCGGCTTACCGAGGTGTCCCGGCACGCCCCGTCGTTCGCAACGGCGCTGCGGGGATACCGTACGGCCCTCGAGTCGGGAGACGAGGCCACCGCCTCGGCAGTCATGGGCTGGCTGGGGGGACAACCGCATGTGGCCGCGGCGGCCCGTAGGTCCGCCGGGGTGCGCGGCGACCTCGACCATTTCGGCGCTCTGGGGTTCCTGCAGGGACTGCTCACCGTGCTGCGTGACTCCGGGCACGCTGGCCTGTTCGTCGTGCTGGACGAGGTGGAAACCCTGCAACGGGTTCGGTCCGACGCCCGTGACAAGGCGCTGAACGCGCTGCGCCAGCTCATCGACGAGGTGCACTCCGGACGCTTTCCCGGCCTCTATCTGCTGATCACCGGCACGCCGGCGTTCTACGACGGCCGACAGGGCGTGCATCGTCTGGCTCCGCTGGCCCAGCGGCTGGCAACCGACTTCACCACCGATCCGCGCTTCGACAACCCTCGTGCCGTGCAGCTCAGGCTGCCGGGCTTCACACTGGACTCGCTGATCGGTCTCGGGCTGACCATCAGGGACCTGTATGCGTCCGGGTCTTCGGCGGCCGAGCGAGTCAGGGAGATCACAGACGACGTATATGTCGCCGACCTGGCCAAGGCCGTCGGCGGGGCGCTGGGGGGCAAGGTGGGGGTAGCGCCTCGCCTGTTCCTCAAGAAGCTCGTCGGCGACGTCCTCGACCGAGTGGAGCAGTTCGAGGACTTCGATCCGCGCAAGCACTACGCGCTCACGGTGAATGCCTCGGAGCTGACCGAGGTCGAGCGCAACGCCGCGGCGGTTGACAGTGCCGATGACGTCGAACTGGACCTCCCGTGAGCGACATGGCGCCCGACCCGATGGACCTGCTTCACCCGGGGTTGGTCCACCACGTCGTGAACACTCTGGGCTGGCCCCGCCTGCGGACCCTCCAGGAAGAGGCGATCACCCCCCTGACAGACGGGGCGGACGCCGTGCTGATCGCCCCCACCGCGGGTGGGAAGACCGAGGCTGCGTGCTTCCCCTTGCTATCCCGGATGGCGCAGGAGAAATGGGACGGCACCTCGGTCCTCTACGTGTGTCCGCTGAAAGCGCTGCTCAACAACCTGTTGCCCCGGCTGGAGACATACACCTCCTGGCTCGGGCGCACAGCCGCGCTCTGGCACGGCGACGTCACGCACTCCCGCCGCAAGCGCATCCTGCGCGAACGGCCGGATGTGCTGCTGACCACTCCCGAGTCCCTGGAGGCCATGCTGGTCAGCGCAAACGTCGACCACCGGGCGTTCTTCTCCGGGCTGCGGGCGATCGTCGTCGACGAGGTGCACGCTTTCGCGGGCGACGACCGGGGATGGCATTTACTGGCCGTGCTGGAACGGCTGGAGCGGGTGGCCGGGCGTCCGGTGCAGCGGGTCGGCCTGTCCGCGACCGTGGGTAACCCAGAGGAGCTGCTCACCTGGTTGCAGGGAGCAAAGGCCGGGCAGCACACGGCGCATGTCGTCGCCCCACACCTGAAGGAGAAGGTCCAGAAACTGCCCCCGCCCGGGGACGTCCAGCTCGACTACGTGGGGTCCTTGGCCAATGCCGCGACGGTGATCGCGGCACTGCACCGGGGCGAGAAGCGGCTGGTCTTCTGCGAATCGCGCAAGCAGGTCGAGGAACTCGGCGCGGCGCTGCGGGCGAAGGGCCTGACCATTTTCCTGTCCCACGCATCGCTGTCCGCAGACGAAAGGCGGCGGGCGGAGGAAGCATTCGCGGAGGCTCGCGACTGTGTGATCATCTCCACCAGTACCCTGGAACTGGGTATCGATGTCGGCGACCTCGACCGGGTCATCCAGATCGATGCACCAAGCACCGTCGCCTCATTCCTACAGCGACTGGGCCGCACCGGTCGACGACCCGGATCCAGCCGCAACTGCCTGTTCCTCGCCACCGACGACGCCGGCCTCCTGTCCGCGGCGGCACTTCTACTGCTCTGGTCACGCGACTGGGTGGAGCCGGTCATCGCTCCTCCCGAGCCCCGGCACATCGCCGCGCAACAGGTGCTGGCGCTCTGCCTCCAGGAGCACCGGGTGGGTGACCGGTTGTGGCAGGAGTGGTGGGGAAGCCTCGGTCCGTTCGGCCCTTCCGCCGAGCCGATCGTGCGCCACCTGGTCGACGAGGGCTATCTGGACCGGGACGGCGAACTGCTGTTCATCGGCCCAGAGGCCGAAAAGCGGTTCGGCTACCGGCACTTCATGGACCTCACGGCGGTCTTCACCGCTGCCCCGGAGTTCACTGTGCTCTCGGGCCGTACCGAGATCGGCACCACAGACCCCGTGCTGCTCACGGACGAGGTCGTCGGTCCTCGCCGACTTCTGCTCGCCGGACGCAGCTGGCAGGTGACTTACATCGACTGGTCGCGCCGCCGCTGCTTCGTCGAGCCTGTGGAGAGTGGCGGGCGGGCCCGCTGGGGTGGCGTCGGCCTGACCCGCACCGCGTCGTACGAGCTGACACAGGCGGCCCGCGAAATCCTGCTCGGTGCCACCCCGCCGGTCAGGCTCACCCGCCGTGCCGATAGCGCCCTCGCTCGCGTGCGCAATGAGAGCGCTGAGTTGGTGCACCGCGACGGCACGATCATCATGCGGGGGGGCCACGACACGAACGTGCGGTGGTGGACGTGGGCGGGCTATCGCACCAACGCCACCCTGGCCGCGACCCTCTCAAGCGTCGCCGACCCCCTGCAGCGCCCCACGGACACCTACGTCCGGCTGCGCGAGGACATCACCCCCCAAGAATGGAGAAAGGCCACCGCACACGCCGCCGACCACTTGTGCCTCCCGGCGGTGGATCTCCGTGCGCTGGCAGGACTGAAGTTCAGCGTGGCTCTTCCGCCGCGCCTCGCCGAGGCCACGCTCGCAGCCCGGCTGACCGACCTGGACGGTGCCACCGCCTTGCTCCGCGAGACGGTCAGGTTCACGACCAGATGATGGAAACGTGGACGCGTAGGCAAAGGTCGACAGCACGTACGAGCCAAACATGGGTTCAGGCAACCCCTGTCTGAGACTCGCTCGTTGGGACCATGTGCACACAGCTTGTGACCCTCAAGCTGGCCCAGCAGGTAGCCACTGGCCGTTCGGATTTGCGCTGCCCGGAATACAGTCGTGCGCACCCCGACCAGCGGACCCCCTTGTGCGCCGATCACGACCCACAGGCGTACACCTGGCGTCCGAGAGCAGACGGTGCCCACAACGCGTGCACGCTTGGGCGGGAACTCCCAGGAAGTCGCAGGTAGAAGCGGGAAGTACCGAACACGGAAAGAGTCCCGCCCAGGTCATAAGGCCAGGTCAGAGCCCAGAAGGCAGACGAGTCGGGCTATACGCCGGGTT
Source organism: Streptomyces sp. NPDC051738 (assembly GCF_044453205.1). Taxonomy (NCBI): domain Bacteria; kingdom Bacillati; phylum Actinomycetota; class Actinomycetes; order Kitasatosporales; family Streptomycetaceae; genus Streptomyces; species Streptomyces sp. NPDC051738. The sequence goes on along the minus strand of NZ_JBITCM010000016.1, from coordinate 64,261 downwards.
CTGTTCCCCAGGTTCCTCGCGGACCCTGGGGCGACGGCCATCCATCTACGACCGGCGTTGCCGCCGGCCTCCTGCGGTCTACCCGCGGACTCGGGCGGGCAGCCCTCGAACGTCCGCGCAGAGTCGCCCCTCTTTCGAGAACGCGGCCCCTCTTGACCTTGCTCCGGGTGGGGTTTACCTAGCTGCCCAGGTCGCCCTGGGCACTGGTGGTCTCTTACACCACCGTTTCACCCTTACCCAGCGCCGAAGCGCTGGGCGGTTTGCTTTCTGTGGCACTGTCCCGCGGGTCACCCCGGGTGGCCGTTAGCCATCACCCTGCCCTGTGGAGCCCGGACGTTCCTCGGGAAGCCCCTGAAGGGACTCCACGCGGCCGCCCGCCCGGCTCGTCTGCCGTGTCGACCATGTTACCGGCCTGCGGGGGGCTGCCGTCGCCAGGACCGATCCGGCGAGGATCAGGGCGAACGCGGCGAGCACCCCGGGCGTCAGGGGCTCGTCCAGGAACAGAGCCCCCGCCGCCACCGCGACCGCCGGGTTGACGTACGTGAAGACCGTCGCCCGCGTCGGCCCCACCTCCTTGATCAGCTCCAGGAAGGCCACGAAGGCGACCGCGGTGCAGATCACGCCCAGACCGGCCAGCGCCGTCAGGACCTCGGTCGACGGCATCGAAGACGGCCGGGTCAGCGCCGCCGCGGGGGCGTAGACCAGCGCCGCCAGGGTCAGGCAGGCCGCCGTGAGGTGGAGGGACGGCACGTCTCGCAGCCACCGCGCCGCTATCAGCGGAGCCGTCGCGTAGCCCAGCACCGTCAGCAGCACCTCCGCCAGCGAGCGGGCGTCGCCGCCCGTCAGGTGCGGGACCGTGAGGGTCGCCACGCCGGCCAGGCCCAGGGTGAGGCCGGTCAGGCGGCGGATGCCCAGGTGTTCCGTGGCGCCGAAGAAACGGGCCAGGGCGACGCCGACTATCGGGACGCCCGCGATCAGCAGGCCGGCCGTGGAGCTGGAGAGGTGGCGCTCGGCGTCGGTCAGGGTCCACCAGGGGCCGATGATCTCGATGCACGCGAAGGCCAGCATCGGGCGCCAGTGGCGTCGTATCGTCCGGGGCAGGCCGCCCTGCCGGATCGCGAACGGGAGCAGCAGCGCGGCGGCCAGCGCGCATCGCGTGAACACCACCACCGACGGCGAGACCGTCTCCACCGCCACCTTGATCATCAGATACGGGATGCCCCAGACCACGCTCATCAGGGCGAACAGAAACCAGCCGCGTGCAGTCATGCGGCGAGTCTCGGCCGGGTCAGGCCCCGGTGTCTTGAACGCTGTTGCGGTACGCCGCCGGTGTCACCCCGAGCACCCGCCGGAACCAGCGGGTGAGGTGCGCCTGGTCCGCGAAGCCCACCAGGCCGGCGACCTCGGCCGGACGCAGGCCGGACTCCAGCAGGCCGCGCGCCCGGGTCACCCGGTACTGGGCCAGCCAGGCGTACGGCGGTATCCCCATCGTCGTGCGGAAGGCACGCAGGAGCTGGTAGCGGGACAGGCCCAGGTCGGTGGCCAGGGCCGCGAGCGAGGGCGGGGACGTGAGCTCGTCGGCGAGGCGGTCGCGGACCGTCCGCGCTATGTGGTCGGCGCCGGGCACGGAGTCGTCCGCCGCGCGGGCCGTGGAGTGGCGGCGGGCCAGGGCGGTCAGGAGCCAGGGGATACGGGACTCCGCCTCCAGCGGGTCGGGGCAGGCGGCGAGTTCGGCGTGCGTGATGCGCAGCGCGGTGGACAGTTCGGGGTCGTCGAGGAGGGGATCGCGGAAGTGCGGGGCGGCGGTGCCCAGGGCGCCGTCCGTCAACAGCGACGTCTCGGCGTATAGGGCTCGGTAGGCATAACCGCCGGACGTGTCCGGACCGCCTGTGTGCATCTCGCCCGGTGCCAGTACGACGATCGAGCCCGGGACAGGACGGATGCGGCCGCCTCGGTAGTCGATGATCTCGCTGCCGCCGACGCACACTCCGATCGTGAACTCGTCGTGGGCGTGCGGGGCGTAGACGTGCCGGTCGAAGCGGGCGGTCAGCAGATCGAGCGGGGGCCCGCCCCGGCCGAGCCGGGCCCTGGTCCACAGCGCCTGTTCACCCACTTCGCGCCCCTCTCGCAGTCCTGGAGGCGCAACACCGGGAGCGTCAGAGAAAGTCCGCCGTGTCCAGCTCGAAACCGAAAGGCTCCGGAAGACTGAGCGGCTTGCCCAAGGGGCGGGTGCGGTGCTCGCGATAGTCGTCCTTCTCGGGATCGCTGAACAGCGTGATCGAGGAGGCTTCGCGGTCGACGAGCAGGTAGAGCGGGATGCCGCCGCGGGCGTAGCACCGACGCTTGGCCTCGCGGTCGGCCTTGGGCTTGGTGGATGTCACCTCAAGCACCATGGCGACGCCGTCGCATGGCATCCAGGATTCGGCGCCCCTGTAGAGGCGCAGCTTCCTGGGCGCGAAGGTGCCGTCCGGGATTACGTGGTCCTTCGGGCATCCGCCTCCGCTCTGCAGTTTCAGTCCCTTGTTCCCGGAGAACTGCACGTCGGTTCGGGATCGTCTGTACACCTGGTTCACGATCAGCTCGATGTAATCCTCGTGATCCCCGTCCGGCGGCGGCGTCACAACGATCTCCCCCTCGATCAGCTCGGCCCGGAATCCCTCCGGGGTGTCCAGGGCGAGAAAGCCCTCCAGCAGGACCTCTTCCTGCGTGAGCGGCTCATGGGCCATGGCAGTCACGTCACGCCCCTCCTTCGGTCGCTCGCCAGACTGGGACATCGGAAGATCACCTGTCCGAGAGATCGGGAACCGTTCCCTCGATCGTGGCACACCAGCACGACCGTCGTCAGGCGCCGAGCCGTTCACTTGACCCTGCCGCAACGTCAACGTTTCTACTGATCCCATGCGGATCGGAGAACTCGCCGCCGCCGTCGGCGTCACCACGCGCACGGTGCGGCACTACCACCATCAGGGGCTGCTGCCCGAGCCGGAGCGGCGGCCGAACGGGTACCGGGAGTACACATTGCGGCATGCCGTCGTGCTGGCGCGCATCCGGCGGCTGACCGAGCTGGGGCTGGGGCTCGCGGAGGTGCGGGACGTGCTGGCCGAGGACGCCGGGAAGGATCTCGTGGAGGTGCTCGGCGAGCTCGACGAGGATCTCGCCCGGCAGGAGGCGGCGATCCGGGAGCGGCGGGCGCGGCTGCGGGCGTTGCTGGAGTCGGAGGGCGGGCTGCCCGCCGAGGGGCCCGTCTCGCCCGAACTGGCCGCGCTCTTCCGGGACATGGGCCATCTCTCCGAGTCCCCCATGGCCGCCAAGGACCGCGAGATGCTCGCGCTGATCGAGACGACGGCGGGTCCCGAGGGCCGGGAGCAGCTCATGAACGCGCTGGGCGACGCGCTCGCCCGGCCGGGCGGCAAGGAGCGGGCCCTCGCCGCCTACGCCCTGCTCGACGCACTCGCCGACGCCGACCCCGGCGACCCGCGCGTCGACGAGGCGGCCCGCGCCCTGGCCGACTGTCTGCCCCCGGACCTGCTCCCGGAGCCGGTGGAGGTCGACCCCGACAACAGCTTCCTGCGCGCGTTCTACGCCGACTTCGCCCCGGCACAGGCCGAGGCGATCCGCCGTACCCTGCACCTGCTCATGGAAGGGGACGGACCGTGATGCGCACCGCACTCGTCCTGGTCCGGCACGAGCTGCGGCTCGTCGTCAGTCTCTGGCTGTGGGCCGCCCGGCGCCGGCACGGGCTCGGTGGCGGCACCGCCTTCGGGTACGCGCGCGGGCAGGGCACGATGATGCTGGGATTCGGATTCGTGATCGTGATCGAGTCGATCATGATGTCCGTGCTGCTGCGGAACCACCCGGCCGTGCAACGGGCGTGGTTCATGCTGGACATGTACACCCTCCTGATCATTATCGGGATGCACGCGGCCTCCGTCGTACGTCCCCACGTACTCGACGCCGGTTCCCTGCGCGTCCGGCGTGCCGCGCACGTCGATCTGCGCATACCGCTGGAGAAGATCGCGCATGTGCGGCGCGAGTTGCGCACCACCCATGAGCGGGCCGACGGGGAGCTCAACCTCGCCATCGGCGCGCAGACGACCGTGACGCTCGAACTCACCGAGCCCGTCGCCCACTTCACCTTCCTGGGCCGCCGACGGGACATCCGGCTCGTGCGCCTGCACGCCGACGACGCCACCGACCTCGTACAGGCGATCAAGCAGGCTCGAACCGCGCCATCGCCGCAGCCGGAGCGGCTTGCGTAGGAGCGGGGCCTGCGGTGGCACGCCGTACGCTGTCGCAGAGTGCAACCGAAGGAGATCACCCGTGCTTGTCCTGCTGCCTCCCTCCGAAGGAAAGGCATCCTCCGGCCGCGGCGCCCCGCTGAAGCTGGAGCCGCTGTCGCTGCCGGGGCTGGGCGACGCCCGCGCGGCCGTCCTCGACGAGCTCGTCGAGCTGTGTGCGGGCGACGAGGACAAGGCGCGCGAGGTACTCGGGCTGAGCGAGGGCCTTCGGGGCGAGGTCGCCAAGAACGCCGAGCTGCGGACGGCGGGCGCGCGGCCGGCCGGGGAGATCTACACGGGCGTGCTGTACGACGCCCTCGACCTGGCGTCTTTGGACGCCGCGGCGAAGAAGCGGGCGACCCGGTCGCTGCTCGTCTTCTCGGGACTGTGGGGTGCGGTGCGCGTCAACGACCGCATCCCCTCCTACCGTTGCTCGATGGGCGTCAGGCTTCCGGGCCTCGGCGCGCTCGGCGCGCACTGGCGGGCGCCGATGGCCGAGGTGCTGCCGGAGGTGGCCGGGGACGGTCTTGTGCTGGATCTGCGGTCGTCGGCGTACGCGGCGGCGTGGAAGCCGAAGGGCGAGGTGGCCGACCGGACGGCGACGGTACGGGTGCTGCACGCGCCGACCCGGAAGGTCGTCAGCCACTTCAACAAGGCGACGAAGGGGCGGATCGTACGGAGTCTGCTGACGGCGGGGATCGCGCCGAAGGGCCCGGCCGAGCTGGTGGAGGCGCTGCGGGACCTCGGGTACGAGGTGGAGGTGGAGGCGCCCGCGAAGGCCGGGAAGGCGTGGACGCTGGATGTGCTGGTGGCGGAGATCCACTGACGCTCCACCGAAGCATTGCAGCATGCGCAACGACCTTTGCGCATGCTGTTCACCGCAGGGCAGGATGAGGCCATGACCTCTCCGCTGCCCGCCTCCGTGCTGGATCTCGCGCCCGTCGTGCCCGTCGTCGTCATCGAGGACGCCTCCGACGCCGTACCGCTGGCGCGGGCGCTCGTCACCGGCGGGCTCCCCGCGATCGAGGTGACGCTGCGGACGCCGACGGCGCTGGACACGATCCGGGCGATCGCCGCCGAGGTGCCCGAGGCCGTGGTGGGCGCGGGCACGGTCATCACGCCGGAGCAGGTGACGGCGTCGGTGACGGCCGGGGCGCGGTTCCTGGTCAGCCCGGGCTGGACGGACGTACTGCTGGAGGCGATGCGGGTGTCCGGGGTGCCGTTCCTGCCGGGGGTGTCGACCACGTCGGAGGTCGTGGGGCTGCTGGAGCGGGGCGTGACGGAGATGAAGTTCTTCCCGGCGCAGGCCGCGGGCGGTACGGCGTATCTGCAGTCGCTCGCCGGGCCGTTGCCGCAGGCGCGGTTCTGCCCCACGGGGGGAATCGGGCCGGGCAACGCGCCGGAGTATCTGGCCCTGCCCAACGTCGGCTGTGTGGGCGGCACTTGGATGCTTCCGGCGGATGCGATCGCCGCGCGGGACTGGGCCCGGGTCGAGCAGCTGGCCCGGGAGGCCGCCCGGCTGCGGAACGGCTCAGGCGCGCAGGTGTGACGTGTCGTTGAAGAGCCGCACGCTCGCGTTGCCGTCGGCGTAGTACGCCACCGCCGAGAGGGAGGCCGCCGAGAGTTCCATGCGGAACAGGGACTCGGGCGGGGCGCCCAGGGCGAGGCGCACGAACGTCTTGATCGGGGTGACGTGCGTGACGAGGAGAACCGTACGGCCGGTGTGGGCCGCGACCAGCTTGTCCCGGGTGGCGGCGATACGGGTCGCCGTCGCCGCGAAACTCTCGCCGTCGCCGGTGGGACGGGCCTCCGGGTCGGCCAGCCAGGCGTTGAGGTCGTCCGGATAGCGCTCGCGGACCTCGCCGAAGGTGAGCCCCTCCCAGGCGCCGAAGTCGGTCTCGCGCAGGCCGTCGTCGATGCTCACGTCGAGGCCGAGGTGGGCGGCGACGATACCGGCGGTCTCCCGGGTACGGGTGAGCGGCGACGCGATGACGGCCTGGATGGTGCCGCGCCGGGCAAGGGCGGCACCGACGCGCTCGGCCTGCTCCCGGCCGACGTCGGAGAGGGACGGATCGGTACCGCCACTGCCGGAGAACCGCTTCTGGGGGGTGAGGGGCGTCTCCCCGTGCCGCAGCAGCACGAAGGTGGCCGGCGCCCCCATGTCGGCGGGAGCCCAGCCGGCCGAGGGCGCGGCCACGGTACGGGCGGCCCTGACATCGGCGTCGGCCTTCGCGGCTCCGCCGCCGGGGGACTCCGCCGCTCCACGCAGCGCCGCACGCGCTCGCGACGCGCCCGCGGCGGCGTCTCCGGGCGGGCCCGACGGCTCAGGACCGGCGGCCGCCTTCGCGGCCCGCGCCGCCCTGGCGTCGGCCGCCGCCAGCTCCGCCGTGGAAGCCGCCGCCGACCACTGCTCGCCGCGCTTCCCGGCATCCATCGCCTCGTTGGCCAGCCGGTCCGCGTGCTTGTTCTGCTCCCGGGGGATCCACTCGTACGTCACCTGCGTGGGCGGCAGAATCCGAGCCGCCTCGAACGCCAGCGGCTTCATGTCCGGGTGCTTGATCTTCCAGCGGCCCGACATCTGCTCGATGACGAGCTTGGAGTCCATGCGGACGTGGACCCGGGCGGACGGGTCCAGTTCGTGCGCCGCGCGCAGGCCGGCCAGCAGGCCGCGGTACTCGGCGACGTTGTTCGTGGCGACGCCGATGTACTCGGCGGCCTCCACGAGGGTCTCCCCCGTCGCCGCGTCCAGCACGACCGATCCGTAGCCCGCGGGCCCCGGGTTGCCCCGCGACCCGCCGTCGGCCTCGACGATGAACTCCCGCACGGCACAGGCTCCTAGAGGCCGGACTCGGCCGTACGCACCAGGATGCGGCGGCAGTTCTCGCACCGCAGGACCGTGTCCGGCGCGGCCGCGCGGACCTCGCTCAGCTCGGTGATGGCGAGCTCCTGGCGGCAGCCCTGGCAGGTGCGCTGGTACAGCTTGGCCGCGCCGATGCCGCCCTGCTGCAGGCGCAGCTTCTCGTAGAGCTTCAGCAGGTCCGCGGGCACCGACCCCGCCATGACCTCGCGCTCCTTCGTGACCGTCGCCACCTCGCCGTCGATCTCCTCGAACGCGGCGTCCCGGCGGGCGGTCGCGTCGTCGACCTTCCCCTGGACGGCACCGACCCGCTCGGTCAGCTCGGCGACCCGCTCCTGCGCGGACTCGCGGCGCTCCATGACCTCCAGGACGATGTCCTCCAGGTCGCCCTGCCGCTTGGCGAGGGAGGCGATCTCGTGCTGGAGGTTCTCCAGGTCCTTCGGGGAGGTGACGGCGCCGGAGTCCAGGCGCTGCTGGTCGCGGGCGGCGCGCTGGCGCACCTGGTCCACGTCCTGCTCGGCCTTGGTCTGCTCGCGGGCGGTGTCGCTCTCCTCGGTCTGCGCGGCGACGAGCAGGTCGCGCAGCTGGGTGTGGTCCTTGGACAGCGACTCGATCTCGGCGTGCTCGGGCAGGGACTTCCGCTTGTGCGTGAGCTGCTGGAGGCGGACGTCGAGGGCCTGGACGTCGAGGAGTCGGATCTGGTCGGCCGGCGCGGCGTTCAGTTGGGGGCTCCCGTGGTGCTAGTGGGCGGGTTGGACGCCGCGTGGGCGGTCCAGGGGTCGGTGACCGTCTTCGAGACGTGGACCCGCAGGCCCCATCCATGGCGGTCGGAGATCTCGTCGAGCTGGGCGGCGGCCAGCTCGCACCAGGGCCATTCGGTGGCCCAGTGCGCCGCGTCGAGCAGCGCGAGAGGACTTTGGGCCACGGCCTCGGATACCGGGTGGTGGCGGAGGTCCGCGGTGAGGAAGACGTCGACGCCGGCGGCCCGTACCTGGTCGAAGAGGCTGTCGCCGGAGCCGCCGCTCACGGCGATCGTACGGACCGTCGCCTCGGGGTCGCCGGCCACGCGGATGCCCTGCGCGGTGGCGGGGAGGCGCTCGGCGGCTCGGGCGGCGAGTTCGCGGACGGTCAGGGGGTGGTCCAGCTCGCAGATACGGCCCAGACCCCTCCGGCCCTCCGGATCACTCGCGTCGGGCACGAGCGGCCGTACGACACGGAGGTCCAGCGCACCGGCCAGCGCGTCGCTGACTCCGGGGTCGGCCGTGTCGGCGTTGGTGTGCGCCACGTGCAGCGCGATGTCGTTCTTGATCAGCGTGTGCACGACCCGGCCCTTGAAGGTGGAGGCCGCGACCGTCGTCGTACCGCGCAGATAGAGCGGGTGGTGGGTGACCAGCAGGTCGGCGCCCAGCTTCACCGCCTCGTCCACGATCTCCTGGACCGGGTCGACGGCGAACAGGACCCGCGAGACCTCCTGGTCGGGGTCGCCCACGACGGTGCCGACCGCGTCCCAGGACTCGGCGCGCTCGGCGGGCCAGAGGTTCTCCAGCGCGGTGATGACTTCTGACAGACGGGGCACGAAGGACAGGCTACCTGGCTGTTCCGTACGGCTGTACCGGTGACGGAAGCGGTGGATGCGCCCCTCCCCCGGTCATCTCCGGCCACCCCGGGCCGCCGCCGCTCCGCCCAGCACAACCGCCCCCGTTTCCTCAGGCGAATCGTTCCTCGGCCATCCCTTTGTGTGAAGGGAAAGCTCCCGATCCCACGCCTGTGCGTGCGAAAACTAGCTTCGTGACCGGAGGTGACCGGACCATGACTGCCTGTGCGATCGAGCCCGCGGCGGAGCACGAGGACGGCGACGCGCCTCGGGCGGAATGCGCCATCACGACGGACGGTTCCTACGCCGCCCGCCTCGCCCTGGACGGCGGCTGCTGGTTCCCGGAGCGCTGGACCCTGGACGGCCCCGAGCCCTACGCCGTGCCGCTGCCCGCCCACCAGCCGGAGGAGCCCGGCACCGAGGTGCAGCCCATGGGCGACGGGCGGGTCCTCATCCGCCGCCCCACCGACGGACGGCATGTGTTCTCGCTGCTGTACCCGACCGGACCCGGCACGGGTGAGCTGCTGCTGGGCGCCGTCCAGTGCCCGGAGGAGGGGGCCCGGCTGCGGATGCTGCCGCCCGCGCCGGGCGGCGACCATGCGTACGCCCTCGCGGTGGGCCGGCGGTCCAGCGCGGTGTGGCTGGTGGCAGGGGGTGCCTTCGGGCCCGAGCAGGTCGCGGAGGTCCCGGGGCGCTGCTCGGGCGGGGCGTGGCTGGACCGGGTCGGGCGGATGCTGGCGCTCGACCGGGAGTCCGGGGGCCGTACGAAGGCCGTCGTGGTCGACCTCGGGCGGGGCGGCGAGGTGTCGCCGCTGCTGCAGATCGCGGACGGCAGCGACGACCGGCTGCTGCTCGCCGACCCGGACAGCGGGCTGCTGCTGATCCGCTCCGACGCGCCCTCCCCCGGGCAGGAACGGTTGGGCTGGGGAGTGCTGGGCAGCACGCTGCCGGTGCGCTTCCCGGAGTGCCTGCGGCTGGCCGAGTGCGCGGTGACGCCGTTCGCGATCCAGCCGGGGCAGGTGCTGACGCCGGAGAGCTGCGGGGTGGCGCTGCGCGTCGACGGGCCGGTCGGGAGTTGGGTGGGGGTGTGGCGGCCCGTCGAGCGGCGGGTACGTCAACTTGCGGCGCCCGAAGGCTGGTTGGCGGGAGCCGGGTGGTGGACGCGGGAGGGGATGCTGCAACTGCCGTATGCCACAAGGGAGGTGAGGTGCGGGGTAGCTCGGGTGGAAGCGGGGATGCTGCCCCCGGAGGAGGCCCCCGAGGAGGCGACATCGGCGGTGGCGGATGCCGGACCGGAGCCGTCGCCCACGGATGTTCCGGATCCCGTGACGGAGGTTCCGGATCCCGTCGCGGCGCGTCCTGTGCCTTTGCAGCAAGCTCCGTTGGGCGGTCTTGTAACGAAGTAGTGGCGGTTGGCGTGGCCGTCTGGATTCGGCCCATGGTCGGCCGGTTAAACTCGCCCGGCTGTAAGAAAGATCATGTTGACGGGGTGAGTTTTCCGATGAGCAACGCCAGCACGACCCAGCCGGGGCCGGCCGACGTTCACGACGTTCAGAAGGTCTCCGGTCACGGCAGGCATCGAGGCCAGGTCTCGGTCCAGGACAGCGAGGCGGCCCCCCGTGGCCGTCACCGCAAGCCGGTCGAGGAGAACGAGACGGCGGCCTGACGCCGCGCGCGAGCAACGGCATACGGCCCTGTTCCTCCTTGAGGAGCGGGGCCGTTCCCGTGCCGGGGCGCCGAGGAGGTGCCGAGCGGGTGCCGGGGGCGCTACCCCCGCTTCAGCCCCAGGACCTCCACCGCCCCGAACGTCTCCCCCGTCGGCAGGTCCGCGTAGTGCGGGGTCAGCAGCGCGTCCAGCTCGTCGTAGGTGAACGTCTCCTGCTTGCTGTCGAACTTGGCCGCCACCCGCGGCCGTTCGACGATCGCCACCATGCCGCCGTGCACGACGAGCAGCTGGCCGTTGATCCCGGCGGCGGCCGGTGCGGCCAAGTAGCCGACGAGTGGGGCGACATGCTCGGGGGCGAGGGGGTCGAGGCCGTCCTCCGGGCGTTCGAGGCCCGCGAAGACGTCCTCGGTCATACGGGTCCGGGCGCGTGGGCAGATGGCGTTCGCGGTCACGCCGTATTTGGCGAGTGCGAGGGCCGTGGAGGTGGTGAGCCCGACGATTCCGCCTTTCGCCGCCGCGTAGTTGGGCTGCCCTGCGGATCCGGCGAGGAACGCCTCCGAGGACGTGTTCACCACGCGCCCGTACACCGGCCCGCCCGCCGCCTTCGACCGCTCGCGCCAGTGCACGGCGGCGAAGCGGGTGGTGTTGAAGTGGCCCTTGAGGTGGACCCGGATGACCGAGTCCCACTCCTCCTCCGCCATGGAGAAGACCATGCGGTCGCGCAGGATGCCCGCGTTGTTGACGAGGATGTCCAGCTTGCCGAATTCGGTGACCGCCAGCTCGACCAGCGCGCGGGCCTGTGGGAAGTCGGCGACGTCCCCGGTGTGCGCCAGCGCCCGGCCGCCCGCCGCGCGGATCTCGGCGGCCACCTCCTCGGCGGGCCCGGCGGAGGCCTCGCCGGAACCGTCTCGTCCGGGCCGGCCGTAGTCGTTGACGACGACGGCCGCGCCGAGCCGGGCCAGCTCCAGCGCCTCGGCCCGGCCGAGACCGCGCCCGGCGCCGGTGACGATGGCGGACAGACCCTCAAGTGGCAGTGACATCCGTGTCCTTTCGCAACCGGTGACGTCAGATCTCAAGCACGTAGGACGTCAGATCTCGATGCACGTACGACGTCAGATCTCGATGCAGGTGCGCAGTGCCGTGCCCGAGCGCATCTGGTCCAGGGCCTCGTTGATGTCGGCGAGCGGCACGCGGTGGGTGATCAGGCCCGCGAGGTCGATGCGACCGGCGCGCCAGAGCGCGATCGTCCGCTCGTAGGAGCTCAGGACGTCGCCGCCGCCGTACATGGACGGCAGGATCCGCTTCTCGTCGAAGAACAGCTCGAACATGCTGAGCTGCAGGAAGTCGTCCAGGGCACCCGCGCCCACGATGACGAGGGTGCCGCCGCGCCGGGTGTTCTCGTACGCCGTCCGGGCGGTGGCGGACTTGCCGACGACCTCGAAGACGTAGTCGAAGCCCTCGCCGGCGGTGACCTGCTGCTTGGCGTCGGCCAGCTCGTCCGGGGAAATGGCCCTGGTGGCACCGAACTTGAGCGCGGACTCGCGGCGCGAGGCGACCGGGTCGACGGCGACTATCTCCGCCGCCCCCTTGAGCCGGGCGCCCTGGATCGCGGAGATGCCGACGCCCCCGCAGCCGATGACGGCGACCGACGAACCGGCCTCCACGTCGGCGGTGTTGAGGGCCGCGCCGAGTCCGGTGGTGACCCCGCAGCCGATGAGGGCGGCTATGTCGAAGGGGACGTCGTCGGGGATCGGCACCGCGCAGCCGGCGTCGACGACGACCTCCTCGGTGAAGGTGCCGGTGCCGGCGAAACCGAAGACGTCACCGCCGGGGCGCTTGAAGTTGGGGGTGCCGGCGTTCATGAATCCGGCCAGGCACAGCTGGGTCTGGCCGCGCTTGCAGGCGGGACAAGCGCCGCAGGCGGGGAGCCAGCAGACGACGACGCGGTCGCCGGGCTTCAAGTGCCGTACGCCTTCTCCGACTTCGAGGATCTCGCCGGCACCCTCGTGGCCCGGCACGAAGGGCGCCGGCTGCGGGAGCACCCCGCCCATCGCGGACAGGTCGGAGTGGCACAGCCCGGTGGCCCGCACTCGGATCCGCACCCTGCCGGGCCCGAAGCCCACCGCCTCGACGTCATCGAGGACCTCGAGCTTGTCCTGGCCGATCTCGTGCAGTAGGGCTGCTCGCATGGTGCGGCTCCTCTCAGGAGTACGGGCGTAGGGCGTGCGGGGTGGTGCGACGGGTTGCGGGGCCGTGCGGGGTGGTGCAACGGGATGCGGGGTCGTGCGGGGCTCAGCCGTGTTCGACGATCGTGTCGGCGAGGACGGGCGCGTCGTCCCGCTCCACTGCCCCCACCTCCACCCGGACCCGGCCCTCCTGCCGCCACATGCGGATCCGCAGGGTCTCCCCCGGGAACACGACCCCGGCGAACCGGGTGACGTACGACCGCACCCGGGTCACGTCCCCGCCGAGCAGCGTGTCGACGACCGCCTTGAGCGTGATCCCGTAGGTGCACAGCCCGTGCAGGATGGGCCGCTCGAATCCGGCGATCTTGGCGAACTCCGGGTCGGCGTGCAGGGGGTTGAGGTCGCCGGAGAGGCGGTAGAGGAGGGCCTGGTCCGCACGGATGGGCCGCTCGACGACCTTGTCGGGGTCGCCGGCCGGCGGTTCGAGGCGCGCGGAGGGGCCACGGTCGCCGCCCCATCCCCCCTCGCCCCGTACGAAGATCTGCGCGTCGTTGGTCCACAACGGGCCGTCGGCGTCGGCGACCTCGGTGCGCATGACGAGGACGGCCGCCTTGCCCTTGTCGTAGACGGCGGCGATACGGCCGGTGGCGGTGGCGGTGCCCGCGACGGGCAGCGGGCGGTGGACGGTGAGCGACTGCCCGCCGTGCAGGACGCGGGCGAGGTCGACCTCGATGCCGGGCATGGACAGACTGCTGATCACGCCGGGTGAGCCGGCGCCGGCGACGGTGACGAAGCTGGGCAGGACGTGCAGCCGGGACTCCAGCGTGTAGCGCAGTTCGTCGGGGTCGGTGGCCGGGGCGGCGATGTCCGGGCGGGCGCCCGCGCCGATGCCGAGGTGGTAGAGCTGCACGTCCTTCGGGGTCCAGGAGATCTCACCGGTCCGGGGTTCGGCGGCTACGGCCTTCGCGGCGTCGATGGGCATGGGGCTCCTGAGAGGACGGGGCGGCAGGCAGATGGGGCAAGACCTCGGTACGGCCGTCCGCACCGTCGGCCGCACCGAGGTCGTCACGGGCCGTTCTAGAACGCGTTCCAGTCCGGCGACCTCTGTATAGCCGAGGGCACCGCAGTTGTGAAGACTCCTGACGTCGCATCAGATGGGGTTCGCCGGGTTGGGGGTGCCCTGCCCCTCGACGCTCAGGAGGTGCGGGCGTGATGGTCCAGCAGGCGGGTGAGCAACCCGACGAGCTGGTCGCGTTCGGCCGGGCTCAGCGGTGCGAGCAGTTCGTCGTGGAGGTCGTCCAGGACCTGGTCGAGGCGGCGTAGCCGGCGACGCCCCCGGGTGGAGATCGTGATGATGTTGCGGCGCCGGTCGTCGGGGTCCGGCGCGCGCTCGACGAGGTCACGCTCGGCCAGTTCGTTGAGCACACCGACCATGTCGCTGCGGTAGATCCCGGAGCGCCTGCTCAGCTCCGCCTGACTGCCCGGCCCGTACTCCTCCAGAGAGGCGAGTACGGCGTAGTGCCACTGGCGGGCGTCGGCCCGGGCCAGCCCCTCGGTGATCAGCCGGTCCGACCGCGTGGCCAGCTGCGACAGCAGTCGGCTCGCCCGTCGACGCAGTCTGTCCGGCGTCTTGGGCACGCCGCCGTCGCGCACGCCCGCGGCTTCGTCTCTGATCATGGCACCCACCCTGCTCATTGCGTTAGTCCGACTAACGATATACGTTCACTCGCGTCAAAAACGTTAGTGCGACGAACGTTCATCGAGTGCACCCCACGGAGGGAAGCTTTTGCCCACCAAGAACCTGCGGATCCCCACCCCGGACGGCCAGGCCGACGCCTTCGCCGCCTTCCCCGACCACGGCGAGCGGCATCCAGGGGTGCTCATGTATGCGGACGGCTTCGGTATCCGGCCCGTACTGCGCGAGATGGCCTGCGAGCTGGCCGGGCACGGGTACTACGTGCTCGTCCCCAACTTCCTCTACCGGCACGGCCCGGCACCGGTGATCGAACTTCCCGAGCACATCGGAGAAGAGGCCCGGCACGCGGTCTTCGCCCAGCTGATGCCCTTGATCGAGGCGCACACCACCGAACGTGCCCTGAGCGACGCCGACGCCTATCTCAGGTTCCTCACCGCCCAGCCCGAGGTCGGCGCCGGACCGGTCGCGGTGACCGGGTACTGCATTGGCGGCCTCCTGGCGATGCGCACCGCCGCGGCCCACCCCGGCCAGGTGGCAGCCCTCGCCGCATTCCACGGCCCTGTGGCCGCCGACGGGCCCGAAGGCCTGCACCGCCTCCTCACCAAGCTCACCGCCCAGGTCCACCTCGGCCACGCCGAGGGCGACATGACACCCGAGGCCCTCGGCGAACTCAACCGGGCCCTGGACGCCGCAGGTGTCGACCACACCTCCGAGATCTACCCCGGCACCGTCCACGGCTTCACCATGTCCGACACCGACGCCTTCAACGCCTCCGGGCTGCGGCGCCACTGGGACCGCCTGCTCCCCCTCCTCGACCGCACCCTGGCCGGCGGCTGACGCTCCGGGCCCAGGAGGCCGAGGTGTTCATGGGTTTGGCGTTCGCCGGGTCATGCCGCTGATCGCGACGGGTGGCGCGACTCGAAAACCGGTTCCCCCAGGTCGCGTCACCCCGGCTCCCACCAGGCCCTTTCCCCATACGCTGGCCCCGTGAACGAAATGCCCCGGGACCACCGGCCCGCGAAGTCCATCAGGGTCCTGCTCGCCGAGGACCCGGGCATGACGCGCGGGGCGCTCGCCTTACTGCTCGGGATGGAGCCGGACCTCACGGTCGTGGCGCAGGTGTCGGCCGGGGAGGCGATCGTGGACGCCGCCCTCACCCACCGCCCCGACGTCGCCCTCCTCGACGTCGAACTCCCGGGCCGCAGCGGCCTCGACATCGCGGCCGACCTGCGCGACCAGGCGCCGGACTGCCGGGTCCTGCTCCTGACCACCCACGGCCGCCCCGGCCACCTCCATCGGGCCATGGCCGCGGGTGCCGCCGGTTTCCTGGTGAAGGACGCCCCCATGGAGGAGTTGGCGACCGCGATCCGCCGAGTCCTGACCGGCGAGACGGTCATCGACCCTGCCCTTGCCGCCAGCGCACACGACGCCACCGGCCTCGACGCGACCTCGCACGACCCCACCGCCCCTGACACCACCGCACACGACGCCACCGCCCTCGACACGTCCGCACACGACGCCACCGCCCTCGACGCGACCGCACCCGCCGTCACCGCCCTCGACGCCGAGCCCAATCCGCTCACCGCTCAGGAGCGCGATGTCCTCTGGGCTTCGGCGGACGGCGCGACGATCACCGACATCGCCGGCCGACTCCACCTCTCCGAACCGACGGTCCGCGATCTCCTCTCCTCCACCGTCTCCAAGACCGGCACCCGCGAGCAGACGGCGGCGCTGCGGGAGGCCCAGCGGCAGGGGTGGCTGTAGCCGCGGCCTCAGTGACGGTTCGCCTGCCCCCTACTTCGTCTACTTCGTCACCCCCACCGACTTGTACTCCGTCCCTTCCGGCGCCACGCACACGAACCAGTTGACCGGAGACTTGGCCGCCGGGCGGATCGCCGGGACATCGGCGTCGACGGTCTCGTTGTCAGGGGCCGTGTGGAGCGTGGTCTTCATGCCGTTCTTCCAGGTGCAGGTGACCTCTTGGGCCGTCGGGGCGACCTGGCCGATGACGAGGCGGTTGGGGCCGCTGTCGGCCGGGGACAGAGGCATCGCCCCGGATTGGAGGTCCTTGCCCGAATCGGGGTTGTTCTCGTTGAAGACGTCGATAAAAGTGACCGTCGGTTCGCCGTCGCCGTACGTCCGGCTCACGACGTACGCGCTCTTGCCGATCAGTTCCGAGGCTTTCCCGACCGGCTGGCTCCCGTACACGCTCATGGCCTCCCACTGGGCCTGTGCCTCACTCGCGTCGCGCGGCGCCGGCCACACGTCGATGGTGACCCACCATTGCTGGTTGCCGTCGGTGCCGGTCGCGAGCATCGTCCGCTCCGGTGGGTACACGTTCCGCACCGACGGGGCCGGCGCCTGCGTCGCCACCTGTGCGCCCCGGCCCTCGTTCCCGCCCGGCAGTCCCGCCACCGCCAGCGTCCCCGCCGAGCCGACCAGCACCAGGGCCGTCGCGGTTGCCACCGCCCAGCGGCGGGCCTTGCGGCGGCGGCCGCCCCGGAGCACCGCGTCGTAGGGGGCTATGCCGACCTCGACCTCGTCCGCGGCGTCGGCCAGCAGGAACGCGACGTCCGTGTGGGTCATGCCGTGGCCGGTCACGCCGTCTCCCGTCATGTCATGGCTGGTCATGCCGTGGTTCGTCTCCCGGTCCGCGTTCATCAGCCCCGCCCTCCCTGCGTCACCATCTCGGCCAGTCCCGGTATGGCGCGGAGTTTCGCAATCCCCTTGGCCGCATTGCTCTTCACCGCGCCGACGGAACAGCCCATCGCCTCCGCCGTCTGTGTCTCGGTCAGGTCCTCCCAGTACCGCAGCACCACCGCCTCCCGCTGCCGCGGCGGCAGTTGGGCGAGCGCCGACAGCAGGGAGCTGCGGTCCTCGGCCCGGCCGATGCGGTCCTCGGTGTCCGCCACCTCGCGCGCCAGGCCGGAGTCGTCCTTCGGCGCGAGGAACTCCCTGAGCCGTCGGCGGTGTTTGCGTGCGTGCGCGTTGATCATCACGCGTCGTACATAGGCCTCCGGGTCGTCGGCCGAGCCGACTCTGCGCCAGGCCACGTAGACCTGTTCCAGCGTCGACTGGACCAGGTCCTCCGCGGCGTGCTGCTCCCCCGTGAGGAGAAATGCCGTCCGCATCAGCCGCGGCCAGCGGCCGATGACAAAGCTCTGGAACTCCGTGTCCCGAGCCGCCTTGCGATCCCCCATGGGCACCTCCTTGATATTCAAAGGAGTCCATGGACCGCCCAGACCGTTGCCTCAGGAGGCGGCGGATTTTTTCGGCAGCCACAGCAGCATCAGCACCGCCCCCACCACCAGCACCACCGCCGACGTACGGAACACCAACGCGTACCCCTCCGTCAGCGCCTCCGGCGTCAGCTCCCCCGCCGCCACCGCCGACCCTGCCGCCCCCGCCGCCCCACTTTCCGCCGTAGAACGCGCCGCCGCGATCGTCGACATGACCGCGAGCCCCAGCGAACCCCCCATCGTGCGCGAGGTGTTGACCAGCCCCGACACCAGCCCGGCGTCACCCGGCCGCGCCCCGGACGTCGCCAGCGCCGCGAGAGGCGTCGCCCCCAGACCCGCGCCCAGCATCATCAGGATGCCCGGCACCATGATCGAGGTCAGATATCCGCTCGCCACGCTCAGCGTCGACTGCCAGCCGAAGCCGACGGCGGCCACGACCGTGCCCAGCACCGCCACGTTGCGCGCGCCGACCGCCCGCATCAGCCGCGGCGCCAGCTTGGAGCCGACGACCACCGCCAGCGAACTCGGCACCAGCGCCAGGCCGGCCTCCAGCGGGGTGTAGCCGAGGACGTTCTGCACGTACAGCGTCATGAAGAACCACATGCAGAACATCGCCGACCCGGACAGGAACATCGCCACGTTCGCCGACGCCACCGACCGCAGCCGGAGCAACCCCAGCGGCATCAGCGGTGCCGCCGTACGCGACTCCACGACGAGGAAGGCGCCGATCAGAGCGGGACCGGCGAGCAGCGGGACGACCGTGGCGGGCGCCGTCCAGCCCGAGGCCTCCGTCTGCGAGATGCCGTAGGCCAAGGTCGCGAGACCGGCCGTCACCAGCACCGCGCCCAGCAGGTCCAGCCGCTGTCTGCCCCCGTTGCGGCTCTCCACCAGCCAGCGCACCGCACCGGCCAGCACCACCGCCCCCACCGGCACGTTGATCAGCAGCACCCAGCGCCAGGACAGCACATCCACCAGCACCCCGCCGACGAGTCCGCCCGCCGCGCCACCGCCCGCGCCGACGGCGGTCCACGTCCCTATCGCCCGCGCCCGGGCCGCCCCCTCCGGCACCGCCGCCGTCAGAATCGTCAGCGTCGAGGGCGCCAGCACGGCCGCGCCGAGCCCCTGCACGGCCCGCGCCACCAGCAGCTGCCAGTCCTGCTGGGCCAGCCCGCCGGCCAGCGAGGCCAGGGTGAACAGGCCGAGCCCGACGAGAAACATCCGCTTGCGGCCGTAGAGGTCTCCGGCCCGCCCGCCGAGCAGCATGAAGCCGGCGAAGGCGATCGCGTAGGCGTTCACCGCCCACTGCAGCCCCTGCGCGCTCAGCCCGAGATCGGCCCGCATCGACGGCAGCGCGACGTTCACGACGGACACGTCGAGCACGACCAGGAACTGCCCGGCGCACGCGAGGGCCACCACCAGCCAGGTGGGCGGCGCGGTACGGCGGGGGGCGCGGGTGACGTCGGCGGCTTCGAGCATGGATGTCATGCTCTCAACGACCGACGCTCCTGGCATCAGGAATTCGGCCTAGGACCGTTTCCCGTAGCCCCGCGCTCGTTAGTCCTAGGCCCGTTAGCCCTGGGCCCATTAGCCCTGGGCCCGTTCCCCAAGAGCAGGTCAAAAAATCGTTAGCTGGCCAAAGCATCGGAATAGTTGCCCAGGCACACCGGGTTGATCCCCCACATGACACAAACGACGAACGAACAGCCCACCGGCAGAGCGACCACCGGCGTCTCCGGCGCCCTCGTCCCGGTCCTCGCCTTCGCGGGCATCGTTGTCGCGGTGATGCAGACCCTGCTCGTCCCGGTCATCAAGGACCTGCCGCAGCTGCTGGACACCGCGCCCAGCAACGCCACCTGGGTCCTGACCTCGACCCTGCTCTCGGGCGCCGTCGCCACCCCGATCATGGGCCGCCTCGGCGACCTCTACGGCAAGCGGCGGCTGCTGATAGCCAGCCTGTCGGTGATGGTGGTCGGCGCGCTGATCAGCGCGTTCACCAGCACCCTGCTCCCCATGATCGTCGGCCGTACCCTCCAGGGCTTCGCGATGGGCGCGATCCCCCTCGGCATCGGCCTGATGCGCGACATGCTGCCCCGTGAGCGGCTCGGCTCGGCGATGGCCCTGATGAGCTCCTCCATCGGCGTCGGCGGCGGACTCGCGCTGCCCGCCGCGGCCCTGGTCGCCCAGCACGCGAACTGGCACGCCCTCTTCTACGGCGCCGCCGGCCTCGGCGTCCTCGCCATCGCCCTCACGCTCCTCGTCGTACCGGAGTCCAAGCTCCGCGCGGAAGGCACCTTCGACTACGTCGGCGCGCTCGGCCTCTCCGCCGGCCTCGTCCTCTTCCTCCTCCCGATCACCAAGGGCAGCGACTGGGGCTGGACCTCCGCCACCACCCTCGGCATGTTCGCCGCGTCGGCCGCCGTCCTCCTCCTCTGGGGCGTCTACGAGCTGCGCACCAAGGCCCCCCTCGTCGACCTGCGCACCACGGCCCGCCCGGCGGTCCTCTTCACGAACCTCGCCTCGATCATGGTCGGGGTCTCGTTCTACGTCGTCTCGCTCGTCCTGCCCCAGCTCCTCCAGCTCCCGAAGGCGACCGGCTACGGCCTAGGCCAGTCGATGGTCGTGGCGGGTCTGCTGGTGGCCCCGCTGGGCCTGACGATGATGTTCACGGCGCCCGTCTACGCCCGCCTCTCGGCGAAGTACGGCCCCAAGGTCACCCTCATCCTCGGCATGCTGATCATCGCGATCGGCTACGGCGCCGGCCTCGGCCTGATGAGCGCGCCCTGGCAGAGCCTCGTCATCTCGGTCGTCCTGGGCGCCGGCATCGGCCTGGCCTACTCCTCCCTGCCCGCCCTGATCATCGGCGCGGTCCCGGCCTCCGAGACGGGCGCGGCGAACGGCCTCAACACGCTGATGCGTTCCATCGGTACGTCCGTGTCGAGCGCCGTCATCGGCATGGTGCTGGCCAACACCGCGAACAACGTCGGCGGCGTCGAGATCCCCACGATGCACGGCTTCCGGGTCTCCTTCCTGATCGCGACCGCCGCGGTCGCCGTAGGCCTCCTGCTGGCCCTCTTCCTCCCGAAGCAGCGCCCTGCCGCCGCCCAGCCGCAGCTGCGCGCCAGCAGCGAGGAGGACGCCAACCTGGAGCGCGCCGAGGAGGCTCTGCGCGGCTTCCGCGGCCGGGTCCTGGACGCCGAGGGCACGCCGGTGGCCCGCGCCAAGGTGACCCTGATCGACCGCCGGGGCCGCCAGGCCGGCGCGACCCTCTCCGCGGAGGACGGCACCTACGCCCTCTCGGTCCCCACCCAGGGCGCCTACGTCCTGGCCGCCCGCGCCGACGGCCACGCCCCGCTCGCCTCGTCGGCGACGCACGCGGGCGACGACAGCGCGGTGGACGTGGACCTGGCGTTGCCGACGGAGACGGTTACCGCCTGACGCCGACTCCCGGCTGCCCGCACGCGCCCGTCGCCCCCCGTCACACCCCCCGTCGCCCATGTGACGGGGGTGGTGGTGCACGATGGGCGCCCACACGCTCGTACGACCGAAAGGGACCCGCATGGCCGCCCCGGCCCCCAAACCCGAGATCCTGGCCGCGTTCGAGGCGGCCAAGGGCTTCATGCCCGTGGGCGAGGGGCTCGCGCTCTACGCGGCGGCCGTCGAGGCCGGGCGGCTCGGCCTGCCCCTCCTGGAGGTCGGCACGTACTGCGGCCGTTCGACGATCCTCCTGGCCGACGCGGCCCGCGCGGCCGGGGTGACGGCCCTCACGGTCGACCACCACCGCGGCAGCGAGGAGCAGCAGCCGGGGTGGGACTACCACGACCCGGAGACGGTCGACCCCGAGATCGGCCTGATGGACACGCTGCCGACGTTCCGCCGCACGCTGCACAAGGCCGGCCTGGAGGAGCACGTGGTCGCCCTCGTCGGCCGCTCCCCGCAGGTGGCGAAGGTCTGGGGCACTCCCCTCGGCCTCGTCTTCATCGACGGCGGCCACACCGACGAGCACGCGAACGCCGACTACGAGGGCTGGGCCCCGCATGTCGCCGAGGGCGGACTGCTCCTCATCCACGACGTGTTCCCGGACCCGAAGGACGAGTTCACCGGGCAGGCCCCGTACCGGGTGTATCTACGGGCGCTGGAATCCGGCGGGTTCACGGAGGTGTCGGTGACGGAGTCGCTGCGGGTGCTGAAGCGGACGGGGACGGGGATCTGAACCTGCGGCCGACCGACCGTGCTCGACCGCGCCTTCACGCGGAGGGCCGGGGCGGCCCGTAAGGTGGCAGGCGTGTCGTACGTAGGCCCGGATTTCGAACCTCCCCACCCCCGCCGCCCGCGCCGCCGCGCCCTGACCGTCGTGGCCGCCGCCCTCGTGCCGGGCGCGCTGCTCGGCTGGGTGCTGTACGAGGCGATGGGTGACTCCGGCAACGCGGGCGCGTCGGGCAACGCGGCCGTACGGCCGTCGGAGACACCGCCGACCATCTCCGCGACGAACGACGACAAGCCACCGGGCCCGACCCCCACCGCCGACTCCACCTCGGCGCCCGCGTCGTCCGGCCCCCTCAAGGGCAAGGTCGTCGTCATCGACCCGGGCCACAACCCCGGCAACTTCCAGCACACGGCCGAGATCAACCGCAAGGTCGACATCGGCACGAACTGGAAGGAGTGCGACACAACGGGGACATCCACCAACGACGGCTACACCGAGGCGAAGTTCACACTCGACGTCGCCCACCGCCTGCGCACGCTGCTGCAGAAGCAGGGCGCCACGGTGAGGTTCACACAGGACGGCGACCGGCCGTGGGGCCCGTGCGTCGACGAACGAGCACAGATCGGCAACAAGGCACACGCCGACGCCGTCGTCTCCATCCACGCGGACGGCGCGGACACCGGCCAACGCGGCTTCCACGTCATCCTCCCGGCCAAGGTGTCCGAGGGCGCCGCGAACACCGCCCCGATCGTCACCTCCTCCCGCGACCTCGGCGAGCGCATCGCCGGCTCCTTCGTCCGCATCACGGGCAGCGCACCCTCCAACTACGTCGGCGACGGCACCGGCCTGGACACCCGCGAGGACCTCGGCGGTCTCAATCTGTCAACGGTTCCCAAGGTGTTCATCGAGTGCGGCAACATGCGCGACAGCATGGACGCGGCACTGCTCACCAGCGGCGCGTGGCGACAGAAGGCGGCGCGAGGGATCTCTGAGGGAATCGTGAGTTTCCTGCGCGGGTAGTGATCGGCGGGCTGATCCCGGCGGACACCCTCGCCGGTCGGAAGATAGGGTCGTCCCTACGATGAGGGGCCACCCCCGCGCTTCACACCGGGGCCCGAGGGCGACATGGTGACAGCGACGCCTCCAGCGATGCCGATGACGAGACGACAGATGAAGGACCGACTGAAGTGAATATCCGCTCCCTCACTCGAGGCGACGGCGTGGTGATCGGAGCAGCGGTGTTGCTGTTGATCGCGTCGTTCCTCGACATCTACTCCTCTGAAGGCGCCGAGGGCGTCGAGTTGCCGAACTCCTGGGGCAGCGGACCTCTCCTGCTCGGTGTCATTCTGGCGGGCATCATCGGCGCCGCGCTCATCGTGGTCGCCCGGGGTCTGCCGCAGGTGCCCAAGGTCGCCGGTCTGGACCTCGGCCAGTTCGGCATCGCCTTCACGGTGTTCGCCGCTTGGAGCGCGCTCGGCAACGTCTTCGACCCGGCGGGCGGCCTAGACAACCTGGGCGGCGGCACCGCCGACGGCCCCAAGGCGGGTATCGGCGTGATCCTCGCCCTCGTCGCAACCCTGGTCATGGCCGGCGCCGCCATCGCCACCCCCCTCGTCCCCGCCCTCCAGGCCGCCCTCATCCCGGCCCCCCGCCCCGCCGCCCCCCAGCCCTACGGCGGTCAGCCGCAGGGTGGTTACGGCTACCCGGGTGCGCAGCAGCCGCAGCAGCCATACGGTGGGCAGCCGCAGCCGGGGCAGCCCTTCGGTGGGCAGCCGCAGCCGGGGCAGCCTCAGCCGCAGGCACCCGCGCCCGGCGGGGACTTCTCGCCGTTCTGGTTCGCCGTGCCCGTGCCGCGTCCGCTGTTCGCGGAGGACGGCTCGCCGACGCCGATCGCCGAACTCGCGCCGGGCACCTGGTACCTGGCCGTCGAGCAGCGCGGCCCGGCCCTGGTCGCGCAGACGCAGGACGGTCGGCGTGGTGTCCTCCAGGACACCTCGGGTATCCAGCGCGGCTGAGCAACCGAAGCCGTACGCAAGCCGTACTACGGCCCCTCACCCTTCCCGGTGAGGGGCCGTTGTCGTACAGTCGCCCTCCGACCGGTCTACCTGACACACCGTCAGAAGGAGGCAGGCGTATGCGGCTCGGGCTCGCTCTCGGCTACTGGGGTCGCGGCCCCTCCGCGGACCACCTCCCCCTCGCCCAGGAGGCCGAGCGGCTCGGCTACGACTCCGTGTGGACGGCCGAGTCCTGGGGGTCCGACGCCTTCACGCCGCTCACCTGGATCGCCGCGCGGACCTCAAGGATCAAGCTGGGTACGGCCGTTGCCCAGATGGCCGCCCGCTCCCCCACCACCACCGCCATGCACGCCCTCACCCTCGACCACCTCTCCGGCGGTCGCATGATGCTGGGGCTCGGGCTGTCGGGGCCGCAGGTGGTGGAGGGGTGGTACGGGCGGCCGTTCCCGAAGTCGCCGCTGACCGCGACGCGGGAGTACGTCGATGTCGTACGGCAAGTGCTCAGGCGCGAGGCGCCTGTGGAGCTAGACGGGCGGTTTCACTCCCACCCGTATCGCGGCCCGGACGCCACCGGCATCGGCAAGGCCCTGAAGTCGATCACCCATCCCCTGCGCCCCGACCTTCCCGTCCTTCTCGGCGCCGAGGGACCTAAGAACGTCGCCCAGACGACGCGGATCGCCGACGGGTGGCTGCCGTTGTACTGGTCGCCGAGCCGACCGGAGGTGTACGGAGAGGTGGTCCGCGAACTTCCCGAGGACTTCCTCGTCGCCCCCATGGCGCGTGTCCAGGTCTGCGATGACGTGACGGAAGGGCTCCTCCCCGTCAAGGTCATGCTCGGCTTCTACATCGGCGGCATGGGCCACGCCGCCCGCAACTTCCACGCCGATCTCATGGCGCGCATGGGCTACGAGGAGGAGGCCCGGCGGATTCAGGAGCTGTTCCTCAGCGGCCGTAAGCAGGATGCCGTCCTCGCCGTCCCCGACGCCTTCGCCGACGAGATCTCCCTCGTCGGGCCGCGTGAACGCATCGCCGAGCGGCTGGAGTTGTGGCGGAAGGGGCCGGTGACGGATCTGTTGGTCCTCTCGCCCGATCCGCATACCCTGCGGGTGCTTGCCGAGCTCAACTCGTAACCGTACAGCGCGTGTTCACTGGAAGACCGAGATCGGGTCCAGCGTCAGCTCGCCCGTCGTGCCGTTCCAGGTGCGCACCCTGCCCAGGCAGGTCGCCGGGAACTCCTCCTCCGCCGAGAAGCTGTCGACCCGGAACTCCTCCTCGCGGACCCAGGCCCCCTCGCAGGTGATCTTCATCTGTGGGCGCGGATCGCCGCTGCCGTAGCGGGCTCGCAGGACGACGTCCTCGCCGTCCCTGCGGACCGTGAAGAGGCCGGAGACCGAGACGTAGGTCCCTCGGACCGCGGTCAGGGGTCTGCCGCCGGGCTCCGTGCCGCGCAGTTGGTCGGCGAGGGCCGCGGTGAGGAAGAGCTGCTCGGTCGCGAGGTCGGCGTCCACCACCATGTCCCGCTGCCGCAGCCGGTCCATGATCAGGCGGATCGTCTTCATGGGGGTGTTGGGCTCCCAGTACTCCCTGCGCGTCTGAGTGTTGGTGTCGCGTTCGGCCCGGCCGCCGACGGTGAACCTGCCGAACAGGCCGAAGCCGGTGGAGACGCTGGTCTCGTGGGAGACGTTCACGTCGGCCTTCGGTATGCCGAGGATGTCCGCGACGCCCTCGACCCGTGTCTCGTGGAGGTAGATGCACATGCCGGAGAACATGCGTCCGTCCCGCAGGCGCCGTCTGCGCCGGGCGGCCACCCAGCGCGCCACCCCGTACTGTGCGACCACGGCGACGCAGACGCCCGTCAGGAGCCAGACGGCCATCCACGGCCACCGCATGCTCCACCACTGACTGTCAATGACACCCACGGATCTCCTTGAAAGCGTCGGAGAGGGAGGAACTGTTGGCGTCGACCACGCGGCCGCCCGTCGCGGCAGCGGCCTTCTTCAACGCGGCCGCGTCGGCCTCGCCGAAGTGGACGGGGAAGGTGGGTACTTCGCGTACCTCGGTGCCGAGTCGGTCGTAGCGGCGCAGGAACTCCTCGTACGTCATGCCCGCGTTGCTCTCGCCGTCCGTCATCAGCACGATGGCGACGGGCCGTTCGGGTGCCTCGCGCACCGCGTCGGCGGCGATGCGGTAGCCGCGGTCGAGGGCCGACCAGACGGCGGTGGAGTCGTCGAAGGAGCCATCGGCGACCATCTTGTCGAGGGCCTTCAGATCACCGTCGCCGCGCACGGTCACCGTGCGTTCCTGGAGGACCCGCCCGCCGAACCGTACGACGGTGAGGTGCTCGCCCCGGTAGAAGCGGGCGAACTTGCCGGTGGACGTGGGGTCGGCGCCGCTGAGTCCGGCGAAGGCGGCGCGCAGGTCGGCGATGCGCTCGCCGCGCATGGAGCCGGAGAAGTCGAGCAGGAACACCACCTGGTCGGTGGTGGCGCTCGCGGGATCCCCGTAGTCGGCGACCAGTCGCTCCACGATGGAGAGCCGGTCGGGGAAGGACAGGGCGTTGCCGACGGCCGCGCGCAGGGGTTCGGCCGGTGTGACCTCCTGGTTGACCGGGCGGCGCCAGGTGCGCTTCATCAGCTTCTGCTGTACGGCGGCCCGCAGCAGCCAGTCGACGACCTTCCGGTACGCGGTCCGCTCCCCGGGGTCGAGCAGCAGCAGCGGGAAGTCGGACAGCACCATGCCGTCCTCGGGATGGACGATCCGCAGCGGCTCGCGCAGCTTCTTCGTGGCGTTGAGGGACAGCAGCTCGGACTCATGGGCGATCAGCGCGTTGGTCTCGCCCTGGTGGCCGGTGTACGACGCGATGAGTTCGCGTGAGCTGGCGGCGGTGAGGGTCTGGCCGGAGCGGAAGCCGCGCAACCGGTCGCAGGAGACGTCCTGTTCTCGCAGTGCGCTGCCGGTGCCGGCGGCGGCGGTGGCGACGCCTACGAGGGCCGCGCGCCCGGTGTCGCTGCGGCGCGGATCGGCCATCCCGAACCG
Source organism: Streptomyces sp. NPDC051738 (assembly GCF_044453205.1). Lineage (NCBI taxonomy): Bacteria > Bacillati > Actinomycetota > Actinomycetes > Kitasatosporales > Streptomycetaceae > Streptomyces > Streptomyces sp. NPDC051738. Next base: position 37,491 of record NZ_JBITCM010000016.1, on the reverse strand, counting down.
TACGGTGCCGTCGGCGGCGGCGTCCGCGATGTCCGCCCACGACAGCCGTCCGCCGGGCGCCTCGGCCCGCAGCTTGTCGGCGACCTCGGGCGTGAGGCCGACCACCACGGGCGAGCGCATGATCGCGGTCGACTCGGGCCGGGCCGCCTGTTCGCCCGAGTCCTGCAGCCGCAGCAGGAACGAGCGGTCGGACGCGGGCCAGGCCAGGTCGTACGACGAACCGCGGGCAGACGAACTGCCGACAGACGAACCACGGGCAGACGAACCACGGACGCCGGACAGGTCGGCGGTCGCCCGGTAGTCCATCTCCAGCCGGACGCCGGTGTCGTCCTCCAACTCACCCAACAGCGGTTCCAGGTCGGCGAGTTCGGGGCTGGCGAGGACCCGCAGCGTCACCTCCTCCTCTCCCCCGCCGCAGGAGGTGAGGGAGGCGAGCAGGGTCAGGCTCAGGGTCAGACAGGCGGTGAGGGTGCGCGCGTATCGCTTCATGGGGCGTCCCGCACGGGCGGCGGGCAGGAGCCCACGGAGTTGATGATCTCCTCCAGGACGTCCAGGTCGGGTTCGTACACCTTGGTCTCGTCGCGGTTCGGGGTCGGCACCTGGATGCCGTGCTCGCTCAGGTAGTCGTTGAGCTGGTCGCTGGTGCCGTCCTCGCCGGAGAAGCGGACGCGGAAGCCCAGCTCGATGGCGCGCTGGCGCAGTTCGGGGTCGTCCTGGATGACGCGGACCAGCCGGTCGCCGTTGTCGCTCAGGGAGATGAGCTGCGGCTCGGTGAGGGCGTAGGGGGTGGGGTAGAGCAGGACGCGGTCGGTGTCCTGCTTGCCGTACTTCTGCTCGTACTCGATCTGGTGGGCCAGGTACTGGTGCTCGTAGATCAGCGAGATGGGCGCGATGCTCTCGCCGAGGTCGGAGAGGTAGCTGTCGGCCTGTTCGTCGGCCCACATGCCCTGGAGGTCGATGAGGGGTTTGATCAGCCGGGCGACCTTCTGGGCCTTCGCCATCGCCTTGGCTTTGTCGGCCTCGCCCGCGCCGGGTGTGCTGTCGTCGTTCTTCACGAAGGCGAGGATGCTGAGGTAGGTGCCCGCGGAGTTGGACTCGCAGACGCTGGAGGTGCGGACCAGGACCCGGCCGCTGTTGCTGCGTCCACCGGCCTTGTCGAAGCCGATGCCGTTCCAGGTGTCGGCGCGTTCGCGGGCGTCGTCCCCGTCCTGGTCGCCGACCAGATCCTTGTTGCCCTCGCCTGTCCTTCCGTCGAGCAGGCCCATGAACGCGCGCATGTCGAGGTCGTAGTACAGCGTCTTGCCGCCGTTCGCGGCGCGCTGCGCGGTGGCCACGCCCATCTTCTCCAGCGTCTCGGCGTAGGCCCGGAAGGTGCCGAGCACCAGCGGTGTCACGAAGGGGCGCACCGAACGCGCCGAGTGGTCCCGCCGGTCGAGGATCTGCTTGGCCGCGGGCTGGCCGGACGGGAAGACCGCGTCCATGCCCTTCAAGGACTGGGTGGCGATGCCCCGGGAGCCGAGCCGGTGGATGTCGACGCGCAGGCCGTGCTTCAGCAGCAGCCGCTGTACCTCGGGGTCTTTGAAGTAGTCGGACTTGGAGGCCATCCTGGCCTCGATCGTGGTGATGCGGTCGAACGGCCGCAGTGCGTTGCCCGTGACGAGCAGGGCGATCAGCCCGGTCAGGGCGAGCGGCAGGGCGATCTTGACGCGGATCGGTAAGCGCGCCCGGGGGCGGTCCCTGTCACGGGTGCGCAGTCGGGGTTCCTGTGCGGTGCGTGGTCTGTCGGCTTCGGATGTGGCGTGCGGTCTGTCTGCTTCGGACACCGGCTCTCCTGCCCTCTCCGGGAGGAGGATCGTCGGTGATCACGATGACGGGCGAACGACCTTACGGGGAACGCCAGTTGAACGTAGAAACCCGTTGGGACTCCGGTCACCCGGTTTGAGCCACGCCGACCGGGCTACCCGGAGGGCATGTCCCCTCAATATCGCAACGGCGCCAATCAGGCCGGCAGGGTCATAGCGATCATCGCCGATGTCATGGCCGTCATCCTGGGCCTGTGGATCCTGATGTACCTACTGGACGCCAACCGAGCGAACGATTTCGTCCAGTTCGTCCACGACGCGGCCCGCTGGCTGGCGGGTTGGTCCCACGACCTGTTCACGTTCGACGAGGAGTGGGCGCGAGTGGTAGCCGGCTACGGCCTGGCAGCGGTGGTGTACTTGTTCATAGGCCACGCGATAGCCAATCGAGTCCACCGCCACTGAAACGCCTTTAGGGGCGCGGGGCTGTATCGATATGCGGCTCCGCCGCGTGGGCGCGGGCAACCACAGACAACCCGCACCCGCCCCACAACAAGAACCACCCGAGCTCTCAGGCGCAACAATCCGGGTCCAGCCCAGCCGGCAGGCGATCCCCGCCGAACACCGCACACGTCGCCTCATCCCCACCCAGCGCGGCAACGGCCAGCACCAACGACCCCGCCGTCCAAGTGGTCAGCTCCCGCGGCCAGATCGCGTCGTCCTCGAAGACGTACCCCGTCCAGTAGAGCCCGCTCTCCGCATCCCGCAGATGCTGGATCGACTGCAGGATCTCCAGCGCCCGATCGGACTCGCCCATCGCCCAGAGCGCCAGGGCGAGTTCCGCGGACTCGCCCCCCGTCACCCACGGATTCGGCACGACGCACCGCACCCCGAGCCCGGGAACGACGAACCGCTCCCAGCCCTCCTCCATACGGGACTTGGCCTCCGCACCGGTCAACGCCCCGCCCAGCACCGGGTAGTACCAGTCCATGGAGTAGCGGTCCTTGTCCAGGAACCGCTCGGGGTGCCGACGGATCGCATGCCGCAACGCCCCCGCCGCCAACTCCCAGTCCGGCTGCGCCTCTTCCCGCTGCTCGGCGATGGCCAGCGCGCACCGCAGCGCGTGGTGGATCGACGAGGAACCCGTCAGCAGGGCGTCCGCCGTCGCCGTCCCGTCGTCGTCGCGCCGCCAGCCGATCTGCCCGCCCGGCTGCTGGAGCTTCAGGACGAACTCGATCGCGGCGTAGACGGACGGCCACATGCGGTCCAGGAACGTGTCGTCGCCGGTGGAGAGGTAGTGGTGCCAGACGCCTACGGCGATGTAGGCGACGAAGTTGGTCTCGCGTCCGGTGTCGGTGACGTCGTCGAAGGCCCCGTCCGCGTAGGCGGCGTACCAGGAGCCGTCCTCGTTCTGGTGCGTCGCCAGCCAGGTGTACGCCCGCTCGGCGGCGGCATGCTCACCGGCCGCGTCCAGCGCCATCGCCGCCTCGACGTGGTCCCACGGGTCGAGGTGGTGCCCGCGGAACCACGGGATCGCCCCGTCCTCCCGCTGCACGGCGAGGATCCCCGCCACGGTCGCGGCAGCCTGCTCGGCGGTGAGGACCCCGGGCAGGACGAGGTGTTCTGTCCGGGGAGTCGTCACCGGGCGTCCACCGCCGGAAGGTGCGGCTTGGTTGCGTACGCCACGAAGCTCTTGCCGATCAGCGGGTTCAGCGCCTGTTCGGCGACCCGGGTGGCCAGCGGTTTCTTCATGATGTCCCAGACCAGCAGCTTGTGGTACGCCCGCACCGGCAGCGCCTTGTCGTTGTCGACGCCGAACGCGCACTTCAGCCACCAGTAGGGCGAGTGCAGGGCGTGCGCGTGGTGGGTGCCGTACGGCTTCAGGCCCGCCTCGCGGATCTTCGCCAGCAGCTCGTCCGCCTTGTAGATGCGGATGTGGCCGCCCTCGACCTCGTGGTAGGCGTCGGAGAGCGTCCAGCAGACCTTCTCGGGGCCGTAGCGCGGGACGGTGATGGCGATACGGCCGCCGGGCCTGAGCACCCGGACCATCTCGGCGAGTACGCCCTTGTCGTCCGGGATGTGCTCCATGACCTCGGAGATGATCACGACGTCGAAGGACTCGTCCGGGAAGGGGAGGGCGAGCGCGTCGCCCTCCATCGCCGTGGCGGTCGCGCCCTCGGGGGCCTCGCCCGCCTCCTTCATCGCCGCGAACCACTTGGCGACCTCGCGGATCTCCTCACCGTTCTGGTCCAGCGCCACGACCTGGGCACCGCGCCGGTAACACTCGAACGCGTGCCGGCCGGCACCGCAGCCGAGGTCCAGGACACGGTCGCCCGGGGCGAGCGGGAACCGGGAGAAGTCGACGGTCAGCACGTGGCCCTGCTTTCGGAGTTGGCGCCTTCAACGACGGTGGGTGCGGCCCCGGTGGGGGCCGCGGAGCGGCTGGGGGTCCGGGGCGCTGAGCGATCGGCGGCCGGCGCGGCGGAGCTGCGCGCCGCGGCCATCGCCTCGCGGTAGCGGGCCACGGTGCCCTCGGCGGCGCGGGCCCAGGTGAAGTGCCGTAGGACGCGCTCGCGTCCCGCGGAACCGAGCCGTACCCGCAACTCCTCGTCCCCCAGCAGCCGGTTCAGGCCAGCGGCCAGCGCCCCCGCGTCGCCCGGCGGCACCGCCAGGCACGTCTCGCCGTCGCGGCCGGCGACCTCGGGAATCGCCCCGCCGGTCGTGGCGACGAGCGGCGTCCCGGTGGCCATGGCCTCGGCGGCCGGCAGTGAGAAGCCTTCGTAGAGCGACGGCACGCACGCCACCTGCGCCGAGCGCACGAGGTCGACGAGCTCGGCGTCGGAGATGCCCTTGACGAACTGGACGGCGCCTTCGAGGCCGTACCGCTCGATCGTCTGCGCGACCGGGCCCTCCTCGGGCCGCTTGCCGACGACGACGAGATGGGCGTCGGGGTGCTCGGTGCGGACCTTGGCGAGCGCCTCGACGAGGAAGACCAGGCCCTTCAGGGGGACATCGGCGCTGGAGGTGGTGACGATGCGGCCGGGTATCCGCGGTACCGAAGGATCCGGCGAGAAAAGGTCCGTGTCCGCTCCGATGTGGACCACGTGGATACGGTCCTGCCGTACGCCGAGGTGGTCGACGATCTCCGCGCGGGACGTGCCCGACACGGTCAGCACCGACGGCAGCCGGCGCGCCACGCGCTTCTGCATCCGCGTGAACGCGTACCAGCGGCGGACCGACATCCGGCGCTGCCAGCCCTGCGCCGCGTCCAGCTCCAACTGGCGGTCGACGGTGATGGGGTGGTGGATGGTGGTGACGAGGGGTGCGCCGACGTCGCCCAACAGGCCGTAGCCCAGGGTCTGGTTGTCGTGCACGACGTCGAACTCACCGCCCCGGGCGCGCAGATGGCGGCGGGCGCGCAGCGAGAACGTCAGCGGCTCGGGGAAGCCGCCCGTCCACATCGTCCCCACTTCGAGCGCGTCGATCCAGTCGCGGTACTCGCCGCGCCCCGGGGTGCGGAAGGGGTCGGGCTGGCGGTAGAGGTCGAGGCTGGGGAGTTCGGTGAGGGTGAGGCGGTCGGCGTAGTCGGCGCCCTCGTCGAGGACGGGGTAGGGCTGGGAGCCGATGACCTCGACGCGGTGGCCGAGGCGGGCCAGCTCGCGCGAGAGGTGCCGTACGTAGACGCCCTGACCGCCGCAGAACGGGTTCCCTTTATAGGTGAGAAGGGCGATGTCGAGCGGTCGCTGCCCGTCGGCGGCAAGGCCCTCCGGGGACCCGGCCTCCCTGGCCTCAGCGGTCACTCCGGACCCCCTTCTCCCTGCTCTGTCCCGCGAGATTACGCCGGGACGCTAATCTAGAACAAGTTTCAGACTTGATCGTTCAAGAGGCTCTGAATCTACCGGCAGGTAGCGCCGCTGTGAGCGATGGATCAGGTGATTCACGCCACGACCGACACCCTGGCATGCTCTGTCCGGTCACTCACCCTCACCGACTGTCACGGAACGGGATCCATGCCTGCGGAAGCCAGTAGCGCGAGCCCCGCCTCACCGCCTCTCACCGAGCGGCAGGAGGCCCGTCGCCGGCGCATCCTGCACGCCAGCGCGCAGCTCGCCAGCCGGGGTGGTTTCGACGCCGTGCAGATGCGCGAGGTCGCGGAGTCCTCGCAGGTGGCGCTCGGCACGCTGTACCGCTACTTCCCGTCCAAGGTGCATCTGCTGGTCGCCACGATGCAGGACCAGCTGGAGCACATGCACGGCACGCTGCGGAAGAAGCCGCCGCAGGGGGAGACGGCGGCGGAACGGGTCGCGGAGACCCTGATGCGCGCCTTCCGCGCCCTGCAGCGCGAGCCCCACCTGGCCGACGCCATGGTCCGCGCCCTGACCTTCGCCGACCGCAGCGTCTCCCCCGAGGTCGACCAGGTCTCCCGGCAGACCACGGTGATCATCCTGGACGCGATGGGCCTGGAGAACCCGACGCCCGAGCAGCTCTCCGCCGTCCGGGTGATCGAGCACACCTGGCACTCGGCGCTGATCACCTGGCTGTCGGGCCGCGCCTCCATCGCCCAGGTGAAGATCGACATCGAGACGGTGTGCCGGTTGATCGATCTGACGGCACCCAAGGGCGCATAGGCGCATAAAGGACCTACGAGACGGGTTCCCTGCGCCGGCATTACCCGGATCAGGTACTAGGGGTCGCCTTCCGGCCTGACTGCTGCCTTCCGGCCTCTCAGCCCGGACCGTCGATGTCGGCCCCAGCGGAAACCGTCTGCTTCTCGCCAGAGTCGGCTACTCCGGTTCGGACTCCCTCACTCGTCCCGTAGGCCGACTTCCAGGATAGAACATCCACCCGAAAATGAACCCCCCAAAAGGGATTTTTCTGGGTCAAATACTCACTCCTCCGGCGGGAACACCGGCTCCCCGCTCCCCAGCAGCGTGATCACGATCGCCTCCACCGGGCAGCTCTCCGCCGCGGCCAGGATGTTCTCGTTCGCGTCGGTCTCCGGGTCGGCCGGATGGGACTGACGGCCGGTGTCGAGGCGGAAGCCGTCGGGGGCGTGGTGGACGCACTGCGCCGAGCCGATGCACACCGACCGGTCGACCTCGACGTGCCAGCGGTCGCCCATCCCTACGCCTCCCAGCCGGCGGGCAGGTGGATCATCTTGTGCTCCAGGTATTCGCCGAAGCCCTCGGGCCCGAACTCCCGCCCCAGACCGGAGTTCTTGTAGCCGCCGAACGGGCCCAGCATGTCCAGGCTGAAGGTGTTCACCGAGTACGTGCCGGTGCGGACCTGGCGGGCGATCTCGATGCCGTGCGCGGTGTCGGCCGTCCAGACGCTGCCGCTGAGGCCGTAGTCGGAGTCGTTCGCGATCTTGACGGCCTCGGACTCGTCGCCGTACGGGAGCAGGCAGATCACCGGCCCGAAGATCTCCTCGCGCGCGATCCGCATGGAGTTGTCGACGTCGCCGAAGAGGGTCGGTTCGACGTACCAGCCGCGGTCCAGGCCCGCCGGACGCCCGCCCCCGGTCAGGATCTTCGCGCCCTCCTCCTGCCCGATGCGGATGTAGTCGAGATTCCTGCGCTGCTGGCGCTCCGCCACCAGCGGGCCCACCTGGGTCGCCGGGTCCAGCGGGTCGCCGACCACCAGTGCGCCGGCCGCCGCGGCGAAGGCCTCGGCGAACTCGTCGTAGCGGGAACGCGGGAGCAGGATCCGGGTCTGGGCCACGCAGGCCTGGCCGTTGTTCATCCAGGCCGCCGGGACGACACCGGCGACGGTCGCCTCGACGTCCGCGTCCGGCAGGACCACGGCCGCCGACTTGCCGCCCAACTCCAGCGTCACGCGGGTGAGGTTGCGGGCCGCGACCTCCATGACGCGCTTTCCGGCCGCCACCGACCCCGTGAAGGAGACCTTGTCGATCCTCGGGTGCCCGACCAGGTACTCGCTCACCTCGCGGTCCGCCGGGAGGATGGACAGCACGCCCTCCGGCAGCCCGGCGTCCCGCGCGATCTCGGCGAGGAGGTAGGCGTCGAGCGGGGACTCCGGCGATGGCTTGAGGACCACCGTGCACCCGGTGAGCAGCGCGGGCGCGAGCTTGGCGGCGGCGACGAACTGCGGGACGTTCCAGGGCACTACGGCGGCAACGACCCCGACCGGCTCGCGCCGCACGAGGATCTTCCCCAGCACGCCGTCGCGCCGCTCCTCGTACGTGAAGTTCCGCGCGACCGTGATCGCCGCGTCCCACACCATCATCGCGCCGAGTGCCTGCGCGAGGACGCTCCAGGAGTACGGGGAGCCGTTCTCGGAGGAGATGACGCGGGCGATCTCCTCGTGGCGTACGGCGATTCCGTCCTTGATGCGGGTGACGACCTCGATCCGCTCGTCGAGGGTCATCCGCGGCCAGGGCCCCTCGTCGAACGCCTTGCGCGCCACCGCGACCGCCCGGTCGACGTCGGCCGGCGAGGCGTGCGGCACGCGTCCGATGGCCTCTTCGGTGTGCGGCGAGATCACCTCGATGACGTCCTTGCCCAGGGGGTCCGTCAACTCCCCGCCGATGAACAGCTGTCCGTGTTCCACGAGCTCGGTCATGGCCGACTGCCTCCCCTGAGCGGGACTCTGACGATCCATCAGATACACGGAACTGATACCAGTTCCACCCGGAGGAGTCCACGGGCCGCACACAGCTCGCCTCTACGCTGGCCAATACGCCGATCAATGGGGCTAGGGGGCACGGGATGGCAGCGCGCGGGCGCGACTGGGCGGTGTTCGGCACGGCCATGGCGGTGGCCGTCGTGGGTGCCGCATGGATGGCATCGACGTGGGGCGACGTGAAGAGCAGCAACGGAGTGTCCGTGCACCGGGAGACGAAGAGCCCGGAGGAGATCAGGGAGTACTGGACCCCGGAGCGCATGCGGAACGCCGAACCCGGGTGACCCGGCAACCAGGCGACCCCGCAACCAGGTGACTCGGGCTCCCATCGGAACCTGTTCTAGTTATAGTGACCCGGTCGGCCGGAACGTGTCGCGGCGATTGGGGAGCCCATGGCGCAGGTGTACGACCACGGCGGCGGCGTCCGGTCCATCCAGGTCCCCATCCCTGACAACCCTCTCGGCCACACCCTCGTGTACGTCGTCGACACCGACCGAGGCCCGGTGCTCGTCGACACCGGCTGGGACGACCCGGCCTCCTGGGACACCCTCGCCGAGGGCCTCGCGGACTGCGGCACCGCGCCCGCCGAGATCCACGGCGTCGTGATCACCCATCACCACCCCGACCACCACGGCCTGTCCGCCAAGGTGCGCGAGGCCTCCGGCGCCTGGATCGCGATGCACGCGGCGGACGCGGCGATCGTACGGCGCACCCGGGCGACCCACCCCGAGCGCTGGTTCTCCTACATGGCGGCCAAGCTCACCGCGGCCGGCGCCCCCGACGCCCATGTGGCGCCCCTGCGCACCGCGCGCCGCCCGAGCACGCTGCCCGGCTTCGCCCCCGCCCTGCCCGACCGCGAGATCGTCCCCGGCGAACTCCTCGACCTCCCCGGCCGCCGCCTGCGCGCGATCTGGACCCCGGGCCACACCCCCGGCCATGTCTGCCTGCACCTGGAGGAGGAGCACCCGGCCCGACTCCCGGGCCACGGACGCCTGTTCTCCGGTGACCATCTGCTCCCCGGGATCACCCCGCACATCGGCCTGTACGAGGACCCCGACGACACGACCGTCACCGACCCCCTCGGCGACTATCTCGCCTCTCTGGAACGCGTCGGCCGCCTCGCCCCCGCCGAGATCCTCCCGGCCCACCAGCACGCGTTCACCGACGCACCCGCCCGCGTACGGCAGTTGCTGCTCCATCACGAGTCCCGCCTCACCGACCTCCTCACCCTCCTCGCCGAGCCCCTCACCCCCTGGCAACTCGCCGAGCGCATGGAGTGGAACCGGCCCTGGGACCAAATCCCGTACGCGTCACGGAACATCGCGATCGCGGAGGCGGAAGCCCATCTGCGGCGGCTGGTGAAGCTGGGGCGGGCGGAGGCGGTGGCGGGGAGCGAGCCGGTGGCGTACGTGGCCGTATAAAGATCGCCATGAACGCCATGGATTCTTTGGACCGGCTGCTCGCCGAACGCGCCTGCGAGCGCGTCATCATCGACTTCGTCCACCGCCTCGACCTGGGTGAACCGGCCTCCGTCGCCGAGCTGTTCACCGAGGACGGCAGCTGGGCCTGGCCGGAGGGCGAACGGTTGGTCAAGGGCCGGGACGCCCTCCGTCAGTACTTCGGCTCCCGCCCCGCCGACCGGCTCTCCCGCCGCATGATGTCCAACGTCCTGGTCACGGTGGCCTCCCCGGACACGGCAACGGCGACCTCGTACTTCACGACGTACCGGGTCGACGGCCACGAGGGCGGCCCTGTGCCGCCGGGATCTCCGGTCCAGGTGGGCTCCTACGAGGACACGTTCCGCAGGTCGCCGGACGGCACCTGGCTCCTGTCCGCCCGGGTCCTCCATCTGGCCTTCGCCGGACCTACCCCGCGCCCGCCCAAGCCATGAACGACCGGACCAACTCCTCCGCCTCACCCAGCACTTCGACCTCCCGCCGGGTCATCGTCGGATTCACCGCGCGGCGGCGCAGCGCCTCCGTGAGGCCGCTCTCGGTGAGGTGGGACGGGTCGGCGAGGAGGGCGGCGAGGAGCGCGCGGGCGGGTTCGGCGAGGGCCTCGTCGCCTACGGCGACCTGCGCGAGGATCACCGCTGAGGAGCCCCAGTCGAGGCCGGGGTCGCCTTCGGCCGCGTTGTCCCAGTCGATCACGTAGGGGCCGTCGGGCGTGAGGACGACGTTGTCCGGATGCAGGTCGAGGTGCAGGACACGGCCGCCCTGCGCTCCGCGCGCGGGGACGCCGTGCAGTCGCCGCAGCAGCCGGGCGAGGATGCCGCCCGCCTCGTCCGCGCCCATCGTCCCCTCGGTCAGCGCCCCCAGCATCGTCGGCCCCGACAGCCGCTGCATCACCAGCTCGGTCCGCGAGGAGTCGGCGAGCCGCACCCGGGGCACCGGAAAGCCGTGCTCGCGGACATGCCCCATCACCACCCCCTCGGCGAGCGCGTCCCCGTACCCCTCCCGGTACCGGCGCAGCACCCACGCCTCGTCGATCTCGTACACGTCGGCGGTACGCCCCGCCCCGAGCAGTCTCCCCACGGTCCCCCCTGTCGCTTCCCTCACGCCCGAAGCTACCGCCCGCACAGGCGCCCCTCAGCCTCAGAGTTACGGGCGGGTAGAGTGACGGCGTCGTCATCACACCCGTACAGGGGGAAGCCGGTGCAAATCCGGCGCTGACCCGCAACCGTGAACCGGTCGTCGAACGCCGGTGAGCCGGATCGCCCCGTACGGATACGTGACCGGCTCACGTGCCCCGGCAACCGGCCGGAGCACGGCACCGTCGAGGTATACGGAGTCGAGCCGCCCGGGGTCCCCCCTGTGCTGCCCGGTTCCCCTTAGGGAAGGGCATCCGCCGATCATGTACGTCCGCCGCAGCGCCGCGGCCCTGGCCGCCGTCACCGTGATCGGCACCGCCTCTGCCGCGCCCGCAGTCGCCGCCGACCCCTCCCCGTCCGCGTCCCCGTCCGTCACGCTCCCCGCCGGGCTGTACGGCACCGGCGACCCGACGTACGACGGCGTCTGGCGCCAGTCCCTCGCGCTGGTCGCGCAGAGCCGGGTGGGCATACAGCCCGCCGTCAAGGCGATCGACTGGCTGGCCGGGCAGCAGTGCGCCGACGGGGCGTTCGCGGCGTTCCGCGCGGAGCCCGCCAAGGCGTGCGACGCGAAGACCATGGTCGACACCAACAGCACGGCCGCAGCCGTCCAGGGCCTGGCCTCGGTCGGCGGGCACGAGAAGGAGATCGGCAAGGCGGTGACCTGGCTGAAGTCCGTGCAGAACAAGGACGGCGGCTGGGGCTACACGCCCGGCGGGGCCAGCGACGCCAACTCGACGTCCGTCGTGATCGGCGCGCTCGACGCCGCCGGCGGCGACCCGGCCGAGGTCCGCAAGGACGGCAAGTCGCCCTCCGACGCCCTGGTGAAGCTCGCCCTGCCGTGCGCGGACGGCGGTGCCTTCGCCTACCAGCCGGACAAGAAGGGCAAGCTCGCGGCCAACGCGGACGCGACGGCGGCGGCCGTCGTCGGCACGCTGGGCACCGGCATGCTGTCGGTGAAGGCCGGCGAGAAGAAGGATGTCGCCTGCGCGGGCGCCTCCGACCTCACTGCGGAGCAGGCCGGAGCCAACGGTGCCGCGTACCTGGCGAAGGCGGTCGAGAAGGACGGCTACCTGAAGTCCGCCCTTGCCGGCGCCGAGGACCAGCCCGACTACGGCAACACGGCGGACGCGGTCGTCGCGCTCGCCGCCGAGGCCGGTGCGGCCGCGGCCCAGAAGCCCCTGAACTGGCTGGAGAAGAACGCCGCGCAGTGGGCCGCCCAGAGTGGCCCCGCCGCCTACGCCCAGCTGATCCTCGCCGCCGAGGCGACGGGCACCGACCCGCGTGCCTTCGGCGGCACGGACCTGGTCAAGCAGCTCAACGCGCAGGGCCCGGCCCCGCGGACCGCGACATCCGAGTCGGAGTCGGAGTCGGCGAAGGCGTCTGAGGAGAAGCAGGACGACGACGGCGGCGTCAGCCTGACCTGGATCATCGGCGTCGGCCTGGTCGGGGGCATCGGCATCGGCTTCCTGCTGAGCACCCGCAAGAAGAACCCGCGACCGTGATCCGCCGCACCCTCGCTCTGCTCTGCGCCGCGCTGGTCGTCCTGACCGGCGCGGCCCAGGCCGCCCAGGCGACCGGCTACCGCTACTGGTCCTTCTGGGACCGCGACGGCGACACCTGGACCTATGCCACCCAGGGCCCCTCCACCGCCCGCCCGTCCGACGGCGACGTCCAGGGCTTCCGCTTCGCGGTGAGCGAGGACTCCAAGGATGCTGCCCTCCCGCGCGGCGCCGCCGTGTTCCAGGTGATCTGCGCGAGAACGCCCGCGCAGGACGGCAAGAAGCGGGTGGCGCTGGTCATCGACTTCGGTACGAAGGCCGACGCCCCGTCCGGCGAGACGCCCCCGCCCCGCCGCACGGCATGCGCCCGCGTCGCCGCCGACGCGACCACGGCAGAGGCCCTGGCCTCGGTGGCCAAGCCCCTGCGCTACGACACGAACGCCCTGTTGTGCGCGATCTCGGGGTATCCGGAGTCGGGCTGCGGGGAGCAGGTGTCGGGGGCGAAGGAACCGACGGCGGACGAACCGACGGCGGGCGAGCGGCAGACGGCCGCGCAGGAGACGGCCACCGCGAAGGACGACGAGTCGGGCGGCGGCCCGTCGCTCGGCCTCGTCGCGGGGATCGCGGTAGTGGCCGTACTGGGAACCGCGGCGATCTGGCAGGCACGACGGCGGCGGGCGTGATGGCAGGGCCCTCACTCCACCCCGGCGCCTGGTGGCTCTGGGCCCTGGCCCTGGGCACGGCGGCCACCCGCACCACCAACCCGCTCCTCCTCGCCCTCCTCATAGCGACCTCCGCCTACGTGGTGGCGACCTGCCGCCCCAACGCCCCCTGGGCCCGCTCCTACACCGCCTTCGTCAAACTCGCCCTGGCCGTCCTCCTCATCCGCCTCGTCTTCGCGGTGGTCTTCGGCTCCCCCCTCCCCGGCACCCACGTGATCGTCACCCTCCCCGAGGTCCCGCTCCCCGACTGGGCACAGGGCATCCGCCTGGGCGGCAAGGTCACCGCCGAGACCCTCGTCAAGGCCCTCTACGACGGTCTGCGGCTGGTCACCCTCCTCATCTGCGTGGGCGCCGCGAACTCCCTGGCCAACCCCACCCGGCTGCTCAAGTCCCTCCCGGGCGCCCTGTACGAGATGGGCGTCGCGGTGGTCGTGGCCCTCACCTACGCCCCCAACCTCATCGCCGACGTCCAGCGGATGCGTGCCGCCCGCCGTCTGCGCGGCCGACCCGACACCGGTATCCGCGGCCTGCTGCACGTCGGACTCCCGGTCCTGGAGGGCGCGTTGGAGCGCTCGGTCGCCTTGGCCGCCGCGATGGACGCCCGCGGCTACGGCCGCACCGCCGACGTCCCGCCCCGAGTCCGCCGTACGACGAACGCGCTCACCCTGGGCGGCCTGCTCGGCGTCTGCGCGGGAACGTACGGACTGCTGACGGCGGAGGGCGGCACCTACGGACTGCCGGTCCTGTTCGCCGGACTCGCCGCCGCCCTGGCCGGCCTGCGCCTGGGCGGTCGCCGCACCCCGCGCACCCGTTACCGCCCGGACCCCTGGGACGCCCGCGCCTGGCTGGTCACCGGTTCCGGCGCGGCGGTCGCCGCCCTGCTGACCCTCGCCGCGACCCGTGACCCGGCGGCCCTGAACCCCGGCGTGATCCCCCTCGTCGCACCCACCCTCCCCCTGTGGCCGGCGGCGGCCGTCCTCCTCGGCCTGCTCCCCGCCTTCATCAGCCCCGCACCCCGGCATCCCACACCCAGGAATCCCGCACCCCGCAGCCCTGCCCCCAAGGAGCCGTCGTGATCCGCTTCGAGAACGTCTCCGTGACGTACGACGGCGCCACCGAACCCACCGTCCAGGGCGTGGACTTCGAGGTCCCGGAGGGCGAACTGGTCCTGCTCGTCGGCCCGTCGGGCGTGGGCAAGTCCACGATCCTGGGCGCGGTGAGCGGCCTCGTCCCGCACTTCACCGGCGGCACCCTGCGCGGCTGCGTCACGGTGGCCGGCCGCGACACCCGCACCCACAAGCCACGCGAACTCGCCGACGTGGTGGGCACGGTCGGCCAGGACCCGCTCTCCCACTTCGTCACCGACACCGTCGAGGACGAACTCGCCTACGGCATGGAGTCGTTGGGCATCGCCCCCGACGTGATGCGCCGCCGCGTCGAGGAGACCCTGGACCTGCTCGGCCTCACCGACCTCCGCGACCGCCCCATCTCCACCCTCTCCGGCGGCCAGCAGCAGCGCGTCGCGATCGGCTCGGTCCTCACCCCCCACCCCAGCGTGCTGATCCTCGACGAACCGACGTCGGCCCTGGACCCGGCGGCAGCGGAAGAGGTCCTGGCGGTCCTCCAACGCCTCGTCCACGACCTGGGCACAACGGTCCTGATGGCCGAACACCGCCTGGAACGAGTCATCCAGTACGCCGACCAGATCGCCCTGCTCCCCTCCCCCGGAACACCCCCGATCCTGGGCACCCCGGCAGAGGTGATGGCCGTATCCCCGGTGTACCCACCGGTGGTGGCCCTGGGCCGCTTGGCGGGTTGGTCCCCACTGCCACTGACGGTCCGAGACGCGCGGCGACGGGCAGCGGACCTACGGCAACAACTTGAGGAACGGAACGACAACGCCCTAAAGGGGCGCGGGGCTGTATCCGATTTGCGGCTACCGCCGCGTGGGCGCGACCAGCCACACACAACCCGCACCCGCCCCCAATCCACACCCCCCGAGCTAGTAGGCGCACGCACCCTCACCGTCACCCGCGAAAACCACATCCGCGCCCTCCACCGCATCGACCTCACCGTCACCCCCGGCGAAACCATCGCCCTCATGGGCCGCAACGGCGCCGGAAAATCCACCCTCCTCAACACCCTCGTCGGCCTGCTCAAACCCTCCTCCGGCGAAGTCACCGTCGGCGGAGCCGTACCCCACCGCACCCCACCCCGCGACCTGATCCGCCGCGTAGGCCTGGTCCCACAGGAACCCCGAGACCTCCTCTACGCCGACACGGTCGCCGGCGAGTGCACGGCCGCAGACGCCGACGCGGGCGCAGCCCCCGGCACCTGCCGAGCCCTGGTCTCCGAGCTCCTCCCGGACATCCCCGACGACACCCACCCCCGCGACCTCTCCGAGGGCCAGCGCCTCACGCTCGCGCTGGCGGTGGTCCTGACCGCCCGCCCTCCCCTCCTGCTCCTGGACGAACCGACCCGCGGCCTCGACTACGCGGCGAAGTCCCGCCTGCTCACGCTCCTGCGCGGACTGGCCGCCGAGGGGCACGCCATCGTCCTGGCCACGCACGACGTGGAGCTGGCGGCGGAACTGGCCCACCGGGTCGTGCTGCTCGCCGACGGCGAGGTGATCGCGGACGGCCCGGCGGCGGACGTAGTGGTCGCCTCGCCGTCCTTCGCGCCGCAGGTGGCGAAGATCCTGGCCCCGCAGAAGTGGCTCACGGTCACCGCGGTGAGAGAGGCCCTGGCATGACCGACGACCCCACTCCCCAGACCCGGGCCACTCCCCAGACCCGAGCCACCCTCCAGGCCGGAGCCACCCGCCAGGCCCGGGCCATCCACCTGGGCCCCCGCTCCATCGCCGCCCTCGCCCTGGTCAGCGCGGTCGGCCTGGCCGCCCTGTGCTGGCCCTTCTTCGCCCCGCCCGAATCGGCGGTGGTCGCCCACAGCCAGGACGCCCCCTGGTTCTTCGCCTGCCTGCTGGTGCTGCTGGTCGCGGTCGTCGCTGCGACGATCTCCGAGTCGGGTCTCGGGCCGAAGGCGGTCGCGATGCTCGGCGTGCTGAGCGCGACGGGAGCCGCCCTGCGCCCGATCGGCGCCGGCACGGCCGGTCTGGAACCGATGTTCTTCCTCATGGTCCTGAGCGGCCGCGTCCTCGGCCCCGGCTTCGGCTTCGTGCTCGGCTCGGTCACGATGTTCGCGTCGGCGCTGCTCACGGGCGGGGTGGGCCCCTGGATGCCGTTCCAGATGCTGGCGATGGGCTGGTTCACCATGGGGGCCGGGCTGCTGCCGGGCCGGGACCGGCTGCGCGGGCGGGCGGAGATCCTGCTGCTGTGCGCGTACGGCATTCCTGCCGCTCTCGCCTACGGCACCGCCACGAATCTGGCGGGCTGGCCCTTCATGGACGAGGTGGCCTCGCACCTCGCCTTCGGCGCGGATGCCCCGGTGGCCGCCAACCTGGCCCGCTTTTTCGCGTTCTGTCTGGCCACCTCCCTGGGCTGGGACCTGGGCCGGGCGGTCACGACCGTCGTCCTGACCCTGATTCTCGGCCCGGTGATCCTCAGGGCCCTGCGCCGTGCCACCCGCCGTGCGGCCTTCGAGAGCCCGGTCACATTCGACGCTCCCGCAGGGTGAGGCCTCGCGAGCGGACGGTTACAGACCCGGTGAAGCACCCCACATGACCCACATCACCTACGATCCATCTTAGTCGGACAAATCGGAAGCCATGCGCATGCCAATCCAGCCCCTGACCTGCGCGTTGAGAGCCACGTCACACAAACGACCTTCCTCCCACATACGACCACAACTAGCAAAAGGGCTCATTGCGGACGCCTTCCCGGCCTGCTTGTCTGGATGACGTCGCACGGCGCCGACGTGCCCACCTGGGCCGCGGCGCCGCGGCATGCCCCCCGCCTCGCATCGCGTGGTTCCGGCATGTCTCGACGGACTGTCCCCGACGAAAGGCTCACCGTGTCCGCTGTTTCTCTCCTCCGCCGCATCGCCGCCCCGAAGAAGGCCATCGCCGGTGCCGCTCTGGCCGCCGCCACGGCCGGCACGCTGTTCGCCGCCGCCCCCGCGCAGGCCGCGACCTCCTCCTCGGCGCAGGCGATCGCGAAGAAGATGATCTCGGACTCGGCCCAGTACGAGTGCTTCTCGAACATCGTCGACCACGAGAGCGACTGGAACCCCAACGCCACCAACGCCTCGTCCGGTGCCTACGGCCTCGTCCAGGCCCTCCCGGGCAACAAGATGGCCTCCGCCGGTTCCGACTGGAAGACCAACCCGGCCACCCAGATCAAGTGGGGCCTGGACTACATGAACGAGCGCTACGGCAGCCCCTGTGGCGCCTGGGACTTCTGGCAGGCCAACAACTGGTACTGAGCCACCGGCACCGAGCCTGGCACTGAGCCGACCTCGCCAGACAGGACCGAAGGCGGCGGCCCCCGATCCCCGGGGCCGCCGCCTTCGCCGTATCCGGCGTTCTAATCGCCGTCGCCGTGACCGTGGGCGCGGACCTGTAGTTCCTTCACGCCGTTGATCCACGCGGAGCGCAGTCGGCGCGGGTCGCCAGCCAGCCGCAGGTCGGGCAGGGCGTCGGCCACGGCGTTGAAGATGAGGTCGATCTCCAGGACCGCCAGGGACTTGCCCAGGCAGTAGTGCGGGCCGCCCCCGCCGAAGCCGAGGTGGGGGTTGGGGTCGCGGGTGATGTCGAAGGCGTCGGGGTTCTCGAAGACCTCGGGGTCGTGGTTGGCGGAGGCGTAGAAGATGCCGACCCGGTCGCCCTTCTTGATCTGCTTGCCGCCCAGCTCCGTGTCCTGCGTCGCCGTGCGCTGGAAGGACACCACCGGGGTCGCCCAGCGGACGATCTCCTCGGCCGCCGTCTCGGGCCGCTCCCTCTTGTACAGCTCCCACTGCTCGGGGTGGGTGAGGAAGGCGTGCATGCCGTGGGTGATGGCGTTGCGGGTGGTCTCGTTGCCCGCGACGGCCAGCATCAGCACGAAGAACCCGAACTCGTCCGAGCGGAGATTCCCTTCGTCCTCCGCCGCGACCAGCGTCGTGACGAGGTCCTTCGCCGGGCACGCCTTCCGGTCGGCGGCCATGTTCATCGCGTAGGAGATCAGCTCGGTGGCCGACTCCTGGCCGACCTCCTCGGTGATGGCGTACTCGGGATCGTCGTACGAGATCATCTTGTTGGACCAGTCGAAGATCTTGGCCCGGTCGTCCTGCGGGATGCCGATCAGCTCGGCGATGGCCTGGAGGGGCAGTTCGCAGGCGACCTCGGTGACGAAGTCGAAGGGACCGGGGTGTTCGCGGGCGTTCGCAGCGATGTTCAGCGCGCGGTTCCGCAGGCGTTCCTCCAGGGCGCGGATGGCGCGCGGGGTGAACACGCGCTGGACGATCTGGCGGACCCGGGTGTGTTCGGGCGGGTCCATGTTGAGCAGGATCAGCCGCTGCGCGTCGATCGCGTCGCGCTCGATGTGCTCGTTGAAGCGGATGATCGCGGTGTTGAGGGTGGACGAGTACAACTCCGGGTGCGTCGACACGTACTTGACGTCCGCGTGCCGGGTCACCGCCCAGTAGCCCTCGTCCTGGAACCCGGCCACGTTGCCCGACTGGGGGATCCAGCGGACCGGTTCGGCCCGGCGCAGCTCGGCGAACTCCGGGAGGGGCACGCGGTGGTGCAGCACGTCGGGGTCGGTGAAGTCGAACCCGTCGGGAAGCGCGGGACAGGGCATGGGCAGCTCCTGACGGCTCATCAGCTACGAGATTCGGAGTGACGGTAGTAACGGGTTCTACAACAGGCAAGAGCCATGGACCCCCCAATTGCCCGCACGACCCTTGCGGTCACTGAACCTTCGTCAGCAAACTGCAAGCAGAACTAGAACGCGTACTAGTTCCGCAGAACCTCGGAGAGGACCCGCACCCATGGCTGCCGAACCCGTGATCGTCGAAGCCGTACGCACCCCGATCGGCAAGCGCGGTGGCGCGCTCGCCAACCTCCACCCCGCTTATCTCCTGGGCGAGACCTATCGCGAACTCCTCGGCCGCACCGGCATCCCCGCCGACTGCGTCGAACAGATCGTCGGCGGCACGGTGACCCATGCCGGCGAGCAGTCCATGAACCCCGCGCGCACGGCGTGGCTCACGATGGGCCTGCCGTACGAGACGGCCGCGACGACCGTCGACTGTCAGTGCGGGTCCTCGCAGCAGGCCTCGCACATGACCGCCAACATGATCGCGGCGGGCGTCATCGACGTCGGGATCAGCTGTGGCGTCGAGGCGATGTCCCGGGTGCCGCTGGGGTCGGGATCCAAGCACGGGCCCGGAAAGCCGTTCCCGGATGAATGGAATGTCGATCTGCCCAACCAGTTCGAGGCGGCCGAGCGCATCGCCCGCCATCGGGGGCTGACCCGGGAGAACGTCGACTCACTGGGACTGCTCTCGCAGGAACGGGCCGCCGCCGCCTGGGCCGAGGAGCGGTTCAAGCGGGAGACGTTCGCCGTCCAGGTCCCGACGACCGAGGAGGAGCAGCGCGCCGGGCAGGGCATGTGGCGCCTCGTCGACAAGGACGAGGGCCTGCGCGACACGTCCATGGAGGCGCTGGCGGGCCTGAAACCCGTCATGCCGACGGCCGTTCACACGGCGGGCAACTCGTCGCAGATCAGCGACGGCGCGGCGGCGATCATGTGGGCGTCGAAACGGATGGCGCGTGCGCTGAAGTTGAGGCCGAGGGCGCGGATCGTGGCGCAGGCGTTGGTGGGTTCCGACCCGCACTTCCACCTCGACGGCCCGATCGACGCGACGAAGGCGGTGCTGGGCAAGGCCGGGATGTCCCTGAAGGACATCGACCTCGTCGAGATCAACGAGGCGTTCGCGTCCGTGGTGTTGAGCTGGGCGCAGGTCTTCGAGCAGGACCTGGAGAAGGTCAACGTCAACGGCGGTGGGATCGCGCTCGGGCACCCGGTGGGGGCCACCGGGGCCCGACTGATCACGACCGCGCTTCATGAACTGGAGCGGGTGGACAAGGAGTTCGCCTTGGTGACCATGTGCGCCGGGGGCGGGTTGGCCACCGGCACGATCATTCAGCGGCACTAGCCGACGGCCGACGTCCAGTTGACGAAGGTGGTGAACGCGGCGGGGTCGAGGGTGAGGGTTGGCCCCGCCGGGTTCTTGGAGTCGCGGATGGCGAGGGTGGCGTGGGGGGTTTCGGCGATCTCGATGCAGTTGCCGCCCTGGTCGCTGCTGTACGAAGACTTGCGCCAGGCCAGGGCCCCGAGCGGCGCGCATTCGACGCAAGAGCCGCCCTGGTCACCGCTGTAACTGGACTTACGCCACTGGATCCCCGCCGGAATCGCGTTGCTCGCCATAGCGTTCCTCCATTACCCGCCGGATCAACTCCGCCGAGTCCTTGAGGGAAAGCGCGGCGGCTTGCAGATGATCGTAACGGAGCGAGCAGTCTTTGACGGTGTCTGGATTGGCCGTCGGATGCCCGCTGCCGTAGCCCTCGGTGTAGACAATGGGCGGGTCGCTCGGGAAGCGGAAGAGGTCGAACGAGCCTTGCAGGCCCGCGTGGGCTCCGACCGAGAACGGCAGCACCTGGACGTTGACTCGGGGATCGTTCTCGAACGACAACAACTTGGCGAGTTGTTCCCGCATGACCTCCGGACCACCGATCTCCTGATGCAGCACGGCTTCGCTGATGATCGCCCAGAACACCGGCGGCTCGCTCTTCTCGAAGATGCGCTGGCGGGCCAGCCGTACCGACGTACGGTCGTCGAGGTCGCTCTGGTCCATCGCACCGAGCACAGCACCCGCATACGCCTTGGTCTGCAACAGCCCATGCACCAGGTGCGTGTGGAACGTGCAGATCTCGATCGCCCGCGCTTCCAACTCCGCCACTTGCTGGAACCAGGCCGGAAGTTGACTACGCATCACCAACTCATGCAACCGAGCCAGTAACCCACCCGTCTCCAGCGCCAGATCCGCCCGCTCGCTGAACTGCAACGTCGGCAGCTTCCGGGCCGTCTCGATCTGGCCGACCAGCGACCCGGTGCAGTAGACGATGCCCCCGAGCTCCTTCTGGGTCAGCCCGGCGGCCTCGCGGTAGCGCCTCAGCTCGAAGCCGTAGTAGTCCAGTGGCGACGCACCCGGGTCGAGGGTGTTGATGTGGGTCACGCAGAGCCCCCTCTCCTGCAACACGGCTCAATTTCGGAACCGGTTGTATCTGTCCTGTAGCCCACGGTAGTTGTACGAGGTCACGCTCATACCGTGAACGGATACATTCCTCCCACCTACCTGGCCCCCTTCCGCTCCCAGTACCGAATGCGCCTCACCGTCGGCACGCACTCGGCCCAGCACATCCGCGCCATCGCCCGCTCGCTGCTCGACGAGTGGAGGATGCGCGATCTGACCGACGCCGTCGAGCTGGGCGTGACCGAGCTGGTCGCCAATGTCGTACGGCATGTTCCGGACCGGCGGTGCGAGGTGCTGCTGCTGCGGCAGACGCGCGGGGTGCGGGTCGAGGTGACGGACGGCTTCGGTCAACTGCCCGCGTTTCCCGCGCAGTCGACGCCGGATGACGAGCACGGCCGAGGGCTCCTGCTGTTGGACGCGGTATCCGACAAGTGGGGCGTGGATGCGGTGAGCGGAGGCGGCAAAACCGTCTGGTTCGAGTGCCGGGCATGAGCGGCCGTGTCCTTAGCTCTGTCCCGGGAAGGGAAAGTCGGTGGAAACGTCGTTCCAACCCGGAACCACGACATCGGCGTCGCCCTCCTCCGGCACGGGATATGAGCGATAGGTCGCCTTGCCGCCGGGGAGAGTGGTGGTCTCGGCTCCTTGCGGGCCGTCCCAGTCCAGGTGCAGCCGCCAGCGGCAGTCGGTGTGCGCCGTGTTGAGCTTCAGGCGGATGCGCACGGTGTCCCGCTTGTGGACGGTGTACGAGAACGTGGCGGGTGACAGACGTGGCCTGGCGTCGTCGAAGTCCACGGCGTAGTGGTGTTCGGGCAGTTCGCCACACCCTCCGAGGGTGGTGAAGGAGGGTACCGAGTCGGTCTCGGACCGTTCCTCGACCTCGATACGGATGCGCTTGAGCACCACGTCCTCGCTCAGGGAACTGCGGACGACCAGGTCGAGGTGCTCGATGAGGAAGTCCGCTCCGAGCCGTGACAGATCCTTTCTGAATCCCTCCCAGTCGTCCTCCATGACCCGTACGTCGCCGCCGGTCAGTTCGTCGACCTTGCGTTGCATCTCCGGCACGGACACACCGTCGGGCAGTGTGAAGAAAGCGGAGCAGGTCAGCGGGTCGGCTCGGACGACGAGCGGTTCGGGCGGCTTGGACGGCTTGGACGGCTCGTCGTCGCCGAACACCGAACTCATCCCTTGGTCGAGCCAGGTGACGGCCTGAGTGGCCAGCGCGGCACCCAGTGCCGTCAGGAAGGCTCCGACCAGGATCCGGCGCCGCGAGCGCCACACGCGTTGCCGCGCGGAAGTATCTCCGCCGTCGCCGGTGGATCCGTCGCCTCCGTCGTCTCCCTGGGAATGGGGGTCCTCAGCTGTGGTCACGAGTTCAGCTATGGCACAGAATCCCCGTTCCGGCCCGCCCATTCCACTGGATCGCCTGAAAGCAGCCAGTTCGACGGCCTCGTTTGCCTTTAAAGTGAGGACCCTTGCGAGGCTCGGGGGAACGGGGCGGACGCGGCGATGGCGCGAATTGTCGGTGTGCACGGGGTGGGCAAGCAGCGGCTGGGCAGCCACACGCTGCGGAAGGAGTGGGAGCCGGCACTCGCCGACGGCCTCGACCGGGCGGGCAGCTCAACCCTCGGTCCACTCGGTCCGGGTGATTTCCGGATGGCCTTCTACGGCGACCTGTTCCGGCCCCCGGGCCACACCCTGGCCGTCGGGGACCCGATGTTCACGTCGGCCGACGTCGACGAGGGCTTCGAGACCGAGCTGCTGCTGGAGTGGTGGGCGGAGTGCGCCCGGACCGATGCCGCCGTGCCGCCGCCCGGCGCGACGGACACGCTGGCACGTTCGCCGAGGGCGGTGCAGACGGCGCTGCGGGTGCTCCAGCACGCGCGCTTCTTCGCCGATGTGTCCCTGCGGGCCCTGGTCTTCGACCTGAAACAGGTGCGCCGCTACCTGACGAACGACATCCTGCGGGCGGCGGCCCGCGCCCGCGTGGAGGAGGCGATCGGACCGGACACCCGGGTGGTCGTCGCGCACTCGCTGGGCTCGGTCGTGGCGTACGAGGCGCTGTGCGCGCGGCCCGACCACCAGGTGCGGGCGCTGGTGACGCTGGGCTCGCCGCTGGGCATGCGGATGGTCCTCGACCGGCTCCGGCCCGAACCAGGCGGCTGGCCGGGCACGTCGGCGTGGACGAACGTCGTCGACGAGGGCGATGTGGTGGCGGCGGTGAAGGACCTGTCCCTGTTCTTCGGCACGGGGGTGTCAGGGATGACGGAGGTGACGGGGAAGGTCGTCCACAACGGCTCGCACGCCCACGACGCGACCCTCTACCTCACGGCGAAGGAGACCGGCGAGGCGGTGGCGGAAGGGCTGGCGGAGGGGCTGACGTGAGCGGGAACGCCCCACGGCGGTTCCTGATCGCCACCGCCGTCAGCCACTACCCGCACGCGCCGGAGTGGGACCGTCCGGGCCTGGTCGAGGCACGCCGCGGGATGGTGGAGCTGTTCACCGGCAAGCTCGGGTACGAGCACGTCTCCGACCTGGGCACGAACCCGACGCAGGGCCAACTGCTGCGCGAGCTGAGGGAGTTCTGCCGCGCACCGGAGCGACGGTCCGACGACATCCTGGCCGTGTACATCGCCGGGCACGGTGAGCTGCTCGACAACGACGAGTACGTACTCCTGACGTCGGACACCAATCCCGACGACCTGTACGACGCCCTTCAGCCGAGCACCCTGGCCCGGAAGATCCTCGCCGGGACGAAGGTACGGCGGCTGCTGCTGATGCTGGACACATGTTTCTCCGGTAATGGCGGCAACGAACTGCTCGCGGCCATGGCCAAGTTGAAGAGCGGTTGGCGGGACGAGAATGCGGGCCTGGCTGTGATCACATCAACCCAGCCGAACACGCTGGCCCAGAGCGGAGCGTTTCCCGAGCTGCTGACGGAGGCGGTGACAAGTCTGGCGACAGCCGGTCATGCTCCGCAGCTGCTGTCGCTGGGGGCCGTCGTCGAGGCCACGCGCAACGACCCCAAGCGGCCCGGCTTCCAGCACATCGGCTGGGACGCCATCGGCCTCACCGGCGAGATGCCGCCCTTCCTCCCCAATCCCAAGTACCGCAACCGGCTGTCCCACACGGACATGGCTCTGCAGCAGGCGGCGGAGTGGAAGGAGCAGGACAAGCGGCGGGACATGGAATTCCGGACGCGTCTGCTGCGGCGGGCCATGGGGCACCGGGACGAGCATCAGGTGGGGTGGTGGTTCTCCGGGCGGCATCAGGCACTGGAGGACATCACCGAGTGGCTCCTGCAACTCCCCGATGAGCGGCCCACGTTGGTGGTCACGGGTGATCCCGGGTCGGGCAAGACAGCGGTTCTGGGACTGCTGGCTGCGGTGAGCGACCCGGAGTACCGGCGCACCGTCCCGTTGACGAGCCTGGGTCTGGAGGACCGCCCCTTGCCGCCGCCGAAGACCATCGGCACAGCGGTCTACGCCCAGAAGCTCACCAACCAGCAGATCGTGCGCGCGCTCGCCGCCGCGCTGCGGCTGCCGCTGACGGAGGCGGTCGGCGAGCTATTGAACCATCTCAACGGCCGTCCTGAACCCGACCGCCCTCGTGTGGTGTTGATCGACGGCCTTGACGAGGCGGTGACTCCGTCCGATCTGTGCACCCAGGTTCTGCGTCCCTTGATGGATCTGGCGGGGCGTCACCTACGGCTGCTCCTGGGTACCCGCCCGCACCTCTTGGCGCCGCTCCGCCTGGACCGGCCGGATCAGATCGACCTCGACTCGCCCCGGTACGCCGACCCGGAGGCCGTACTGGCCTACACGATCCGCAATCTGATCGACGCGCACCTCGACTCGCCATACCTCGACTGCCCGCAGGTCCTGCGGCTCGGGGTGGCGCAGGCGGTCGCCGCAGCCGCCCAGGACTCCTTCCTCGTGGCCCGCATCGCCGCCGGCACCCTCGCGGCGACCTTCACCATCCCCGACCCCGGGGATCCCACCTGGCGCAGGTCGCTCCCGAGCGCGGCAGCCGACGCCATGCACAACGATCTGCATCAACGGTTCGCCGACGACGCCACGAAGGTTCTCGATCTGCTGCGGCCGCTGGCATACGCCGAGGGACAGGGCCTGCCCTGGGAGGACATCTGGGCGCCGCTCGCCTCGGAACTGTCCGGGCGCCGGTACAACAACGAGGATCTGCGTCAGCTGCGGTTGGACGCCGGGGCGTATGTCGTCGAAGCACTTGAGGACGGGCGGTCGGTGTACCGGCTGTACCACGAAGCGATGGCGGAGTACTTGCGTCAGGGCCAGGACGTCGACAAGGCACACCGGGCGTTCACCTCGGTGCTGCGACGCACGGTGCCTTACCAGCTCGACGGCAGCCCGAACTGGGCTCACGCCCACCCGTACGCCCTGCGCCACTTGGCGACCCACGCGGCCGCCGCCGGTCGGCTCGATGCGGTGCTGGCCGACACCGAGTACCTGGTCCACGCCGACTGCGACACTCTCGCGCCCCACCTGCTGAAGGCCGAGGGCGACACAGCACGACTGCACGCGGCGAACTACCTCGTCTCGCTGAACGTCCACCGCAGTCTCGACGTGCCGAGCCGCCGCCAACTCCTGGCGTTGAACGCCGCCCGCTTCAACGTGCCGTCGCTGCTGGAGGCGTTCAACAGCAAGGCCGCCGAGCATGCGTGGAAGCCTGTCGCCGCGTCCGGTTCGCAGGTTTCGGGCAGCATGCGCAATGTGTTCGCGGGCCACACCGGCAGCGTGCAAGCGGTCGACTGTACGGAGTTGGACGGCCGCCCGGTCGCCGTCTCGGGTTCCTGGGACCGCACCGTGCGCATCTGGGACCTGACCACCGGACAGCCCATCGGAGCACCTCTGATCGGCCACACCCACGCGGTGTCCTCGGTCGTCTGTACGGAGTTGGACGGCCGCCCGGTCGCCATCACCGGCTCCAACGACAACACGGTGCGGATCTGGGACCTGACCACCAGTCGACCTGTCGGAGAACCGCTGACCGGCCCCACGAAGGCTTTGCGCGTACTGGCGTGTACGGAGTTGGACGGCCGCCGGGTCGCCGTCGCTGGCTCCTGGGACGGCACAGTGCGGATCTGGGAACTGGCGACCGGACAGCGCGTCGGTAGCTTCGGGGAAGACCTGCACCTCCTGGCGTGCACCAGCCTGAGTGGACGCCCGGTCGCCGTGACGCGCTCCGTGGACTCGACGCTGCGCGTGTGGGACCTGTCGGCCCTCACCGAGCTGGGTTGGCTGGAGAGTAACGGTCAGGATGAGATCGCGACGCTGACCTGTACGGAGCTCGACGGTCGCCACATCGCTGTCGGCTGCACGCATGAAGGGCACATACACATCTGGGATCTGGAGACACTCCAGGACCTGGCCACGTGGCAAGGTCTTACCGACCGACCGCTCTCGGTGGTGTGTGCGGAACTGAACGGCAGTCGAGTAGCACTTATCGGCTCCCTTCACGGCGCGATGGAGATCTGGGAGCTCGCAACCCAACGGCAGATGGGATCCCTGTTGAAGGGTCACAGCTCCAGTGTGCGGTCAGTTGCATGCGCGTCGTTGTCCGAGCAGTTGGTCGCTGTCAGCGGGTCGGACGATGACACGGTCCGGGTCTGGGATCTGTCACCTCGCCAGATCATCGGTCGACCGGTAACCGGTCATGCCAGTGTGGTCACCGACATGGATCTCGCGGTTCTGAACGGACGACCGGTCTTCGTAACCGCCTCCGAGGACAACACAGCGCGGGTGTGGGATCTCGACACGGGTCTGCCCTTGGGGAAGCCCTTCCTGCACTCCGCCAGCGTTCTGGACGTGTCCTGTACGACCCTCCGCGGGCGTGCAGTCGCCCTCACCACCGAGGGGAGCCGCACTGTTCGGGCCTGGGACATCGAGACGGGCGAGGCCCTCTGTCCACCCATCCACACCGAGTACGACGTCTCTGATGTTGCGTGCGCTGTCCTGAACGGTCGTCCAGTCGCGGTCGTCACATTGGATCACCCCGACCTGTGGGTGTGGGACTTGTCAACCGGCGGGGAGTTGTACCCACCGCTGAGGGGCCATGCCGACTGGGTGGTGGAGGCAACGTGCACTGTCCTGGACGGTCGTCCTGTCGTGATCACAGGGTCACGCGACACGACCATGCGGATCTGGGATCTGGCTACGGGACGGTCCGTTGGTAGGCCCCTGGCCGGCTACCTGCCCGCGACCATCGGCTGCACGGTGCTGAGGGACCGACCGGTGGTTGTGAGTCGCGCAGAGGACGAGACTTACCGCATATGGGACCTGCGGACGGGCAGGCACGTCGGACAGCCGCTGGCAGTCCCTACGGAGCCTGTGAACGCTCTGGTGTGCACCGAGTTGGACGGGCACCCCGTCGCCATCACCGGCTCCGACGACAACACAGTGCGGATCTGGGACCTCTACACCAGCAAGACCATCAACGTCATCCACGTGGCGGGGGAGTGCAATGCCCTGGCCCTGGACGACACCGGCCGCCTGGCCTGCGCCTTCGGCAACGACGTAGCCATCTTCACGCGCCAGTGAACGCTTTCCCCCAGTTCCGCGTCTTCGATCACGTGGCCCAAGCCGAACAGCTCACCCGCGCGAGACCTTCTGAGCCGGCACCCCCGGCCCAGAACCCCAAGCGCATACTGCGCACGGTCTGGACCCGTCACCGGGTGCCGCTGCTCGCAACCCTGCCCATGCTGCCGCTGTACGGGATCTGGTGGGCCTTCCTCGCCACCGGCGGCGGCGACCTGGCCGCCCAGTACGCCTGGGCCGGTTTCGCGACCCGGCACGGCGACTCGGCGTACAACCTGTTCTGGTACGGCGGCACGCACACCGCCAACTACAGCCTGATCTCCCCGTACTTGATGGCCGGCCTCGGCGTCCGCGCGGTCACCGTCGTCTCCGGGCTCGTGGCCTCCTGGCTGGCGGCCGTTCTGATCACCCGGGTCGACGGGCTCCGCAGGCCCCTCGGCCCGGCGCTCCTCGCGTCCTTCGCGCTGTGGTGCAACGTGGCCTCCGGCCGCACCACCTTCGCGCTCGGCGTCGCCTTCGGGCTCGGCGCCTGTCTGATGCTCATCCGGCAGCGGCGTATCGTCCTGGCCGCCGTCTGCGCCGCCCTGGCAACCATGGCCAGCCCCGTGGCGGGGCTGTTCGTGGCGGTCGTGGGGGCCGCCTATCTCCTCACCCGGGACTACGTACGCGCCCTCGCCCTGCTCGTCCCGCCCGCGGTCACCGTCGGCGCGACCACCCTCCTGTTCCCCTTCAAGGGCGAGCAGTTGATGTTCGCGGACCGTATCTGGCAGCCCGCCCTCCTCGGTCTCGCCGTCACCTTCCTCGCCCCGCGCACCTGGCGCGTCGCCCGCTGGAGCGGTGCCGTCTACGCGGCCGGGACCGTGCTGGTGTATCTCGTCGCCTCCCCCATCGGCACGAACGTCGAGCGCTTCGCCGAACTGTTCGCGCCCGCCGCGCTGCTGGCCGTCCTGCTGGCCCGGCCCTCTCTCGCCGGGTTCCGCCGGAAGCTGCTCGTCTTCGCGCTGGTCTTCTCCGTCGGCTGGGTCGTCAAGAAGACCGGCGACGACCTGTACGTGTCCACGAAGGTGCCGGCCTGGGCCGCCGAGACCCACGGAGTGGTCCGCGCCCTCGACCGCCTAGGCGCCGATCGCACCCGCGTCGAGGTCGTCCCGGCCCGCAACCACCGCGAGGCCAGCGGGCTCGCCCCGCACGTCAACATGGCCCGTGGCTGGAACCGGCAGCTCGACATGGAGCGGGCCCGGCTGTTCTACGACGGGTCGTTCTCGGCGGCGACGTACCGGAAATGGCTGGACCGCTGGGCCGTCGGCTTCGTCGTGCTGCCCCTGGGCAGGCCCGACGGCTACGCCAAGGACGAGGCACGGCTCGTACGCGATCACCGGCCCGAGTGGCTGGAGCCGGTGTGGCAGGACGCGCACTGGCGGGTGTTCCGGGTGCGGGACGCGGTGCCGCTGGTGTCGGGGCCCGCGAGCGTCGTGTCGACGTCCAGCGCCGATGTCGTCATACGGATGTCACGGCCGGGGATCGCCACCGTGCGCATCGCCCATTCGCCGTGGCTGCACGTGGACGGCGGTGGGTGCCTGGCCCCGAAGGGCGAGTTCACGCAGCTCGCCGTAGCCGCGCCCGGCGAGTACCGGATCAGCTCGGAGTACGGTCCTTCACCGGGGCCGGGGACCGGCTGCTGACCTTCTCCGCCCGGTCCGTCTCCTCCCGGTCCGTCTCCTCCCGGGCCGTCACCGCCCGGGCCTTCACCACCCCGGCCCGCGGCCCCTGGAACAGGTACGTCACCCCGAAGCCCGCGCCCACGACCAGCGCGCCGCCGACGGCGTCCAGCACCCAGTGGTTGCCGGTGACGACGATCGCGGTGACCGTGAACAGCGGGTGCAG
The DNA here is from genome assembly GCF_044453205.1 of Streptomyces sp. NPDC051738. NCBI lineage: Bacteria > Bacillati > Actinomycetota > Actinomycetes > Kitasatosporales > Streptomycetaceae > Streptomyces > Streptomyces sp. NPDC051738. Next base: position 7,596 of record NZ_JBITCM010000016.1, on the reverse strand, counting down.
CAGGCCCAGGGCCTTCATCCACCACCTGGGGGCGAGGATGACGATGACCAGGCCACACCACAGGGACCAGCCGAAGTGCAGGGACGGCATCGCCGCGTACTGGTTGGTGAGCTCGGTGAGCGTGCCGTAGTCGGGCCGGGTGAAGTCCTGCGGGCCGTTGACCGTGTCGATGAAGCCGAGGCCGGGCACCAGGCGGGGCGGGGCGAGCGGATAGAGCCAGAAGCCGATCAGGGCGAAGACGGTGGCGAAGCCGATCGCGGTGCGGGCCCAGCGGTAGTCGACGGGGCGGCGCCAGTAGAGGACGGCGAGGATGGCGAGCGGGACGCCGAAGTGGAACGACTCGTAGTAGAAGTCGAAGAAGTTCCGCAGCCGGTCCACCCCCACCACCGCGTGGTTGGCCCAGTACTCGATGTCGATGCCCAGGGCGCGTTCGACGGAGTGGATCTCCTCGCCGTGCTGCTCCGCGGTGGCCCGTCCGGCCGAGTTGGAGCCGCCGGCCGCCGCCAGCCGGATCTGGGCATAGGCGTAGTAGGTGACCCGGATCAGCAGCAGCTCGAAGAACAGGTTCGGACGGCTGATCACCCGGCGCAGGAACCGCACCAGCGGGATGTGCCGGAAGCGGGACGGCACCGGGGCGGCGTACCGGGTCGGAACCGGCGTCTGCCAGTACGGCGACGTGCGCGACAGGAACGGCACGACGGCCGCCGTGGCGAGGGCGGCGAGGAGGACGAGATCGGCGCGCAGGGGGTGCAGGAGCACCTTGTCCGGCACCATCATCCTCGCCGGCAGCGTCATCACCAGGACGACGGCGACCGGCCACACATACCGGTCGCCAGCCCGCTTGCCGACCTGCCCGACCACCGCCAGCAGCACCCACAGCAGCTGGTGCTGCCAGGCGGTCGGCGACACGACGATCGCCGCGCAGCCTGTGATCGCCACGGCGAGCAGGAGCTGTCCGTCATGGGCGTAGCGCACGGCGCGGCGCAGCGCGAGGACGGCGACCGCGCCGCCCAGCAGCAGGAAGAGGGCGATCTCCAGCGGGCCGGTCAGCCCGAGCCGGAGCAGGGCGCCGTGCAGGGACTGGTTGGCGAGGTCGTCGGCGCGTCCGCCGAGGCCGACGCCAGCCAGGTGGTGGACCCAGTAGGTGTACGAGTCGTGCGGCATCGCGACCGCCGCGAGCACCGTGCACCCCGCGAACGTGGCCCCCGTCGAGAGCGCGGCCCTACGACGGCCGGTGAGCCACAGCAGCGGGGTGAACAGCAGCAACGTCGGCTGCAGCGCCGCCGCGAGGCCGATGAGCACACCGCTGGCCCGCTCGCCGCGCACGGCGAAACAGCCGAGCAGGACGAGCAGGACCGGGATGATGCTGGTCTGGCCGAGGTAGAGCGTGTTGCGCACCGGCAGCGACAGCATGAGCAGGCTGATCGCGACGGGCGCGGCGAGCAGCGAGGTACGCCGGCTGACCGGCTGGGGCAGGGCGCGGGCGGCGACCAGGCCGAGGGCGACGACGAGCAGCAGCGTGCCGAAGGTCCAGCCCCAGCCGAGGGCCTGCTCGGCGGCGCGGGTCAGCGGCTTGAGGACGAGCCCGCCGAACGGCGTCCCGGTGAACTGCGTCGAGTCGTACAGCGACCCCTTCACATGCAGGACGCCGTCCGGACCGACCCAGGTCTCCAGGTCCGTCAGCCGCTCGCCGCTCGGGGTACTGAGGACGACGGCCACTTGTCGTACGGCGAGTATCGCGGCGACCAGCCACAGGCCGAGCCGCGCCACGCGCACGCGTGCCTGGACCACGCCGACGGCCGTCGCTCCTCCCAGCGCCTCCGCCGGTCGCCCACCGTGCTCCGCCTTCGCCACGCCTCGTCGGCCTCCCGCCCCGCGTTCGGACCTATGGACCTATGGACCTATGGACCTATGAGGGCTCGCACCCACCCCGGTGGGAGAGACGCGGGCAACCCCCGCTTCACCTGACGTCCGCTCTCCTTTCGCCCGGTTGACGATAGTCCGGGGGTGGTTGGCCCGCCTCCGGTGAATGACCGCCCACCGGCGCGGAATCGATCACATCGCGGAACGCGACCCCCGGAACCGGATCATCCGCCGTACCGTCTGAAGCCCTGGCGCCGCCGCGCTGGAGGGACTTGCGGGATTGGTGGGGTTGGCGGGAATGGAGGGGCTGCGCGCAATGGCTGACTTACTGCTGGACCGGGACCGGGACCGGGACGGGGATGGGGACGGGGAACAGGACCTGGCCCTGAACCGCCGGCGCCCACGCGGCCGCGCCCTCACCATCGCCCTGACGCTGCTCGCCCTCCAGCTCGGCCAGCTCGTGGCACCCGCCTGGGCGTGCGGCTGCGGGGCCATGGTGCCCGGTGACGCGCGACAGATGAGGGTCGGCCGCGAGGAGTCCGTCGTGCGGTGGGACGGCGAGCGGGAGCAGGTGGTGATGCGGCTGACCGTCGGCGGGGACGCCGAGCGGGTCGCATGGATCATGCCGGTGCCGCGGCGGGCGACGGTCCGCCTCGGCGACCCCGAACTCTTCGACGAACTGCACGACGTCACGGCCCCCATGCACCGCGAGCGCCGCCACTTCTGGCCCCAGGACGGCGACTGGCCCCTGCTGACCGGCGACGGCCCGGCCGGCCGCCCACCCCCGCCCTGCGCCGACGCGGGCCCCCCGGTGGGCGTCGTCGGCAAGCAGCGCCTCGGCCCCTTCGACGTGGCCCGGCTGACGGCCACCGACCCCGACGCCCTGGACGACTGGCTCGACAGCAACGGCTTCGCACTCCCGCCCCGGCTGGACGACGCCTTGCGCCCGTACGTCCGAAAGCGCTGGGAGTACGTCGCGGTAAAGCTGACCCCGCAGACGGCGGGCACCCCCCTCACCGGCACGCTCGACCCCCTCCACCTCACCTTCAGGGCCGACGAGCCGGTCTACCCGATGCGCCTGTCCCGCCTCGCCGACACCCCCCAGTCCCTCGGCTTGTACGTGCTGGCAGCGCACCGCATGGAACTCGCCTCCCGGATCGGCGGCGAACGCCCTCGCGTCACCTACGCCGGACGGGTGAAGGCGAAGACCGGCCCCCTGGCCGACCTGTCGGCGGGCACGACGTTCCTCACCGCGATCGGCCAGGAGTTCCCGCGTCCCGAGCGGATCTCCGGCGACCACGTGCTGCGCCGAACACCGTCCGACGACACCTTCCAGCAGGTGATCTACGAGGACCGGCTGCGCACCGTGGCCGGAATCCCGGCATGGCTGCTCACGGTGACCGGCGGGCTGATCCTGACCGTGGCGACGGCGACCACGTCGGCCGTACGACGCTCCCGACGGCCTCAGTCGCCGCCACCCCCGACTCCACCCTCGCCCCCGACCGCCCAGCCTCCTGCGCCGACCGCCGGAATCGACCATCCTGGTATCGCGGACCGGGAAGAGGGGTAGTTAGCGCATCTAACTACCCATACGAAAGGCAAGGCGATGAGCGAGTCGCAGCTCTGGAACGACGTCGACGAGTACTTCTCCGCCCACCTCTCACCCGACGACGACATCCTCCAGGCGGCCCTGCGCGACAGCGAGGCGGCGGACATCCCGATGATCAGCGTCTCCGCACCCCAGGGCAAGCTCCTCCAGCTCCTCGCCGAGATCCAGGGCGCCCGCAACATCCTGGAGATCGGCACGCTCGCGGGCTACAGCACCATCTGGCTGGGCCGTGCCCTGCCCGCGGACGGCCGCCTGATCTCGCTGGAGTACGACCCCAAGCACGCCGAGGTCGCCACCCGCAACCTCGCGCGGGCGGGCCTGGACAAGATCGTCGAGGTGCGGATCGGCCCGGCCCTGGAGTCGCTGCCCAAGCTGGCCGACGAGAACCCGGCCCCCTTCGACCTGGTCTTCATCGACGCCGACAAGGTCAACAACCCGCACTACATCGAGTGGGCCCTGAGGCTCACCCGCACCGGCAGCCTGATCGTCGTGGACAACGTGGTGCGCGGCGGCCGGGTGACCGACGCCGACAGCACCGCGCCGGACGTCCAGGGCACCCGCGCCGCGATCGAACTGATCAGCAGCCACCCGAGGTTGACCGGCACGGCGGTCCAGACGGTGGGCAGCAAGGGCTACGACGGCTTCGCGCTGGCGCGGGTGCTGTAGGGAGACGTAAGGAATGTGGCGGGGGCGGCTCAAGCCTCGTGATAGAAGCCGACGTTGACGCTGCGCGGCGCGGTGCGGTCATGGACGATGATCTCGCCGCTGCCGCCCCTCGGCAGCGGCACCGTCCCGCCGTACACGATCGGCTGGGCGTACTCCCCCACGGTCAACTGCACCTCGGAGGACGGGTCGGGCTGCGAGCCGCGCAGCCAGGTCACCTGCCAACTGCCGTCGGGGCCGCACAGGAACTCCAGGTGGACACGGGAGATGAACAGCCAGTCGTCCGGCGTCGACAGTCGGCACACCGACTTGTCCCGGCCCACCCGCAGCACGGCGCCCGGCTCGCTGGGCGCGTCGGCCATGAGCATGCCGGCCGTGGCACCCTCGTCCGCCGCGGACACGGCGGCCATGGTGAGTTCGAGCACGAGCGCCCCTCCTGAAACATCCTTGTACAGCGGCCGTTTGGCCGCGCCCGCATGATAAATCGCCCGGCGCCACCGCGTCCGGCACAATGAACTCATGACCGAGCGAAAGCCCCCCGGTGTCCCGTTCGAGTCCTGGGTCGACAAGCAGATCCACGACGCGCAGGCGCGCGGCGACTTCGACAGACTGCCCGGCCAGGGCAAACCCCTGCCGAACGACCTGGAATCGCCGTACGACGAACTGTGGTGGGTCAAGCGCAAGATGGCCCGCGAGGGCCTGTCGGTGCTGCCCCCGGCCCTGGCCCTGCGCAAGGAGGCGGAGGACGCCTTGGCGGCGGCGCACGCGGCCCCGACCGAACGAGCGGTCCGCAAGATCATCACGGACGTCAACGTCAAGATCCGCGACATGCTCCTGAAGCCCCCGCCCGGCCCACCCCTGGGCCGGAAGCCGTACGACGTGGAGGAGGTCGTACGGGAGTGGCGGGAGCGTCGGGAGGAACGCCGGACGGCGGACGAGCCAGGTGCGTCCAGCGGGTCCGGTGCGTCGCGTGTGTCAGAGACGTAGGAGCCGTTCCGCCAGCTCACGGTAGTCGCGCAGCGCGAGACGGAGCTGCTCGGTGTCGACGTTGGTCTTGGTTTCGAGGTCGGCGTTGGCGTTCTCGTCATTCTCGTCGTCGGCGGACTGCCAGGACCGGCGCAGGGTGCGCCGGCGCTGGGTCATGGCCTCGGTGAACCGCCCGACGAGGTCCTCGACCACGTGATCGGCCTCCTCGACGGCGGCCCGCGGTTGATCGACGAAGCGGGCCACCGCCTGCTGCACCCGCAGCTCAAGCCGGTCGCGCTCGTCGTGCGCAAGGAGGGGCAGGTCTTTCACGACGTCCGTCATGTCAGTCAACTCCTCGTCGCGTGCTGCCTGTTGGAGGTCCGCACGAGGTCCTCGAACAACGCGCGCCCCTCGATCAACGCCTCGCGCATCTCCTCGGTGTCCGGCCGCCCCTCGCTGCCGTGGGCGACCCGATGGACGTGCCGGTAGCCCTGCACATGGTCCGCGTGGTGCACGGAGAGGGCGGAGAGCTGCTCCTCGTAGCGCTCCCCGTCCGGCTGCATCCAACAGCGGCTCCGCCGCGGGCCTCGGGCCCGCGCCAGCTCGGCGAGCAGCTGATCGGCCTCCCCGACCGCCTGCCGCGGCGCATCGACGAAGTGCTCCTGGGCCGCGGCCCAACGAGCCTCGAACCGCTCGGCCTCGTCCGGCTCCAGGGCCCGCTCCCGCAACCCGCCATGCCGCTCGACCAGTTGGGCGAGCTCACGCTCGGCGGCCGCGGCGTCCCCGTGGTGCCGGGCCACGGCCCGCTCGTATTCGGGCCCGAAGCGCCGCTTCAGGCCCCGACTGCCCTGCGCACCCCGAGCGCGCAGGACCAGGACGGCGGCGCCGCACAAGACGACGACCACCGCAACCACTACCAGAATGATCACACCTGTGGACATGTCTGCCGGGTTCCCCCAGGACGCGCCTCAAACGGCCAGCGCCCAACACACCCTGACGAAAGCGCGGTTGATCGTAATTCCGTTGTGGCGGCCGACCAGGTCAAGTAGGGTCACGGACGTGAACACCGGATCGGCACTAAGCCACGCACGGATCGGCTACCCGGTGGTGGTCTGATCGCACGGTGGGTGCGAAGAAGGCACCCCCTCAGTTCGGCACGTGGACCGCCCGGCACTCGCACACCCGCGAGTCCCGAGACCCAAGTCCATCTCCCTCTCCATGCCGAACAACCGTGAGGTATCACCGAATGACAGCCACGTTCAACCACACCATCATCGCCGCCAAGGACCGCAACGAGTCGGCCCGGTTCTTCCAAGAGCTGTTGGAGATCCCGGACGCGCCGTCCTGGGGTCCGTTCACCAACATCCAGCTCGCCGACGGGGTGCTGCTCCAGTTCGCCGAGCCGCCGGTGGAGATCCAGATGCAGCACTACGCGTTCCTGCTCGACGACGAGCTGTTCGATCGCGCGTACAGCCGGCTGTGCGAGCGCGGCATCGTGCACTGGGCCGACCCGCAGATGAGCCGCCCCGGCGAGATCAACCACGGGCACGGCGGTCGAGGCGTGTACTTCAAGGACCCCGCCGGCCATGCGATCGAGCTGATCACGCAGCCGTACCTCTAGCCGAGGGAACCTGGTCGGGCACGCACCGCGCATGCCCGACCAGGCAGCAGCTATTTCGCTTGCGGGCCCACCGCCTCCCCCACGGAGAATGACGGCCATGACCTGGACCGTCGCCCCTGAATCCCCCGACTCCCCCGTGGCCGCCGCGCTCTGGCGGGCGTACTACACGGAGGTCAGCGACCGCTACTACCTCCTCCACAAGGGGCACCGCACCGACCCGGCCGAGCTGGAACGCGAGATAGCCGCCCACACCGGTTCCGAACTCACGCCGCCCAAGGGCCAGTTGCTCATCGCGCGTTACGGGGGCGAGCCGGCCGGTTCCGCCGGCATCAGGCTGCTGGACGCGGACACCGCCGAGCTCACGCGGGTGTTCGTGCACGAGTCGATGCGCGGCAAGGGTGGCGGCGGGGTCCTGGTACGGGCAGCCGAGTCCACGGCCCGCACCTTCGGCGCCACCCGCGTCATCCTCGACACCCGCCACGACCTGATAGAGGCCCGCACCCTCTACACCCACCTCGGCTACGAGGAGACACCCCCGCACAACAACGCCGTCTACGCCGAACACTGGTTCACCAAGCCACTGCACTGACGAGCGCCCCGGCGTCGGAGCGGGCGCTGCTGGGGGCCTGCGGCCCCCAGACCCCCGCTTCGGCCCTGAAGGGGCCTCGTCCTCAAACGCCGGACGGGCTGAAATTGCCTGGACCGGCGCCGAGAAGCCGCCGTCGCTCAACCGCCGGCGTACAGCGAGGGCGCGTACCCCTACGGGCCGGCAGTCGCGTACGGCGGCAAGGGGACGCGTCGGGGGGTGTCCGCCCGCAGTGGCCGGCGTCAACACGCAGCACCTCTTGACCTAAGTCCAGCCGCCGGTCCGAGG